>CAMWKO010000011.1 GCA_947174885.1 uncultured Clostridia bacterium
TATTTTTTATTTTTAGTTTCAAAAAGCTTACATCATCATAATGATGTAAGCATCTAGCCTTTGGCAACAAGACTTTTTGAAGCTAAAAATAAAAAATATGGAAACTCTAAATAATAAAATATTGCAATAAAAAGTTTTGTATGATATACTACAAAAGTTGTTTAAGACTTGATTGGTAAAGTCCAATCCAGCAAGATTATTTTTAGAGGTGAAAAAATGAAAGAAGGAATACATCCAACATATTATCAGGCAACAGTTGAATGCAACTGTGGTAACACATTTGTAACCGGTTCTACAAAGGAAAACATCCATGTAGAAATTTGTTCAAAATGCCATTCGTTCTATACAGGTCAGCAGAAAGCTACAACAGCTCGTGGCCGTATTGATAAGTTTAACCGTAAGTATGGTGTTAAGGCTGATTAATTGGATTTATGTTAATTAAAGGTTGAGAATTATATTCTCAACCTTTAATTATATAGACTGAGAAATTCAGATACAAATAATACTTTTTAATTTTTTATTGAAAAGGATGTTTAAAAAGGAGTTTATACAAGTCAGATATAACAGAAAGGATTTATATGAAAGCATCAGGTATTGGTGGACAGGCGGTTTTAGAAGGCATTATGATGCGCAATAAGGATAAATATTCTGTTGCAGTAAGGAAGCCTGATAAGGAAATTATTGTAGATGTAAAAAATTGTAAGGATACATCCAAAAGATTAAAAATATTTAAGCTGCCATTTATTCGCGGAGTATTTAGTTTTGTAGACTCGCTTGTTATTGGAATAAAGACTTTGACATATTCAGCACAGTTCTATGAGGATGAAGAAGAGGTTAAGGAAAAACCTGTAGATAAGGTGACCCGTTCTGTTTTTAAGGAAAAGGCAGAAGATTTTCTGATGGGAATTACTATATTTGTTTCTATTATGTTTTCAGTATTTTTGTTTATAGTATTACCATATGGAATATCCGAATTGTTAAAAAATGCTGTTAATATAAGGTCAAATACAGTTCTTGCAGTAGTAGAGGGAATATTCAGAATAGTCATATTTCTTCTATATATGTTTTTAATATCAAGAATGAAGGATATTCAAAGAACATTTATGTATCATGGTGCAGAACATAAATGTATTAATTGTATTGAGCAGGGTTTTGAATTAAACATAGAAAATGTAAAAATGTCTTCACGTATTCATAAAAGATGTGGTACAAGCTTTTTGTTTTTTGTAATGTTTATAAGTATTATATGCTTTATTGCAGTATCGGCAATATTGCCAAAGGATATTTCAATCATTATAAAAGTAATAGTAAGATTATTATTAGTTCCTGTTATTGCAGGTATTTCATATGAAATTCTTAGAGCAGCAGGAACTTATGAAAATAAATTTTTAAATATCGTAAGCAAGCCGGGAATGTGTATGCAGAAATTTACAACAAAAGAGCCTGATGATTCCATGATTGAGGTAGGTATTAAGGCTGTTGAGGCTGTGTTTGACTGGAAAGCATTTTTAGAGGAAAATAAAGAGGAATTCAAGCCTGTATCTGATACTGTTGAAGTGGATTTTGATGACGATGACGATATTGTGAAAATTGATGAGTTTAGAATAAAATCCGATAAATAGAATATTAAATAAAAGGCAGTGTAGAGGAAATCCAATATGACATATAGAGAGCTTCTTTCAGAGGGAGAAAATATTTTAAAGAACAGTAATATTCAGGATTACAAAACAGATGCCTTTTATTTGCTGGAATATGTGTTTAATATGAACAGAAGCAGTTTCTTCCTAAAGGGAAATGAAAGCATTGAAGATAATCAAACCGGCAAAATAAAAGAATATTTTGATAAAATAGATATTCGTAAAAATCATACTCCCTTGCAGCATATAACTAACTGTCAGGAGTTTATGGGACTTAGCTTCTATGTAGATGAAAACGTACTTATACCAAGGCAGGATACAGAGATACTGGTAGAAAAAGCTATAAAAATATGCAATGGTATTGATATCGGTAATACCGATGGAAATAAGGTACGGGTATTGGATATGTGTACAGGTTCGGGATGTATTGCAGTTTCACTTGCAAAATTGTGCAAAAATACTATGGTAACCGCAGTGGATTTGTCGGATAAGGCACTTGAGGTTGCCGTAATTAATGCAAAAAATAATGAAGCAGATATTAATTTTAAAGAAAGTGATTTATTTACTTCCCTAAGTGAGACCTTATTTGATATAATAGTTTCAAATCCGCCTTATATTAAGACCGGAGATATTGAAAATCTGATGGAGGAAGTAAAGTTTAATGAACCTTTTATGGCGTTAGACGGCAGTGAGGATGGACTGAAATTCTATAGAAGAATAACAGAGGAGTCAGTTAAATATTTAAGGGCAGGAGGATATTTGGTTTATGAGATAGGATATGACCAGGCAGTTGAAGTTAGAGCTATTATGGAAAGTAATGGCTTTGATGATATAGAAATAATAAAAGATTTAGCAGGTCTTGACCGTGTAGTATGTGGCAGGCTTGATAATGGAGGAAATAGAAGATGTTTGATAAATTAGAGGATATTTTAGTAAGATTTGAAGAAATTATGAATGAATTAAATGATCCTTCAGTTGTAAATGATCAGGAAAGATTTAAAAAACTGATGAAGGAGCAGAATGACCTAACACCTATTGTTGAGGCTTATAAAGCATATAAGCAGGCAAAGCAGGACGTTGAGGATTCTCTTGCAATTCTCGATTTAGAGAGTGATGAGGATATGAGAGAGCTTGCGAAGGAAGAGCTAAATGATGCAAAATCACGAATTGAAGATTTAGAGCAGCAAATGAAGATATTACTTCTTCCAAAGGACCCAAATGACGATAAGAATATTGTTGTGGAAATCAGAGCAGGTGCCGGCGGAGATGAAGCAGCACTTTTTGCAGCGGAGCTGTTCCGTATGTACAGTCACTATGCCGAAACACAGAGATGGAAAATTGAATTAGTCAATATGGACGATACAGGTATTGGTGGTATGAAGGAAGTTGAATTTATGGTTAAAGGTAAGGGAGCATATTCGCTTATGAAGTATGAAAGCGGTGTACACAGAGTACAAAGAGTTCCTGAAACAGAATCGGGCGGACGTATTCATACTTCTACTGCTACGGTTGCTGTTATTCCGGAAGCAGAAGAGGTGGATATCAAGATTGATGAAAAGGATATCCGTATAGACGTAATGAGAGCTTCAGGTAATGGAGGACAGTGTGTAAACACTACAGACTCAGCCGTAAGACTTACTCACTATCCAACAGGTATTGTAATCTACAGCCAGACAGAAAAGTCACAGATTCAGAATAGGGAAAAGGCATTTGCACTTCTTCGTGCAAAGCTGTATGATATTGAATTACAAAAGGCTCATGATGCAGAAGCAGATGCAAGAAGAAGCCAGATTGGTACAGGTGACCGTTCAGAAAAGATTAGAACCTACAACTTCCCACAGGGACGTGTAACTGACCACAGAATAGGACTTACACTTTACAAGCTTGATAAGATAATGAATGGCGATATTCAGGAGATTATTGACGGATGTATAGCAGCCGATCAGGCGGCGAAGCTTGCACAGGTAAATGAGAATTAATAATATTTCAGTGGATAATATTGCTGACTATGCAAAACATAGAATAAATAATATGTAAGCATGGGGATAAAATGAGGTAAGGTGTTAAAGAAAAAGAAGAAAGGATTGAATACAGGTATTTTGCCTTTAACTTGGTGCAGACGATGGGAATATTTAATGTAGAGCTGAAAAAAGTTATAGATGACAGTTATGAGATTGAAATAGGCTTCGGATTAGAGGATAAGCTGATTTCAGATTTACAAAACGGACTTGTCGGCGATATTACTAAGTTTGCAGTAATTACTGACAGTATTGTTAAGGCTTTATATGCTGATTCAATTTTATCTAAGCTTATTGAAGCCGGTTACAGTGCTGATTTGTTTGTATTTGAAGCCGGTGAAAAGCAGAAGACAAGAAAAACAAAAGAAATAATCGAAGATGAAATGCTTGAAAAGGGGTATCGCAGAGACTGCTGTATTATAGCTGTAGGCGGTGGAGTTGTCACAGATTTGGCAGGGTTTGTTGCAGGAACATTTGGAAGAGGTGTTCCGTTTATTAATTATGCAACAACACTGTTAGCGGCTGCTGATGCTTCGGTGGGCGGAAAAACTGCGGTAGATACTCCGTTAGCTACTAATCTGATAGGACTGTTTAATCAGCCTGAAAAAGTTTATTTAGATATTGCAGCATGGAAAACACTTCCTAGGAGACAGATATACAGTGGTATGGCAGAAACAATAAAGCATGCCTGCATAGCAAGCAGAGATTTTTTTGATTATTTGAACATACATATGAATGAAATTCTTCAAATCGATAAGGAGAAGTGTGAATATATTGCTAAGGAAAACTGTAAGATAAAATATGAAGTAGTTATGAAGGATGAAAGGGAAAGCGGTCTTAGAGAAATATTAAATCTCGGTCATACGGTTGGAAGAGCCATTGAAACAGTAAGCGAATACAGATTATTACATGGAGAAGCCCTCTCGATAGGAATGGTTGCAGAAGTAAAATTATCATATAAACTGGGATATATGAGCAAAAATGAAAGGGATGAGGTAATAGAAGTACTAAAAAAGGCAAATTTACCTACCGTTATTCCGGAATATATTAACAGAGAGGAATTAGTAAAGAAGCTGTATACAGATAAAAAGGTAAAAAACGGTGTGCTACGGTTTGTTATACAAAAGGGAATTGGAGAGATTGTTGAATTTTCTGACGGAGTATTTGCAACACCAATTTCTGAAGATGTAGTGAGGGAAATTATAATGGATATGTAATCATAGAAATTAATATGTGTATTATGTCTTGAGTTTCAGTATTTTTTATTTTTAACTTAAAAAAGCTTACATAATCATAATTGTGCAAGATGTATATGTTGTCTTTGGCAACAAAACTTTTTGAAGTAAAATACAGAAACTTGAGATAGTTAAAATTAGTGATGTGGAGACATCAAAAACAAAATAAGTGTCCGATATTAGTTTTAATGTCTGATAGCAGACATATTTTACATAGAAAGGAAAAAAGTGCAGAAACAGGAAATTCTTAAAAAATATTTTGGATATACAAACTTTAGGGAGGGGCAGGAAATTCTGGTTGATAGTATATTAAGGGGTCAGGATACATTGGGAATTATGCCGACAGGTGCAGGAAAGTCTGTCTGTTATCAGGTGCCGGCACTTATGTTATCAGGAATTACGGTTGTAATTTCACCACTAATCTCTCTTATGAAGGATCAGGTTTCTTCACTGAATCAGGCAGGAATTCATGCTGCATATATCAACAGTTCATTGACGGAAAATCAAATAAAAAAGGCGATGGAGTACGCTATTAAGGGTCAGTATAAAATAATTTATGTGGCTCCGGAACGACTTGAAACATATGAATTTATTAATTTTGCACAAAATGCAGAAATAAGTATGGTGACAGTAGATGAGGCACATTGTATTTCGCAGTGGGGACAGGATTTCAGACCAAGCTATCTGAAAATAGTATCCTTTGTAAAAGGATTAAGGAAAAGACCAATTATTAGTGCTTTTACTGCGACAGCAACCGAACAGGTAAAGGAGGATATTATATGTGTTTTAGGACTCAGTAATCCTCAGGTGCTGGTAAGTGGTTTTGACAGAAAAAATCTTTATTTTTCAGTGGAAAAGCCTAAAAGTAAAGATAGATTTATAGTGGATTATATTGAAAAGCACAAGGATGATAGCGGGATTATATATTGTGCTACCAGAAAGAATGTGGAAAAGGTCTGCGAAATACTTGAAAAAAGTAATGTGCCTGCAGCAAAATATCATGCAGGTATGGATAATCACACGAGAAATGAAAATCAGGAGGATTTTATATATGACAGAAAGCCTGTAATGGTAGCAACTAATGCGTTTGGTATGGGTATTGACAAGTCAAATGTCAGATTTGTTATTCATTACAATATGCCACAGAGTATGGAAAATTATTATCAGGAGGCAGGAAGAGCAGGCAGGGATGGAGAGGATTCCGAGTGTATTTTACTATATTCAGGTCAGGATTTAATAATTAACCGTTTTCTTATTGAAAATAAGGAGATAAAAAATGAAGATATGAGGGATAATTATAAAATTATACAAACGCATGATGAAATGCGTTTACAGCAGATGAACAGATACTGTTTAACAAAGGATTGTCTTCGAGGTTACATATTACAATATTTTGGTGAGCATAGTAAGATTAGATGTGAGAACTGCTCTAATTGTCAGAGAGAGTATAAGGAGGAGGATAAGACGGAAGAAGCACTGCAGATTATTGAATGTGTCAGGGAGATGCGTGGAAGATATGGTATAAATGTAGTTGCAGGTACTTTAAACGGAGCTTCAAGAGCAAAGCTAAGAGAATATCATGTGGAAAAATTCAATGCGTATGGTGCCATGAAATCGTATAACGAAGATGAAATAAAACAAATTATCAATGAAATGATTGAAGCAGGCTATCTTATGGTTACACAGGATAAATACGCACTTGTAAAGCTTGGCGTTCATGCACAGGATTTGACGGAGAAAAATACAGGCTTTGTGATGAAGTACGCAGTAGCTTCAGAAACAGAAAAAACGGATACAGAATCAGGTGCAGGTAAGCATAGAACAAGAAAATCCGACGTTTTAAATGGAAGAGGACTGGAATTGTTTGAACAGCTTCGCAGACTGCGTACAGAAATCGCAAAGGAGGAGGGAGTACCGCCGTATATTGTATTCAGTGATAAGACGTTGGTGGAAATGTGTGCGGAAATTCCGTTTAACAGGGAAGAAATGATGAGAGTAGCCGGTGTGGGTGAAAATAAATTTAATAAATACGGAAAAAGGTTTATTGATGAGATTTTCAGCTTTACAAACGGCATAAAGGAAAAAACATATTTCGGTGAAAGAGCTGTTTTATTTGCAGATAATGAGATTAGTAGCTATCAAAGCAGTATGAAAAGAAAGACAAGAAGAAAATCATCAGAAAAATCTCCGTTTTTTATAAACAGTCAGCAGGCAGAAGCTTTTCCGTATAAAGAGAGGTATCTGGTTACGGAATTGGCAGTAGCTCTTACTGAAATTTCAGATAAGGAAGCTGTAAAAAAACTGACCGGTGCCGATATATTCAGATATGTTATAGGGGAAGGATGGGCAGATGAAATTTATATTGAGGGAAGAAGAAAAAAAGTTATTTACGAAATGGGGAAGACCGCAGGACTGGTTATGGGGATAAGAATCAGCAAAAAAGAAACAGAGTATGAGGATATATATTATACAGAACATGCACAGAAACTGATTGTGGCACATTATACAAGAGCGGACTGACACAGTTGAATATTGTATAATCTTTCTAAGATATTTGGTTAGTATATTAAAGGATGATGATTATATGAAGAATTGTATACAAAAGAATAAGAGTGGAATATTAGGAAATTATAATTAAAACATAAGGAAATTTTAAGAATTATATTATACTATTTTAAAGAATATCTTTAATAAATGTGTTAGTGTTATTTTAAGTTTCAGGGGAATTCTAATATTTTATGTCGCTGAAACATTAACAGTGGATAGAAATTATAATAAAAATATCCGCTTGATGTATGGGAGGTGTTTAGTTTGGAGCAGAGATACAGATTTGAAAACGGAAAAATAGTTGAAAATACAAATAATGAAAATAAAAGGGATTATAAAAGTAATAGAGATGCCAGAAACACCAGAAATAATATAAGTAATAGAGATGTTAGAAACAGCAGAAATAGTAGGGATGACATAAATACAAGGTGTAATGCAGATAGCAGAAGTAATAGAAGAAATAAGAACGATATAGACAGTAAAGAAGCAAGAAGAAGAAAAAGGAAAATAAGACAGATAAAAAGATTAACAGTATATCTGGCGGGTTTATGTATTTTTATTATTATGGGAATTATTTTAATTTCCAAATTAGTAGGATTTATAATGAATACGGCGGAGGATGAACCTGAAAGTACTTATGTTGCAATTAATTCACCTCATGTATATAATGAAACAGTTTTGCAAATGCTTACGAGGGAGAAGTATCCGGAAAGTCTTATTGATCTTTATCAGAGAAATCCTGAAACAAAGGATTTTGTAATTGATTATTTTAATCGTACTGAAAATAAATTACCAATAAATATAGATAATGAAATAGAAAGAGGGAAAATCCCATTATTTATCCAGTGGGATGAACGTTGGGGATATGAAAATTATGGTGAGGATTTTATGGCTTTAACGGGATGCGGACCAACATGTCTTTCAATGGTATGGTGCGGATTAAATTGTGGGACAAAGTGGAATCCGTATGAGGTTGCAAAATTTGCAGATGAAGAAGGCTATTATGTAGACGGGTCAGGTTCATCCTGGGAGCTTATGACAAAGGGAGCGGTTTCAATAGGGCTTAATTCGTATGAAATAAGCTTATGGGAGGATACAATTATAAATGAATTATCGAAAGGACATCCGATTATATGTGCTATGGGACCGGGAGAGTTCACTACAAAAGGTCATTTTATAGTACTGACCGGTTTAGACAGTGAGGGAAATATTATTATAAATGATCCTAACAGTATAATAAACAGTAATAAATCCTGGAAATTAAGTGATATAATGGGGCAGATTAAAAATTTGTGGGCATTTACTCTATAAGGGATTTTAATTATAAATTAGAAATAGCACAGCTACTTGACAATGCAAAGTAGCTGTGCTATTTTATATATAAGCTACTTGATAATACAAAGTAGTATAAACCAACAACTGTTTTAAGAATGGTGAATTATGGAAGATACTCAGTTAATTAAAGGTATTTTAGAGGGATGTGTACTTGGAATTATAGCCAAGGGTGAAACATATGGATATGAAATTCTTTCTGTATTAGAAGAATGTGGATTTGAAAATCTGGGAGAGGGAACATTATATCCTGTTCTTACAAGACTTGATAAAAACGGATATATAAGCTGTAGGAGAGAAAAGTCACCATTAGGTCCGGTCAGAAAATATTACAGTATTACCGACGAAGGGGTTATATATTATGAGAAATTTAAGGAAAATTACAGAAAAATAATTGAAAGTGTAAATAAGATTTTATAATTATTGTGACAAAGGTTGTATGTACTTTTAATCATACCTTATATGCAATCTGAAGACCTGTTGATATGACATATATAACACATTGGTTATATAGCCGGAAACAAAAGATTTAAGGAGATGATATTATGACAAGTTATTTTATCGGAAAAGAAAAATTATTAGGTGAATACAGAGACACCTTTGAAAAAATAGAGACGTATTCGATGCTGCATGGTTTTGATGAGGACACGGATAATGAAATGATGATGAATATGCTTGATATACTATATACAGCACAAGTAAATAATAAGCCTGTGGAAAAGATTATTGGCAGTGATATAGAGCAATTTTGTAAGGATTACTTTTCGGAGTGTAATAAAAGTGAACCGATATTAAGGAGATTACCCCAATTTTTGTATTCTATATCTGTTTTGATATTAATATTAAGTATTATTGAAATAATATTTCCGGAAGAAGAAAATATACCTGTTACAGAAGCAACGGTTAATGTGAATAGCATACTGGTAGGAATGATATGTGGTATTGTCGTAAGCCTTGTAATCGGGTACATAGGAGAGAAAATTTTATTTAAATTGAAAAAAATTAAAGCAAATTTAATGGCAATTATTATATTTGTAATTTTTGCATCAGCATGTATATCTGCAACTATAATAACTGTAGATGAAACTGTTAATATAAAGCTGCTTCCGGCGGTAGTAATTAGCAGCATATATGTATTAGTTTATAAGATATGCCGGTTATTTGGCAGGTATAAGAAATATGGAAGTATTAAAAAGCCTGTTAAAGAAAACTCATTAAAGCAGATTTGGAATGAAAGTTTTAAGGAGGGAATGGAGGAACAAAAAGGGCAGATTGCAATTATATTAAAAAAACAATATGAAAAGAAAAATGCTAAATTGAGAAAAAAAGGCAAAGAAGAAATTACATCACAGGAATATATGGAATGGCTTCATAAGAGAAATATAAATTATAGCAGAATATATAAATATATTTTAAGCATAGGATATATGATAATTTATGTTGTAACCTTGATTGTAATTTTTGAAGGTGGAAATTTTATAGAATTTGCTATTGATGCTCTTGTGCTGTTTATAATATTGTTTATATGTTACAGATTATGTATAAAAGTTACAAAACTTTATGATATGCAAAATGAATTCATAAGCAAATGCAATGAAGATGGAATTACAATTATTGAATTGGCAGAGAAGGCCGAAAAGGAAAAAAGTAATAAAGACTATGACGGCAAAACTTTATGAAGCATGAAACATAAATTATGAAAATAAAGAAATCCTACTGTTGAAATTGTACCTGAATTTGCTATAATATTTTAAGTATTATCAAATCAGGCGGGTTAGGTTGAAAGAGACTTTCGACCTTGAGTTTGTGCTTAAGCCGTAAGTGCAAGCGAGTCTGATTGAAGCATTAGGAGGAAAAAATGAATATTCAGATTTCGGATTCAGTTAAGTATATTGGAGTAGATGATACAGATATTGATTTATTTGAAAGTCAGTATGAAGTACCTGACGGGGTATCTTACAATTCATATCTTATTTTAGATGATAAGGTAGCACTTATGGATACTGTAGATATCAGAAAGATTGATGATTGGGAAGAAAATTTAAAAAGAGAGCTTGCAGGAAGAGCAGTTGATTATTTAGTAGTTTCACATCTTGAGCCTGATCATGCGGGAAGCATCAAAAGAGTAATAGAGTTATATCCTGATGTAACTATAGTAGGTAATGCAAAGACATTTACCATGTTTCCTCAATTTTTTGAAATATCTTTAGAGGGACACAGCTTAGTTGTAAAGGAAGGTGATACATTAGAGCTTGGAAAGCATACACTTTCATTTTATATGGCACCAATGGTACATTGGCCGGAAGTAATGGTTACATATGAAAGTAATGAGAAAATCTTATTTTCAGCAGACGGATTTGGAAAATTCGGAGCTGTTTTGACAGAAAACGAAGAAGACTGGGCTTGCGAAGCCAGAAGATATTATTTTAATATAGTAGGAAAGTATGGTGCTTCTGTTCAGCAGCTTCTCAAAAAAACAGCAGGCCTTGATATTGAGATGATATGTCCATTACATGGTCCTGTTCTTAAAGATGATTTGGGATATTACATTGGACTTTACGATATTTGGAGCAGCTATAAGCCGGAAAGTAAAGGTGTATTAGTAGCTTATGCGTCAATACATGGTAATACTAAAAAAGCAGCGGAAAAGTTTGCAGAAATGTTAAAGGACAGTGGTGAGGAAAAAGTTTCTTTATTCGATTTATCAAGAGATGATATGGCAGAAGCTATAGAAGACGCATTTAGATATGACAGAATGGTGCTTGTGGCAGCCAGTTATGATGCAGGTGTATTTCCATGTATGCAGGATTTTTTAAATCATTTACAGTCAAAATCATATCAGAATAGAACAGTAGGTATAATTGAAAATGGCTCATGGGCACCAACAGCGGGAAGGACAATGAAAAGTATGCTTGAAGTTATGAAAAATATAACTGTATTAGAGCCTATGGTCACTATTAAATCAACGCTTAAAGAAGAAAATATGAGTGCTTTAATGGAATTAGTTAATGCTGTTACAAATGCGGGAATAAATATTGTTTAGAGGTAAACAATGGCTGACTCTGTATGAAAATTAAGATAAGACATAAAATTGATAATTATTATCAATTTTATGTCTTGTTTTTTGTTTAGAGTTATGATAATATAACTATGGTTAGTAAGTTCTAACTTTCGTTAAGTAAATCGCTTGATCTCCTATGAAAAAACAAAATAATGTTAATTTCCTCGGAAGGAATATTTCCTTCCGAGATGGAGAAGATATGATTAAAATAAGAAAGGAGCGAAATGATACATCAGAAATTATGTATCATGGGAAAAGAATATGAATTATTTGCAGATTGAAAAAGTAATAGGAAGAGAAATTCTTGATTCCAGAGGAAATCCTACAGTAGAAGCAGAGGTATATCTGGCGGATGGAACAATAGGCAGAGGAACTGCCCCAAGTGGTGCATCTACAGGTGAATTTGAAGCACTGGAGTTAAGAGATGGAGAAAAGAACAGATATTTAGGAAAAGGTGTAAAAAAGGCAGTAGATAATATTAATACCATTATTAATGATACTATTTCAGGTATGGATGCATCAGACATTTATGCTATAGATAAAGCTATGATAGAAGCAGATGGAACAAAGGATAAGTCTAAGATTGGTGCAAATGCAATATTAGCAGTTTCTATTGCTACAGCAAGAGCAGCATCAATAGCACTTGATATTCCGTTATATAGATTTTTAGGTGGAATTTCAGGTAACAGATTACCTGTACCAATGATGAATATTTTAAATGGTGGTGCTCATGCTGCAAATACAGTAGATGTTCAGGAGTTTATGATTATGCCGGTTGGTGCCTGCTGTTTTAAAGAAGGACTCAGATGGTGTGCAGAGGTATTTCATTCATTGGCAGCTCTTTTAAAGAGCAAGGGACTTGCAACAAGTGTTGGTGATGAGGGCGGTTTTGCACCTGACCTTGCCAGTGATGAAGAAGCTATTCAGTATATATTAGAGGCTGTAAAAAATGCAGGATATGAGCCGGGTAAGGATTTCATGATTGCCATGGATGCAGCATCCAGTGAATGGAAAGGCTCTGCAAAGGGAGAGTATGTGCTTCCGAAGGCAGGAACAAAATTTACCTCGCAGGGTTTAATTGAACACTGGAAACAGCTTGTAGAAAAGTATCCTATTATATCTATTGAGGATGCGCTTGATGAAGAGGATTGGGAAGGCTGGCAGTTACTTACTAAGGAGCTTGGAGATAAAATTCAGCTTGTAGGTGATGATTTATTTGTAACAAATACAGAGAGACTTTCAAAGGGTATTGAAATGGGATGCGGTAATTCAATCCTTATCAAGCTTAACCAGATTGGTTCAGTTTCAGAAACACTTGAGGCCATTAAGATGGCACATAAGGCAGGATATACAGCTATATCTTCACATCGTTCAGGTGAAACAGAGGATACAACTATTGCAGATCTTGCAGTGGCTTTAAATACCTGCCAGATAAAGACCGGTGCACCAAGCCGTTCGGAGAGAGTAGCTAAATATAACCAGTTACTAAGAATTGAAGAGGAGCTTGGTAATTCGGCAGTATATCCGGGTATGAATGCATTTGCAGTTAGAAAATAATTTGCAATATTACCTTCATTAAATATAAAAGCGTAGATTTTGTAATTAAGGTCTACGCTTTTAATAATATTAATATTATTAAGTACAAAGTCAAATATTACGTTGCAGGCAGTGAGGTACCCAAAATAAAAATATGTAAACTAAAGGTAAATATTTATTGAATATTTTGCTACTTGTGTTACAATGATAGTGTTATGAATGTTAAATGTATAATGTTAAGGAGTAGTATTGATGGCAAAAAAAAATAATAAAGGTTTTTCATTAGTTGAACTTATTGTAGTTATTGCAATTATGGCAGTACTTATTGGTGTGTTGGCACCGTCACTTATAGGAAATATTGAAAAATCAAGAGAGTCTTCAGATATAAATAATTTAGATATAGTATTAACCTCAGTTAATACGGCATTATCTGATGAGGCAGGATTACATGATGTATCACAGTGGTTGGATGATAATGGCACAGGAGTTTTCTTATTGACAGATGTATTTGACAGTAGTAATTCTCCAAAATATGAAGGAAGCTTTGCAAGATATGTCAGAGAGTATTTGGAGGATTCTGTACCAACACTTTCAGCGGATAGAAATGTAAATGCAAAGATTTACATTCAGATAGTTACGGTATCGGATGGAAAGAAGGTTACGGTATTTGCATCTGATTCTGAAATATCAGATGTTATTACAGATTCAACAGATGTTACATTGGCTCAGAAGCTGGAATATGCTTCAGGTAATAATAAACATTTTTGGGTAGGGTATTTACAGAAGAGAGAGAGTGAAACAGAGCAGGAATAAAACCAGAGCATAAGGAGATTAAAATGTTAGAATTTAAATATGATACACAGTTATTGATAGAGGGTACAAATCTTGATGAAGATGCAATTAATGATTATTTTACGGAGAATTTTAAGGGAGACTGTTTGTTGGCTGTAGGAGATGAGGAACTGATTAAAATTCATTTTCATACAAATGAGCCATGGAAGGTATTGGAATACTGTTCGTCGCTTGGAGAAATATATGATATCGTAGTAGAAGATATGGATAGACAGTCAAGAGGATTAAAAGGCTAGTTTAAAGCGAGCAGGTTTCCTGCTCGCTTTAACTTTAAGTGGAATTTTATTACATGAAAGGCTTTATAATAAAATGACAGAATTGGAAAAATACTACAATAAGTTTAATGAGGATAAAAGACTTACCAGAAGACATGGATATGTGGAATTTGTTACATCTATGAAATATATTCACAAATATTTAGAAGAATTTGAAAAGCCTAAGATATTGGATATTGGTGCAGGTACCGGACGATATTCTGTAGCCTTGGCAGAAGAGGGATATGATGTAACCGCAGTTGAACTTGTAAAATATAATTTGGGAATATTAAAAAAGAAGAATAGTACGGTTAAAGCATTTCAAGGTAATGCAACGAATTTATCGAGATTTGAAGCTGAAACCTTTGATGTGACATTACTATTTGGTCCAATGTATCATTTGTTTACATATGAGGATAAATTAAAAGCATTAAATGAGGCAAAAAGAGTAACAAAAACAGGAGGAATTATCTTAGTAGCCTATGTAATGAATGAATATAGTATATTAACATATGGTTTTAAACAAAATAATATCAAAAATTGTATAGAATGTGGTAAAATATCTAAAGACTTTCATACAATTTCGGAGAGAGAAGATTTGTATGATTATGTTCGTATAGAAGATATAGATAAACTTATAGAGGGAGCAGATTTAAAAAGAGAAAAGATTATTTCCGCAGATGGTCCGGCTGATTATATCAGACAGATACTAAATGCCATGGATGAGGAAACCTACAAGCTGTTTATTGAGTATCATTTATCCACCTGTGAAAGATATGAGTTAATAGGGGCTGCGGCTCATACAGTAGATATTTTAAGAAAGTAAAGGAGAAGAAATGGTAAGACATATTATTTTATGGAAAATAAAAGAGGATATAGATGAAACAGAAAAGCAGAAAATAAAGCTGGAAGTAAAGGAGAACTTAGAGGGACTCTTGGGGGAAATAGATGGGTTAAAGGAAATAAAGGTGCAAACGGATGCTCTTTCATCTTCAAATGCAGATTTGATGTTAAATTCCCTGTTTGACAGTGAAGAAGCATTAAAAGCATATGCAGTACATCCGGCTCATGTAAAAGTGGCAGATGAAAATGTTCGTCCTTTCATGCAGGTAAGAATGTGTTTAGACTTTAAAGAATAAACTATAAAGAAAGGGTATATATGGAAAATAAAAGAGAAATAAAAAATGTAACAGGTATTAATAAGGGAAAAAGCAGAGAGAATGATATTGAAAAGATGCTTGTAGAAGTAGAATCACTTCTTGAAAAGCCTGATAAATGCCTTTGCGGAGAAGATTTTGAATATTGCGGACTTGGTATATATAAGTGTAAGCACTGTGGAAAAGAATTTAAAAATGAGTATGGCAGAGTCAGAGATTTTGTAGATGAGAATGGAACAAACTACAATATAGAAGAAATTGCAGCGATGACAAATGTACCAAGGAAGCTGATTAACTTATTTATAAAGGATGGAAGATTTGACACTGTTAAAAAACAGAAAAGATGTATGATATGCCGTAATCCTATAGAAAAGGGTCAATACTGCAACAGATGCGCTCTTAAGCAGATAAAGGATGGGTTTGACAACGACAACAAAAAGAAGATGCATGGAGTTTTGCGTGATGCAGGAGATATGAAAGGTGAAATGCATTATATAAATAAAAAGATATAAGCTCGAAAGAAGGAAATATTATGATAGCAGAGAAAATGAAAGATTTTGTAAACAACAATTCAGCCATCAGAGCCATGTTTGAAGAGGGAAAGAAATTGGCTTCTATATATGGCAGAGAAAACGTATTTGATTTCAGCCTTGGAAATCCAAATGTAGCAGCACCTATAAAGGTAAATGAGGCAATAAAGGAAATTCTTGATGAAGAGGATAGTGTTTTTGTACATGGATATATGAGCAATTCAGGATATGAGGATGTAAGGGCTGCTATTGCAAAATCATTAAATAAAAGATTTGATACATACTTTTCTGAAAATAATATAATTATGACTGTCGGAGCTGCAGGAGGTTTAAATGTTATCCTTAAAACCCTTTTAAATCCCGGAGATGAAGTTGCAGTATTTGCACCTTATTTTTTGGAATACAGAGCATATATAAGTAACTATGATGGTGTAATTGTTGAGGTTGCTCCGGATACTGAAACCTTTATGCCTAATTTAGCGGATTTTGAAACTAAAATTACATCAAAGACCAAGGCTGTTATAATTAATAATCCAAACAATCCTACAGGTGTAGTATATAAAGAGGATACTATAAAAGAAATAGCAGCTATTATGGAGAAAAAACAGCAGGAGTTTGGAACAGAGATTTATCTTGTATCAGATGAACCGTATAGGGAGTTGGCATATGATGGTGTAGAAGTTCCGTATCTTACAAAATACTACAAAAATACAATAGTAGGATATTCATACAGTAAATCACTGTCATTGCCGGGAGAAAGAATAGGATATATTGTAGTGCCAAGTGAGATGACTGATTATGAAAATGTATTTTCGGCAGCAGCTATTGCAAACAGAATACTTGGATTTGTAAATGCACCATCACTTATGCAAAGAGCAGTGGCAAAAGTACTTGATGAAAAAACTGATGTTAATTATTATGACAGAAACAGGACTACACTATATGAAAATTTAAAGAAGTTTGGTTTTGAGTGTATAAAACCGGAAGGAGCATTTTATTTATTTATGAAAACTCCAATGGAGGATGAAAAAGAATTTTGTGAAATGGCAAAAAAGTACAATATATTAGTAGTTCCGGGATCATCCTTTGCCTGCAGGGGTTATGTAAGAATAGCATATTGTGTATCATACGAAACTATACTAAATTCGTTATCTGCATTTGAAAAACTGAGTGCAGAATGTTTTAAAGCGTGAAAGGAAATGCAAGATGAAGGCTTGGGAAAACAATATAAGAAAGGTTGTACCATATGTTGCGGGTGAACAGCCCAATAAAGCCAATATGGTTAAATTAAATACAAATGAATGTCCATATCCGCCGTCACCTAATGTAAGAAAGGTAATGGAGGAAACTGATATAAATAAGTTCAGATTATATCCGGATACAAATGCTGCGCCATTAGTTAAAGAGTTAGCCGGATTTTATGGTGTAGAGGAAGATATGATTTTTGTAGGAGTAGGTTCAGATGATGTATTGGCAAATGCTTTTTTGACATTTTTCAATTCCGATAAACCTGTTTTATTTCCTAATATTACATATTCATTTTATCCGGTTTGGGCGGACCTTTATAAAATACCTTATAAAACGCCATTATTGGATGAGAATTTTCACTTGGTAAAAGAGGATTATTATGTTGAAAACGGAGGTATAATATTTCCTAATCCAAATGCACCTACTTCTCTTATGGAGGATTTAAGTGTTGTAGAGGATATTGTAGCACATAATCAAAGCTCTGTAGTTATTATTGACGAGGCATATGTAGATTTTGGTGGTGTCAGTGCATTGCCGTTAGTTGAAAAATATGAAAATTTACTTGTAGTACAGACTTTTTCAAAATCACGTTCCATGGCAGGTATGAGAATCGGTTTTGCCATAGGAAATAAAGCTCTTATAAAGGCCATGAATGATGTTAAGTTTTCAATAAATTCATATACTATGAATTATACTTCTATTATAGCGGGAGCAGAGGCTGTAAAGGATAGAGAATATTTTAAAGCTGTTTGCAGTAAAATTATTACAACAAGAGAAAAGACAAAGGAGAGATTAAAGGAACGTGGTTTTAGCTTTCCGGATTCAAAAACAAATTTTATATTTGCTACTAACGATAAGCTGAATATTACAGAACTATTTGAGTATCTTCGCAGTAAGGATGTATTTGTAAGACATTGGGATTCACCTTTAATAAAGGATTATTTGAGAATTACCATAGGAACAGATGAAGAAATGGATATTTTATTTAAATATGTAGATGAATTTATAAAGGAGAATATGTAATATGTTAATTAAAATTATTGGTGGATTTTTAATGGCACTTGCAGATAGTGTTCCCGGAGTTTCAGGTGGGACTATTGCATTTCTTATGGGATTGTATGATGACTTTATTACTTCACTTAATAATATTGTATCTAAGGATAAAGAAAAAAGAAAAAAAGCTATTCTTTTCCTTATCAAGCTGGGTAGTGGATGGATAGTAGGTATGGCTATGGCAGCACTTGTCATTAAAGCAGTATTTGAAAAGCATATATATAATATCAGTTCTCTTTTTTTAGGGTTTATAGTATTTGCAATACCGCTTATTATTTATGAAGAAAAAGAGTCGTTTAAGGGTAAGTATCAAAATGTAATATTTACGCTTTTTGGTATTGCATTAGTAGCAGGTGTTACTTATCTTTCAACAAATGTTAAGGGTATAAATGATTTATCATTTTCAAATCTTACTTTTGCTAATGGTATTTTTTTGTTTTTAGGAGCAATGTGTGCAATATCTGCCATGGTACTTCCGGGTATTTCGGGATCTACGATTTTACTTGTTTTTGGTATTTATCAGGCAGTAATGAGTGCCATATCAGGCTTCTTACATTTTGAATTTACTTATATGCCTGCGCTTATTATTTTTGGAATTGGAGTAATTGCGGGAGTTTTAACAGTGGTAAAGGGCTTGAAGTTTTTACTGGAAAAGCACCGTTCAGCCATAATGTATACAATAGTGGGAATGATGCTGGGTTCGTTTTATGCTATAGTTATGGGACCAACATCTTTAAAAGAAAATCCACGTCCTGCATTATCCTTTGATACCTTTAATATATTATTCTTTGTTATAGGTGGAGTAGTTATTTTTGGAATACAAGGACTAAAGAGGATATCAAAGCACTGAGTTGAGAATCAACTCAGTGTGCGAGGAAGTAGTGATAAGGAGTTATGTTATATGGCTCGTGAATAAAGCTTTGCTTTATGCACGAGCCCCATAAAATCGCCTTGCGATTTTATGGTATAATGTCATCGTGAATAAAGCTTCGCTTTATGCCCTCGACCCATAAAATTGACAGGCAATTTTATGGTATAATAATTATCAATAAGGTATTTTGAACTTGACGATATTAAAATAGTTAGCTGTTATTAACATTAGTTATAAATAGCTAACTATTTTTTGCATATAGTGGTAAAAACATTGGTATATACATAGTATAGAATATTTGTGAACAGGGTATTTATATTGTTAATTATGCTGTTATGTAGCTTAATTATATAAATTTAAAGGAATTATAGGCAAAAGTATATATTAATATCTTAATAAGAAACCAGAGATAATAATAGTAAAAAACTTATGTATTTTAAATGTATATTGCTTATGGATGCTGTTGTACAAAAAAAACGGAGGAAGTATTATGTGTAAAGAAGTGCTTGAAATGGCATCTAAAATGGGTTTTAAAGAAGTTGAAACCCAGCTTGTGCTTCACTGTAGTCCGCTAATTATAGGACTTAGAATTTCCAGTTTGCTTATTATTTCAAAAGATAATTATGCAAATATGGTTAAAATACTAAATCAGACTAACATTTCATATAAGCTCTTACTGATTAATAGGGAAAAAACTGTAGTTTTTTTATATAATAAAGAAAAATTAACAGAATATTTGAAAAAAGAGAGAGTTAGCAGATTGTTAGAGAGGTTTGGATATGAGAAAAGAAGCCTTTACCATGTATTGGAAAGATTTCAAAGCAGATATATGAGTTATGTGAAAAATTCAAAGGATTTTCCGCATGAGATGGGGCTTTTGTTGGGATATCCGCTGGAGGATGTAGAGGGATTTATTTCTAACAATGGTAAAAATTATTTATATTCCGGTTATTGGAAGGTTTATGGGAATTTAAATGAAAAATTAAAACTTTTTAAAAAGTTTGAAATTGCAAGGGATAATATTATGGTTTTAGTATCTAACGGAATAAATATAAGAGATATTATTAACATTTATAATCAAAAAGAAATCAAAAAAATTGCATTTTAGGAGGAATATTAAATGGAGAAGATTTAAACCGTATAAGACCTCTTAAATTATACATTGTTATGAGGATGTAAGCTTTTTGAAACTAAAAAATACGGGAACTCTACTTATTTATTATATTGAAATATTTGGAGACTCAAGAAAGTGCTTAAGATTGAAGATTAAATATATATATGTTAAAATTAAACAGTAACATGAGACATTATAAGGAGAAATGAAAGTACCTATGAGTAAAATCAAAAAGAGTAAAGTATTTAGTAAGATAAGGTTTAAGATACCAATGATGACAATATTTGTAGTACTTATTATTATAAGTACATTTACAAATGATTATGCGGTTTTTAAAACTGCAAAAAAAAACACCGCCATAGCTGAAAAACTAAAGCATATAGACAATGCCTTAGATTTTGACAATATCATTGTTTTATTTTGTGGCGAAGATGAAAATACAGATATACAAAATGAAAAAAATATAAGGATACTTTATCGAAAAACGGGTAATTACAGTAACAATATATTTGCTGTGTCCCCAAATAACACATTTAGAGAAGAAACAGAACTTTACATAGCTATATTCGGTATATATCTAGCCGGTACAATATTAGTAATTATAATGTCAGAAAAAATGTACAAAAAAGAAAAAAGTAATCAAAAACTCAGAGAAGAAATTAAGGAAATGATATATTTAGCGCACGTTTACCAAAAGGTTATAAGCAGTACGGATATTTCCTGGAAAGAAATATTTTATATTGATTTAAAAAAAGGTAAATGCAGAATGATATTTCCGGAGTTGGATAATGAGAATAAATTAGGAGATTATCAGACAGGAGTACAAAAGTATATATTATCAGGAAAGATAGAAGGTGAAAATACAAATGCAATAGAAGAATTTTTAGACCTTGGTAATATTAAAAAAGCCTTAAAGGATAAAAACTCCATAGAATTAGAATACAAAAGATTATCAGAAAATGGAAAATATGAAAGATGTCTTACCAGTATTGAAGTTGTAGAAAAAGAAAATGACGAACCGGTTAGTGTCAGTTTGTCAATTCGCAGTATAGAGAGTATGCTGAAAAAGGTACAGGATGGTAAAGAATTAATTACTATTTCGGCAAAAAGAGCAGAGGCGGCAAATAGGGCAAAAAGTGATTTTTTATCAAGAATGTCTGATGATATCCGTACTCCTTTAAATGCAATTCTGGGTATGACATCAGTTGCGGCTATGTACATTGATGAAAAAGAAAGAGTAATGGATTCATTAAATAAAATTAATGTTTCAGGAGAACATCTGCTGGGAATTATTAATGAAGTATTAGAAATGTCCAAGCTGGAAAGCGGGAAATTTAATCTGACTGAAAGTGAGTTTTGCATATCAGATATAATTGATAATTTAATTAACTTATTTCGTAGTCAATTAGATGCAAAAAATCTGAATCTGAAAGTAAATGTAAAGAATGTGGATAACGAAAATGTAATTGGAGATGCCCAAAGATTGCAGCAGGTATTTGTAAAGATTATGGAAAATGCAGTAAAATTTACTCCTTCCGGCGGAATAATTACATTGACTATTTCTGAGAAAAAATCAAGAATAAGTGGAAGCGGATATTATGAATTTATTTTTGAAGATACCGGAATAGGTATGGAAAAGGAATTCATAAAAGAAATATTTGAACCATTTGCAAGGGAGGACAGTTCAAGAATAGGAATGATAGAAGGAAATGGTTTGGGGATGTCTATAGCAGTAAATCTTGCAAGAATGATGGGTGGAGATATATTAGTAGAAAGTGAAGTAGGGAAGGGATCAAAATTTACAGTTGAGATGTATCTTAGACTGAATGATATAAGAGAAGAGGACTTAAGGGATTTTGTAGATTTGTCCGTGCTTGTAGTAGATGATGAAGAGTATGTCTGTGAAAGTGTCTGTGAAGTTCTTAATAGTATGTCTATGAGGGCAGAATATGTATTAAACAGTGATTCTGCTATGAAAAGGCTGACAACAGCCAGAGAAGAAAATGATGATTTTTCAGTTGTAATACTTGACTGGAAAATGCTTATAAACAATGAATCGGAAATTACAGAAGAAATAAGAGAAGTAATAGGTAAAGATATTCCTATTATAATTTTAGCCGATTATGATTGTTCGGGTGTTGATAAAGAGACACAGTTGGAGAGTATTAGCGCATTTATTAAAAAGCCATTATTTAAGTCAAGACTTACTCATACAATAAAGAAAGTAGTAGAGATAGGGAAATCAGAAAAAAGAGGGTATAATTAAATAACGAAAATAGCATTTACAGAGTAAATATAATAATTAATATCAAAATGATATGTCACATTAATGATAATAAATATCGTTAATGTGATTTTTCTTTGCATAAAATAATATATGTAATAAATTTAAATAATATGTTAGCAACAACAAATTAGAGATAGAAAAGGAAACCAAACAGCCTGCCGATATATTGCCTGCAAATCTTTTAGCAGAAATCAAATCATACAGAAAAAGAGTTTTTGCATTACAAAATCATTATTGAAAAATTTGAGTGACAAATATGACAAAAAATGGGTATATTAATCCGGATTTGAGGTTATCAGATGAAGAAAGGACTATAGGCATCTGGGGCAGCCAAGTTTTGAATATTTGAAAAAGTATCATAGGGGTATATATTAATTTTATCATAAACCCTAAAATAAAAAATACAAAAACTCAGAATATAAATGTAATTGCACATTACAGACCCATATAGTAAAATATACGGGATGGATGTATTGTAGTAAATACACTAAACATTTTGAAAGGATTGTTATTATTTATGTAAATACAGGAACTTCAAAACTGTTTTTGCAGACCGGCTTGTCCAAGCTGTTGTACAGCTCCTGCATAAAAGTAAATAGTAATAAATGATTAGATATTTTCAGGCTTATGCCTGACAGATTTGGTAAATAATATGGAATTACAGAGATTATACAGCTATACAAGAAAAGCAATAGATGATTATAAAATGATTGATGACGGAGACAGGATTGCAATAGGTATTTCAGGTGGAAAGGATAGCCTTACACTGCTTTATGCCCTTAGCGGTCTTAGGAGATTTTATCCTAAGAAGTTTGAATTAGTTGCTATTTCCGTAGATTTGGGACTGGGTATACAAAATTTTGATAAAATTGAGCAGTTATGTAAAAGTTTGTATGTACCATTACATATAGTCCCGACCGAAATAGGTAAAATTGTATTTGATGACAGAAAGGAAACTAATCCCTGCTCTCTATGTGCAAAGATGAGAAAGGGAGCATTAAATGAAAAGGCATTAGAGCTTAACTGCAACAAAATAGCGTATGCACATCATAAGGACGACATAATTGAAACTATGATGATGTCATTGATATATGAGGGCAGAATACATTCCTTTGCACCGGTTACGTTTTTGGACAGAACAGGACTGACAGTGCTTAGACCGATGATGTATGTAAGTGAAGCAGAGGTTATAGGCTTCAGAAATAAGATGGACTTACCGGTGGCAAAAAATCCATGTCCAGTGGACGGACATACTAAAAGAGAGTATATTAAAAATCTGATAAAGCAGATAAATATGGAAACACCGGGTGTTAAGGACAGGATGTTTACGGCTATAAAGGATAAGATTTTTAATACGGATAAGAAATAAATGACGATTCAGGCTGTAAAAGGAGAAAAACAGATATGTGTCCAATTAAATTACCTAAAATGATTTTGTTTGATTATGGCCAGACACTTGTAAATGAAAGAAGCTTTGATGGAATAAAGGGAACTGAAGCAGTTCTTCAATATGCAACAAAAAATAAATATAATAAATCGGCAGATGAAGTACAAAAGATAGCAAGCGCCATTAATAAAGAATTAGGAAGATTTGATAAAAAGAGAAGTCATTTGCTTCAAATGGAAATACCTAATCATATGTTTACAAAATACCTGTATACTTCGCAGGGAATAGAATTATCAATATGTTCTGAGGATATAGACAGAATTTTCTGGAATGCAGCAGCACCGGGCGTTCCAACTGAGGGAGTGGAAGATTTTCTGCAATTTCTGAAACAGAAAAATATCCGTACAGGTGTAATTAGTAATATTTCTTATTGTGGAAAGGTTGTAGAGGAGAGAATTAACTCCTGCCTGCCGGAGAATGATTTTGAGTTTATTATTGCCACCAGTGAATATATGTATCGAAAACCAAACAGGCATATATTTGAACTGGCACTTGAAAAGGCAGAGCTGTCTTCTGAGGAGGTATGGTACATAGGCGATAATTATGAATGTGATATTGTTGGTGCATCTAATGCCGGACTCTTCCCTGTATGGTATATGGGAGATATTAATAAGGATTTGGAATTGAAAAAAGATATTTTAGTTATTCAAAGCTGGCGGGAGCTTTATGAGATGATGAACTAGAATGCCATATTTTCCATTATCGCAGGCAATGAGCCAAAACCGGAAGCTTTTTCACGTTTTTGCCTCATTGCCTGCGGTGTATTTACTTTGTAGTTCATAAAGTCTTTGATTGTATTTTTCGTTTCGTTATTGTGAAGATATTTGAGCCAATCTCTATTTTTTTATTTACTTTTTGCTGTGGCAGACGATATGAAATTATATATTCTTCAGTTACATTTGCAAGTATAAGCTTGTCATGCAATTCAACAAGGTAATAAATACTTGGATCATTAATCTTATCATATACCTGCGACATATTATCAGGAGTAAGCGGTATTAAAAACAGTAAGTTATCTGCGACTTTTTCGGTTCTGTTACGTTTCTTTTTTCGGGATAACTGTGTAATTGAAACTGCATCAGGATACTTATCCATAACAACAAAATCTTCTTTAAGATTGTTCCATTTTTCTTTGGGATATTTACTCCAGTCAATTATTTCTTTAATAACATTCATCTTTTCAGAGTTTCCGTCATCAAGTAAATAATCAACGCTCACATCAAGAAGAGCGGAGAGGGCTTTAAGATTTATTACATCCGGCAGACCTCTGTCTGATTCCCATTTTGTAACTGCCTGCCTTGATAAACAAAGCTTTTGTGCTAATTGCTCCTGAGAGAGACCACTTTTCTTTCTCGCTTCTTTTAATTTTTCACCAAATGTCATAATACATGACCTCCATAATTTTACTGGGGAGCTGTTTGCTACCTGTATTTTAAGCATAATATTCATGACGGTAGCATACAAGGAACTCTTGTTTTCGTATATGCTACTTTGAGTTGCGAAGTGTAAAATCGGTTTACATTAAGGAATGATTTTGTAAAAAATATGTTATTTAGTATACTCTATCATATAAAAAATAGTAAGACAATCGGGGAGGAGGTTAAAGTAAGAGATAAGTTAATTGTATGAAATTGGGAGTTGCATTTTGTTTGGAGAAGGTGGGGATTGGGTGGCGTTGTAAAGGGGGTGAGCATACAGATGGGGAAAGGGAAAATTTGCACAGATGTTTGATTTTGATATTATTTGTCTGCCACGGCAGGACCTTAACACAACCTTAACCTACCTTGTTTTTACAAAGCATTTTGTCATCAAGAAATGATTTGACTTAAGCTTTTACTAAAATAAAAAAGAACCTCTAGTACGAATTTATAAATAAAGACTTCTAGGACTTTACTGATTGTTATTCACAATAAGTAAAGTTCTTTTTTATTACACAGAAGAAGAAAGAAAATAGTAAACACAACATTGATTACAAAAGCGAAGCAAATATATCTAAATATAACTTTTAGAATTATAAAATAAACAATTTTTAGAATATCTGCCAAAGTTCAGCTATTCATCCGTATATCATGCAGCAGTGGCATATTGCTTGATATTATTGTCTGTATACAATATTAGAGCGCTTTAATTGAAAATAGTGATTTTATTAATCATAATCATATTGACTTTTTGAACACTGTTCAGTATAATAAATATTGAACAGTGTTCAAAAAGTGCCAAGGAGTTCTGATATGAAAGATAAAACAAATTTAAAAGAAACAATTATACATGCAACAACAGAATTAATTCAGGAATGTAACGGAGATGTTAACAAAATAACCTTGCGCAAAATTTCAGAACGGGCAGGTGTGGGGTTAGGCCTTATAAATTATCATTTTGGAAGCAAAGAACAGCTAATTGTTTTATGTGTTCAAAGAATTATCAATAATGTTGTTATGTGTTTTTCACCGGATAAGAAAATTTATGACGAAAAGGATGAATTAGAGGATAAAGACAGACTGGCAGATTGGGCAAAACAGGTTTATGATTTCTTATTCGAGAATTATGCTATTTCAAGTATTTCTATTCTTGGTGATATGCAAAATTATCATGTAAAAAGTAATTCTGTATATACACAAAAAGGTTTTTCTATGGCAATTCAAAATGATATAAGTGAAGAAAAGAAAAGACTGTTAGCTTTTATGCTTACATCATCTATGCAGGTTGCTTTTTTGTCAGGTAATGCTTCAAAAGAAATTTTAGGTTATGATCTTAGAATTAAGAGAGAGAGAGATAGCTTTGTTGAATCTCTTGTAGAATTGCTTTTTATTGGAGCCTTTGACAAAACGGAGAAATAAAATATATGAAAATATTAATCATAAATGGCAGTGCACATAAAGGAAATACCTGGAAATTGGTAAAACAGTCAAAACACTATTTGATGAAGCTTAATAATGAAATAGAATTTGACGAGGTACACTTATTTGAGGAAAATTTGCCTTTTTGTATAGGATGCAGTAATTGCTTTAGAGTAGGACATGAAAAATGTCCGCATTATTCTGTTGTAGGAGAAATAATTAAAAAAATAGAAAATGCTGATGGGATTATTTTTGCTTCAACTACATATAACATGAGAGAAACAGCTCTTTTAAAGAATCTGTTTGATCATCTGTGTTTTATGCTTCATAGACCTTATTTTTTTAGAAGTAAAGCATTAATTATTACCACAACTGGCGGTGTTGGTGGACGTGCTGCTGCAAAAAGTATCAGGAGTACTTTAAAAGGCATAGGATTTAACAGGTGTTATATATTTTCTAAACCAACATTTAGTTGGAATGCCTATGAACCTAATAACAGAGTATTAAAAGCCTTACATAAAAGGGTCAATAAGTTTTATAGAGATGTAAATTCAAAAAAACTGCATAGTCCGGATGTCTCGTTACTTATACCATACAATCTGTTTCGTGGTATGTCATTGGCATATGTTCCGGGAACTGAATATGAAACAAAAGACGGGGTATATTGGACAGAGGAGTGTCGCAGGAAAACGGTATATGCACCGGAGGTTAATGTTTCTTTTTATAAAAAGCCGGTTGGATGGTTGTTTTATGAAATTGGAAAAATAGCAGGCAATATGAAAGGAATGGCTGTTACATACAGAAAATAATTATTATGCCTGAAAACAGAATTAAGTAATTATTTTCTGGAATATTATAAGTATTCACAGGTGACTGAATTTATTAATTGTGAAATAGTGTATGTGAAAGGATTGATTTACGATGAAGATAAAAAGCAGATATTTACCATATTTATTGCCGTTACGCAGTATTGTTTTTTTATTGATTTTTATGGTTGGAGCATTCGTTACTGATAAGGAAATGGATGAAATAAGTAATTGGTGGTCGGTTGTGGCAAGTGCAGTTAATATAGTAACAATATTAATACTGCTTTTTGTTACGAAAAAACAGGAAAGTAACTATTGGGAATTAGTTAATTATAAAAAAGGCAAAACAAAAGGAAAGCAAATAGTAAGTATGTCTATTGTTATTATTTTTGTCGGAATGATTGGAATGTATTTGGCCGGATATATTTGTTATGGAGTTATTCCATATGCGGCACCTATGATGATTGCACCTATATCATTATGGTTGGCGGTAATTAATATTGTTGTGTTACCAATATCAACGGCTTTTGCCGAAGAAGGACTATATTTAGGCTGCGGGACCAATCAAATAAAGAATAAATATATGGCGGTTATTATTCCGGCATTGTTTTTTGCATTACAACATAGCTTTATTCCTACATTGTTTGACGTAAAATACATTGTATATCGCTTTTTATCATTTTTGCCGTTAACTTTAATTTTGTGTTGGTATTATTATAAAAAAAGAAATCCGTTACCGATTATGGTAGGACATACAATTATTGATTTAGCAACAGTTGTGCAAATATTTGTTTCATCAGTAATTTCTGGATTTTAGGGGGCGGATTTGTAGTTCATTAACATTAAAAAAGATTATCTGATATGGTATAATAACACCGAGTTGGGAAACAACTCGGTGTGCCTCATAGATAAAATCTGTGATTTTATCCATGAGGCTGTAGGGATAGGGAAATTATGGTATAATGAAAATAGAATCAAATGGTTATCCAATATACTTCCTTATCTATACCTGCATAAGAAAGTTTTCAAAAAATCGGGGTGACGCGATTCGAACGCGCGACCTCTTAGTCCCGAACCAAGCGCTCTACCAAGCTGAGCCACACCCCGGATAAACACTACCTCATATATTCTATACTATTTTTTTATTTAGTCAATCCCCTTCTAAAAATTTTGTTATATTTTATGTCATAATGTCGTTGTGTTGCCGGTTTAGATGCATATATGAATTGCTATGATGATATTTAAACAGTTATAACTATCATTACTATCATTAAAATCAAAAGTTATTATAATCTAATGTTTTAGAAATAATTTACAATCATAATTGCAACTCCAAGAATAACAAGAACACCTCCCGTAGCACGATTTAAAGTAACTGCACTTGCTTTATTTGCAAGCTTAGCAGCTATTCTTGCCCAAAGCAGTGTAAATATAATACAAAATACCAAAGACCACAAATCAGGTAGTTCTCCAATAACAAAATGACTTACTGCACCGGTTAATGCAGTAAAAGACATAATAAAAACACTGGTTCCTACTGCCGTTTTAAGCTCATATCCAAGAAGACCGGTAAGTACAAGAAGCATCATCATTCCACCACCTGCACCGACAAATCCGCAGATAAATCCAACCAGAATTCCACTGATAACAGATTGAATTAATCGTTTATGTGGTTCTACATCTTCCATAGCCTCTTTAGTGGTCATTACCGGCTTTATGATAAATTTGACTCCCAAAAGAAAGGTAATTGTAACAGAAAAATTTCCCATAGCAGTGTTAGGTACTTTACTTGCTATCCAGCTTCCAAGCAGTGTAAAAATCAATACCGAAAACATCATTACAATACCGTTTTTAATATCCAGATTTTTATTTTTCCCATAGGTATAAGCACTGACTGCACTTGCCAGCACATCACTTGCCAGTGCAATTCCTACTGCCTCATATGCAGGCATTTTCAAAAAAGTGATAAGCATAGGACTGATAACTGCCGCAGCACTCATACCGGCAAAACCGGTTCCCAACCCTGCTCCCATACCGGCAAAAAAAAATACAATTAGCTTAATAAGCATAAAAGCACTTCCTTCCATAGATTAATTGTAATTTTATCACATCTTATTTTGAACTTGAAGCATCATTTGATAATATTTAAATAGAAAAGGAAAATTATTGTAATCATAATAAACATACATATCATGCTTTCAAATCTAAGGCACTTTGATTAAACCGGATTAATGTATTTAGAGAAGTGCGTTTATTTACATGACAAAAATGAATCCCCATTAATTAATTCCTAAAGATAATACTTTATTTAAATTAGATTTTAACATATTAGATTTAGATGTTAATTTGTAATATCTAATTATATTTTTGATTTGTGGTTTAAAACAAAAATCAAAAGTTTAAGTAAACAGTTTACCGGATATATTTTCAATGCAAATAACATTTATATAATGTTCTTTAAATCTGACATATCTATTTTGAATGAAAGCTAATTTTTAAAGATTCCACAAATGTCAAAAAATAAAGCTTTGAAATACTTTATAAAAGTTTTATAAATGTATTAGCACTCGACCATTGACAGTGCTAACAATTAGTGATATCTTGTTTATACAGAAGAATAAAATATATATACAAACATTTATTTTTCTTTGTATCTGATATTAAAGTTAAAACAGCGAATAGAGTATCAGCTTATGGAAATGAATATTAGTGATGCCGTTCGAGAAGGAGGAGCAATATGAACATCAACAAATTTACACAAAAGTCACTCGAAGCTATCAACAAGTGCGAAAAGCTGGCATATGAATTTGGAAATCAGGAAATTGACGAAGAACATTTGCTCTTTTCACTAGCCGGTCAGGAGGATGGACTGATTGGTAAAATGATAGAGAAAATGGGAATTGATTTAGCTGCATTTCAAAATTCAGTTAGAAGTATTATAGATAAAAAGCCTAAAGTACAGGGCGGAGATTTGCGTATAAGTAATGATTTAAACAGAGTTTTAATTTCAGCAGAGGATGAAATTAAGCAGTTTCAGGATGAATATGTATCTGTGGAGCATTTGATGCTTACGCTGATTAAATATCCAAACAAAGCATTAAAGGAATTATTTAAAAACTATAATATTACCAAGGAAGGATTTTTAAAAGCACTTGCTGAAGTAAGGGGAAATCAGAGAGTTACCTCGGACAATCCGGAGGATACCTATGATACACTATCAAAGTATGGCACTGATCTGGTAGAAAGAGCCAGAAATCAGAAACTTGACCCTGTTATCGGAAGAGACGGTGAAATCAGAAATGTTATAAGAATACTTTCGAGAAAAACAAAAAATAATCCGGTGCTTATCGGAGAACCGGGTGTCGGTAAGACAGCAGCAGTTGAGGGACTGGCACAGAGAATTGTGCAGGGAGATGTACCTGAGGGGTTGAAGGATAAGATTATTTTTGCACTTGATATGGGAGCATTAGTGGCAGGTGCAAAGTACAGAGGTGAATTTGAGGAAAGGCTGAAAGCAGTACTTGAAGAAGTCAAGAAATCAGAGGGAAAGATTATCCTTTTTATTGATGAATTGCATACGATTGTAGGTGCGGGAAAAACAGACGGTGCCATGGATGCAGGAAATATGTTAAAGCCTATGCTTGCAAGAGGTGAGTTGCATTGTATCGGTGCGACTACCTTAGATGAATATAGAAAATATATTGAAAAAGACCCTGCGCTTGAGCGAAGATTTCAGCCTGTTTTGGTAGATGAGCCAACCGTGGAGGATACTATTTCCATACTTAGAGGTCTTAAAGAGAGATATGAGGTATTTCATGGTGTAAAGATTAATGATTCTGCTTTGGTTTCGGCAGCAGTGCTTTCAAACAGATATATATCGGACAGATTTTTGCCGGATAAGGCAATCGATTTGGTAGATGAAGCCTGTGCAATGATTAAAACCGAGCTTGATTCTATGCCGGCAGAGCTTGACGAGCTAAGAAGAAAGGTAATGATGCTTGAAATTGAAGAGGCAGCATTGAAAAAAGAAACGGATAATCTGAGTAAGGAAAGACTGGAAGCACTGAAAAAAGAACTGGCAGATATAAGAGATGATTTTAATAACAAAAAGGCTCTTTGGGAGAATGAAAAATCATCTGTTGAAAACTTAAGTAAAATAAGAGAAGAAATAGAAAATGCCACTAATGAAATGAAGATGGCACAACGTGAATACAATCTTGAAAAAGTAGCGGAAATACAATATGGAAAACTTCCTGAGCTTAACAGAAAACTGGAAGAAGAGGAAGATAAGATTAAAAATAAAGACTTATCTCTTATAAGAGAAAGTGTAACCGAAGAGGAAATATCCAAGATAATTTCAAGATGGACGGGTATTCCTGTTACAAAGCTGACTGAAACAGAGAGAAGCAAAACACTTCATCTGGCAGACGAACTTCATAAAAGAGTAGTGGGACAGGATGAGGGTGTTACTAAGGTAACAGAGGCTATTATAAGATCAAAGGCGGGTATAAAGGATCCTGCAAAGCCTATTGGCTCATTCCTGTTTTTAGGACCTACCGGTGTAGGTAAAACCGAGCTTGCAAAATCCTTAGCTGAAAATCTGTTTGACAATGAACAGAATATGGTGAGAATAGATATGTCCGAGTATATGGAGAAGCACAGTGTATCAAGACTGGTAGGAGCACCTCCGGGATATGTAGGCTATGACGAGGGTGGTCAGCTTACTGAGGCAGTAAGAAGAAAGCCATATTCGGTAATACTTTTCGATGAAATAGAGAAAGCACATCCTGACGTATTTAATATTTTACTACAGGTATTGGATGACGGAAGAATCACCAACTCTCAGGGAAGAACTGTAGATTTTAAGAATACTATTATTATATTGACATCAAATCTCGGTTCATCATATTTACTGGAGGGTATAGATGAAAGCGGAACTATTAGTTGTGAAGCAGAAAATATGGTTATGAACGAGCTTAAGGCAAGCTTCAGACCGGAGTTTCTAAACAGACTGGATGAAATTATTATGTTCAAGCCGCTTACAAAGGACAATATAGGCGGTATTGTTGATTTACTTGTAACGGATATCAACAGGAGATTGGAGGATAAGGAACTTAAAATTGCACTTACGGATAAGGCAAAGGAGTTTGTCATTGAAAGTGCATATGATGTTTCATATGGTGCAAGACCGCTTAAGAGATATCTGCAAAAGCATATTGAAACTCTGGCGGCAAAAGCAATACTTGATGACAGGGTAAAGACAGGAGATATAATGACTGTGGATGTGGAGGAGAATAATCTGGTTTTAAAATAAGGTCAGGATGTCAGAATTATGTACAGTGTAGCTTTTGAGGAATATTAGAAAAACTAATGTCGGAAGAGGTGCACTGTACATAATATGTTATTATATTAAATCTGAATGCCGGGAATGCAACAGAGGTAGTACAATCTTCCATTTCTGCAATGAATGAACAAAATCAGATGGTGGAGAATGCCGCCGCATTTTATTTAAATGAGGCTTAAAATTATTAAAGCTTCTATAAAATCATTAAGTAAATAACTTACATATAAAATAATTATAAGAAAATTTGGTGCAAGAGGCAGCAAAAATATAAAAAGCACTATAAAGCAAAGAGAAACCTTTCAATTTGAAATTCATATTATCTCTTTGCTTTATTTTTTATTCTACCCTTTTATTACCGTGAGCAACTAAGAATTTGATTTTATGGACAACGGATATTTATTCTTACATTGGATGAATATAAAAATATGTTTACATCATTTTCAAATTGTAAACTTTATGAGTCTCAAATAAAAGTATGGAAACTCAAGAATATTATGATACTGACATTTGTTAAAATTTGTGTTATATTTATTATATTGAGAATTCGTGACAATAAGAAAGATAGAGGTGTTTTATGGAGACAGTAAGCTTACTATATCCTGAGGGATATAATGGATATGATAAGGATTGTTTTACGGATTTTGATTTTGTTTCTAATCTGGGTATTGATGGTCTTATATTTTTAAAACGTGAAAGCTTTTTGGGAGTACCCAATCTGGAATTAAAAAATTACTTTACAAAAAATACTGAGGTTATTGCATATAGGGTAGATGTGGTAGAGGATATTGTAAATCATAGAGAAATATATGATGTATTCCTTAAAGCAGTTCCGCTTATCCAGAATATTTGTGATATGAGGAAAGCTACAAATCAAAGTGATATGACTACGGAAAGTAATCTGTTCTCGGTAAAAATTTTAGAGATGTATGTGGAAATAATGGATTTATTAGGAGAAAATCTTTTAAAATTTGAGGTCAGGTCTAAAGGTATAAAAAGCTTTCAGGATATTGTAAGAAACAGATATGAAAGCGAAGAATTTAAAACACTAAAAGCTGAAATTTCAAAAATGGAAACCCAGATAGGAAATATAAAAAGTATTACTTTGGGTATTAATATGGATGGTTCATTGCAGGCAAGAGAAGCGGGCATAATATCTATCAATACAAAGCAGTACAAAAATGGGAGTATAGTAGATAAGCTTTTGGGAAAGGGTGGCGCTGACAGTTTTACCTGTATAACCAGTCTTAGTTCAATTCTTAAAACATTGGATAAGCATGACCAGCTGGCTTTTCAGACTACGATTGACCACTGTTTAAATCAGATTTTCAGAAAAAGCATCAGAAATTTTGAACCGCTTATCAATAAATATTTTGCAGGAAGTACAGATTTTTTAGTTGCAGTATTAAATGATCTTAGATTTTTAAATGCTGCCATGAAATTTATATTTGATATGAAGGACAAAGGTCTTAATATGTGTAAGCCGGATATTGCAGGTCTGGATGAAAAGAAATGTACGCTAAAGGGTGCATATAATCCCATGGTTTCCATAAAAGTACCGGAGTCAGATATTGTAACAAATGACTTTGAATTTGATGACAACGGAAGATTTTTTATAATAACAGGTCCAAACCATGGTGGTAAGTCAGTATTTCTATATACGGTAGGAATGGTTCAGGCATTATTTCAGATGGGACTTTATGTACCTGCAAGTGAGGCTGAAATAAGTCCCGTACATGGGATATATACCCATTTCCCATCTTCTGATGAAAATAATTATGGAAAAGGAAGATTGGAATATGAGTGTGATAAGCTTAGTAAAATATTAGATAAGGTGGATGAAAATAGTCTTATTTTATTGGATGAGGCATTTTCGTCAACCTCCGGCTCTGAGGCTTCCTACATAGCACAGGAGGTACTTACAGCGCTTGGTATTATAGGACTTAGAGGGCTTTTTGTTACACATATACATGACCTGCCTATGAAAGTTACAGAATTTAATACACATAAAGACAATAAGAGTAAAATTGATAATCTGGCAGCTCAGATGGAAAACAAAGAGGATGGCTCACGCAGCTATAAACTCGTCCGTACAATGCCGGATGGTCTAAGCTATGCAAGAGATATAGCAAAGAAGTATGGCTTGGAGCTGGATAAGATTATAAATCGTTAAATCAAAAATAAGATTATATGGATTAAAGAAATAGCCATATAGGCATAAATGATATTTTTAGACAAATTTTAGAGGAGCTTTAGAAAACAATATATCAAATATAGTTAAAAAAGTTTGACACAAAAAATAATATATGTTAATCTTAATGCGGTTGCAATGCAATCAGAATTTTTTAGTGGAGGTTGCCATGAAGGGTACAGTAAAATGGTTTAACAATTCAAAAGGCTATGGTTTTATTTCAGCAGAAAACGGAGAAGATGTATTTGTACATTTTTCAGGTATTGTTTCTGAAGGATTTAAGACATTAGAGGAAGGTGCTACAGTTAGCTTTGATGTAACTGACGGTGCAAAGGGTCCTCAGGCTATCAATGTAACAACAGCATAATCATCTGTTAAACACGAGTCATTTCATAAATTGTCGTTGCCCTATTTTTTGACTTATATTATTTATAGCAATGGAATGTTAAGAGCTTTTTATTATTATAGATGTTTTAAGAAAGATTTAGTTCGCGATTTTATGTTTTTTGCAAGCGTTATGAACAATGAGGTATGAGATAAAAAGGTTGTCTCATATAAAATAAGCAGGAATTTGTGATATTCACAAATTGCCTGCTTATTTTAGTTATCTGCCTGATTTTAAAAGATTTTTCAAATCATCAGGAGTAAATATATAATTGGTATTGCAGAAGTGACAGTTTACCTCTATATCCTTACCTTCATTTATCATATCATCAATTTCTTTTTTTCCTACACTAATAATAGCCTTAGTAACACGTTCCTTACTGCAGTTACAATAATAAGAAGTAGGGAGCCTGTCTGTAATCTTTAAATCCATATCGCCTAAAATTCTATTTAAAATATCTTCAGGTGACATTCCTTCATCCAGCAGAGAAGTAATGGAGGTGATTTCTTTTATTTTATTTTCAAGGGAATCAATTACCTCGTCAGTAGCAAAGGGCATAAGCTGAATAATAAATCCGCCCGCCTGTTTAACAGTGTTATTTTTGTTCATTAGCACACCTAATGCCACAGAGGTAGGAATCTGTTCACTTGTGGCAAAATAGTAGGTTAAATCTTCTGCAATTTCACCTGTGATAAGTGCCACCTGACCTGAATAAGGCTCTTTAAGACCTATGTCTTTAATGACAGTAAGCGTACCGTTGCCTATTGCACCACCTACATCAAATTTTCCGAAAAAGTTCGGAGGATTTACAAAGGAAGGATTGTTTACATAGCCTTTTACATTTGATGAAGAATCAGCAGTAACAGTAATACCTCCAAGAGGTCCGTCTCCCTTTGCAATAAGTGTAAGTACATCGGTAGAATTTTTCATTGTAGCTCCCATCATGGAAGCAGCAGTAAGCATTCTTCCAAGTCCCGCAGTAGCTACAGGACTGGTATTGTGGATTTCCCTGGCTTTTTCGACCAGTTCTTTTGTAGTAGCAGCAAAAGCTCTGATTTGCCCGTCACAGGCAGTTGCTCTGATAATGTAATCTGACATAATATACCTCGTATTTATTTTTATGAAAAATCTTTTAATCTTAAGCTTCGGAAATTTTTATTCTGTATTTATAAGGCTTTAAGATTTTTGAATTATTTTCCGTTTTCCTGTGCAATTATATATATTCTTTCACTATTTTCGTTTGCAGGATTATGTGTAAATGCATCATATGCAGTTACAAAGGTCATACCTGCACTTTCAATGGCATTCTTTATTTCATCTAAGGAATAGGCACGCTGAATGTGGGTTTCCTCAAATTTTTCAAACAAATTATCTTTGTCCTCCTCAAGTTTTGCAAATATGGTCAAATCATATTGATTAATATTTGTATCATTATAAAATGTATTTTCCCAGATAAAGCTGCCGTTTTCTCTGTTTTCTGCAATAGTACAATCACCCATCTGTCTGTATTTATATATTGTGTTTAAATCAAAGATAAATAATCCCTTAGGGTCTAAATAATTATTGGCAAGTTTAAATACATTTATCAAATCTTCATATTCAGTGATATAATTCATTGAGTCACAAATACTGACAATAGCAGCAACTGTACCATACAATTCAAAACTGCGCATATCCTGATTTAAGTAAAGGATATCAAGTTCGTTTTCATATTTTTTATCAAGCGCAATATTAAGCATTTCGTCCGAATTATCAATTCCAATCATATCATATCCGGACTCTGCAAGAAGCTGTGTAATATTACCGGTGCCACAGCCAAGGTCTAATATAATGCCATCGGTTATGTTGTGTTCTTTTAGTAAATCGATGAGATATAAGCTCCATTCTTTATAGGGAATGTTGTCCATAAATAAATCATATAAAGAAGCGAAACCAGTATAGGATTCCATAAGCTGCCTCCGTATTTATTGTTTTAGCCTATGATAGCAGTTTTTAATGCAAAATGCAATCTTGATTATTGCAGGCTTTTGCTTTATACTTTAGCGTGGAAGGTTAAAAAAAGGTAAAGATATGAACAAAAATATAGTGTTTTCTCATATAAGGAAGACAAGTATAAAGCATTTGGTTATTTCCATGGTGCCGTTGATTATTATCTTTATAATACTGGCATTAATACCATTTAAAGAAATCTTTTGGAGTGATTATGTAAATACGGCAGGTGATGCTGTTAGAGCACATCAAAACGGTACTACCTTTATTACCGTGAACCCGGAAGTCATATATTATACAGGATATGATTTAATGGAGGACGGAAAAAGTAAAGGTGCATATTATTATGAAATACAAAACGACAATAAATGTATATTCTATCTGATGAATGAGGCTAAGGATACAATAGATAGCTCGTATAAATCATCAGGCATTTTAGTTAAATTTAAAAAAAGTAATGGTCTTTTTGACAATATGCTGGAGATGCTGTCAAAAACCATTGATTGGAATTATGACGGGCTAAAAGAAATTACCTCAGATATCATACTTGTTCAGATTGATAATGTAGTATGGATATATCAGGTGGTATTTGTAATATTACTTATTATTATACTGTACTTATTGTATATAGTAATCAACAGCCTTTTATATTCCATTTTTCCGGTTTTGCATCCGGCTGTCAGAAAGATAAAGAGGTTTTTAAATTATGATTCCTACAAAGTATTATCAGAGGATTTAGATTATCAGGTAGTAACTGATGTAGCCCACGCAGGAGGAATGTATATCACGGAAAACTTTTTCATCCATTTGGGTAATTTTTATGTAAATATAGTACCATTAAGTGAGATTGTTTTTGTTTATGAGAACAGTCAGATGAGGAGTTTATCGGGAATGCATTTTAAGATATTATATACACTGCATCTTAGGGGAAATAAAAGATTTAGATGTTCCTGTCCCGGTAAGACAAAAGAGGATGCAGATTTTATTTTAGATTATTTTGCAAAGAATTATCCGGATATATTAAATGGATATACAGATGAAAACAGAAAGCTGGCAATAGATTATATGAGAAAACTTAAAAGAGACAATAAAAAAAACAGATAAATTAAACAGAAAAAGCCAGAAATAAATGTGAAAAAAGATTAGGAGGCAAATATGACAATATTAGTATTAGGAGGAGCCGGATATATAGGCTCACACACTGTTTATGAACTTATTGACAAGGGTTATGAGGTAGTGGTTGCAGACAATCTTGAAACAGGACATATAGAAGCTGTTCATGAAAAGGCAAAATTTTATAAGGGAGATATAAGAGAAAGAGAATTTATTGACAGCGTATTTGATAATGAGAAGATTGATGCGGTTATTCATTTTGCTGCTAATTCCTTAGTGGGTGAAAGTATGACAAATCCGCTTAAATATTATGATAATAATTTATGTGGAACCAAGGTTCTGCTTGAAAGTATGGTAAGCCATGGAATTGATAAAATAGTATTTTCTTCAACAGCGGCTACATACGGAGAACCGGATAATATCCCTATCTTGGAGACAGATAAAACAGAGCCTACAAATACTTATGGCGAAACGAAGCTTTCTATGGAAAAGATGTTTAAGTGGACAGGTCTTGCACATGGCATCAGATATGTTTCACTAAGATACTTTAATGCCTGCGGAGCTCATGCCAGTGGAAATATAGGCGAGGCGCATTTGACGGAAACACATCTGATTCCGCTTATATTACAGGTACCAAACGGACAGAGAGAATTTATCAGTATCTTTGGAGATGATTATGATACGGAGGACGGAACCTGTATAAGGGATTATATTCATGTAACTGACCTTGCAAATGCACATATTCTGGCTGTTGAGTATCTAAATAAAGGAAATGAAAGTAATATATTCAATTTGGGAAACGGCATTGGATTTTCCGTAAAAGAAGTAATAGAAACTGCCAGAAACGTAACAGGTCATGAGATACCTGCTAAAATTTGTGAAAGAAGAGCAGGAGACCCTGCAAGACTTATAGCCTCAAGTCGGAAGGCAAAGGATATACTTGGATGGAATCCACAGCATAATGATTTGTCAGAAATTATTTCTACTGCATGGAACTGGCATAAGCGTCATCCAAACGGATACGAAAAATAAAAAACTAAAAAAATACTTGCCATATTTAAGAAAATATGGTTTTCTTATATAATGTGAGTTAATAAATTAATTATAAGAAATGATAATTAAAAATCTATAAAAAGTATATGAATTAATATAATATAGAAGATGATTATCAGTATATATTTATATATAATGAAAGGAACAGGAAATGAAAAAGGTTGTAAAATTTGGTGGCAGTTCATTAGCCAGTGCTGAGCAGTTTAAAAAAGTAGGAGATATCATTCGTGCAGATGAGGGACGCAGATATGTAGTGCCTTCAGCACCGGGTAAAAGATTTAATAATGATACAAAAGTCACTGATATGTTATATCAGTGCTATGCTTTAGCAGAGGAAGGAAAGCCATTTACAGAACAGCTTGAAAATATCAAAGAGAGATATAATGAAATTATAAATGGATTAGGTCTCGATTTGTCTTTAGACAAAGAATTTGAAATAATAAAATCGCGCTTTGAGGAATGTGCAGGAAGTGATTATGCTGCTTCAAGAGGTGAGTACCTGAATGGTATTATTATGGCGGATTATTTAGGATATGAATTTATTGATTCAGCTACAGTTATTTTCTTTGATAAAAACGGAAACTTTGATGCTAATACAACAAATGAAATTTTAGGTGCAAAGCTTGAAAATATAGAAAGAGCAGTTATTCCGGGATTTTATGGCGCATATTCAGACGGAAAGGTTAAGACCTTTTCAAGAGGTGGCTCTGATGTTACAGGCTCTATTGTATCAAAGGCTGTTAAGGCTGATTTATATGAGAATTGGACAGATGTATCAGGCTTCCTGGTAGCAGATCCTAGAATTATTGATAATCCGGAGGTTATTACAACTATTACCTATAAGGAGCTTAGAGAGCTTTCTTATATGGGTGCAACGGTTCTGCACGAAGATGCTATTTTCCCTGTAAGAAAAGAGGGTATTCCAATCAATATCAAAAATACAAACAAGCCGGATGATCCTGGTACTATGATTGTAGAAAGCACCTGTCGCCAGTCTAAGTATACGATTACAGGTATTGCCGGTAAAAAGGGATTTGTATCGATTAATATTGAAAAGGATATGATGAACTCAGAAATCGGTTTTGGAAGAAAAGTATTAGAAGCCTTTGAAAAGCATGGTATTTCATTTGAACATGTTCCATCAGGAATTGACACAATGACTGTATATGTACATCAGCCGGAGTTTGAAGGCAAGGAGCAGCAGGTATTGGCAGATATTCACAGACTTACAAATCCGGATTCTATTGAAATTGAATCGGATTTAGCTCTTATCGCTGTTGTTGGTAGAAGCATGAAAGCTACAAAGGGTACGGCAGCAAGAATTTTTTCAGCATTAGCTCATGCCAATATCAATGTAAAGATGATTGATCAGGGTTCAAGTGAGTTGAATATAATTATCGGTGTAAGAAATGTAGATTTTGATAAAGCTATTAAAGCTATATATGATTTATTTGTACTTACACAGATATAACATTTATTATTGCGAGCAACGAGCCAAATTTAAGCTTGGTGCAATAATTTTTTGATTATAAATAGAAAAGATTTATACGCAAAAACTACCACGAGCAGGCACAATGCGTCTACTCGTGGATTTTTAATCTTATAGAAATGTCCTCTTAAAACACGAAGTAAATTTGCATAAGATTTATCTATGGGGACAAAAATAATATTTTATATAATTTATGGAAAGGAATACTAACATTATGAAAAATGAAATGTCGCTTTGGAAAAGGTTTAAGGGACATTTAAAAACCATAAATGCACATAAATTAATGGTAATGAAGCATTGCTTTAGGTGTGGTCTGTACAGACAGGGACTATTACATGATTTGTCAAAGTATACACCGTCAGAGTTTATTCCGGGGGTGAAGTATTTTCAGGGGGACAGAAGTCCAAACAATGCACAAAGAGAAGCAGAGGGATGTTCTACAGCATGGTTACATCACAAAGGGAGAAATAAGCATCACTTTGAATACTGGATTGATTATCCTGTAAATAAGGATGCAGGTTTAGCAGGAATGAAAATGCCTTTAAACTATGTTATAGAGATGTTTTGTGACAGAGTGGCAGCCAGTAAAATATATAATAAAGAAAAGTATAAAGACAGTGATTCACTAAAATATTACTTAAAAGGGAAAGGTCACTATGTAATGAATGGGGATGTGGAAGCATTATTGTATAAGCTTTTGAAGATGTTATCAGTAAAAGGTGAAGATTATACTTTTATGTATATTAGAAAAAAGGTATTAAATAATAGATAGAATATCACTTTTAAATAATTTATTATGGGAAATATATCCATATATGTTAAATTCCCCCGAAAAGGGGGTGTAATATTTTTGCTTTTAATTGTATTATAGCATTAATAGAAAAAGTTGTATTTTAGGAGGATTTATGAGAAAGTCAACAAGAAAATTAGTTACAATAGTATCAGGTTTGATTTTAACTTTATCAACTTCATTTGCTGCATTTGCTGATACAGCAACAGTTGGTAATGAAAATACAACAACAGATAAAAAAATAACAGAAAATAACGTTTATTTTTATGTATTCAGCCCATTAGAGAAAGATGAAGAAACAAAGAAAATTGTTATTGAAAATCCTCACTTAGATTCAGCAGTTACAGTATGGACAGAAAGAAACGAGAAAATGACAGGCTCAATAGCATATGAGGAAAGTCAGTATAGAGAATATGATATTGAAAATTCATTCAATATATTACAGAAGAAAGCAGGTTATATTGATACAGATGATGTTAATGCAGTATTAACAGATGTACCGGCTGATGAGATAATTGAAGAAGCAATTCAAGCTATGTGGCCATCATATGATTATGATGCAACTAAGTATGGTATAAAATGGATAATTGTTAAGTATGCTCATAATACATGGCATGTAGATGGCGTTATAGTTCCATTATCAGAACTTGAAGAGCCAACCACAGAAGAGGATACTACAGAAGCTACAACAGAAGAGCAGACTTCAGAAGCTGTAACAGAAGAAGAGACTACTACAGAAACTGCAACAGAAAAGGATACAACAGAACAGCAGTCTACAGAAGCTGCAACAGAAAAGGATACAACAGAACAGCAGTCTACAGAAGCTGTAACAGAAGAAGAGACTACTACAGTAGGTGGTGTAGATATAGATGATGAAGATACTCCATTATCAGATGGAAAGGATAATAATACAGAAGCAACTAAAAATCCGACAGTAGGTGGTGTAGATATAATAGATGAAGACATTCCGTTATCAGACGGAAAGGACATCAATACAGAAGCAGCCAAAAATCCAACAGCAGGCGGTGTGGATATAATAGATGAAAATATTCCGCTTTCTGATGGAGCACCTCAGACAGGTGATAATACAGTAGTTTGGGTATTTGCACTTGTAGCAGTTCTTACAGCTGGTATGATATTTGCAGTAAATACCAAGAAAACAGATGAAGAATAATTAAAAGCAGATTTTTAAAATATACGATATATTAAGAGCGATTAGAGAAAGTATTTAACAACCGGAGAATTTTATTCCCCGGTTGTTTTTATCTTATAGGAAAGTTATTAAAGTTTTTCTATAAGATATAAATAATATGCACACTTGGAGACCCTGTTCTATTATTAACTCGTAATTGATAATAATTTTCAAAATGTATTGACAGATGCAGTATTAAGATGTAAAATACATATAAACATATGAATAATCGTTCATATGTTTTGGAAAGGAGAATTATATATGTATAAATTTCAGGATAATTCTGATTTGGAATGTGAAGATATTCAGGTACATTCAGATGTAGTAAATGAAGTTACACATAATATGCCTGATGATGAAATGCTGTATGATCTTGCAGAGTTTTTTAAGGTATTTGCAGATTCTACCCGTATTAAGATAATATATGCGTTATCAAAATCTGAGTTGTGCGTATGTGATATCAGTGAGATATTAAATGTGAGTCAATCGGCAGTATCCCATCAGCTGAGAATGTTAAAACAGATGAAGCTGGTAAAGTACAGACGTGAGGGAAAAAGTATATTTTATTCACTTTCTGATGAACATATAGAAGATATATTTAACAAGGGTATGGAACACATTTGCGAGTAATGGAGGTAATATTATGACAAAGACATTTATAGTAAAGAATTTAGATTGTGCACATTGTGCTGAAAAGATGGAAAGAGCAATTAATAAAATAAAGGGTGTAAATGAAGCCAGTATAACATTTATGACACAGAAGCTGTTTTTGGATGCAGACGATGACAGATTTGATGAAATTGTAGAAGAGGCAAGAAAAGCTGTCAAAAAAATAGATGGTGATGAAGTGGATTTGACTGAAGTATAGAAGCGTGTTTTATGTAAATTAATGATTTATGATTTGATACCATTATATATAATAAATACAGTATTGTATATAAAGGAGGTTAGTAATGAAAAAGAAAGATTTGATAAAAGTAATAGTTTCATTTCTTATTTTAGTAATAGGAATGATATTGGAAAACGGAATAATTAATTTGGAAACTGTATTTAATGTATCTGTTGCAGTTGCATCAAATACAATATTAGTAATATTTGTATTAGCTTATATTATTATCGGTGGTGAAGTTTTAAAGACTGCGGCCGTTAATATATTGCATGGACAGATTTTTGATGAAAATTTTCTTATGACAATAGCTACTATAGGAGCATTTCTGGTAGGTGAATATCCGGAGGCGGTAGCTGTTATGCTATTCTATCAGATTGGTGAAATGTTCCAGTCATATGCGGTTAACAGGTCAAGACGTTCTATTTCTGAGCTTATGGATATAAAGCCGGAAACAGCAAATTTGAAAAATGATGATGGTACAATTATTACTAAAAAGCCGGAGGATATAAAGACAGGCGATATCATTATAATAAAGCCCGGTGAAAAGGTACCTCTGGATGGTATAGTTATAAGCGGAAGTGGAGATATAGATACATCAGCTCTTACAGGTGAGAGTATTCCGCGCTTTGTGGAAGCAGACAGTGAACTTATAAGTGGTTCTATTTCATTAAACAGTATGCTTGAAATGAAAGTAACAAAAGAATATAAGGAATCTACAGTTGCCAAGATATTAGAACTTGTAGAAAATGCCAGTTCAAGAAAGTCAAGGTCAGAGAAGTTTATCTCAAAATTTGCCAGATATTATACGCCTATAGTAGTAATTCTGGCTATTGCACTGGCTCTTATTCCGACCCTAATCAGTGGATTCTCTTTGGAAGTGTTTAAAGTATGGGGGTATAGAGCCTGCAGCTTTTTGGTAATATCATGTCCATGTGCATTAGTTATATCAGTACCTCTTAGCTTTTTCGGAGGTATTGGCGGTGCATCCTCCCATGGTGTATTAGTGAAAGGAAGTAACTATATGGAAACGCTTTCAAAGGTTTCGCATATTGTTTGTGATAAAACAGGAACACTTACAGAGGGAAATTTTAAGGTTACAAAGATAGACAGTGTAAATTGCAGTGATATGGAGTTACTTATAGCTGCTGCAAAGGCTGAGAAAAACTCAAATCATCCTATAGCAAAGTCATTGTTGAATGAGTTAAAAGCTTATTCAGAGGAGGAGTACACAAAGGTTATTAATGCAGTAAATAATGCAAAAATTACTGAATTTGCAGGATATGGCATTAAATATGAGGACCAGGAGGATATAATTTTTGCGGGAAATTCAAAACTTATGGATAAGGAAAATATTGAATATAAGTCAGTAGACAGTGTGGGAAGTGTTGTATATGTTGCCAGAAACGGAAATATTCTTGGAAGCATTGTAATTGAGGATATTATAAAGGAGGATACAAAGGAAGCTATTGAAAAGCTGAAGAGTATGGGCATTAAGCTTATAATGCTTACGGGTGATAAAAAGGAAATAGCAAAGAATGTAGCAGAAAAGATAGGTATTGATGAGGTATATTCAGAGCTGCTGCCACAGGATAAGGTATCGAAGGTAAATAATTTATTAGAAAATAAAGAAAAGACTGATGCAATAGTATTTGTAGGTGATGGAATAAATGATGCACCCGTACTTGCAGGAGCAGATGTAGGTATAGCAATGGGAGGTCTGGGTTCTGATGCAGCTATTGAAGCAGCAGATATAGTAATAATGGATGATAAGTTTACGGGAGTGTCAAAGGCAGTTTTAATAGCTAAAAAAACAGTAAGAATAGTAAAAGAAAATATCGTATTTGCACTGGGAGTAAAAATTGCCATTCTTATTCTGGCAGCCTTTGGTATTGCAAATATGTGGATGGCGGTATTTGCTGATGTAGGAGTGGCATTTATAGCGATATTAAATGCACTCAGAGCAATGAAGCTTAAGGAAATATAATAATAAAAAATCCGGAGCTATATATTGTTCAATATATATAGTTCCGGATACTTTATATAGTAATGGATATTTTGTATTTGAAATATATATTATAGGATTAAGAGTATAAATCTCTGTCAGAGTAGAATTTCACCAATATGCACAATATAATTATGTACGGTGAATCCTATTCTGAATATTAGTTTTTCTTAGTGATAACTAGTTTTCATCTGTATCTGCGGCAATCTGTCTCTTTCTTGCCATTTCATCACTCTCAAGATATTCATCATAAGTAGTAATTTTATCTATCAACTGTCCGTTTACTATTTCCATAATACGATTAGCAGTAGTCTGGACAAACTGATGGTCGTGAGAAGAAAAAAGTGCTACACCTGGGAATTTAATAAGCCCATTGTTAAGTGCGGTAATAGACTCCATATCCAAGTGGTTTGTAGGCTCATCTAAAATAAGTACATTTGCACCTGAAATCATCATCTTGGAAAGTAAACATCTGACCTTTTCACCACCGGACAAAACCTTTACCTTTTTCACGCCGTCTTCACCGGCAAACAACATTCTGCCCAGGAAGCCACGAACATAAGTAGCATCCTTGATTTCAGAAAACTGGGTAAGCCAGTCAACGATAGTATCATCACAGTCAAAATCCTTTGTATTATCTTTAGGGAAATAAGCAGCAGTTGTAGTAACACCCCATTTGTAGCTGCCCTCGTCAGGCTCCATTTCACCGGCAAGAATCTTAAATAATGTAGTTTTTGCAATTTCATTTGCACCAACAAAGGCGATTTTGTCCTCTCTGCCTACAATAAAGGAAATGTTGTCTAAAACCTTAACACCATCTACAGTCTTAGAAATACCGTCAACAGTAAGGACTTCATTACCGATTTCCCTATTTGGTCTGAAATCGATGTAAGGATACTTTCTGCTCGATGGTTTAATTTCATCCAGTTCAATCTTTTCAAGGGCTTTTTTTCTGGAGGTAGCCTGCTTAGACTTTGAAGCATTGGCACTAAATCTCTGAATAAAATCCTGCAATTCCTTAATCTTCTCTTCCTTCTTTTTGTTAGCCTCTTTCATCTGCTTAACAATTAACTGACTTGACTCATACCAAAAATCGTAGTTACCGGCATATAACTGAATTTTAGCATAATCAATATCAGCAGTATGAGTACAAACCTTATTTAAGAAATATCTGTCATGGGAAACTACGATAACGGTATTCTCGAAGTTAATTAAAAATTCTTCTAACCATGCAATAGCATCTAAGTCTAAGTGGTTAGTAGGCTCGTCAAGTAATAAAATATCGGGATTGCCAAATAATGCCTGTGCAAGTAAAACCTTAACCTTTTCACTGCCGCGAAGCTCTTTTAAAAGCTTGTAGTGAAGCTCGGTGTCAATGCCTAAGCCGTTTAAAAGAGTAGCAGCATCAGATTCGGCTTCCCAACCGTTCATAGTAGCAAATTCTCCTTCAAGCTCACTGGCTTTAATACCGTCTTCATCAGTAAAATCTTCCTTTGCATAAAGGGCTTCTTTTTCCTTCATAATTTCATATAGTCTAGCATTACCCATGATAACTGTATCAAGTACAGGGTATTCATCATATTTGAAGTGATCCTGCTTTAAGAAAGAAAGTCTTTGACCTGGAGTAATAGCAATATCACCGTTAGTAGGCTCAAGTTCACCTGATAATATCTTTAAAAATGTAGATTTACCGGCGCCGTTTGCACCAATAAGACCATAGCAGTTTCCTTCAGTAAATTTAATGTTTACATCTTCAAATAATGCTTTTTTTCCAATTCTTAATGTAACGTTGTTTGCACTTATCATTTTTTTAAACCTTTCTATTTTTGAATGAATTCAAAATTGAGGTATAAAAGCAATCATATCCATCTTCATGGGAGGGTGTATGCTGTTCAAGTATATTGCTTATAACCTCGTCATGTATCTATATAATACATTAATTGTACAAATTTGCAAGTTTTTTCTTGTTAATGGTAGTGTTTTGAGTTATAATTGTTTGTGTATTATGTTTTTATTTAATTATAGAATTTAAATTGGATATTATAAAGTTTCTGCATTTTTTATTTCCACAAGCAATTAGCCAAGTGACGTGTTTGGACAAGCATTTGGATAAAGATATTCTATTGTTAAATACTTCAAAGGTGGACCAAATGGATTTACAAGAAAAAGCAGCTAAGATTAAAATATCAGTGGGAAAGCCAGTTCCTCTTGGTACAACTGTCAGTAAGCAAGGAGTCAATTTTTGCGTACAGGTAGATATAGTAGGAAAACTTGAACTTATTATATATAAAAAAGGAACAGCAGAGATAGTAAGGAAAATAGAATTTACTGATTCTATGCGTTTTGGCAAAGTATATGCAATGTGTGTAACAGGCTTTGATATAAGAAGATTTGATTATGGATATAAGCTGAACGGTGAAAATATCCGTGATATATATGCAAAAGTGATAAACAGAAAAAACAGTTTTGGAGAAAAAATAGAAAACTATATCTATTCTGTATATCAGGATAATTTTGACTGGGAGAATGATAAAAAGCCGGATTATGATTTCTCTGATATGATTATATACAGACTTCATACCAGAGGATTTTCTATGCATAAATCATCAAAGGTTAAGAAAAAAGGGACTTATAGTGGAATAGTTGAGAAAATACCATATTTTAAGGAAATGGGTATTACTACTATTGAGCTTATGCCGGCATATGAATTTGATGAAACATTTTCTAAAACGACAGACAAAAATGCAGATTTGAAAAGCAGGGCTACAGTATATAATAATCAGCAGACCTCTGAAGAAAGGCTGAATTTTTTTGGATACGGACAGGCTCATTATTTTGCACCTAAAAGTACTTTTTCGGTAAAGGGTGGATTATATGTAATAGATGAGTTTAAAAATATGGTTAAGACTCTTCACAGTAACGGAATAGAAGTTATTATGGAGTTCTATTTTGTGAAAGAAACTTCGCCACAGCTCGTTATGGATTGTCTGAGATATTGGGTAATGGAATATCACATTGATGGTATAAAGATAAATTTAGATATTGCAGATGTTAAATTTATTAAGAGTGATCCTATTTTATGGGATATCAAAATTATTGGTGACAGATGGGATATTATTTCTGAATGTGAGGAGTACAATCCAAGATATGGCGAAAAGCGGCACATAGGTGTGTGCCATGATGGATTTATGGTTACGGCCAGAAGATATATCAAGAGTGATGAAAATCAGGTTTATGATATGGTATCGCGTATTAAGGATAACAACGAAGTAGGAGGCATTATCAACTATTTGGGAAACCATAACAGCTTTACTCTTATGGATACTGTAAGCTATGAAAGAAAGCACAATGAGGCAAATGGAGAAGGTAATAATGATGGACGGGAGTACAATTATAGCTGGAACTGTGGAATAGAGGGTATTACAAAGAAACGCAAAGTTTTGGAGCTGCGCAAAAAACAGATGAAAAACGCTATAGCATTACTGTTTTTAAGTCAGGGTACACCTATGATATTTTCGGGTGATGAAATGTGTCATACAAGACAGGGAAATAATAATCCATACTGTCAGGACAACGAGCTGGGTTATATCAACTGGAATAAAACTAAAATTGGAACAGAGATATTTAATTTTGTAAAACAGATGATTGACTATAGAAAGAAGCATAAGATTCTTCATATGGTAAATGAAATGAAAGTAATGGATTACAGAGCTACAGGTTGTCCGGATTTATCATTACATGGAGTCCTGCCTTGGAGAATAGACTATCATCATGTTAATAGAACCTTTGCAATGTTATATGATGAAAGGTATACAGGCTTTGCAACAGGAAAGATTTATATTGCCTGCAATATGTATTGGGAAAATCAGGAGTTTAATATTCCTATTGGAGATAAGAATACTAATTGGAAAGTAGATATTGCTACTTCAGAAACAGACATTGAAAAAATTGAACTTATAAATAACAGGACATTAGTTGTACCGCCAAGAAGTATTGTTGTTTTATCTATTGATAAGGTGTCAGCCGAAAGCATGACCATGAATAACAATCTTAAAAGAAATAGCGGAAGCAGACTCATACACTTCTGATTGAAGTATTAGGAGGAAAATATGATAGATGGTTTTATATTTGATATGGATGGAGTATTATTTGATACAGAAAACATTAGTAAAAGATGTCATCGTATGGTGTCAAATGTATTTGGGATAGCTGATAAGATTGATTATTTATTTGAAAGTACTGTAGGTTTAAATAAGGCTGCAACTAAGGAATTGTATATGAGCGTTCTGGGGGAGGATTTTCCTTATGATGATTATAGATTTAAGTACAATGAAGTTGTGAATAAAATTATTAGTGATGAGGGACTTCCTGTAAAAACAGGGGCATATATGCTGTTGGAATATTTAAAGGCTAACAGATATAAGGTTGCATTGGCTACATCTACATCAAAAACAAGCGTATATAGTCATTTAGAAATATCAAAAATGGAATCATACTTTTCTGCAATTATAACAGGGGATATGATAGAAAATGGAAAGCCTGCTCCGGATATATATCTGGAGGCATGCAGACAGCTTAATATTAAACCTGAAAATGGTGTTGCCATTGAGGACTCACCAAACGGATTGAAGTCTGCACGCGCAGCAGGAATGAAAACCGTTATGGTAGTTGATTTGATACCATATACGGAGGAATTAGCACCATATGTTGATATGAAGCTTAATTCTTTATCAGACATGCTGGAGCTTCTTATAAAGGGAGAAATGTTTGCAGATTAAACGAATTTGTTTAAGGAACTGTTGTAGCTATAGTCAATAGCATTTAGCTTTGCTTCGAGCATTAATTTATCTATCTCCAGACTGCTGCAAAGCTCTTCAAGAGAAGAATAGTTATCTCTTAATTGTGTGTTTATATAACTGAGTAAAATAATTGGGTCATTTGGAATATTTGACATGATTAGTCCTTTCTTTATAAAAAATATTTGAATAATGTAGTTAATTATTATACTAAAATTTTAAATTAGGTCAAGGGTGAAATATGTATCGTGAAATTTTAAACCTTTTAAGTGAATGGAAAGAAACATCAAAAAAGCCTCTTTTATTAATGGGAGAAAAAGGGGTAGGTAAGTCATATGCTTTGAGAGATTTCGGAGAGGGATATTTTGACAGTGTAATTATTATGGATTTTAAGACACAGCAAAATTATCGGTATCTATTAGATAAAAATTTGAATATTAGTGATATAGAAAGACTTCTTGAAATATCAAACGGCGGAGAGTACGAAAGGATAAATACTCTTCTGATATTTGAAAATATAGATTTTCTAAAAGACGGTAATAGCGCAATAAGATTTCTTATAGACAATATTTCGGACTATCGTATGGCATTTACCATAAGTACAGATGAGGAGAATTATGTGGATAAGGAAATAATACATGAACTTGAAGTAATGACTCTGTATCCGATGAGTTTTAATGAATTTCTGATTGCAAATAAGGAAAGTAAGCTGGCTGATAAAATTGAAAAAGAGGATAAGGAAGCATTAAGTGATGAAGATGTTGAGCTTATAGAGAAATATTTGCAAATATATGTTTTTGTAGGTGGTATGCCGGAAATTGCGGATATATATGTAAGAACTAATGATATGAATATTGTTTATAAGCAGAAAAAGAATTTGTTAAATAGTATTTTAGAGGAATTTGAAAATATTGAAGATATTTTACTAAAAGAAAACGTAATAGAACTATGGGAACGTATTTCAATGCAGAATGAGAAAGTAGAATATAGTTTGACAGATAATAAAAGATACAGTGAAGCTGTAGAATGGCTGCTATACAACAAATATATTGCAATAGAGCATATGAAAAACGGTCAAAGAAAATTATTTTATAATGACATAGGAATTTTAACGGGGATCCTTGATTTAACATATGAGGATATAGATTTGGAAAAACTGTTTACTTCAGATAGTAATATAATTATTAAGCAGCTTATATTTGAAGAGCTTAGAAGAAATTCAAATATTAATGAAACTTTTTTAAAAGTCACTATATAATATATAAAAGGTATGGTGGCTTTTTTATGTGGAAAAAAGATATTTTATTAAAAACCGGAATATATTTGGTAACAATAATAACACTTTATGGATACAGTATGGTAGAAAAGTCAGGTTATCTTATGGCAGATACCGGTGGAGAACAAAAGTATGATGGCAGCATGAGCGATACTACAGAAAACGTAAGTAAATCAGATAAAAATGATATACTTGACAGTAATACTGATGATAAAAATGATGAAAATTTAAAACTGGAACAAAATTTAGAGACAAAGAAAATAGCAATAACCTTTGATGATGGTCCGGATGACAAATATACAGAAAAATTGCTGGATGAGCTGAAAGAGAGAAATATTAAAGCTACATTTTTTGTAGTTGGGAAGAATGCTGCCGAAAATAAAGAGTTGATATTGAGAATGAAAAATGAAGGTCATTTAATAGGAAATCATACATACAGTCATATTAATTTAGGCTCAATTGCTAATACCAAGGCTATAGAAGAGATTGCAAAAACAAATGAAATAATAAAAGAAATTACAGGGGAGGAGACAGAGTATATAAGACCACCTTTTGGCTCGTACGATAAAAGCTATTTTAAAGAAAAGGATATGATAGTGGTAATGTGGGATATAGACCCTAGAGACTGGACAATTTATGATGCTGACAAGGTAGCAAAGGATGTGATATCAAAGGCAAAGGATAGTCAGATAATATTGATGCATGATATATTTGAAACCTCTATAGATGCAGCTGTTAAAATCATTGATGAATTGACAAAACAGGGATATGAGTTTGTGACAGTGGAAGAGCTGCTTATGGATTGAGAAAAGGAATGAATTCTATACTGTATAGAATTCATTCCTTTATATGAAGTTTAATTATTTTCTCTATCCTCCATAGATATATAAGGTTTACGCTTAACTACGCTCTTATAAGCAGGTCTTATAATTTTGCCGGCATTAATTAATTCTTCAAGTCTATGTGCGCTCCAGCCTGAGATTCTTGCTATTGCAAAGATAGGTGTATAAAGCTCAACAGGAAGATCTAACATACTGTAAACAAAACCACTGTAGAAATCTACGTTTGCACTAACACCTTTGAACATTTTCTTTTCGCTGGCAATGATTTCAGGAGCAAGTCTTTCGACATTTGAGTAGAGTACAAACTCTTTTGTATGACCCTTTTCAATACATAGCTTTTCAACAAAGCTCTTAAGTATCTTTGCTCTAGGGTCAGATAAAGAATAAACTGCATGACCCATACCATAGATTAGTCCGGCATTATCAAATGCCTGTTTATTTAAAAGTCTGTGCAGATAATCACCTACTTCAGCTTCATCTTCCCAATTTCTGATATTTTTCTTCATGTCTTCAAACATCTGAACAACCTTTATATTTGCGCCACCATGCTTAGGTCCTTTTAGTGAGCCTAGTGAAGCTGCTACAGCCGAATAAGTATCTGTACCGGATGAAGTAACCACATGGTTTGTAAAGGTTGAATTATTACCACCACCATGCTCTGCGTGTAGTACCAAAGCAATATCAAGAATTCTGGCTTCCAGCTTTGTGTATTGTTTATCCGGTCTTAAAATGGTCAGAATATTTTCGGCAGTAGACAGTTTTGGATCAGGAGTGTGAATAAACAGACTGTCACCATCATGGTAATGACGATATGCCTGATAGCCGTATACTGACAGTAAAGGAAAGAGTGATATCAACTGAATACTTTGTCTCAGTACATTTGGAATGGAAATATCATCAGCCTTTTCGTCATAAGAATAAAGAGTAAGTACACTTCTTGCTAAGGTATTCATCATATCCTTGCTAGGTGCTTTCATAATGATATCTCTTACAAAGCTTGTAGGGAGAGTACGATATGTAGCCAATACGTCACAGAATTCTGCAAGCTCTTCTTTTTTAGGCAGTTCGCCAAATAAAAGAAGATATGTAACCTCTTCAAAACCAAAACGGTCATCTTTAATAAAACCAGATACAATTTCTTCTATATCATATCCACGATAGAATAACTGGCCCTCGCAAGGAATATACTCTAATTCGTCAATGGAATATGCCTTTATTTCACCAATCTCTGTAAGACCGGTTAAAACACCCTGACCATTTAAATCTCTAAGTCCCCTTTTAACACTATATTTAGAATATAATTCAGGATTAATAGTATGGGAAGTACATTTGTCTGCTAATTTTTTGATTTCCGGTGTTATTTCATAATAATTAATATTTTCCATAAATTCTCCTTTCAAATTTATTCCCGCGGGAAACAAGTCAGGTAGAAGCGCCTGTGAGTATATCCGGAGACTGCCGCGAGAGTGGAATAACCCGCCATTTCGTGACGTTATAAAAATGATGTATTGCTGGCTGTGGCGGGCATTTGACTATTAGTTTACCACAAAGTGGGCTTTTCAACAAGAAAAAATGAATTAATTCATATATATTTAATATTTAAGATACTGTTATAACCTTTATTTTATAGTAGAATAATCACATATTTTGTGATAAAATAAAATAACTATTTTTTTGGAGAAAACGATGGACTTATTTGAATATATGCGAAACAATACAATGGAAAAAGAAGCTCCGCTTGCAGCCAGAATGAGACCTGTATCACTTGAGGAAGTAGTGGGACAGGCTCATATTATAGGTAAAGACAAGCTTTTATACAGAGCAATTAAGGCAGACAAATTAAGCTCCATTATTTTTTATGGGCCTCCGGGAACAGGTAAAACTACAATAGCCAAGGTGATAGCCAATACCACAAGTGCAGAATTTAATCAGATAAATGCTACTATTGCAGGAAAAAAGGATATGGAAGAAATAGTGGCAAAGGCAAAAGACAATCAGGGAATGTTTGGTAAAAAGACTATTCTCTTTATTGATGAAATTCATAGATTCAATAAAAGTCAGCAGGATTATCTGCTTCCGTTTGTTGAGGATGGGACTATTATTTTAATAGGAGCTACTACGGAAAATCCATACTTTGAGGTGAATGGAGCTCTCATATCACGTTCTGTTATTTTTGAATTAAAGCCATTGTCTGTGGAGGATATCAAAACACTTATAAAAAAAGCAGTATATGACAAAGAAAAGGGAATGGGTGCATATGATGCCGTTATTGATGATGATGCTGTGGAGTTTATAGCTGACATAGCCAATGGTGATGCAAGAAACGCCTTGAATGCCATAGAGCTTGGAATACTCACTACAGACAGAGCAGAGGATAAGCTTATACATATTACACTGGAGGTAGCGAGTCAGTGTGTACAGAAAAGAAGTGTCAGATATGACAAGGATGGTGATAATCACTATGATACAGTGTCGGCATTTATTAAGAGTATGCGTGGCTCAGATGTAGATGCAGCAATATATTATCTGGCAAGAATGCTGTATGCAGGAGAATCCGTAACCTTTATTGCCAGAAGAATTATGATATGTGCAGCAGAGGATGTGGGACTTGCTGATCCTAATGCACTTACCGTAGCGGTATCAGCGGCGGAAGCAGTACATAAGGTAGGTATGCCTGAAGCACAGATTATACTTGCAGAGGCAGTAGCTTATGTGGCGGCTGCACCTAAGAGTAATTCTGCAGTTAATGCAATAGGTGTGGCTATGGAATATGTTAAAAACAATAAAACCCTGCCCGTACCGTCACATCTTATGGATGCCCACTACAAGGGAGCAGGAAAACTGGGACATGGACAGGGTTATAAATATGCACATGATTACAAAAATCACTATGTAAACCAACAATATCTGCCATATGGTATGGAAAATGAAAAATTTTATTATCCGACAGATATAGGTTATGAGAAAAATATAAAAGAATATCAGGATAAAATCAGAAAGGAGGCAGAGGAATGAAGGAATATATTGAAAAGCTGTCATTAGGCACCTGTGAATATGAAAATCCCGTTTTGCAGACCTCTGTCTTAAATATTGAATTAAATATAAATTCTGACACCATTCAGACAGGAGAATTTGTAGTTTCCACCGGAAATGACAAAATGTTAAAGGGAGTAGTTTATTCTACACATGAAAAGATACGAATTATTAATAACACATTTTTCGGGAAAGAGATTAGCATAAAGTATGAGATAGATGCAAACGGTTTAATAAAGGGCGAGGAAATAAATGGAGCCATAAATATTGTAAGTAATGGCGGAGAAATAACTATACCGGTTCTGGTTAATGTAGAGACTGTAAGTGTTACAACCTCGATAGGTGAGGTTAAAAATCTGTTCCATTTTGCAAATCTGGTACAGATGAGCTATGATGAGGCGGTAAGTTTGTTTAAGTCCGCAAAATTCCCCAAAATATTTCTTAAGGAGGACTTTTATTTAGAGTCTGTATATGAGGGATTAATTGGAAGCACAGACATAGATCTTGCTATGGAGGAATTTCTAATAGCTTCAAATAAAAAGACACCGGTTAAATTAGGGCTTACAGAAAAAGAAAAGCAGTATGAATATCTTACGGAAAATTTTGGTGATACAGTAGTCATTACAAAGAATAACTGGGGATACAAAAAGGTAGATGTAGTAGTAGAAGGTGATTTTATTACCGGATATAAGAAGAAAATTACTACACATGATTTTGCAGGCAGCAGCTATGAGTTTTCATATTTTATAGATATAAAAAGACTAAATCAGGGAAATAATTTCGGGAAGATAAAATTCATTACCAGCACAGAAACCTTTACACTTGATATTCTGGTAAAAGCAAAAACTACGCTTACCAGGGACATTATTGATTATCAGAAATACAGTAAGCAGTTGTACAGACTATATTTAGATTTCAGACTTAGAAAAATAGATACTGAAAAATGGGCTGATATGTCACTGGCTGTTATTGAAAGAATGAGGACAATAGATGACAGCTCATATTTCATAAAGCTATATCAGGCACAGGTGGAAATATCCAAGGGAAGAGATGCGGAAAGTGCATGGATACTGGAAAATGTAGCAGAATCTCTTATAGAAAAAAGAAATGACAATATGGATATGTATTGCTATTATCTCTATGTCAGAACACTTCAAAAAAGAGATAGTGAATTTACAGATGAGGTTATAAAGAAAATTAAGGATTACTTTGAAAATGGCTATGATTCCTACAGGTTGCTTTGGATATTGATGTATCTGGATGAAAGCTTTGATACAAATCAAAGCCTTAAGCTTGCAAGAATAAAAGAGCAGTTTAGCAAGGGTATGACTTCTTCGTTTATGTATTATGAAGCTATGAGAGTGTTTAATGAGCAGCCGGAGCTTCTTAGAATTTTAAATGACTTTGAAATACAAATACTTTGCTTTGGAAGTAAAGAGGGATATATATCAAACAGACTTGCAAATCAGCTTGCAGATGTATGTATGAGTATAAAGAGTTTTAATCCGTTATTACTTAAAATACTTACAACCATATATGAAGCAGGCAAAAATATAAATATCTTGTCTGCCATAGTTACGATGCTTATAAAAGGAAATAAAACGGATACTAAATACTTTGTATGGTATGAGGAAGCGGTAGAAAAGGAAATAAAGCTGACAGGATTATATGAGTATTTTATGTATTCAATTCCGGAGGATTACAGGGAACAGATACCTCAGATTATATTAATGTATTTTTCATACAATACAAATATTTCTTCAGATAAGCTTTCAGTGCTTTATAGATATATTATTGAAAATAAAGATAGTAATGCTAATATATATGAAGCATATACAAAGCAGATGAATTATTATTCCGCTGAAGGTATATTAAACGGAACGATAGATGAAAATGTAGCGGTTGTATACGAAGATGTACTGAAAAAAGCAATGGTAACCAAGGAAATGGCAGCAAAGCTTCCTGCTATTATTAATACCTATGTAATTAAGTGCGATAATAAAAACATGAGATATGCTTTGGTTTTACATAAGGAAATGAGAGAGTGCGAGCAGGTACCTATAGTAGACGGAAAGGCATATGTCACTATATATACTTCAGAGCCGGCTATTATATTTGCAGATTTTAACGGAAACAGATATTGCAAAACTATTGAATATACGATGGAAAAGCTGCTGGATATGGAGGATTACCTAAAAATCTGCTATGAAATAACAGCAGAGGATTTAGGACTCACCCTGTATTATACAGATAAGTATATTATGTTCCATAAGGATAAGGATAATTCAATAGGAATATTAGAGTATATTACAAAGGAGAGCAGGATAAGAGACAGCTACAGACTATATATAGAAAATGAAATTATTGAATACTACAGTTCAAATTATGATGGTGACAGAGTAGATGATTATCTTTTGGGAATAGATGACAATGAGCTTTCAAGAACGGCTGTCAGAAAAATAGAAGAGCTTATGATTGTTCGAGGGATGTATGATAAGGTGTGGGATTATATTAGAAAGTATGGATATATGTATTTAGAAACAAGAAAGATTCTGAAGTTTGTAAACAAACGTATAATTGAAACTGATTTTAGAAACGACAGACTTTTAGTGGAGATTGCAGGATATTTATTTAGAAAAGGTAAATACAACGAAAATATCTTACATTATCTGAGCCTGTATTTTTATGGAACAACTGAAGAAATGTACAATTTATGGTTAAGATGTAATGAATACGAGTTTGTAGACAGAGAAATGTGTGAAAAGCTGATTGCACAGATGCTATTTACAAAGAACTATATCAATAAAGCACAAAGAGTATATAAGGTATATAAAAATGTAGGTGCTACAACAAAGATTAAGAAAGCATTTTTATTCTATAAGTCATATGAATATTTTGTTCATGATGCAGTAATCGAGGATGAAATATATGATTATATATTTGAAGAAATTAAAGATGATAATCCGCTTCCGGAGCTTTGTTGGCTGGCATATACAAAATATTGCTCAGAGCTTGAAACTTTAAACGATGAACAGCTTGAGATATGCAAAAATACAGTAGAAAGTATGTGCGCAAAGGATAGAATGTTTAACTTCTTTAAAAAGTTTGACAAATATTTTAAGCTCCCGGTATGTATTCTGGATAAAACTTTTGTAGAGTATTATACATCTTCAGACAGTAAGGTGCTGATACACTATCAATTAGAGACCGGAAGTTTGGAGAAAAAAGAATACAAGGTATCTAAAATGAACAGTATATATAGTGGTGTTTTTACAAAGGACTTTATACTTTTCTATGGTGAAAAGATAAATTATTATATTACTGAAGAAATAAATGGAGAAACAAAGGTCAATGAAAGCAGAAGCCTAACTGTTGAGGAGGATGGTTTTACATCTAAAAATACAAGATATGGTATGTTAAACGATATGATGGTATGTGCTGATATGAAGGAAGAAAATACTTTAAAGGATCTGACTATGCAGTATGTAGCTGCCTTAGAATTAAATGACAGTATTTTTTCTGTAATGTAACGAGGTAAGAATGAAAGAAACTTTAGACCCTGAGTTTGAGTTTCAACTATAAGTACAGTCACTTCTGATTGAGGTATTAGGAGGCAAGGGTGAAGGAAAAAAGAAGAAAGGAAAAAGCAAACATTTTCGCTTGAGGCTTGGTGCAAATTATGGATAAAGAAGTTGTAAAAAATGAAATAGCAGATAATAAAATAGAAATATTTGCGCTGGGTATCGATTTTGCAAATGATTACTCACAAATAAGTGTAGTAGGTGCAAATGATAGGGAACCTGTTTCACTTAGTACACTAAAGGGGGATAAAAGATATCTTATTCCTACGGTGATGTATAAGAAACGTGAAATTAACGAATGGAGCATAGGAGATGGGGCGCTTCAGTTGAATTATGACGATGAGGATGATTCTCAGACTGTTAAAAATATTCTGAATATTATTACTGATAATGAAGAAATAATTATTGAAAATACTGTTTATAAAGCTAAGGATATATTAGACATATATTTTAGGGAACTGTTAGCATATGCTAAAAAAATATTAAATGCAGGTCTTATACATGAGATTGCAATTACTATTGAAAAGCCTGAAAAGACAATTATTGACAGCATTTATAATGCAGTTGAAAAGTGTGGTTTTAAAAGAGAAAATATAAGAGTAATAAGTCATGCGGAAGCATTTATTTATTACACTATTAACCAGGACAGAAATGTATGGATAAATGATGTAGCAGTATTTGATTTTAATGATGACCATTTTATATATAAAAGATTAAATGTTGTAAAAAATAAGAAACCTAATATTATAAATATAACGGAAGTAGATTTATCAACAATCATTTCACACAGTATGATTCTTGAAACAGATAGCAGACAAAAGGCTGATTTGATATTTTGTGATTTTCTTGTGGATGAGTTCAGGAAGCACATTACATCAGCAGTGTATCTTACAGGTATAGGATTTTATAAGAACTGGGCTGAAAAATCACTGGAAGAAATGTGCAATAAAAGAAGAGTATTCAAGGGATATAATCTGTTTGTAAAAGGTGCCTGCTATGCTGCACTTAAAAAGTATAAAAAAATAAGTACGGTAGACCATATATTCCAATGTGAAGGAAGAACCAGTTCTAATATAGGTCTTATGATAGAACATGAAGGTAGAAATATAGTGATGTTATTATCGAAAGCTGGTACAAACTGGTATGATGCAGGTGCAAAGGTAGAATGTATTATAGATAATATTAATCAGATACAATTTGTTTTTAATCCGGCAGCCTCTAATATATCGGGAAATGTAATATTAGATTTATCAAAGCTGCCGGAAAGGAAAAATAAAACTACGAGAGTGGAGATAAGTGTTACATACAGAAGTGGAGATGTGTGCGATATAGAAGTAAAGGATTTGGGATTTGGAGATTTTGAAAAGGCGACAGATGTAGTAATTAAAGAAACAGTTGATATTGCTAATCTATTATTATAATTTAAAATAAAGCTAGGCTTACGTTATATGACTGAGCTTTAGTAATTTGCAAGGAGAATGTTATGGGCTTACTATTATGTACCAAAAAAGCAGACAAACCATATAAATTACCTGAAACAGATATAAATATATATTGTATTGAAGAACTTTGCTATTACATTTATAACAATACATATATGATTACAACTGAATTTTTTACAAGAGAGTTAATAGAATTTCTGGAAAATGATTTAGGGCTTGTATCATTGGGACAAAAGCTTAAAAGAGGAATAGACTATAATGAGCATTTTGTAGATTTGGTTATGCATATTATGAATTCCTGCAATTACTATAATGCTGATGAGAAAAGTCAGTTTGCAAAAAATTTAGAGCAGATTAGTAACAAATCACCGGCAGGCAGGGTCAAAGCGAGAGCGGATATGCTTCTAAACAGCAGGAAATATGCCAGTGCAATAGCTGCCTATTCTTTGATATTGGAAAAGAATGAAATATCAAAGGAGGAGGATTACTATAGTAATATAGTAAATAATATAGGAATTGCATATGTAAATATGTTTGAATATGAGGAAGCTATAAAATATTTTAAGAAAGCATACAGCATGAAAAAGAAGGAAGATTATATTGATAATCTTATATGTGCTGCAATATTAGAGGATAGTGATGATACTATAAAAAGTATTATGGAGGAGTATGAAATTACAAAAGAAAACTTTGATAAATACAGAAAAGTAATAGAATATCAGACAAAGCAGATTGCAAAGAATAAAAACTATAGAGAGATTATGGAGAAAGTTTCATATAGTGGAGGTAAATCCATTGAGGTGTATAATAAGCAGGTTAGTGAGGTATTAGCAGATTTTAGAAACGAATACAGAAAACAATTTGGTAACTAGGTTGGTGAGCAGATGGGACTTTTTCATCGAAAAAAGAAAAAAGAAGATAATATTGTCTATGAAAATTTATATGAAAAAGTAAAAATAGAAAATAATAATGAATTTGTGAATAATGACATTGATTTAGATAAATCTCTTATAGAGGAGGCTTATCAGGAGGAGATGGTTATTCATTCCGGAAAAGATGAACAGTCGTATCTTGAAAACTGCTGTGAACAGATAGCTATTGCTTCTGCCAGAGTAGAAGATGCGAAAAAGGAATATCTTATTGTCGGAAAATATTTAGATGATATTACTGCAATCGAAAATGCTGATAAAGCTTATGGAAATGATATTAAATTTTACGCAAAACGCATTATTTCTTTAAGAGAGGATAAAGACAGTCTAAAGAAGTATGCTACAAAAATATCAGAGAAGAAATATGCTTATGTAGAAGCTCATGAAAATGAGATGTCTGATATTATTAAAAATATGTATGACGATGAGCAGTATCTGCAGAGCTTAAAAACGGATATGCATCATATTGAGGGAGAAAAAATTGCACTGAAATATGAAAAGAAAAGAGCGACAAAGCAATTATATAAAATCAGGAATACAGTTAGGCTTTTAGCAACATTACTGATTATTACCATAGTAATGTTTTTTGTATTACAGCTTGCATTTGGTCTTGATATGCTTATACCATCACTCTTGCTTATGGCAGTAGGGGCTGTAGGTGCGGCTGCGATAGTAGTATATAATCAAAATCAGGAAAAAGAGCTTAGGACATCAGAGATAAAGCTAAATAAAGCTATAGGTCTTATAAATAAATATAAGCTTAAATATGTGAATGTAAAAAGCAGACTTGATTATCAATACGAAACTCAGGGAGTAAAAAGCTCATATGAGCTTAATCAGTTGTGGAGACTTTATCTTGTAATAAAAAAGGAAAGAGAAGCAATTCTTAGAGCGTCTGATGAATTATACAAATCGATGGAGGGGCTCATTCAGACTTTGGAAAAACTAAAACTATATGATTCTTCCGTATGGACTTCACAGGTGGAGGCACTTATAGACCATAAAGAAATGACAGAGGTAAGACATGCATTGAATATCCGCAGGCAAAAGCTTAGAACTTCTATGGATTTCAATATAAAGACAGTGGATAAAAATAAACAAATAATTAGTGAAATAGTAAAAGGAAATCCGGAGGTTGCAAAAGAGATAATAGAAATAATTGAAAGGTATGAGTAATAAATATAGATAAGATTAGTATTTGGTATTAAATAAACTCATTGTATATTAGGAAGATAGGAAAATGGAAATAAAAGAGATTAGTATCTACAGAAGAAAGGTACATTACTATGAAACTGACCAGATGGGAATAGTACATCATTCAAATTACATCAGATGGTTTGAGGAGGCAAGAATAGACTTTTTAGATCAGATTGGTCTTTCAATGACAGAAATAGAAAAGAATGGAGTTCAAATACCTGTATTATCTGTTACCAGCAATTATAAGACTATGACAAGGTTTGGAGAGGAAATACTTATTGGATTAAGAATGGAAAAATACAATGGAATTAAGATGAAAATATCTTATGAAATAAGGGATGCTGATACAGGAGAGATCAGAAATACAGGTTTTAGTGAGCATTGTTTTTTAGATAAAACGGGTAAAGTAATATCTCTTAAAAAGGAACATACTGATATGCACGAGCTCATTCATAAGTATGTAGAAAGAGGCACATATTAGCCTTAAAAATTAATAAAAATTAAAAATGAATATTGTTTTTAATTTAGAACATTCAAATCTATTGACTTGAATATTTTATTAAAATATAATACGAGGTGTTTAGAGGAAAAAAGATTTTCTAGTATTATTAGGAGGAACTTGAAATGAAAAACACAATGCAGGCAGAATGGGATGGTTTTGTAGAAGGAAAATGGTCTAAAACTGTTAATGTAAGAGAGTTTATTCAGCTTAATTACACACCATATGAAGGTAATGAAGAGTTTTTGGCCGGACCTACATCTGTAACAGAAGATTTATGGTCACAGGTAATGGATTTATTTAAACAGGAGCGTGAAAAAGGTGGCGTTCTTGATATGGATACAGAGATTCCTGCTACAATTACATCTCATCCAGCCGGATATATAGATAAGGACAAAGAAGTTATTGTTGGTCTTCAGACAGATAAGCCGCTTAAGAGAGCATTTATGCCATTTGGTGGTATTCGTACAGCAGTATCGGCATGTAAGTCATACGGATATGAAGTAAATCCTGAACTTATCAGAATTTTTACAGATTATAGAAAGACACATAATCAGGGTGTATTTGATGTTTACACACCGGAGATGAAGACTGCAAGACACGCTCATATTATTACAGGTCTTCCTGATGCTTACGGCAGAGGACGTATTATTGGTGACTACAGAAGAGTTGCATTATATGGTGTAGACTTACTTATTGAAGATAAGAAGGAACAGCTTGCAACATCACTTGTAAGAATGACATCAAAAAATATCAGACTTCGTGAGGAATTAGCTGAGCAGATTAAGGCATTAGGTGAATTGAAGAAGTTAGGAGAAATCTACGGATACGATATTTCTAAGCCTGCTAAGGATATTAAGGAAGCTATTCAGTGGACATATTTTGGATATTTAGCTGCTGTTAAGGAACAGAATGGTGCAGCAATGTCACTTGGACGTACATCAACATTCCTTGATATTTATGCTGAAAGAGATTTGAAGAATGGTGTATATACAGAGGAGCAGATTCAGGAAATGGTTGATCATTTCATTATGAAGCTTAGAATGGTTAAGTTTGCACGTATTCCTGAATACAATGCATTATTTGCAGGTGATCCTACATGGGTTACAGAATCAATCGGTGGTATCGGTATTGATGGCAGATCTCTTGTTACAAAGATGTCTTTCAGATATTTACACACATTAGATAACTTAGGCACATCTCCGGAGCCAAATATGACAGTACTCTGGTCAACAAGACTTCCAATTAACTGGAAGAATTACTGTGCTGAAATGTCAATCAAGTCATCAGCTATCCAGTATGAAAATGATGATATGATGAGAGTAACTCATGGTGATGATTACGCAATTGCTTGTTGTGTATCTTCAATGAGAGTTGGTAAGGAAATGCAGTTCTTCGGAGCCAGAGCAAATCTTGCTAAGTGTTTATTATATGCTATCAATGGTGGTGTTGATGAAAAGTTATTTGAGCAGGTTGGTCCTAAGTACAGACCGATTACTTCAGAATACTTAGATTATGACGAAGTAATGGAAAGATATGAGGACATGATGGAATGGTTAGCAGGATTATATGTAAATACATTAAATGTTATCCATTATATGCATGATAAATACTGTTATGAAAAGCTTCAGATGGCTCTTCACGACAGAGATGTTAAGAGATGGTTTGCTACAGGTATTGCCGGTCTTTCAGTAGTTGCTGATTCACTTAGTGCAATTAAATATGCTAAGGTTAAGACAATCAGAAATGAAGACGGTATTGTAGTTGATTACGAGGTAGAAGGTGACTTCCCTAAATATGGTAACAATGATGACAGAGTAGATAAGATTGCAGTTGAAGTAGTAGAGAAGTTTATGAATATGGTAAGAAAACATCATACTTACAGAGATTCTATTCCTACAACATCTATTCTTACAATTACATCAAATGTATCATATGGTAAGAATACAGGTAGTACACCGGATGGAAGAAAAGCAGGTGTTCCATTAGCTCCTGGTGCTAATCCAATGCATGGTAGAGATACACATGGTGCTTTAGCTTCATTATCATCAGTAGCTAAGCTTCCATTTAAAGATGCACAGGATGGTATTTCAAATACATTTACAATCCTTCCAAATGCTTTAGGTAAGGATAGCGTATTTGCAAGTACAGGTGATCTTGATATTAAACTTACACCTGAACAGATTGCAGATATTGAAAACGGTAACTTATAGGTAACAATATAGAGGGCATACCCCTAAAATAAGAAATGGAGGAATTTATTATGACAGTAACAGAACAGCAGAAAGAAAACTTAGTATCAATGCTTGATGGATATGTAACAAAAGGTGGACATCACTTAAATGTAAATGTATTAGTTAGAGAAACATTATTAGATGCTCAGCAGCATCCGGAAAAATATCCTCAGCTTACAATTCGTGTTTCAGGATATGCGGTAAATTTCATTAAATTAACAAAGGAACAGCAGGATGACGTTATTTCACGTACATTCCATGAAGCAATCTAAGTAAGGATTAAGTATGAGAATGCCTCGTTAAAGTTAGCTTTAATGAGGCATTTTTGATAATATATATTAATAAGAGTTCTGTATGTAAAATCAATTAGTGTATAATCATATATAGTTAATTTAAGTATCATATTTTTTAAATTATCATTATAAACAGATTTTATTAACTTATATACATATATTTATATATAATAGATAGAATATTTACATATGGAATTATAAATAAAAGCTATTTATGGAGATTTCCATATTTTTATTTTAAAACTCATATGTTTTGATATACCAGTCAGGATGTTCACAATTTTAAAACTGTAATCTATGTGAGCATCAAAAAATATATAAAAGAAGGGAATACTAAATCTTTAATTGGATAAGCAATTAAATATAATGATTAAAAATAAGAAAACGAGGAAATGTAATGAAAGGATATATTCATTCAATAGAAACCTTTGGAACGGTAGACGGACCGGGCGTAAGATATGTGGTATTTACACAAGGATGTCCTATGCGTTGCCAATATTGTCATAATCCTGATACATGGGAGCCGTCTGTAGGTGAAATGAAGGATGTAGATGAGATTATAGATGACTATGAAAAATATAAGCCGTATCTGACGGGTGGAGGAATAACGGTAACAGGCGGAGAGCCGATGATGCAAATTGACTTTTTAACGGAGCTGTTTAAAAAGGCAAGAGAAAAGGATATTCATACCTGCTTAGATACCTCAGGAATAATGTTTAATGAAGAAAATGAGGAATATGTAAAAAAGGTAGACGAGCTTATGAAATATACCTGCCTTGTAATGCTGGATATTAAACATATAGATGATGAAGAGCATAAAAAGCTGACAGGTCATTCAAATAAAAATATATTAGCCTTTGCAAGATATCTAAACAGAAAGGGAGTATCAGTGTGGATACGTCATGTAACAGTCCCGGGAATTACCTACAATAAAGAATATCTTATGCGACTTGGAGAATTCCTTGCAGAGCTTAAAAATATGGAGGCATTGGATGTACTTCCATATCATACAATGGGTGTACCAAAGTATGAATCACTTGGAATGGAATATCCATTAAAGGGAGTAGAGCCACTGGATAAGAGTGAAGCATTAAAGGCCAGAAATATTATTATATATGGCAGGCAGAAAAGGCTTGAGGAAATGGAGCGGGAGAAAAAAATTAATTAGTAATTTATGCGGAAAATTATAAGATAAACGAAGAGCTGTCACGCTAAAATGCAATCATATATAGTCTTGAGTTTCCGTATTTTTTATTTTTTGCTTCAAGATGTCTATGTTGCCTTTGGCAACAAGACTTTTTGAAGCTAAAAATAAAAAATACGGAAACTCTAATATATAGTCCATAACCGGGATTTTATTAACTGATTTTTACAGTATGATTGTTTGGTGTGACAGCTTAATATATTATAAATATTTACCCTGTAATTAATTTAATAGCCCTACCCATTTCTTCATAATATTCATCTGTATAATGAACAGGAAAAGCACCCCATTTATGATTTTTATAGCCATATGTATTTTCATCAGCTTCAATAAGATTGTAATTTAAGTTATCATCACTATAGCTGTCAAGCACCTCTTTCATAATCTGATAAACCCGTTTTAATCTCTTATTTGCCTTTTTGATTTCTTCCTGATTTTCATATGGAACAATATTCCCATCCTCGTCAATCATTTCTTTGGCATAATATGTTTCAATTAATATTATCTTATCAATGGTAAATTTATCTAATACGGCACTGATAGACATATTAAAGTATTTTCTAATCTCATCATCAGAGTATTCATCAATACTAAGCTCCCTATAATCAGTAGTTTTATCCTTTAAATACTTCTCATAGAAATTCTCAAAGTGGCCGGAACGGACACATCTATAGGATGAGCCGTCTATTGTAAATTCAGAAAAATCAAACCTCTCCTCAATCAGGTCCATAACCACATAATCAGCGTCTGCTGATTTTACCATATTAAAAGCACTTTTAGAAATTTCAGTTACCATCATTTTAACTTCCCAAGGGAAATCATCAAGATAGTCCAAATCAATTTCTTCAAATGTAATAGGATAACCATTTAAAGGAAGTAAAGCAAAAGACATTCGCTGTATATTAAGTGTAACCTCAAAAACATCCTCAGGAGTATGGTTAAATACATCTCTTGAAACACATGAGCCGAAAGTAAAAATCTTAGTCATAAAAACCTCCAATGTATTTTTAAATATTATATATTTAAAAACATATTAATACAAGTATTAGAAGTTATTGAATTTACTTACTTTAGAATTTGAAATTAGACAGCATTTTATACTTTATACTGATAATTTTGATTTATTAGCTAATTATTAAGTGAATTTATTTGAAATAACTGAAAAATATTTGTTCTTTAATTTACTTTTTGTCGAATATAGTATATAATTGCGTGAGGAGGTAAGATAAGTAATTACAAAAGAAACAATGCCATAGCTTTTGTTAGGATAATTGAAGTAATCTTTATAGCATCAGGGAGGTATTGGTATAAATACATAAACTGTAAACTATATAGATGATATAGGATATTTAGCATATGGAGAGGTTAATTCTCTATAAATGTTTATAAAGGAAATATAAATTTCTTATCTATATATAGAGAAGAAAAATAAGTTTACAGTCATTTTATTTACAGAATTAAAAATATATTTAAAAGGAGATTTTAAAATGAAAGTAAAAAAGAAGTTATTATCATTAATAGGTGTTGCCGTAATGGTTTGTATGATGTCAAATGCAGCATTAGCTAGTTCAGCAGGACTAACTGCAAATATTACCCCTGATTATATTTCAGCTAGATATGAATATAGTCAAATGGGAAATGTGCTAATTGTAAAAATTGATTTTACAGAGAAACACACTACAACAGGTCAGGTACATTCAAGTTCTTGCCAAAGCAGTTTAGCTGGTGGTTATACATCTGTTTCAGTTGGTAGAAATGCTGATGCAGGTTATAAATATACTACAATGACAGCATATGGATATGTTGGAGGTACACAAAAAGCAAAATTAGGACCTTTATACCCTTAATACTACTAATTATATTTTATAATATTATATAAAATAAGAGACTAAACTGTGCAATCAGGTTAGATATACCTGGATTAGCACAGTTTAGTTAATATTGATTAAAGGAGATACTATGAGTAAAGATAAAGAGAAATATATTAAATGGCGTATTAAATTAATATGTGTATCAATTTTTACAATATCGTATATTATGATAGGAGGTTGTTCAAAAGAGAGTGATAATAATATAGAAGAAACTACAAAGGTAAATGAAAATAATAATGGGAATAATGATATAAATAACAATATAAATAACAATGTAAATATAAGTAACAATGGTGTAATTGATTTAGAAAACTATTCTTTAGAATATGTTAATGGAACAGATTCAACACCATGGTATTTTTGGAGTTATGTTGCAGAATCGGAGTGGGGATATTATATGTGGGATTGGGTTAATATCGGTGCAACAAATGAATATAGAGTAATGTTTTTGGACAAAGAAACTAAACAATATGTTCCATTATGCAGTAATCCTAATTGTGGACATGATGTAGAAGGATGTAATGCCTTATTCTTATCGGGTGCATCTTATGATATGGAAAATAATTTTATATATTATAATGATGGTAATGTTTATGTAGTAGGAAAGGATAAAGAAGACTATATGTGCTTGTACAGAATAGCAGAAGATGGTAGTTCAAGAGAGAAATATATGAAACTGTACAAGGCAAATATAATAACAACAAATGATGAAAATGGTGGTATGTATACAGAGTTTTTCTATCCGGAAGTATGTATTCACAGAGGATATGTATATTTTATAATTAATAAAGAAAGTGAGTTAAAGATAAGAAGAATCAAACTGGGTGAAGAAAATGTAGAAGAAATTTTCAGCATGACAGGCGAACGTCAGGATTTGTACAGGATGGAAGCATATGGAGATTATTTATTCTTCCAGGGTGGCAATTTTGTTGATGAAAACTATATGGATATAGATGGAGGAATAATGGCATACAATATAAATACAGGGGAAATCACTATGGTAAAGAAAGGAGCCATTAGTACTTTTTGCATTAGTAGCGGAAATATTTATTATGCTACATCTGATGGTATAAGTGTATATTCACTTACTGATTTAACAGACACAGTATTGTTAAATAGTATAGATCCGTATCCTTCTTTTATTGTCAATGACAATTATGTATTTATAGCGGATAAAAATCTGAAAGTATATGATCTTGATGGGAATCTTGTGAGAAAAATAACAGATGAAAGAATTGAGATAAATAATATATTATGGGGCAGACAGCTTTTATTTGCAAAAAATGGCGAAACATATTTATATTTGGACACTGAAGATATTAATAATGCAAAGTGGATTGCAATAAAATAGTTACAGGTATTGCTTATGGAATGGAAAAAGATATTAACAAACAGAAAAGCAATTATAGGACTTATTATTATTCTTGCAGTTCAACTGATTTTTTTTGCATATCTTAAGAATAGAGAAAGTTTGGACGATATAACGGACTATGTATATGATACGGAAAATGAGAAGCAGTCTGAATATAAGTATATTGAACAGTATCATGGCTCAATAGAAGCTATTGTCAATCAGGCAGGAACCATGAGTTCTATCAGTATATTTAATAAACAGGATTCGTTTGCAACAAGAAATATAGAAAAGACAAAAGATGATTTTGAAAAAATGATGTCAGTATATCCGGTATATTTTGAAAGTAGTTTTTTGAAAGATTTTTTTGAATATGATTTTCTTAATGCCTTTGTTGTGATTTCGGGATTGGTTATCGCATTTACTTTAGCCAGAGAGAAAAAACAAGGCTTGATGTGTATGACATTTTCAACAAAAAACGGAAGAATGAAGCTTGTAGCTGAAAAGATAGAAGCACTTTTAATATGGGATATATTTATTACTGTAGTGTTTTATACATTGACACTTTTAGAAAGCATGATTATATCAAATGGTAGTATATTTGAATGTTTACAATATCCGATTCAGTCACTTTCTATGTTTTCCAATCTGCCAATGACAGTTAATATAGGTGAATTTTTAATAATATATATTTTATACAGATTTATTGTGTTGTTCGTGATTATGCTGATAGCATTGGTATTGATGGAAACCTTCAGACATATTATATTATCTGTGGGAATCTTAGGTCTGGCTGGAATAGTATCGTATGTTTTATATAATTTATCGGGGGATACAACTACCATTAATATGTTTAAGTATTGCAATTTGTATTATCTGATGTCAGGAATGGAATTTTTTACGGAATATAAAAATATAGATATTTTTAATCAGGCGATAAATAAAAATGCCATAATCATAGCTTTGGGAATGGCTGTTGTATTTCTTGCAGGTATTATTGCATTTATAATAGGATGTAAAAAATATCCATGTTCTTCAGGAAAACGTTTCAAAATAAAATCATATTTATTTCAGAATAAGTTTGATTCTATTAAGGAAGCATGTCTTAAAATTTTTTGGACAACAGGAGCAGAGTATCATAAAGTACTGTGGACACAAAAAGGTATACTGGTTATTATTATCTTATTTATATTTATGTTTAATCAGACTGATTATACGGAAATAGTTAATACAAAATATCAGGATTTGTATTATGATTTTATGGATAAATATGAGGGAGAGGTTAGTAGTGAGGCATTACAGGCAATAAATGACCTGGAAACTGAAATTAAAGAGGCAGAAGATAAATATACAGAGGTATCAGAGAGGTATGAGAATGGCGAAGCCGATTTGGAAGAATATATGTATGCATCAATGCAGCTCAATACTTATGCTTCAGAAAGAATGTTTTTACAGAAGATAAAAGAACAGACTGAATACATAGAAGAATTAAAGTCTGAGGGAATTGATGCATGGTATGTAAACGAGTATTGTTTTAACCATATTTTTATGGGAAACAATTCATTACTTAATATATGTACCTTAATGGCAATTGTACTTACCTTAAGTGGTATATTTTATTATGAAAGAAAAAATGGAATGACACCGATTATGAGGCAAAGTATAAATGGAAGGAACTGGTTATTTAAAAGAAAATTAATTATAGGAATAGTAATAGCAGCTATAATAACAATAGCTGAAATAATCTTTGAAATCAGTGCAAATATACATGTATATGGTTTAGGGGAATTAAAAGCACCGGTTCAGAGCATTAAAGATTTATCATTTGTAAATATAAAATGCAGCTTAGGAGTTTTTATATTTATGATGTATCTGTTTAGGATTATCATTGTTATGTCCGTATCAATTATAACCACAATGATATCAACTGTGGTTAGTCAGAAAATCACAATAGGAATAGCGATGGCTATATGTATACCATCAGTTCTCGCAATGGTAGGAATAGATATTATGGAAAAAATATCTGTTGTTGATATATTATCTGTGTCAGTATTTATGATACGATATGAAAGTGTTATGTCTGTTTTTGTAGCATTAATATTATTTGTTGCAGCTGATATAATAACCTTAAGAATAGGATATAAACACTGGTGTTTAACATAAACTGTTTTAGAGCTTACGTTGGAAACAGGATTTTTTTGATATAAAAATACGGAAGCTAGAATAAAACAGATTACTTGAATAAAAACAAAAATCAGAAAAACAGGAGTGCTTAAGTAGTGGAACTTAAAATTGAAAATGTATCAAAAAATTTTAAATCTTTTAAGGCCTTAAATAATATTAGTATTGAATTAAATTGTGGGATTTATGGATTATTAGGCCCGAATGGTGCAGGTAAAAGTACACTTATAAATCTTATAACGGATAATCTTAAAAGAGATAGTGGAAGTATACTCTGGGACGGAGAGGAAATATTAAAATTAGGAAAGAAATACAGAAATATTTTAGGATATATGCCACAGCAACAGGGATACTATGAGGAATATACGGCAGCCGGCTTTTTGATGTATATAGCTCATCTTAAGGGTTTGAAGAAAAAGCAGGCAATGGAAAAGGTAGAAGAAATGCTTCATATTGTCAATATGGACGAGCATAAAAATAAAAGGATTGGAACATTTTCAGGAGGAATGAAACAAAGAGTTTTGCTTGCACAGGCTCTTTTAAATGATCCTAAAATACTCATACTGGATGAGCCAACAGCAGGTGTTGATCCACAGGAGAGAATAAGAATCAGGAATTTTATCAGTAAAATAGCGAAGGACAGAATAGTAATCCTGGCAACACATATAGTATCAGATGTTGAAGCAATATCTGATAAGATACTGCTAATGGGTAAAGGAGAAATACATAAACAGGGAGCACCTCATAAATTATTAGAGGATATAAAAGATAAGGTATATGAAATCAATATTGAGCACGATAATATTGATGAGATACAGTCTGAATATGTTGTCAGCAATCTTAGAAATTCAAGAGAGGGATTAGTGGCAAAAATAGTATCAGATGAAGAACCAAGGAATAGAAATTATAAAAAGACAATAGCAAATCTGGAGGATGTATACCTTTATTATTTTAATGAGGGTAATTAGATAAAAAATAAATTAAGGGTGATAAAACCGGCTTTTACCAGTGCATTATCACCCTAAATTATAAATTTAATCAGGTGTCTTAGGATTAAATATCAAAGAAGCAATATATCCAAAAATCAGTGCAGAAGAAATTCCTAAAGCACATGTCTTAAGTCCGCCAAGAAAGATTCCTAAAAATCCCTCTGAATCAACAGCCTCTTTAACTCCTTTCATAAGAGTGTTTCCAAAACCGAGCAGAGGAACAGAGGCACCTGCGCCTGCAAAATCAATAAATGGCTGATACAATCCTATAAATCCTAAAATAGTACCAAGAACTACAAGCCCCACCATTATTCGTCCGGGCATAAGCTTTGTTTTATCAATAAAAATCTGAACAATGGCACAAATAATACCACCAATTAAAAAAGCTTTTAAATAATCCATTTTATATCTGTATGATGTAATATCATAACTACATCAATAAACTCCTTTCAATAAAATATTATACAGCCTCAAATACTACACCATGTGCAATTCCGGGTACTGAGTTTCCTTCATTAGAGCTGGTAGGAGAGAGCAGTGCACCTGTAGGCACTAATAAGATGCGCTTAAATTTGCCGGCTTCAAATTGCTTCATAATATAGCTGCAAAAGGTTGAAGCACTACATCCACATCCGCTTCCACCTGCATGGGTATCCTGTAAATTAATATCAAATATTTCAATACCGCAATCAGAATGAACATCTGAAATATCAATTCCCTTTTCTCTAAGCAGATCAATTAAAATCGTCTGACCGATATATCCTAAGTCACCGGTAAAAATTTTATCATAGTCAGATGGGTTTCTGCCAAAATCGCAGAGATTATTGTAAATAGTATCTGCTGCCGCAGGAGCCATACAGGCTCCCATATTTTCCTTATCTTTAAGACCATAATCAACAATTTTACCTGTAGTTATGCCTGTTATCTTAACTTTACCGGTATCCTTTGAAATAATAACACTGCCACATCCGGTAGTTGTCCAGGTAGCAGAAAATTTACGCTGGTTTCCATAGCCTAAAGGGAAACGGAAGGTCTTTTCGGCACTGGCAAAATGACTGGAAGCAGAAGCAATAACTCTGTTTGCTGCGCCACTGGCTACTAAAACAGAGCCCAGACTTACGGCTTCACCAAAGGTTGAGCAGGCACCATATAATCCAAAAAGCGGAATATTAAAATTAACTAATCCAAAGGAAGATGCTATTAGCTGACCCAGTAAATCACCAGATAAAATATAGTCAATATCTGTAGAAGACATATTTGCCTTGCTAAGCAGCTTGCTGATAGTTGATTCAATGAGTCTGCTTTCGGCATCCTCCCAGTTATCTCCACCAAAGAGAGAGTCCTCATTAATTTCATCAAAGTATTTTCCTAAAGGTCCTTCCCCCTCCTTTTTTCCTACAATAGAAGCATATTCCTGTATATATGGTGTATTATCAAAAGATATACTTGCCTTTCCAATATGTTGCATAAATAACCTCCTAAAAATTAATTAATGAGAAAATAAAGTATAAATCCAGTAAATAAAACCTAAAAGACTGCTGCTAAATAGACCATATAAAATAACAGGGCCGGCAATAGTGAATATTTTACATCCAATACCAAAAACCTGACCCTCTTTCTTAAATTCAATAGCACATGACCCTACGGAGTTAGCAAAGCCTGTAATAGGAACAAGAGTTCCGGCTCCACCGTGCTTTGCAAGCTTTTGATATACATTTAAGCCTGTGAGTAGAATTGCAGAAAATACTAATATTAAAGTCTCATAGTTTATAGCAGTTTCTTTTTCTAGACCCATCTTAATAAATAAATTAATCAATACCTGACCTATCAGGCAGATAATTCCGCCTGCCAAAAATGCCATAAACATATTTTTAGCAAGGCTGGTAGTTGGAGTGACCTTTTTGACATAGCTTTCATATTCTTTTTCGTCCATATGAACCTCCTTATATATTTTTTTATTGTTATAGGTTTCATTTTAATTAAAACTCAAAAAACTTTTGTTATAAAATATTATAGGTAATTTGAATAAGTATAATTATATTTGTAGTTCTTTGGGCAGTTTAAGCATATTAGATGAATAAGTCATTTTATTATTCAATAGTAGTAAAAAAATCCATAAAAAAGTATGCAAGAGAGCCGACACATTTTCCAAGTGCAAAGAATAGTATAACAATTCCAAGTCCTTTATGGAGTTTTAAACGTCTTGAAAATACAGCAGTGACATTTAGTGCCTCTGCAAGGGCAGTAGCGAGACATCCGACATAGATGCCAAAAAACAAACCTGCAATGCCAATAACAAAAACAGGCAGTGAAAAAACAGGTGCATATATGAAAAATGCATTACCAAGTCCTCCACCCAGTAATATGGCACATTCATACAGCCGTACATATTTACCGGTATGGGTTTTATCTGCAAGTCTTGGAACTATTCCAATAGAAGTAATAAGTGCAAAAACTGCTGCGGAAACGCCAAAACCGGCCAATGCACCAAGAATTACAAGTAGAATATCAGTCCACATCTATATTACAGTCCTTTCTTTTTACACCATCAATAAGTGTAGTGTTGATATCATTTTCATAAAGACGCATTTCGATTTCAATCGGAGTAGGATCCTTAGTAATTGTCTTTTTGCCAAAATGATTGTAGAAAATTATAATACCAAGTGGTAAACCTATAGAGTAGCCAAGTTCAAGCAAAGTGTGATTGTCAGACGGCTTGCCTACAAGAGTTTCATGAAGCTGTAGAAACAGCTTGTTAATAGTTACATCATTATTAAAAGCCATAATGGAAAATGCTGCACCAAAGAACAGTATTAAACATACCATAGCTACATTCAGGAAAGTAAGATAGGAAGGTCTGGGCTTTTTATAATCATAAGATATAAGAAAATCATCTGCACCAAGTGTGTTAATATCCAGAGTGGGATATTTTTCTTCGATAATTTCAATAACTTTTAAGGCTGAAAACACTATACGGGAATGCTCATTTGTATCCAGCTTACATAACTTTAGTGTTTTTACCGTATTTGAAATAGTTTTATTTGAAGAATAGACCTTTGCTACATCGCCTATAGTTACGGACGGATGATTTACCTTTGAATAATCATCAAATTTTATATAAAGTGAGTCCATAAAAAACCTCCAAGATATAATTATCAATTTATAAGATTAGTATGTACCACATTTTGTAAAATATTATGTATTGTAAAATTATTTTTTGATATTTTATATAAGCATAATTGTAATAATGCAGACATAATATGTATAAGAGAATTTTAAACATATATGTTTTAATTTTTTAAAATAAAAAGTATGTTCATTTGATATGTTGAATGTATGAATGGAAATAGTATCTGTTACATTAAAATAAAATATCATCATATATAGTCTATAATAATGATAATTATAAACTATATATGATGACTTGATTTTATATGGCAGATAAATATAAAGCTATTATACTAATTTATATTATTTAATGAACTGTGCAGGAGCTTCCCTCAAGTCCTGCAGGTACTAAATAAGGTGTATCATATGTTACATCACCGGGGTTAGAACCAAGGAAACGTATTCTGTATACCTTTTCAGTACATCCATTATCAGGACATGCATCTCCTGCCAGCTTGTTAGAGGAGTTACATATTTTGTATTTTACATGACATATGCAGGTATCCTCAGGAACAGTACCCTCTGCAAAATATTCAGTTACAATCATATTACCCTCCGGGTCGTTATTGCACAAACCATCTACAGCAAGCATACCGCATTTTTTACAAATCTGGGCAGTCACAATATTTGCAGGCATTTCAGGCTCCTTGTAGGTATATCCCTTTTCCTGATGTATTCTTGTCATTATTTTGCTCCATAAAACCTTATGATATTGTGTATTGTAAACAGTGTCGCTGATACCTGTATTTTCATCAAAACCGCTCCAGATAGTAGCAGTAAGATAAGGTGTATATCCGGCAAACCAAATATCATAGTCGTTTGAAGTAGTACCGGTTTTGCCGGATACATACTGTCCCTCTATATTTGCAACACGACCTGTACCATCGTCAATAACTACATCATGCATACCTGTGGTAACAAGATATGCGGTAGTTTCTTTTAATACTCTATGAGTATTAGGAGTTTTGTCGAGAATTACACGTCCTTTATTATCCAATACTTTTGTATAGTATGATAATTCTGTATAAACACCACCATTAGCGATAGTAGCGTATGCATTACACAATTCAATATTTGTAACACCGTCAGTAAGACCACCAAGTGCTAATGACTGGTTAATATCACTGTTAACGGTATTGTCGGAATTTACACGGTTTTGTACAAGTGTAGTAAAACCAAAATCCATTAAGTATTCAAAGCCAACTTCAGGAGTAATAGCAGTTAAACATTTAACAGCTATAATATTCATGGATTTCTGTATACCACGTCTGATTGAGCTGAGTCCATAGTAGTAATCGCCCCACCAGTTGCTGATAGCTCTGCCTGATGATGTATAAGCATAAGGGGCATCATCAAAAACAGTAGCCAGAGTATAGTTATATCTGTCTATTGCAGGTGCAAATGCTGATAAAACCTTAAAGGTAGAGCCTGGCTGTCTGGTAGAATCAGTTGCTCTGTTTAAGGTACGGCTGGTTACTTTTTCACCACGACCACCTATGATAGCCTTTACGTATCCGGTAGACTGATCAATTACAGTGAAAGAAACCTGAGGCTGTAGTGTAAATATAACATTTTCACCAACTATCTCATCTCCCTCTTTGATATATTCAGCCTTGAAGTTATCAATACACTCCTGAGCTTCCTCCTGTGAAGAGAATATTATTTTAAAATTTGTATTGCCCAAGAGTCGTTTATTATAATAAGTAATATTTACATTTGAGTAGTTTTCAATTTCCCCATCCTCATGCTTTACCGTAAGCTGCCATGAAAAAGAGTAATATATATTTTCAGGATAGTTAGCGGGATCTGATAATTCTTCATCACATATATTCTGAATGGTGGTGTCCTGTGTGGAATATATGGTAAGTCCTCCACTATATACAGCATTTACTGCCTGAGTATAAGTATAAGCCTTCTGCTCCTGCAAATCCTTTATAACCTGATCTATAACCTCGTCAACAAAGTATGAGTAAGGAGAAGCAGTTTCATAATTCACATTTACATCCTGAATTCTGTCATATACATTATCAGCCATGGCTTCGTCAAATTCAGCCTGTGTAATGTGACCGTTTTTAAGCATATTCTTAAGGACTTTTTCGCGTCTTTCGGCATTCTTTTCGGGATTAGTTATAGGATTGTAGGTATAAGGTGCCTTTGTAATGGAAGCAATAACAGCACTTTCTGAAACAGTTAAATCAGAAACGCTTTTATTGAAATATCTTGTAGCAGCAGCTTGTACACCATAGTTACCGGCACCAAGATTGATAGTATTTAAGTAATTTTCTAAGATAATATCCTTGCTCATGGTCTTTTCTAACTGCAAAGCAAGATATTGCTCCTGAATTTTTCTGGAAATCAATTCACCAAGATTGTTCTCCTGACCACCGTTTTCAAAGACATTGTTTTTGAGCAGCTGCTGTGTAATAGTACTGGCACCGCCCTGAGAAGCACTACCTGTCTGTATGATACCCCAAATAGAACGGATAATACCTTTAATATCAATGCCGTTATGAGTTTCAAAACGTTCATCCTCGATATCAATAAAAGCATATTTCAGACAATCAGGAATATCTTTTATTGATACGAGCTGTCTGTTTGAACCGTCAGTTATCAGCTTTTCAATCTCGTTTCCGTCAGAGTCCAGAATACTTGTTGAAAATTCAACCGGTGAAATATTAACAGAGTCAATACTTGGTGCTCCGTCAATAATTCCTTTTATCATTCCCAAACCAAAGAAACCTACAGTAGCTATACCTAATACAAGAATAAAAATAATAAATTTAGATATAGTAATCAGAACTTTTGTTTTCATTTTTCTGGGTGTAGAAACTAAAGCTTTATGTTTTTCAGCTACTTTTTTCTTGCTAAAGTTCATAAAAACCTCCATAAGTTTATAATGTAAAATGTTTAAAATCTGTGTAGTTATGTAAAAAAGCATACATTTACTACATTATACCAAAAAATACTGTATTAATAAAGTGTATTTTAACATGAGCTTTTGCATTATTTATTTTTTGTTTATATATAATACGAAAACAAGAGAATCCGTTTCAGTTGATATTATTACCTTATTTTGGTAGAATAAACACTAATAAATGTAAAGGAGATAATATGTCTGATAAATATAAAATAGTATATAAGGGAGGGGAGGGGGAAATTATTGAAAAAAAGTCCAGATTTATTGCTTATGTTAAGCCGGTAAACACAGAAGAAGAGGCTTGTATTTTTATAGAAAGTATTAAGAAAATGAACTGGAATGCTACACATAACTGTTCTGCCATAGTCATAGGTGAAAATAATGAATTTTCAAGATGTAATGATGATGGAGAGCCTTCCTCTACGGCAGGAAAGCCAATGCTTGAGGTATTAATAAATGAAGGCGTTCACAATGTAGCTGTGGTTGTTACAAGATATTTTGGAGGAACGCTGCTTGGTACGGGAGGACTTGTCAGAGCATACCAGTCGGCAGTAAAAGCCGGATTATCATCATCTGTTATAGTTGAAAAACAAAGGGGAAGCAGATACAGGATTGAAACAGATTATAATGGAATAGGAAAAATACAGTATATTATAGCTTCTCTTGATATATTTACCGTAGATACTATGTATTCAGATAAAGTTGAGGCTGAGGTTATGGTAGGCAGTAATATAGAAAAAGAGTTTGTGGATAAGGTTACGGAGGGAACAAACGGCAAGGCCGTGATTAATAAAATAGAAGAAGTCGGATATATAATTATAGATGGGAAAGTGGAAATATTATAATTATAAAAGAAAAACTCCTACAGCTTAATATTTAGTGGCTGTAGGAGTTTTTCTTTTATAATGTAAATAAATAATATCTAGTTTTTACGCTCGGCTCTCTTTCGCATAGTAGGGTCTAAGATTTTCTTTCTTATTCTTAAACTCTTTGGAGTGATTTCAAGAAGCTCATTAGTATCAATAAATTCCAAAGACTGTTCAAGACTTAAAATTCTAGGAGGTGTAAGCTTTAAGGCATCATCAGAGCCGGAAGCACGTGTATTTGTAAGCTGTTTCTTCTTACATACATTTACCTCGATATCTTCGGCTTTACCGGTCTGACCTACAACCATACCGGCATAAACCTTTTCACCGGGACCTATAAAGAGTGTTCCGCGCTCCTGTGCATTAAATAATCCGTAGGTTATAGATTCTCCTGTTTCAAAGGCTATAAGTGATCCCTGATTTCTATACTGGATATCTCCCTTATAAGGACCATAGCCGTCAAAGATAGTATTAATAATACCATTACCTTTTGTATCAGTCATAAATTCGCCCCTATATCCTATAAGACCTCTTGAAGGAATAGAAAACTCTAGTCTCTGGTAGCCGCCATTAGAGGCAGACATATTTCTAAGCTCGCCTTTTCTGGCACTGAGCTTTTCAATTATGCTGCCGGAAAATTCCTCGGGAACATCTACATAAGCAAGCTCCATTGGCTCTAAGAGTTTTCCGTTTTCATCATTTTTGTAAAGAACTTCAGCCTTACTTACAGCAAATTCATAACCCTCACGACGCATATTTTCTATAAGAACTGAAAGATGTAGCTCGCCACGACCTGATACCTTGAAGCTTTCTGTAGTATCAGTTTCTTCTACACGAAGACTTACATCAGTATTTAATTCCCTAAAAAGTCTGTCTCTTAAATGTCTTGAGGTTACAAATTTGCCTTCCTGTCCTGCAAGAGGGCTGTCATTAACCATAAACTGCATAGCAATAGTTGGTTCTGATATTTTCTGGAAAGGTATGGCAACAGGATTCTCAGGTGAACAGATTGTATCTCCTATATGAATGTCTTCAATACCTGAAATGGCTACAATAGAACCAATAGTAGCTTCCTTTACATCAACTCTGTTTAAACCGTCAAACTCATATAATTTACTGATTTTAACCTTTTTGCATTTTTCAGGATCATGTGCATTTACTAATACTGCGTCCTGATTAACCTTAAGCGTACCATTATCAATCTTTCCTATACCAATACGTCCAACATATTCATTGTAATCAATAGTACTTATAAGCACCTGGGTGTTTGCATCAGGGTCACCTGTTGGTGCAGGAATATAATTTACTATAGTTTCAAAAAGCGGAATCATATTTTCAGGCTTATCCTCAAGCTCTAAAACAGCATGACCAGCCTTGGCAGAAGCGTATACAAAAGGACATTCAAGCTGTTCATCTGAAGCATCCAATTCTAAAAATAATTCAAGAACTTCATCAATAACTTCTGTAGGCCGGGCTTCCGGTCTGTCAATTTTGTTTATGCATACTATTACAGATAAATCCAGTTCAAGTGCCTTTCTTAAAACAAATTTTGTCTGTGGCATAGCACCCTCAAAGGCATCTACTACAAGTACAACACCATTAACCATTTTAAGGACACGCTCTACCTCGCCACCGAAGTCTGCATGACCGGGTGTATCTATAATATTTATTTTTGTGTTTTTGTAATATACAGCGGTATTTTTAGAAAGAATTGTAATTCCACGTTCTCTTTCAATATCGTTGGAGTCCATTACACGTTCAGCTACCTCCTGATTAGCCCTGAAAACACCGCTTTGCTTTAGAAGTTCATCTACAAGTGTGGTTTTACCATGGTCAACATGAGCTATAATGGCAATATTTCTAATATCTTCTCTTTTTGTTATCATAAGAGTAATCCTTCCTGTCTTCCTAATATAAATTAAAAATAAACAACGATAACAAGTTTAGCATATATCTCATAAAAATCAAGATAAAGAAAAATTTAGAGTTTCCGTATTTTTTATTTTTAACTTCAAAAAGTCTTGTTGCCAAAGGCAACATAGACATCTTGCACAAAAAATTGCA
>CAMWKO010000012.1 GCA_947174885.1 uncultured Clostridia bacterium
ATTTTGTTTATTAATTGACTTTTCCTGTGTGACATATAAACTATTTGTATTATCATATATTCTGTTTAAAATATCTTCAATATATATCTGTTCTACTCCACTTGCAACAAAACCCTTTCTTTGTGAATATATCAAATCCATTATTGCATCATACACTGTCAGTTTAATATAAGGTAAATTTTCATTATCATATTCATCAAGATTATTAATACATTTTTCAAGTGATGTAACCAGATTCATATAAATTTCATATGTAGGCTCTTTAGTATTAGAGGAATTTGCTACATAATTCTTATAAAAGTCACATATTGTATAATATGATTCTACTAATTCATAATTTTCATAAGCAGTATTATTCGATTTAATTATACATTCAAAAAAGGGATGTGCCTTCAATGCACGTACTTTTAATGAAATATTAGTATCATCAAGATTATATAAATAAAAATATAATATACCGGCATTATAATTCATCTCCGAATATTCGTCTGTCATAATATCATATTTTCTAATATTACGTTCATTAAAAGCAACATTATAAAAATTCATAAATTCTGTACTTTCCACATCCGTAAATAAATTGTTATCATTATATGCTTCTAGAAGTTTTATGTAGGCATCATATCTGTATGGATATAACCCAATAGCTTCGCTGTAAATATTTATTTTATCACTGTAATTGGTGGAACTGCTGATATTAATCTTCTGCTCATAACTTTTAGTATTTTCCCTAGTTGACAATACATTGAAAACGATACCCGAAACACAGCAAAAAGCAGAAGCAACGATTGATACTATAAACAGTCTCAATTTATTCTTCTGTTTCTTTCTATAGTTTTCATCCATTTCATTATAATGTTCCAATGCATACATAAGCTCATTACAATTCTGATACCTGTCTTCAGGATTTAGTTGTGTACACTTTTGAATAATAGCTTCCAAACCTGAAGAGAGATTTTGATTCCATTGCCTTATTGGATACATTTCATATGGTGGTTCTGAAGGATTCTGACCTGTTATCAGATGATATAAAGTAACTCCCAGACCATATATATCTGTTCTGGCATCAGTTTGTCCCATTCCGCCAAACTGCTCAGGCGCTGCATATCCCCTTGTTCCCAAACTAACTGTATCAGACATATTATGCTCTTTAAATTCTCTTGCAATTCCAAAATCGATTACTTTTAAAGTCCCTTCAGGCTTTAACATAATATTAGCAGGCTTCATATCCCTGTATATTACAGGTGGCTTTTGAGAATGCAGGTATCTTAAAACATCACAAAGCTGCCTTGCCCATTCAATAACACTATTTTGTGGTTGAGCACCGGTTGTCAGTAATATTTTATCTAAAGATTCACCCTCAATATAGTCCATAATGACAAATATAGTATTACCGTTATCAATAATATCTACAATTCTAGGCAAAGCCGGATGATCAAGTCTTTTCATGAGGTTTGCTTCAATTAAAAGACTCTGAACAATTATTTCATTATTTTTATCATTAACTATCTTTTTAATTTCTTTAATGGCCCATTGTTTATTAAGTCTTTTATCCATTGCTAAATATACTGTAGACATTCCACCATGCCCAATTTCTTTTAATACTTCATATTTGTTATCTATAATTGAACCTATTCGAGCCACTGTATATCTCTCCTATATAATCTTTATCAATGCTGCTGTAATATTATCGGTTTCGTTTCTTTCTATATTAATTTTAATAATCTTTTCTAATATAGTATTTATATCACTTTCATCAAATATATTATCTGGAGAAAGCATTTCAAAAATTTCTTCTTCTGATACCATATGTATAAATCCATCCGAACACAGTAAATATTCATCATCAATATTTACTGTGTTTTCATAAAATTCAGGATTTATATCCTTTGTAACACCTATACATTGTAAAAGAATATTTCTTCTGGGGTCAGTTAACGCCTGTTCCTTATTTATTCTTCCAAGCTTTATCTCTCTTGCAATTAATGATTGGTCCTCAGAAATCTGTTCTATCGTATGATTCAATAAATATGTCCGTGAATCTCCTACATTAACAATCAAACATTTATCATTTATGATTAATAATCCGGCTAATGTTGTACCAATATGGATTTTATTACTTTTGCCGTAAAGGTTGAGATTATAATTCATTTCAATGAGCATATTATTCCAATCAGCTTTGACTTTTTCCAAACAATCCTCTTCATCTATAATTATCGGAAAGCGATCAGTAATCCACTTATTAAATTCATCAACTACATATGCACTGGCAATTTCCCCTTTATCTAATCCACCCATTCCGTCACACAATATAACCAATGCAACATTATTTTCACTGCAATTGCCAATTTTAATCAAAAGACTATCCTGATTTGTTTTTTTTGCAGTACCAATATCAGTTGCAGCTCCGCACAAATAATCCATTACTTTCCTCCATTAAACCTTAAATTCAAATTCTACATCTGCAAATCTTAGTAGTTGATTTGGTAAAATCTCTATTTCAATTTTACTTTCAATTTTAATATCATCAATATATGTACCATTTGTAGAATTTTCATCGATAATAAAATACCTGTTATCATTAGTTGTGATTATTGATGCATGTTTCCTGCTGATTGCATTATTATCATTTATACAATAATCAGATGTGCTGCTCTTACCAACCGTGAAGCAATTTTTATTAATATATATTTCTTCATTTGTATTTTTTCTTATAATGGTAGGATATATAACCTTAGTCACTCCTAATATTTCCGATGACAGGATCGTTGTTCCCTGTTCAGCTTCATCTAATACAGTCGTTCCATAATTAGCCGCTCCTAATATGCTTGTTTCATTAATCTCTGAATTGCTCTCGTTTTTTGTATTTGACAATATTTTTGACGGATGTGCCACATTAGCTATCTTTCTATCTAAATCAGATGTACTTGCATACATTGTATTTTGAAATATAGTATCTGCCTTTTTTTTAGGTTGAATACTGCTCTCAATGTTTACTTTTTTATCTCCATAGCTGATGTTCTCACCATTCATTTCCCTGATAAAGGTTTCAAAATCATATACCGAGAAATTAGGATGTACATTAAAATAATTTATGTATTCCTTCACATATGAACAATCCTCAAACTGGTTAAATACTGTATCAAAAGCTAAATTATAGAATATTTCAGAAAAATCAATCTCTGCATCATAATTAACAATAGGAAGATATACATACATCAATTTTTTTGATTGTATTTCTATAAAAATATGTTCTGTATTCAGAATAAAATTTTTAGTATGCAACATCATTCCCTGTGATTCCTTTATCATATCTAAAATTGATAATACAATATTTATAAATTTTGTTTTTGATGTAACTGATTGCAAATATTCTTTTAATGAAACATAATTTGATACCTTATACAGTAATTCAGTATTTTTTCTGTTTGTTTCCGGGCTTATTAACTGATATACTCTCCCTGAATTTAGCATTTCAATTTCTCTGTTATTTATTGCCTGATTAGGTAATAGTTTTACATATACATATTTTTCTTTTTTCTTTTTAATAACTACAACTTTGTTCACTTGTGTTTCCTTTTCAATGATTTATTTTTTTATTTTCTTATAAATAAAAAGTATTATTATGCCTATTATAGCAATTAATCCTACAATACTTATACAAAATACTATTCTGTTTGAATACCATCTTATAAAGAAATTTGTTGATATTGTTACACTTTTTGAAAATGCCGCTATATTTCCTGATTTTATATCCTCCTCATTATCACTGTTTACTATATTCCCTGCCATATCCTCTACTTCAAATCGTATACTTTGTTCTACTCCTTCATTTAACACAAAAACCCCTTCATAAGATGTGACATCCTTAAAATCAGTTACTCTTTCTACAACCTCTCCTGCTACATATATTCTCAACTCCTTTAATGCTACCGCATCAAATATTTCATATCTAACCTCTATTTTATCTGCATTATACATATAATCTTCCAGACCTATTACCTTTACTACCTGTGGCTTGGTTGTATCCACACAGAATCTTATAATTAAGTCATCATATGTAATTGTTTCTGAATTATTTCCTGCCTCGTCTTTTGATGATACTGTAATCATATACACACCATCATATTTGAAATTATCTGAAGATATTCTGTATGTATATTGATACCATCCGCTTTCTCCCGTTCTTATACTGCTATTTTGAGGTGTAGCTTCTATATCTATATTCTGTATAGGTGTGCCATCCCTAAAAATTCTTATTATAACCGAATCCTCTATAAGCTTGTCTGCATTATACTCCGTTATAACAAAGTCTGTATTTACAGACTGATTATATGTATTCAAAATATTTATAAGATTATTATCAAAGGTATATACCGAGCCAAATCTGTTCACGGAAAATTTTATACTTTGTGTAGTTACTCTTCCTGCCATATCCTCTGCCGTAACTATAAGCGTATAGATTCCGTCATTTTCCTGTATCTCTTCAAAGCTGTCAAAGTAGGCATTTACACTTGTTTTATCTGGATATATATTACCAATGAAAATATCAGTTACATCAATATCCTTTACATTATCTATATTTATTTTACTGCCGTTAAAATATACACCTGTCTTTATAAGCTTTATATCATATGTACTATAGTAATTATCACTTATAGTTATTTGAGGTAGCACTTCGCCTTTATATGCACCACCGTTTTCTACACCGGCTATTACAATTTTCGGTGCATTTGTATCTACAGTAAATATGACTGTTCTTGTAATAGCTGTATTTCCGGCTACATCTACCGCATCTACAGTTATGGTATATGTCCCCTCTTCCATAAAAGTTTGAACGATAGTTCCCTGCTTATTATCAATACTTAATTCATCATTTGTAATATTTGTGACCACACCATTCAGTTCCTTTTCAATAGCAATCACAATATCCATATCCCTGTAATTTGACTCTATAATATCTATTGATATATTTGCACTGTCTTTATAAAATCCGTTTTCTACAATGCCTGAAATATTTACTATTGGTGCCATATTATCCAATGTAAAACTGATTGTTTTAGCTTCAGCTTTATTTCCGGCTGCATCTTCACTGATTACTTCAATGGTATATTTACCATCCTCACTGAAAACATATGATTTCCTGCTCAATTCATTATAACCCTCAAAAGCTTCTACATCATATTTTTCTCTAACTCCATCTGCCTCCCTTATGACATTTACCTTTGTATCATATCCTGCTTCATTATAATGTTTTTCAAATACCTCTACATTCACTGTTACTATACCTGTATTATTGCTTCCATCTTCTACACCGGTCAGATTTGATATAACAGGTGCAACATTATCTATATAGAAAGATTCATTATACACTTCATTATGTACTTCCTTATTTCCTGCATTATCAATGACAACAGCCTTTACTGTGTATAAGCCTGTACTATTTATCAGCTCTAAAATATCCTCATCTGTTATAGATATATTGTATATTTCATTTGTGGTTACTGCATTATTATACTCCTGTTTCTTATATAGCTTATCATTTACATATATTTCAACAGATTTAATACCCGAAGAAATACTGCCGATTTCCGTGGCTGTTATATTAACATTAATACCATGATTATACCAGTTTCCTTTATCCGGCTCTCTGTTAGGTTTAATCTTAACATTTACTGGTAAATTTTCTACTACTACATAATTACTTGAAAATTCTATATTACCATTTTTATCTTTTATCTCATTTAATTTGTAAGTTTTTTCATTTCCTAAATAATCCTTTACCTTTATGCTTACATTTCCTTTTGTACCAAGTTTTAAACTTACATTAATTTCCCCGTTTTCTATACTTTTTTCAGGATATTGGGTGTTACCAACGATTAAAGCATAGCTTTTGGCACCTATAGATGTATCTTTGACACTAAATTTATATTCAAGATTCCTGTCGTAGAAATTCCCATATTTCTCCGTGCTACCTGTAATATTACTGCCTATGTATGTAATATCAGGCGCTGAATTATCAAAATATACCGTAAGAGGATAGTCATCGCACTTATTTCCGGAATTGTCATAAATATCAAAGACTTTGATTTCAAGTTTTCCATTATCATGATTATAAGCAGATGTATTTATTTTACATGCTGTATCAGTTATTATTTTTTCGGATGATGAAATTTCTTTTATATATATTTCACTATTATTAACTGACACTTTATAAGACTTTATACCTGATATAACTGCCTCCTCATCAATAGGAATTATATTTTCAATAAAATCTGACACCTTTACTGTAAATTCAACGTCACCACTTACATAAATAATATGGTTTTCATCATCTTCATCATCCTCAGGATATTTATTATTGCCATAATCATTGGTAACAGATATTTTAACTTTTGGTTCATCTTCTTCTATAAGAAAATTTCCTAATTTTTCTTTTAGGCTTTCATTTCCTGCTGCATCTCTTACAACAATTTCAACATCTGAAAACAATCTTCTACCATTTTCTTTTTCTAATTTAAATGTATAAGTGCCATGTCCATCACCTGTTTTCACCAATGAAAAATCTGATAAATCTAATTCTATTTTTTCACCATTCACATATTCATATACCAGAATATCATATAAATTATTTTCTTTATCATAAGCCTTAACCGTAACTATGATATCTTCCCTACTAAACTGACCATAGCTGGTTTCTGTAACCGTTTTTTCATCTGTAGTTACCTCTTTAATTTCAGGGTTAGTATTGTCTACACCAAAATATTCGTGACAGTTTATCCAACTCGGATCATCAAATATATAAATTTTTAATTCAGTACCTGCCGGTCGTAAAAAATCCGTTTCGTACACAATTTCTTCTTTTCTACCTTCCGGATCTTCTTTATCTAATGAAATAAAGATATCGTCACGAGAGGATTTAATAATAACATCCTCCCCTTCTATTTTCCATTTATTACCATCTAATCCATTTTTTAATCCACTAATTTTATAATATTTATCATTATCATTGTTAGTAATACTTCCCTTAACTCTGACTGTTATTTCTTTATAACTATATTTATAACAGTCTGTTCCTTCAAATATAATTTTAACTGTAAAATCTTTATTTCTGATTATTTTATCAGGATTATTAATTGTAAAATCTGTAAAAGAAAGTTCTCCAGATTCTAATTTTATATCCATATCTACCGTTTTGCCAGTATCGTCTTTTACCATAAGAGTTTTACCAGTATCGTCTTTTACCATAAGAGTTTTACCAGTATCATCCTTTACTTCAATATTCAATGGTAATTTCAGACTTATTTCATTTCCACTTGCATCACATTTTATTGATTCATCTGAAATTAAAAGTATTTCATTATAACTATCAATACAAATTTTCACATCACTTTTTATTATTAGAGTATATGTTTTGGTAGTAGAAGTAAAAATCCCACTCCAATCATCCTTTGGTGTAGCAGTAACTGTAATTTCAGTTTTACCTGCTCCTTTAACCGTTACAGCACCTGTATTGCTTACTTCTGCAACTGATTCATCTTTGGATTCATATGATATATCATAGCAATTATAATATGCCGTAGTTCCTTCTACCGTAAAAGTTTTATTCTCCCAACTTGCATAATCTAATGTAACTATATTACTATCACCCTCAATATTAATACTTTCTTCTTTAGCATTATTAATACTGTTTTTATCTATATAATTTAAATTAATTACTGGTGTAGTTGCACTGATTTGAAGTTCATAGGAAGCAGTTTCATTCGTAAGAGATGATGATGCAGTAATAGTCACCATGCCGCTTGATATTATTGTAACATATCCTTTCGCATTAACTGTTGCAATATTTTCATCACTCGTTGAATATATAATTTTATCATCTTCATATTCACAGCTTAGAGTAAGATGTACTTTTTCATTTTTACTACTGATTGTTTTTGTAACATATGCTACAGTTTCAATTTCATTATCTAAAATTTCATTTGGATGAACTTCATCTACTGTCTCATTATCTTTATTTTTAGAAAATTCAAATCTTAAATTATTCTTCAATTCCAATATAAAAGTAGTATCTTTTATAAAATTATCATCACTTGAACATTTTACTACTATAATTCCTGGTGAGGCATAGTGTATTGTACCATCCTCTGATATATTATCAATTTCAGCAGTTGTTTTATCATCTACTATTTCATATTTAATACCTGTTGTATCAGAATTAATTGTATAAACACATTCTAAATCAGATGATGAAGAACTATAATTTTTTGAAACCGTATATGTGTCTCCAATGTCATTAAATTCACCATCATCATTGTTTAAATTTACATATTCTCCAAAAATAACATCATATTCTGATTTATTACTATAATATACAATGCTTTCTTCATATCTCTTATATTCATTATCTTTATCTTCCTTGTTATCTTCATCCCCATTATTGCCTTTATCTTCGTTGTTGTCTTCATTTACCTTGTTATCTTCATCTTCATTATTGCCTTTATCTTCGTTGTTGTCTTCATCCCCATTATTACCTTCATCTTTGTTGTTGTCTTCATCCCCATTATTACCTTCATCTTCGTTGTTATCTTCATTTACCTTGTTGTCTTCATTCCCATTATTGCCTTTATCTTCATTGTTATCTTCATTTACATTTTTAACTTCATATATTACATCAATATTGACTCCATCCGTAGTATTTTTATTGAGAAAAAGAGTATATTTATTATTTTCAAATGTATACTTAATTTCAGTCCCTGATATTTTAAATGATATATTTTCACTTATAACATTATTCTTTGCATCCTTTACATCTATGGATATTTTAATATTATCTTGTTCTATATCCTCCATCTCACCAAACAAATACATCTTAGATATATCCATAAATATAAGTGTAATTATTGTAATTAACACTACTATTTTTTTTAAGAATTTTACTTTATTCTCCATAAGTATCCTTTCCGATTATTTAAAAACTAATCTCTTACATTATTCATAGTTACCATTAAATATGGCATCATACGTACCTATAGTTATTGTTGATAATTTATTTCCTATATTTTTACTAAATATAAATTCTATATATATTTTTTCAGTCTCATTCTTTGAATCATTTGAATATGAATATATATAAATATTATCATTTTTACGAGATAATGGAGCTCCATATATTGCTATTAAATCGTTAGCAGTGCTTCCCGTTTTAGTTGATGTATTATATAGAAGTATTTCATTAGATAATACATTAAAATTATTATATTTATTAGAAAGTTCATATATAAAGCCAATATTATTATGTCCATTAATAGCCTTTAGTTCATCTATAGTCTTTGGCACTCTTCCAACATCTCCTGTATTGTATTTACAATATAACTCCTCAAGTATCACCCCGTTAGCACCTCTTTTTGGTGCAGAAGTTGTTGTAGCCTGCTGCTTTTTTGTTGTGGTTTGCTGCTGTCGTGTTGTAGTGGGTTGTTGTCTTGTTGTCGTAACCTGCTGTTTTGTGGTTTGTGTTTGTGTTACTGTAGTTCCCTGATATGCTGTTTGACTTGTCTGCTGTTGATAGCTGCTGCTATATATTGTTGTATTATCCTTTGTTGTATTATCTTTTGTTGTATTTTCCTCATCTGTAGTTTCTGTATCATCTGTAATTTCTGTATTATCTGTAATTTCTGTATCATCTGTTATTTCTTCATTTGTTGTAATTTCATCTTCCTTTGAAGTATCATCACTAAGTTCACTGTCTAAAGGCAATTCACCTGTAGTTTTTATTTCTGCTTTCAAGGTTGTCGTTTGCTTTTCATCATTTGTTTTTGGAAATACTGTTAGCGACAGAATTAGTAATATAATTACTATAACTGCTCCTATTATTGCCACTGACTGCCATATATGTTCCTTTACCCATTCTGTAATGCTATTCTTTCTTTTCATTTTATGTTTATCCTCCTAATTATTATTTTTATATATTAAATTTTGACCACTGTTGACATAAATAAAATTCTGTTTTAGAATATTCATCCATTGAACTATTTATAACATCATATAAATCATTTAGCTCTGTTTCTAATCTAGACAATTTATTATTAATATTAATAATTCTCATTTCAATTCGTTCTCTAAATAAAATACTTTGCTCTATATCATTTTTAAACAATTTCATTTCATTCTCTAACTGTTGAATATCCTTTATATACATATGTAATGTAGAATTTAAATTCCTAACATTATTTATATTAACTTTAATCATAGCCATATAAAATCTCCAAAACTTATTTTAAGCAAATTGTGTCAAATTTTTAATTTTCTGCTTGTTCATCTGATATACTTTTTAGTTCCTTATTCAATTCTTCGATTTCTTCATTGATTTTATCAATGTTTTTAATTATTTTTTCTATTTTAATATTGATATATTTCATTTCCGAAGAACACCAATATAGGTTTAAATCCTCTTTAAAATTCTCAATATTACAATGCATAGTATTTAATGCTTCCATTTTTTCTCTCAAGATATTTTTTTGTTTTTCTAAATCTTCATATTCTGATGACATAATCAAATTTCCTTTTCTCCATAGTAAGTTTATAAAAACACACTACATTTTACTTTTGAAGTAATGCCACTTTTTAATATGATTACAACCCTCGTTTTATAAAAAACGAAGGCTATAATCATAAAAGCTTCTAATTAACTGTTACAAAGCATTGTCCCTTATATTTACCATCCTTTGTAGCAACTGTAATTGTTGCACTTCCTTCACCAATACTCTTAATATTTCCGTCAGATACGGTTACCACTGTACTGTCTGAGGTAGACCATACTAAGTCATTCGATGAATAGCCCTCCGGTATTGTAACCCTTAATGCCTTTGCATCTCCTACATTAAGTGAAACAACAAATTCTGATAGAGTCAGCACACTACCTGCACTTGTATTTCCTCCATCAGTAGTTGCCTCCTGATTAGAGGTTGTAATTTCTTCTTTAGTTGTGGTTTCATCTTCATTTAACGGTATTGATTCTTCATAAATTATCCAGTTAACTGAATCGTCAAAAAGTTTTTTCACTAATATATGTTTATCTTCTTTTTTATATATATCATATGATAACGAGAGACCTAACTCCTTAACTAATGATTTAGAGTCACCTACTGAAACTTTTACCAACGGCAGGTATATTATTACACTGGACGACAGTGTCACAGCATCTTTTAAATATATACTATCCTCTGATATTTCCAATTTCACTTCTCTTGATAGCATAGCATCTGCCTCTAATAATGCTGATGCCGATACTGATACATCTACAAGCTTCAAACCAAATGCACTAAGATAAACTGTAACTTTAAATCCCATCTCTAAGCTGACTTTAATTTCCAAGGATTGACTGCAGGATTTTTCATTTGTTTTCTTATATGAGCCTTTCTCATACTCTATTTTATTTGTATTACTAATTTTAGTAGTAAATTTAATTTCACCATTTACATCAGCAAAAGCATAAAGCTCTGCATCAACCGAAAAAGGACCTCCTATAGGAACTGATATTGTTCCAAGTTTAACAGCGCCGCTAAGCTTACCCTTAAAATCCAGGTTACTGTCAAAATCAGATTTAACAGTTATAGAATATTTTTTTAGTTCAACATGTGGTTTAGAAAATGCATGGAAATCTATATCTGCTTCTGCATCTATAGTCATAGATACAGACACTTCACCTGTTAAAGAATATCCAGCACTATACGGCGCTACTAATGTTTTACCGTATTTCTCATTACCGTTTTCATCCTGATACTGTTTTAATGCTTCCTTTAATTGTTCTGTATTAATTTTACCCTCTTTATATGACTTTATAATTTCATTACAGCTTTTTGCCTTTATAAAATGAGGCGGTAAAAATTTTGTATCCTCGCAAAGCTTATAAAAATCATCATATCCGGGGTCTTTATATGCCGATTCAGTGTATGTAGCTTTTAAATCACCTAAGCTTGCAGTTAAAGCACTGTCAGCCTTAATTTTTCCTGATAATAAATCCACCTTTAAAGTAATCTTATTATTTGCAGACGCACTTGCGGTTTCATCTACATTTGAATCATATGAGCCTAAATTATTGATATCAGTGTAATTATAAAATTTTGTTGAGGTAACATCATCTGCTGTATCAATTTTATTAATAACAGTAATTCCTTCTGCCGGTATAAAGTTTTCAGATGTTACCTCAACACTTGTATCAATATCTATTCCATCAAATATATCATATAATTCCGGAGTTTCTGTTTTAATACTATAAGTGCCATTAGAATTTTTAGTTTTGGATACGATTTTTACTGCATATCCGTTTGGACACTCATCTGTTGATGGCATAATAACAATAGAATCTGTTTCCAATCCTTTTGCATCTTTTTCAGAAACTACATTTACAGTATCATTTACTAATGATGGAACTTGAATTTCATTTCCATCTATAACATTTTCCTTATATGTATATTCACAAATATCAGAATTATCAATTTCCATATATGCAGTTACGGCACTATTCAATATCATGGCAGCTTCAACAGATGTTACACCGGAATTTAGTTCACCTGAATCGCTGTATTTTATATCAGTAATGCCATATTCATTTGCACAATTAATAATACTCTCATTAATATTATCGCTTGTAGCATATTTATCATAATCAAGCTCTGCTGCCAGCACTGATGTTGTAACGACAAACCCTAATGTTGCAATCTCATCAGGTTTGAATTTATCCGTGGCTGTTGATAAAATATTCCACTCATAACATGACTGAACAGCTATAAATATATCATCATCACTGTCTACATCTGTATAATACGGACTTTCATTGCTAAACTCATCTATCCCAAAAGCATTTGCCAGCATGACTACCCACTGACCTCTTGTAAGAAAGGCTGATGAATTATTTATATTATTCATATCCTCCGTTTGTTCATCCCCACAGGCAAATAATGTTGTTGTAAATACCAAACACATTATTAATGCTAATATCTTCTTCATACGTTTTTTCATATTTTATTATACCCTTTCTCTTTGCTTAATTAATACTATACTGATGTAACAAGCTTCTTACCTACCTGATCGGTAATGCTGTTTTGCATTGTTTTATATCCGTTTGCTGCTTTCGCTAAAAAGTCTGCATATGCATTCATAATCTGTTCCATTTCCATAAAATCATTCTTAAACTGATAAATCTGCTCAACATATGCAATATTATCTGCTCCCTGCCAAAAGCCTTCATCTGCTAATGAATCCACTATAGAATAAAGTTGCATATAGCTGTCATGATAGTTTTTTGCAAGACCCTCTACCCTTTTTGCCGCTGCTTTAACTTCTTCAGTCGAAATAATAATTTTACCTTGTGACATATGCTTTTCCTTTCTAGCATTATATGTATTTTAAGTTTTACCTTTGTTTTCGTAACAGAATATACATTGGAGCAACTGCTCCAATGTATATTATAAATATTAGAACATTAATTATATTTTAATTAATCTATGCCCTATTATTTTAATTAAATGCATTTGCATTTGTATTGATAGCTGACTCTGTCTGTTCATATTGTGTCGCTGTTGTATTAAGGAACTTAACATATGAATCAATAATATTATAGTAGTTATCAAATTTAGCCTGCATATTTGTAATTTTTCCTCTGATTGTATCTGAAGAATCACTTGTCCATTCTGCATCAAGACTTACAATTTCAGATTTAATTTTCTCTAAATAACTTTTCAAGTTACTATTGCATTTACTAATTGCTGTTGCTTTAGTTCTGACTTCGCTAAAAGTAATTTTAATATCTGCCATCTTTATACCTCCTATGCATCTTTAGCTAGCTGTTTTGCCTTTGCTTTAATATCAGACTGCGTTGCACGATATTTCTGAGCTGTTTTAGTTAAGAATCCTGCATAATCTCTCATAATATTTTCCATTTTCTGGAAATCATCTTTAAACCCATTAATTTGAGCTGTATAAGCCTGATTATCAGCACCGGCCCAAGAGCTTTGCATTTCTGAAACATGAGAATATAATTTTGTATATTCTGTCTTATAGTTATCTGCCAGTGATTTAACTCTTTTAGCTATCGTATCAAGCTTAGCTGTGTCAACTATAATCTTGCCTCTTGCCATATCTTATTCCTCCTTTCATAATTTTTTATATTAATATCAATCTCGAACCGTCTAATAATCCAAGTTCTTCTATTGATAAATTAATATTGTAAATTGTTCCTGTGTCTCTGTTGCATAATATTGAATCCTCTGATGCCTTATACATTCCATCTGATAGTTCTTCCAATGCATTAGAAACTAATTTGACAACCTCCCACATCATGCTGTTCTTCGATATTTTAATATCAAAGGGCTTATTAGCTGCAGGAAGAAAAACTTCAACAATAATATAATTCATTTTATTCTTCCTCCACTTCTAATAAATGTGTACATATTGCCTTTATTAATGTGAATCTGCCTTTACTGATATATAATCCGAATAAGTTTGGCATTTCTTTATATAACTCATTCGTAGGTTTAGTAATCTTCAATATGTATTGTTCTGCGGAACCGTCTCCAATCCATATACCTGATATGTTATTACAATGTTTTTTATACCATGCGTCAAATGTATATTTGTTTATGCAGGCAGATGTATCTCCAATAATAAAATTAATTCTTAAATCCAGTCTGCCATTTTCCATTAATACATTAAGCTTGTCCTTTCCATCCTCTGATAATGCTTCCTTTAAAGCATCTATCGAATTAATTATATAAACAATGCGGTCCCCATCTATGCTATTTGTTTCTTTAAAAGCTTTATGCCGTTTGACCATTTCATTAAATATATCAACAACGGTATTTTCAAATTCTCCATTATGAAACTCATATTTAGAGGATTCATCAGTAATAAATTTTTTTGCAGCATCTATAACAACTGTTTTTGCAGAATTTATATGTGAAACAATTTCTGCTATTCCCTGTAAGGCAGGTGATACAGCTTCCATATCCTGTCCTAATACAAACGATATATAATTATCCGATACATTATGATATATAATATCAAGTTTTTTCTTATCAACACCTATCGGAACTTTATTCAGGTTTGCTGCATATTCATCTAAATATTCAATATCAACCTTCTTAGGTAAAATAGGAATATATTTTGCATGTATTCCCTTATAAATATCACATGAAGATGCACACATTTTTTTAACTTCATCTGATATATTATCCTCATCTGCAACAACTGCTGTCTGAAACTCATAAGCATGCTCTGTCTTTAAAATACCTCTTCCCTTTATGGCAGAAGGATATGTTCCCTCTGTAGGTCCGAGAATTGCACTATAATCAGTTTTATCGTTCATTTGCATTACAAATATCTGCTTAAAGTTTTGTACAATCCTAAATCTCACTGAACCTGTATTTGTTGCTGTTACCACAAAATAGATACCGTACTTTGTACCCTCTCTTGATACATATGCAACAACATCATCACACTCATCATACATTTCCGAAAAAGCCGAATAGTTGTTGATTACTACTACAATATTAGGATATTTCTTCCCCGAATTTCTTATGTACGAAACATAATCTCCACCGAAATCAACAAATATTTTCTTTCGCTCATTAATTTCAGACTTAAGCATTTTCATTAGATTTATAATTCTCTCTGCCTCGGAAGATAATACAACTCCTCCGACCTGTGGTGCTTTTTCATACATTTTTAAAGTTTCAGCACCAAAATCCATAATATAAATATTCAGGTATTCAGGCGAATAATTTCTTATTAATTCATATAACATTGTAGTCAGGAATGTTAGTTTACCACTACCTGCCGCACCATAAATCAAAGTATTTCCGCTCTCTGTAATAGATAACGTCATCAAATTCTGACACTGGTTAAACGGATCATCTATTTCACCAATAACAGGCTCCAGCATATATTCTGATTTTTTCTCATACTCATATTTATCTGCAAGCTCCTTTGGATATATCTTTGCAGGTATAGGGTCTAGCCATAACGGCCTGACAGAAACTTTTTCTTCCTCTGCAAGATCAGACAAATATTTAACTAATGCAACTATCTGTTTTGTTTTTGCTTTGTTTTCTATATTTTTCTTTTCAGGCTTTACTTCTCTTATAACTCTCCCTAGATTGTCTATAACCTTAATGCTGTTATCTGTATTTTTTTCTATTTCTTCTTCATAATACGGAGCACCGCACCATGCAGATTGTCCCAAAGCAAAAAATTCATTAAAGCCTACCTGGAGATAAAATCTTCCTGTATTTGATAATTCAGCCGCATCCGGTCGTTTTATCATATCGTTACTATCTGCTTTTTCCTGAACCTTTAAGCATACTCTGAATCTGCTGTTACTCCAAATCTGATCATCTACAACACCCGATGGCTTCTGTGTAGCCAAAATCAAATGTACACCCAAGCTTCTTCCAATTCTGGCAGCACTTATTAACTGTTGCATAAATTCAGGCTGCTGTGATTTCAATTCCGCAAACTCATCAGAGATTATAAACAGGTGAGGAACAGGCTCTGATACTATCTTATCTCTATACAGCTTTTGATATTTATAAATATCCATCGTACCTTCATTAGAAATACGTCTTGCTTCATTAAATATGGCCTGTCTTCTTCTTAATTCACTTTGTATTGATATGAGCGAACGCTTTACGGAACTACCATCCAAATTCGTAATTGTACCTGCAATATGAGGTAATTTAATACCTTTTTCTTTATCATCAAAAGCACCTGTTAAGCCACCACCCTTATAATCTATTAATATAAAGGCTACTTCATCGGGATGGTAATTAACAGCCATGGATAAAATATATGTGATTATAAATTCACTTTTTCCTGAGCCGGTCATACCTGCAACTAATCCATGCGGTCCCTGAAATCTTTCATGTAAGTCCAATGTAAACAGCTGTCCCATGGTATCCACACCGATAGGTGCTGCTAATGAAACCGTAGGATTATTGTCTTTCCAACGCATAAGAGGATTTAAATGTTCTATTTTATTAACTTCAAACATTTCTAAAAATGTAAGCATACTTGGCAAAGAAAATCTCTGATTTAAAATATTCAATTTTACATTTGATATATACTGAGTTACCGATAATAAATCATAATTGTATTCTAAATCAGCCTCAAATTCTACTATATTTCCTGATGTATCATTTTTGTCATATATATTTGAAATTCTTTCGTCTATATTTATTACCATTGAACATTCTTTAGGCAAATCATTAATCGTATTTTCTACATTAATAACTCCAAAACCCAGCCCTTTTTCAGACTTAAGTATCATATTATATATATCAACATTCTCACATATATCTTTATTGAGATTTACAATTAAATAATATGGAGCATACTGTGTATTATTGTTTTTCTCTGTACTTCTTTCATGAAATATTTTTTCCAAATAAACCGAAAGTTCTTTAGCTTCCTCCAATGTATCAGCAAAGAAACGAAAGTTCTTTTCGTTATTCCACGAATGTGGAATCCATCTGAAAGCTTTCCATATATCATTATTGCCGGGAACTAAAAATACAATTTTTAATTCATCATAGCTATGTAATGAAATCATCTTTAATAACATACAGGTTACAAATTTTTCTAACAGTTTATTATTATCACTTATAATTCCTGATATATTATTTTTTGCAAACGAGTATGTAATAGGAACCATATTTAGTTTTTTTGGCTCATTCATCAATGCATGTAAATCATCCTGCAGATTATCAAGCTCTAATGAAAAACGCTTTTCAGGATACTGGATTTTACCATAAAAAGGTATACTTCCTAATCCAACACGCAATTCCAAAAAATCCTCCTGTCCTATAACACGTTCCCATAATTTCTCACTTCTATTAACTATTCTGCTAATGCATTCATCAACTGAAACATTATTTTCAAATAAAATTTCTCCCTGCTCCTTTATATCTTTAAATATTCTATCTTCAATAGAAAAAAGATATTCCTTATATTTCGCCTGCCTTAATCGCTCCAGCTTACATTTTGTCTTTTTTTCATGCTTTTTTGTTAAAATAGGCCATAAAATCATACCCAAAAGCATACTGAAGGACATAGTCAGCGTAGGAGCTGCCGTCATCAGACTACTGCCATTATTAACGGTGTTAATAATGGTAAATACTCCTGTTGACATAGATCCCATACCCATTGTAATAGAAGGTCCAAGCATAAGAGCTAAAGGTACTGTATCTACCTTTTCAGCCTGTGGCGGAGGATCTATTTTTATTTCCGAACTGACAATTTCCCTTTTAAATCTTGGTGAACGGTAAAAAAAATCTATTTCGTCCTCGTCATTTTTATCATATGTATCTCTTTTTATTTTTTGATTTACAAATTCAAATAATACATTTTCATCATAGCTGACACAATAATCCGGATTATTAATAGCTATAAAATTACTTCCTATAATTATTTTAAATCCCATTACAAATACAATATCTGCGGGGGTTAATTCTTTTGTAGAAACTCTGTAATCATTAACATATGTTCCGTTTGTACTATTCTGATCTTCAACAGTCCATATTTGATTACAGTAATTGAGTTTAAGGTGATATGAAGAAATAAAATTATTATTTACTGAAATAACATTGTCTTCATTACGTCCAATTGTTATTTCTGTATTATCCTTAACAACTAATTTTTTAAATATCTGTCTGGATTCGTTTGCATTTTCTGCAAACAGAAAAGCCTCTTCATCTTTTTCTTTATCCCTGATATGAAGTTTGTAAAAAACATCTGTTTTTAAATTCATATCTTTCCCAATATCATTTAAAATTTTACACTTTCGTGTTTCTTTTAAAATCCATTTATCATTGATGCCTTCAACGCTTATAAGATTTCTGGCATTTCCTTCCCAATCAGCATCGCATATCCAATATCTACCTTTTATTTTCTTTGGTAAATTCATTGAAAAGATTCGATCTTGCTTTAGCAACGTTACAATCATTTAAAACATCCTTATGTATCAATTATTTTTTTGTTCCGCAATAAGGGCATTTACTTTCTTTTGAATTATAATTACTTCCACATTTCTTGCAAAAAACAATTCCAATATTACCCTCTGGACTTTGTGTCTCAATATTTCCTATTTTTATGCTCACACTATCTATTCTTTGAGACAAAATAGATACTTTTAAGAAAGATATAATACATATTACAAGAGTTGCAATACATATTAACAATAAAATAATACTTAGTATGAACAAGCTTTTAGAATCTGAAGACGCAGTAGCTGAATTTACTGAATCTGATGCTTCCTGCAATGTTTCAGTGTAATCATAATCAAAATACGTTTTATACATCTACCAATACCCTTTCTTTGAAACTAACAAAATAATACAATATTTTCCATTTTATTTCAAGACCTTTTTGGGAATTTGTAGATTTTTTTAGAATTTAGTTAGAATTCTCAGTTTTAATCATCAAAAATGCGCCTAAATTCCCTCTTTTTCCATTAAGTCCCCTATGTGTAAACATAATTTCTTTATTTTCACAGGTACATATATCAGGAAATGATATGTTTTCGTCTAATACACCTGATTTTAGCATATTTGTATAGTTTGCAATCCATAAATTCAGCATATATTTGTCATTATCCTTTTTGTAGACAATGTGTCTGTTTTCATATGAATTTATTTTATTATTATCTTTGCTGTACTTAGGTATTTCTTTTATATCAAACGCATTAATAAACTCCTCAGCCACATCTTCACTTACTTCATAGCAGTCTACGCAAATGGATGGGCCAATAGCACAAATCACATCTCTTGGATTAGTAGAAAACTCAATATTCATTTTATCCAGAGTAGCTTTTACCATATTGTTTACTGTACCTCTCCAACCTGCATGTGACAAACCTATTGCGCTATGAACCGGATCATAAAAATACAGCGGTACACAGTCTGCATAAAATGTAGACAGGGTTATACCCTTTTCATTTGTAACAAGTCCATCCACATTATCATAATCCATCTCCTTATATAATCCCTTTTCTATATCCGATATGCTTACCTTTTTAACATTTGTTGTATGGGTTTGTTTGCTAAGTACAAAGTTCTTAAGACCGGTTGCTTTACTGAACAGTTCAAAATTTTTTCTGACATTTTCAATAGAATCACCAAGTGGTGTACAAAAATTCATACTTGTAAACTGACCTTTGCTTACTCCTCCAAGTCTTGTAGAAAATACAGCTAAAATATCTTTACAGCTGTCAAATTTATTTATTTTTAAATACGGAACCTTTCCTTCGATTAATGAAGTAGAATTGTACAGATTTGAAATTTTCTTAATATACATATAACATCCTTTCATTTTACATTCCACCCAAGGCGTTTTTTAATAATCTGATATCTTTATTATCTATTGCTACTACATCAAATCTGCACGGATATGTATCTGATATATGGTGTTTTAATAAATAATACTGAGCCACATTTATAATTACCCTTTGCTTTCTTGCATTTACTGCCTCTGACGCATAGCCACTGGATTTATATTTTCTATATTTCACTTCTATAAAGCATAAATATTCCCTATCTTTAGCAACTATATCTATTTCTCCAATACGACATCTGAAATTCTGTTCTATAATTTCATATCCGTTTTTCTTTAAATACTCACATGCTACTCTTTCATAGTCGCTGCCTGTTTTTCTTGTATTAGCTGTTTTTGCGGTTTTATTCAATAAATCACTCTCACTTATTTTAATACTTTAGATTTAATCTTATCCATTTTGTCTACAAATACTAAAACCTCTGCAACCACACTGTATAGTTCCGGAGGTATAGCATCACCCAGTTCAAGCTTTGCCAACGTATTTGCCAGTTTATTATCCTCATAAAGCGGAATATCATTCAGCTTGGCGTCTTCAATAATCTTATCTGCAATCAATCCTCTTCCTGAAGCAATAACTGTAGGTGCAGTATCCTCCGGATTATATGACAATGCTACTGCAACCCTTTTTTCATCTGTTTTTTTATTATCTGTTTTCTTTTTATATAAATTGCTCATAAATCATCTCCAACGCTTAAGCTAAGCTCTTACATCAAATGAAAATCTCTTTATAGACATTTTAGGTCTGTCCTTTTCCAAGACTTTTTCAAAAGGTACAGACTCAGCTTCAGTTTCCGTCACGCTTAATGTAACATTATAACCAGCCTTAGTAAGCTTATCTTTTAACTCTTCCAAGTGTTCTTCAACTATATCAATAGATATTTCATCTGAAAGTGAAAATTTAGTACTTAATTTTTCACTTTCAAGTCTTATATCAACATCAGTAGGTCCAAGATTATCCATATCCAAATGCATAAATGCAGTCAAAACGTCTTTATCTATCATTTTTCCATGACTCTTATTATAAACATATAATTCACCATGGTTTTTACTCTCGCTAAAGTGCAATGGCAGCTGTACATAAGATGCCATCTGGTTTATTTCATTCATAAAGGAGAGATTCTGTTTAAGACTATTGGTTTTATCCAATAAATCCGCACCCTCCTTCGGGAAATTCTTCAGAGATTCAACCATTTTATTTATTCTGTCATCAAGTTTTTCGTACATTTCTTTAACAGATTTCTTTAATTCTTCTCCATTAGAGTTTAACTTCATGACATCAATATTAAATTCCTTACTTAAAGCATTTTTAATATATTTAGAAAATTTATCCGAATTAATTAAAGATTTAAATTCATTATCAGATAAATTTTTAATGAATTGCTGCATTGCCTCTTTACTTACAATTTCTCTGCCAAATCCGGCAGATATATTGTCTTCACTATCTGCTATACCATTAAGATTTCCATTGGTATTAATACTCTGTTCTGATGTTCTGATATTATCTGTATTGTTTTCTATACTGCCATCAGCTCCATTACTGTTTAAATTGTCATTTATGATATTCTGTGCTGAGTTATCTTCTGATGATTCATTTTTTCCTTCTACATCTGTATTGAACATATTATTAATTATTACATCTTCATCCGCTACAAGATTAATACTGCCCTGTGTTTCAGACATAGATGTACTATCCGGAAGACTATTAACAAAATCATTTACAAACTGACGTGCCATATCTATATTTGTTCTGCCCAGTTTATCTGCAAAGTCCGGTATTCCGTCTGCAATATTATTCAACGCATAGCTAATTCTATGCTCATAGTTCATATATTTATCAAACTGTGTAATATTTTCTGCATTTAGTGGAATATCATGTCTGACTATATTTACAATAGTACTGGCACTTTCAGTTTCAAAGCTCATAATATTTTTATACATTTCATTTATTGAGTTTTTATCAATAGGCATTTCATTACGCATCATTTCAGCGACCATCTGCATATTACGCTCATTTACCGGAATATTTGCAGTAGTAAGTGCCTGCATAAGTGGATTAGTATGACTGTTGTCCACGCTTATGGCTTTTATAAGCACCTGACCGCCTGTATTGTCTTTTATCATAAATTTAATATAATCACCAATATTCAAATTGGAATTATTCATTGCCTTAGCTGTAATTGTCTGATTTCCCTCTAGCAGAATTTTGACAGATGAATTATGCACATCAATTATATCTCCCGAAAAAACACTCCCCTTTTCCATGTTTGCAAGCATAGAACTACTGACAGCTCTCGTAACTGGAACATTTCCTGCTGAATTAACGGCATTACCTATTCTATTTCCATTTACAGAGTTGGACTGACCTTGTAAACCAACATTTCTTACTTCCATACCTGCTACCTTTCTTTTATTTTATATAAAATTTCTGATAAAACTTCTTCTGTGAATTGGACATGGACCATATTTTTTTAGTGCTTCTATATGTCTTTCACTTCCATAGCCTTTATTTCCTGCGAAATCATACTGAGGATATAATTTATCAAATTCCACCATCATCCTGTCACGCGTAACCTTTGCTATAATGCTGGCACTGGCTATTGTAATACTTTTCGCATCACCTTTTATTATAGGAACCTGTGGAATCATGATTTCCGGAATTGTAACTGCATCATTTAAAATTATATCGGGTTTTATCTTTAAATTATTAACTGAAATCTGCATAGCTTTATAAGTTGCCTGTAAAATATTTATGTCGTCTATAGTCTGCGGACTTTCCATTCCTATGCTTACAGCCAGTGCCTTTTCCATAATTATATCATATAATTCTTCACGTTTCGATGCTGACAGCTTTTTAGAATCATTTACATATAAAATTCTTTCTCCCTTTGGAAGGATAACAGCACAAGTAACAACCGGTCCTGCCAATGGACCTCTGCCTACCTCATCAATTCCGGCGATATAATCAAATTCCTTGTATTTTTCTTCAAAAAAACGCATTTTTTCAATGCGCTCAAGCTCTGTAAGATATTTATTATATTTATTATTATATTTATCAACAAGCTTTATTACTCCTGCTCTTGTATCCTCCCTAAAACTTCCAAGTACCTCCTGTATATTCTCTATTTCTGTATTTTCCAGAACTTTTTTTATTTCATCTATGCTTTTTGTCATATATTTCTCCAATTTACCTGTTCTACTGGTTTTCTAATGAGCCAAAGCTATCCAATGGCCATAATCTAAAAACTGCAATACCTATAATAGTATCTCTTTTTACAACACCCAGTTCCTCTGAACGGCTGTCTTCGCTTACATTTCTGTTATCTCCTATTACAAAATACTCGTCAAATGCCAGCTTTACAGGTGAAACATTACTGTATCTTGCTTCTGCCGTATCATCATAATATCCATAGTATTCATGTAAAATTTCATCATTAATATAAATAACATTATCTATTATTTCAATCTTATCTCCGGGAAGTCCGATAACTCTTTTAATAATATTTGTATTGACATTATATTTATAAGAAAACAGTACTATATCAAATCTTTCAATTTTGTCATAATTGTTTTTAATAGGTTCAATAAATAAAACATCCCCTTCATTAAGTGCCGGATACATGGATTTACTTATAACTATTGTAGGCATAAAAAGTACTTTTATAAAAACTACAGCTACCGCTGTAATGCTACAGATAAAAAGTATAACCTTAAAGAATGATTTATATTTTTTTATAAAATCTAATACTTTCTTCATTTTCCACCACTTCAGATTTGCTATAAGTTTTATCTTGGGAACTCTAATGTAATTCTGCCAAGTCTGCCGTTTCTATAATCATCTATTATAATATTTGAGGCTTTTTCGTAGTCATATTCATCACCCTTTAACTTACAGCCTCTTTTAACTGCTATTTTTCCAAGTATATCTAATGGCTTATCTTCAGGTAATATTTCTATAACGTATCTTTCTTTTAAGATATCGGGATATACCTTCTGCAAAAATTCAATAAAATATAATGTAAGTTCACTGATATTTAAAATATTATCATTGATAGAGCCTGCTATCGCAAGATTAATTCCCACCTGTTCATCCTCAAACTTAGGCCACAATATGCCCGGTGTATCTAATAAATCCAAATTTTTATTTAGTTTAATCCATTGCTTACCCTTTGTAACACCAGGCTTATTTCCGGTTTTTGCACAAGCCTTACCGGCATAGGAGTTTATAAAAGTAGATTTGCCTACATTTGGTATTCCTACTACCATTGCACGAATCGGTCTGTTTAGAATACCTCTCTTTCTATCTCTTTCAAGCTTCTCCCTGCAGGCTTCTGCAATAATACCATTTATACTTTTTACGCCTGTTCCTTTTTTAGAATTAATCTCTATAACATAAAGGCCTTTATCTTTAAAATAGCCTGACCAGCTTTTATTATATTTTTCATCTGCCAAATCTGCCTTATTTAACAAAATAAGTCTGGATTTATTAGCTGCCAGCTTATCTATCTCTGGATTACGGCTGCTCAATGGAAGTCTGGCATCCAATAATTCAATGACTAAGTCAACTAACTTAATATCCTCCTGCATTTGTCTGATTGCCTTGGTCATATGACCCGGATACCAGTTGATATTTATTTTATTTTCCATCAGTTTCACTTCCTTTTACATTTCAAATAGTATCACAAATTTATTCTGTAATAACATTCATTATGGTATATATTGATTTTATTCATGATAAACAATATTACCTGTTTCAATGTCAACTATATAATCATATTCCGTTTAATCATCTCTAGTTTTAAATTTAACATGATAAGCAAATTTTCCATCATACTTTACAACATATGTCCTAAAAAACACTAAAGCATCTTTATCTGTTCTATTTTTATCAATGTCATCATAATCATTTTCAGTATTCATATTACTTATTTTAAATCTATAATTACTTAAATTTGTAATACTGCTTTTAGAAATCCACGGTTTCACACATCATAGTTTAATTAACAAATCCTACACGATTAAACGGTGATACTATAAACCAAACCTTGCCTATGATATCTTCATATTTTATATTTCCTACATATGAAAATCTTGAATCCTCGCTTACATTTCTGTTATCACCCATCACAAAATATTCATCAGGACCGATTTCTATTTCTTCACTTACATAACCACTCTCATAGTTATCATCAAAATACTTATCCTCTAACAATACTCCGTTTATATAAATCTTACTATCTTCAATCTTTAATTTTTCACCCGGCAAACCTATAATTCTCTTTATACCGGTACCATTTTCTGTTTTAAATACAATAATATCAAATCTATCAGGTTCTCCTAAATTATAAGCCATTTTATTAATGAGTACAACCTCACCATTTGCAAGGCTTGAAGACATGGAGCTACCGATAACTGTAGACTTATCACCAAAATAATAAATTACAAAAAATGCTATAGCTACTACTACGATAATATCTATAACAAACTTTAAAATTATATCCGTATATACATTTTTATCAGGAATTGGATTAAAGTATCCCATTTTTGTTCCTTTCAATTATACTAGAAAGGACAAATACCTAAGTACTTGTCCTAATCTGCATAAACTATTTAACTAATTCTTTAACCTTAGCTGCCTTACCAACTCTATCTCTTAAGTAGTTAAGCTTAGCACGTCTTACCTTACCTGCTCTTACAACTTCGATCTTTTCAATAGTTGGTGAATGTAATGGCCAAGTCTTTTCAACACCTATACCGTTAGAATTTTTTCTAACTGTAAATGTTTCTCTTGAACTTCCACCCTGTCTTTTAAGTACTACGCCTTCAAATACCTGAACTCTTTCACGGTTTCCTTCTTTGATTTTTGCATAAACTTTAACTGTATCACCTACATTAAAGTCAGTAATGTTTTCCTTGAGCTGTGCAGCCTCAATATTTTTAATAATTTCGTTCATTTTAATGAACCTCCTAATATATACTCGATGTTCTATAATATTAATCCTAGAAAACAATTCCTATCATACCAGAGGAACATCTGATTTTATTACAACTCATATAGTCTAACACAGTTTAATTATATTCGCAAGTGTTTTTTGTATAGCAGAGTTCTTATATTTTCTTGTATTTGTATTTTGGGTTTCAATATATCATATTATATTTTTAGTTTCAAAAAGTAATGTCAATAAAAATATAATGGATACACTGCACAAAAAACTGTAGTTAAATTTTAATTTTAATCTACAGTTTCTTGTGTAAAATGCTTATACTTAATTACTTTTATCAGTTATATGAAAATATTTAATTAACTTTATAATTAGATAAATTTGCTATAATCTCCCTTGCCTCAGATGTATTTTCTGCTTCTACTAATATATAGTGGTTTTTTTCTTCATTTTCCCACCAAGTAAGCTCAACACCATCTTTATTAATTGTCTCCTGTACTTTGTTTTCACCTTCATTTTCCCACGAACTAAGCCAAACCAAAAAATTATCTGAATTGTTTCTATCAATTTGTACGCAAATAGAACATTCTATAAAAGGAAACATACTTCCTCCATCATCAGTCTTAAACGATGGATTTGATATAAATATCCAAATATAATCTTCATCGGGAATAAATCCGCCAAGACTTCCTTCACTATAATTAATTTCAGATAATATATCACCCTTAATATTAAGTTTCAAATCAGAATAACTTGCATCATACATAACATCCTTTTCTCCACCGTTAATCTCTCCTTTAAGAGTAAAATGTGTCATACCAATAACTTCTTCAGTTTCAGTATCATATATGGCTAAATCCTTATCAATATCCAGCTTTAAATTATGATCCGATAGACAATATATTCCAACTGCCCCTGCTATTGAGAGAAAAACAAGTACCGCTACAACCATAACAATAATCTTTTTTTTCATAACATACACCTCCTAAAATCCACTTTATGGTCTTGGTACCTTTATTTTTATCCTATCATTAACATTTTCAAGATAAAATGATACTATATCATATCTAACAAGGAAGTTATTGTCACCATTCTTGTATTTGTAAAAATTGCTTGAAGCTTTACTAATATAATCATTATAATATGGTGCAGTAATTGTACCTGAATACGTCTTACTGTTAATAGTTCCTTGTAATTCATTACCATTCATTGAAAAGTTAGGAATGTCAACATTGTATGAATAGTTTACAATATTTCCACTATATCCTAAAATCTGATTTCCTGTATCAAGATCTCCACTATATTTAATAAATACATATAAATAATTTGCACCTGTTAATACTGTATAATTGGCACTTATATCTGATACTATGCTTTGACCAGACATTCCTGAAACAACGCCTTTACATATGTCATACATAGTTTTTATTACAGTCAGTCCTCCACCTACAACAGGTAATGCTCCTGCAACTGAGGAAACTGTAATACCAATAACATTTTGAGCAATAGCTGTTGCAGATTTTTTACTTTTTGTACAGTGTACATCAAATGACCATAATTCACTATTTGCATTTGCCGGTACACCTCTTATTATCTGTAATTCATATGTTTTTCCATTAAATACTGTCGTGTACTAGTCCATTTTACCGTTGTGCTTGGATTTAATGCAACCCTTGCCATACCTGTATTTATATTTGCTTCATCATTTGAATTAACTATAGAATTATTAAGCTTTGAAACCACCTCATAATATGAAATTTCTTCAACTCCCAACTCTTCCAGTCTGTTATCAATAGCCTCTATAACCTCATAATTATTTTCAAAATTCAAGCTGTACTCTCCGCGCATTTCATATAACACATCAATTGAATTTTCATTATTTATATATTCATATATTTCAGTTTCATTAAAAACAGTTTCTTTAATTTCTTCTGCATATACTATGTTGTCACAAAGAAGAACAGAAAATAATATAATAATGCCGATACCAAAAATTTTTAACTTCATACAATTTTTCCTTTCGTAAATAAATCTCAATCCACGACATATAAGACAGCTTTTCTATTCTGTCTCAATAATTTCATAAACTTTAATTACTTATTGTGTACTTTTTTGAAGTTTTAATATTTAAAATATAGTAAAATTACCTATAACTTATTATTAAATTATTTATATTCTTAATTATACATTTATTATTGTTATGGAATTTACTTCAACTCTTAATACATTTGTGCTAATATTAGATTAATCTTTTGAATTATATGTAGAATTATTAAGTTTTTAAACAACCTAATTATATGAAATCTTTATAAGTCCCGGTTTTCTTTAACCTGTTATTAAATACTCTCCATACACTTATAATATGCCCATATCAGAAATCTTCCACTCATATAGTTTTACATCTTATTTTAATCGGCTTCATCTCCTATCTTTACTTTTTACATAAACTTACAACTACTTACAGTATATTATACATAAATTTAAATGTCAATATTTACCATATATTGAGTTATTTATAAAAGAACAGGTTCTAATCCTGCAACAAATCAGGTCTTCTTTCCAGAGTTCTTTTATAAGCCTGTTCTTCCCGCCATTTTTCAATATTTTTGTGATGCCCGCTAAGTAATACCTCCGGAACTTTCTTATCCATAAATATCTCAGGTCTTGTATACTGAGGGTATTCAAGCATATTTGTAGTAAAACTTTCCGTTTCTGCTGAAATATCATTATTTAAAACACCTTTAATATTTCTTGAAATAGAGTCAATCATTACCATAGCAGCCAATTCTCCACCTGTGAGTACATAATCTCCGATTGAAACATTGTCTGTAACAATCATCTCTATAACCCGTTCATCAACCCCCTCATAATGTCCACATAAAAATATTATGTCATCCTCTTTTGCAAGTTCCCTGCTCATTTGCTGATTAAAGGTTCTGCCTGCAGGTGTCAGAAACACAACCCGTGGATTTTTAATATTGTTTTTAGCTACTATATCCATATAACAATCATATATTGGCTGTGCCTGCATTACCATTCCGGCTCCTCCGCCATATGGATAATCATCTACATGACCATGTTTGTCTTTAGTATATTTTCTTATATCTACACAATTAAGACGTATTATATTACTATTAATTGCACGACCTGTAATACTCGTATTTAATCCCTGTTCAATCATCTCCGGAAATAAAGTCATTACATGAAAATTCATTAATCCATCAATCCTTCTAAAATATGCACTCTTATATATCCATCCTTTATATTTACATCTAAAATACACTCATCTATATTTGGCAATAATAATTCTTTACCATTATTCATATTTACAACATAAACATCATTTGCACCGGTCTGCATAACATCATATAACACACCAATTTCATTATCATCCTCATCTATTACCTTTAAATCTATCAGATCAGCAATATAGTATTCATCTTCCTCAAGTGGAATAGCATTTTCCCGTGAAACAAGTAAATCCATACCCTTGTATTTTTCTATATCATTAATATTGTCAATATCCTTAAACTTTAAAATAGCCATATTTTTAAAGAACTTACAGCTGACTACTTCAAGCTCAAGTTTTTCTTTTTTTGTATCTAAAATAACTTTTTTTAATTTTTTAAATCTGCTTATATCATCTGTAGTCGGAAATACCTTAACTTCTCCTCTGATACCATGTGTATTTGCAATTACACCTACTCTAAAAAAATCTTCCATATCTGTCTCCTAATGCTTCAATCAGAAGTGATTGCACCTCCAGCCTAAGCACAAACTCAAGGTTGAAATTTTCCTTCAGCCTTATTATTTCTTTTATTATTATAAAAGCATAGAAAAGGGCGATTATATCGCCCTTTTCATGTTTTAAATTTACTGCAAAATGTCTACAATAACTTTCTTATCTTCTTTTGATGCAGCAGCCTTTACAACTGAACGAATCGCTTTTGCAATACGACCTTGTTTTCCAATAACCTTGCCCATATCCTCCGGAGCAACCTTAAGTTCAACAATAATAGCTTTTTCTTCTTCTCTTTCAGTTACCACTACTTCATCCGGTGAATCAACAAGAGCTTTTGCAATTACTTCAACTAATTCTTTCATAAATGCACCTCATAAGTATATCTTAAGGACATACTAAAATTGTGTGATACGACTATTATTTCTCAATACCAGCCTGCTTTAACAATTTTGCAACAACTTCTGTTGGCTGAGCACCATTAGCCAGCCACTTCTTTGCTAATTCTTCATTAACTGTAACCTTACTTGGCTCTACAGTTGGATCATATGTTCCGATTTCTTCAATAAATTTTCCGTCTCTTGGTGATCTAGAATCTGCAACAATAATTCTATAAAAAGGTGCTTTCTTCTGTCCCATTCTTCTTAATCTCATTTTAACTGCCATGATAAATGCCTCCTAAAATAAATTCTAAAATAATGTATATATGTTAAAATGGTAGTTTAAATCTACCCATTTTACCACCGTGTTTTTTGCCTCCCATTAAACCAGGGAACTGTTTCATCATCTTTCTGGCCTGTTCAAAATTCTTAACCAGTCTGTTTACCTCTGCAATATCTACTCCTGCACCTCTTGCTATTCTGTTCTTTCTTGATGGATTAAGTATCTGTGGATTACTTCTTTCCTTTGGTGTCATCGAATAGATAATAGCCTCTATTCTGCCAAGTGCCTTTTCATCTGGAAGCTCTGCTCCCTGAAGCTTTTGTCCCATACCGGGCATCATACTAAGAATATCCGATATTCCACCCATCTGCTTAATCTGTCCCATATAGACCAGATAATCATCAAAACCAAACTCAGCTTTTCTAAGCTTACGTTCCATTTCTTTAGCCTGTTCCTCATCAACAGTAGCCTGTGCCTTTTCAATAAGAGTAAGCACGTCACCCATACCAAGAATACGTGATGCCATTCTGTCAGGATAAAACTGTTCTAAATCCGAAAGCTTTTCACCCATACCTATATATAAAATAGGCTTTCCTGTAACGGCTCTGATTGAAAGTGCTGCACCACCTCTTGTATCACCATCCAGTTTAGTAAGAATTACTCCGTCAATACCTATCTTTTCTTCAAAGGTAGATGCTACATTTACTGCATCCTGTCCTGTCATTGCATCCACTACCAAAACTGTCTGATTGATGTTTACACTTTCTTTGATTTCTACAAGCTCATTCATCATATCTTCATCAACATGAAGACGACCTGCCGTATCAAGAATAACTACATTCTGACCGTTTTTTGAGGCGTGTTCAATAGCCGCCTTTGCTATGTTTGCCGGCTTATGTCCTGTACCCATTGCAAATACTGGAACCTCCTGCTTTTCACCGTTGATTTTTAACTGTTCAACAGCTGCCGGTCTGTATACATCACAGGCAACCAGCAACGGTTTTTTCCCCTTTGCCTTAAGCTTTCCTGCAATCTTGGCCGTAGTAGTTGTTTTACCGGCACCCTGTAAGCCCATCATCATGATAACGGTCATTTCAATGCCCGGTCTGATATCAAGTTCAGTAGTTTCCGAACCCATAAGCTTTATCATTTCCTCATTAACTATCTTTATTACCATCTGTCCAGGAGTAAGCGATGTCATAACATCAGCACCGACTGCTCTTTCTGTAACAGAGTTAATAAACTGTTTTACAACCTTAAAGCTTACATCAGCTTCAAGTAATGCCATCTTTACTTCCTTTAATGCACTTTTAACATCAGCTTCGCTAAGACGACCCTTTCCTCTGAGGTTTTTAAATATATTCTGTAATTTATCTGATAAGCTCTCAAATGCCATATAAAAACCTCCTACAGTTCTTCAATGATTTTGTTTGAAATTTCATTTATTCTATCAATAAGACCTCTTTCCCTTTGGGAAATGTCTAATGAATCAAACTCTTTTGTAATAGTGTGAATTTCGGTAACCAGCTGCTTAGTTTCAAGGAATTTGCTCATAAGCTTAAGCTTTGCTTCATACTTTTCAAGTATATTATCACATCTTTTAATGATATCATATACACTCTGCCTTGATACACCCTTAATGGCAGCCAGTTCACTAAGTCCGATATCATTTAAGACATAATCCTCATAAATACTCTTTTGATGTTCCGTAAGTAATTCCCCATAAAAATCGTATAATAACGACTGTCTTAAAATTTTTTCCATAATATTCTCCTAATACACACCTTACATAATATATACTAATAATAAAAAAGTGTCAAGTATTTTTTCTTGACACTTTTTTATTATTCTAATTTTAAAATAATATAAAACATAATATTAAAAAAATGATGTATATGAAAATGGCTTATATATTAAGAAAAAACATGGTAACAAACGTACATTTTATAAATTCCAGCCTCATAAGTCCTATTTTAACATTAATTACAGATTTGTTCTCACTACCTTAGGTTTAAATCCTGCCTCCTGTAATTTATCAACTATCTGCTCCTTATGCTTCATACCAAAGGTTTCAATAGTAATTCTAAGCTCAACTTCTGCATTTCTGTTTATACTTACAAACTGATTATGCTCAAGCTTAACAACATTACCATTTGCCTGTGAAATAACAGATGCAACTCTTACAAGCTCACCCGGCTTGTCCGGAAGCAGCACTGAAACAGTAAAAATTCTTCCTCTTTGAATAAGTCCATGCTGTAAGGTTGAAGACATTGTTATAATGTCCATATTACCGCCACTAAGAATGGAAACAACCTTCTTATCACGGCAATCTAAATGCTTAAGTGCTGCAACAGTAAGTAATCCTGAGCCCTCACATACCATCTTGTGATTTTCGACCATATCAAGGAATGCATCAATAAGCTCTTCATCCTCTACCGGAATTATATCATCAATATTCTTCTGTATGTATGGGAATATTACAGTACCCGGTGTCTTTACAGCCGTACCGTCTGCAATAGTTACCGCACTGTCAAGAGTAACTACCTTTCCTGCATCAAGTGATGCCTTCATACAGCTTGCTCCTTTTGGCTCAACACCAATAACTTTAATATTGGGATTGATAAGCTTTGCAAGTGTAGAAACACCTGTTGCAAGACCACCGCCGCCGATTGGCACTAAAATATAATCAACCGTAGGTAATTCCTTTATAATTTCCATAGCTACCGTACCCTGTCCTGTAGCCACCTCTAAGTCATCAAACGGATGTACAAAGGTATATCCGTTTTCCCCCGCAAGTCTGAGTGCCTCTTTACAAGCCTCATCATATACATTTCCATGAAGTATAACATCAGCACCATAGCCTCTTGTTCTGTTTACCTTTATAAATGGTGTTGCTGTTGGCATTACAATTTTAGCTGTAACTCCATAAATTCTGGCAGCATTCGCCACACCCTGTGCATGATTACCTGCTGATGCCGTAATTAAGCCTCTTTCTCTTTCTTCTTCTGTAAGCTGGCTTATTTTGTAATAAGCTCCTCTTACCTTATAGGCTCCCGTAAACTGCATATTTTCAGGCTTTAAATAAACTTTATTTCCACACTGCCTGCTAAAAAAATCACTGTAAATAAGATTTGTTGGTACCGTAACCTTTTTTACAATTTCAGCAGCTTCTTCAAACTTTTCCAATTTCAATTCTGTCATCATGACCAATCTGCCTTCTTTCTAAATAGAATGAAAAAAATCAATAATTAAAATCTTATACTAATTTTCTGTTTTGTCAATAGTATCTACAGTAAACAGTGCATTTACAAATGTTTCTGAATTGAATTTTTGTAAATCATCTATCTTTTCGCCAACACCGACATATTTAACAGGTATTCCAAGCTCTGACTGGATAGCTACGGCTATACCGCCCTTTGCGGTTCCGTCCAGTTTTGTAAGTACTACACCTGTAATATCTGTAGTTTCCATAAACTGTCTTGCCTGAACCATTGCATTCTGACCTGTTGTTCCATCCAGAACAATAAGATTTTCCCTATAAGCATCCGGAAATTCTTTTCCTATAATTCTGTCAATCTTCTTTAACTCATCCATAAGATTTTTCTTATTGTGAAGTCGTCCGGCAGTATCACAGATAAGCACATCTGCCTTTCTCGCCTTAGCAGCAGCTATTGCATCAAATATTACAGCAGCCGGATCTGCTCCCTCTTTTTGGGCAATTATATCAACGCCTGCTCTGTTTGACCACTCTGTAAGCTGTTCAATGGCCGCAGCCCTAAAGGTATCTGCTGCTGCAAGAATAACCTTTTTCCCCTGTGCCTTAAGCTGTCCTGCAAGCTTTCCTATGGATGTAGTCTTACCCACTCCGTTTACACCTATTACAAGTACTATTGAAGTCTGCTTTTCAAAATCGTAGGCATTTTCACCTAAGTCCATCTGCTCCTTAATACTCTGAATAAGTATTTCCTTACATTCCATAGGATCTTTTATTTTATTTTCTTTAACCTTTTCCTTTAAAGAATTAATAATCTTTTCAGTAGTGCTAACACCAATATCTCCCATAATAAGTATTTCTTCGAGTTCCTCATAAAATTCATCATCAATTTTTGAAAAACCCTTAAATACACTTTCAAATCCGCTTACTATATTATCTCTTGTTTTGGTCAGTCCGCTTACAAGTCTTTTAAAAAAGCCCTTTTTCTTTTCGCCTTCTTCTTTAACTTCTAATTCTTCGCTCATATTACCTCCATATTTTATATTAGATTTTACATTCTAATCTGCTTTGCCCTCTTATATCTTTTATACTGTCAGCTCTGTAGAAAGCTTACTCTTTCTTCTCTGCTTTTTCAAGTTCTGCCTCAATTAAATTAACGGAAACAAGAGTAGAAATACCTTTCTCCTGCATAGTAATACCATATAATCTGTCGGCTGCATTCATAGTACCACGTCTGTGTGTAATAACAATAAACTGTGTATGGTCTGTTAGTTTATGCAGATAATTAGCATATCTTCCAACATTCGAGTCATCTAAGGCTGCCTCTATCTCATCAAGCAGACAGAATGGCGACGGCTTAAGGTTCTGAATGGCAAATAACAGTGCAATGGCTGTAAGAGCCTTTTCACCACCTGAAAGCTGCATCATATTCTGCAGTTTCTTACCCGGTGGCTGCGATATAATAGAAATACCGGCCTCTAAGATATCTTCATCCTCGTTTAGTTCTATTGTACCTTTACCGCCACCAAATAATTCCTTAAATACCTTGTCAAATTCAGTTCTAATCTGTTCAAATTTTTCCGTAAACTGTTTTTTCATTCCCTCATCCAGTTCTTCAATAATCTTAATCAAAGACTGCTCAGCCGTAACCAGATCATCATGCTGTGCCTTTAGGAAGGTATATCTTTCAGATATCTCTTTATATTCCTCAATAGCATTGACATTGACATTTCCAAGTCCTTTAATTTCCTGTTTTAATGAAGAAATAGTCTTCTTCATTTCCACAAGATTTGTCATCTCCTCATTTCTCTGCTCTAATGCCACACTATAAGTCAGCTCGTACTCATCCCACATATAGTTAACTAATTTTTCATTAGACTCCTCAAGCTTCTCTTTTCTGGCATTTATTCTGAATAATTCTTTATCCAAATCTGTAATAATATTAGAAATCTCTTCTCTTTTAGCAAAGAAATCTTTATGCTCCCTGGACTGATTTTCCTTGTCGGCAACCAGCTTTTCAATTTCAGTATTAAGCTCTGAAATTTCCCTGTCAGCATTTTTAAGGGTAATCTGTATATTTGCAATATCATTATTCTTGTATTCTATTTCCTCTTTGGAACGAACAGCAAAATTATCAAGAGTTTCAAGATCCTCCTTAAACTTTTCAATCTCATTATCAATTCTTTCAATATTTTCCTTTATGAAATCCCTCTTCTGAGTGAGATTAGATAAGTTCATACGAACTTCTTCATTACTCTTCTTTTCATTTTCCTCTAATTCTCTCTCCCTTGCCACCTCTTCATTTAAGGTGTCAATATGAGCTTTTAATACCTCATTCTTTTCCTCCCAGTGACTAAGCTCTGCATTAAGAGTTTCATAATTATTCTTAATATCCGTAATCTGACCTGCTATTTCACTATTTTCCTTAGTTACATCCTCGTATGTATTATTAAGCTCACTAATCTTTTCATTAGCCTTATTAAGGTTCATCTTTACGGTATTCTGGATTAAATATTGTTCATTTAATACCTGCTTAATCTTTTCTATTTCTTCCTTTAATTCAAGTGATTCCTTTTCATATTCCGACAGTTTAGCCGTAACCTTTTCTCTTTCATTTGTTATTTCAGTAAGTTTGTTTGTAAGCTCATCTATTTCTCTTCTTCTGCCCAAAAGATTACTATTGTTCCTAAACGCACCACCGGACATTGAACCACCCGGATTTAGTAATTCGCCCTCAAGTGTGACCATTCTAAGTGTATAGTTAAATTTCCTTGCCAAGATTAAAGCATTATCAATTGTGTCTACAACCACAACACGTCCAAGCAGATACTTTGCAATATTTTCATATTCTTTCTTTATATTAACTAAATCACATGCAAGACCTATAACTCCTTTTTCGCTCAGAACTCTGTCATTTGTAAATCCTGTTTTATTGGCAATACTGCTTAGAGGAAGAAAAGTAGCTCTTCCGAATTTGCCTTTTTTTAAGTACTCAATTGCTTCCTTTGCTATTGTTTCATTGTCGGTAACAACATTTTGTATATTTCCTCCCAAAGCTGTTTCGACCGCAATTTCATATTTTTTATCAACCTTAATAATATCAGCAACAACACCAACTATTCCTTTTTTGCTCTCCTTAAGCTCCATTATTTTTTTTATACTGTTTCCATAGCCCTCATATCTTTCAGTCATATTTTTAAGAGCTTCCAGTTGGGAATTGGTCTGATGATATTCTCTCTGCATATCATCCTTTTGTTTGTTTAATACTGTGCTGTCACTGTTGATTTCATCAAATCTTTTGTTTAATTTGGATAAATCATCATTATTAGAAATGATTTCATCATTTATCTTTTTTAACTCTTCATTTAATTCCTCTATAACCTTACCATGTTCATTTTTATCATTCTGGAATTTCAAAAGCCTCTGATTTAATTCAGCCTTACGAATATTTATCTGTTCAAGCATTGCATCATATCTCTGGATTTTTGCATGAACATTTGCCTTATCATTAAGAAGATTGATAATATTTGCCTTGTCTTCTTCAATCTGATTTAAAAGACTGTTTATTCTGTCAGTAATTACAGAAACCTTATTATCTGCCTCTCTTTTAATGTTTGATGCATTTAGAAGCATTTCCTTGATTTCCTTTTCCTGATTTATAAACTCCTCCTTCTCTTTATATTTACTGTCTATACTTTTATTTATCTCATTAATTCTTTCCTTATAATGCTCATCATTAACCTTTGCTGAATTAATCTGCTCATTTAATACCTTTATATCACCCTCCAGTTTTTCTCTCATAACTACAGACTGACCAAGGATAGCCTTTCTTTCATCAATGGAATTATTTAATTCTTCAATATAAGCATCCAGTTGTTCATATGTCTGCTTAATTTCTTCCAATGAATTTTGATTAGCATTTAATTGTTCTTCTGCAATACCATACTTTTCTTCAACGTCTGACAGCTGTTCCTTTATATTTTTAATCTCTAGTAAAAATACATTTATATCAAATATCTTAAGGTCATCCTTTAATTTCAAGTATTTTCTGGCAGTTTCAGACTGTCTTTCAAGAGGTCTTATCTGTCTTTCAAGCTCTGTTAATATATCTATTACTCTTGCAAGATTTGCCTTTTCATTTTCGAGCTTTTTAACAGCCTCCAGTTTACGTCTTTTGAACTTAACAATACCTGCAGCCTCATCAAAAAGCTCTCTTCTTTCCTCAGCTTTGCCACTAAGAATCTTTTCAATCTGACCCTGTCCAATAATAGAGTATCCCTCTTTGCCAATACCTGTATCATAAAACAGTTCATTAATATCCTTTAGACGGCATATAGAGCCATTAATCATATATTCACTTTCACCTGAACGGTACAAACGTCTTGAAACTGTTACTTCATCATAATCAATAGATAACTGATGATCACTGTTTTCAAGTGTAATGGCTACATAAGCAAAGCCTAATGGCTTTCTGTTTTCTGTACCCGCAAAGATAACATCCTCCATTTTACCACCACGAAGCTGCTTTATTCTCTGCTCTCCCAGTACCCACCTTACAGCATCAGCAACATTACTTTTACCACTGCCGTTTGGTCCTACAATAGCTGTAATACCATTATGAAATTCAAAATTTATCTTATTAGCAAAAGACTTAAATCCTTGTACCTCAATACTTTTTAAATACATTTTCAAAACCTTTCTGTTTATTTGGCATTTCTTATCTTAAGAATTGCCTCGTAAGCAGCCTGTTGTTCTGCTTTTCGTTTTGTTCTTCCTATTCCTGTTCCCAAAACTTTTTCTTCCAATAAGACGGCTACTTTAAATTCTTTATTGTGATCAGGTCCGCTTTCTGAAAGAAGCTCATAGGATACCGTCTCTTTATAATCCTTTTGCATCATTTCCTGCAGAATTGTCTTGCTGTCATAAAACAAATGCTTATTTTCTATATCACTCAAAACAAATCTTGTAATAAACGATTTTGCCATATCAAGTCCACCATCAAGATATATAGCTCCTATTACTGCCTCAAAAGCATCTGATACAATAGAATCACGATATCTGCCACCAGTATTTTCTTCGCCTTTACCAAGTATCAGATAATCAGGTAAATCAATACCTCTGGCACACTCAGCCAGAGTAGGCTCACATACTATACTTGCTCTAAGTCTTGTAAGCTCACCCTCCGGTTTTTCAGAATATTCCTTATACAAAAAATCACTTGTACACAATTCTAAAACTGCATCCCCTAAAAACTCCAAACGTTCATTATTTTTTAGCTTACCCATTTTTCTGTCATTTGAATATGAGCTATGGGTCACAGCTCTTTTTATCAAATCTTTTTCTGTAAAAGTGTAGCCAATTTTACTCTCAAGAACACTTATATCTAAACTATGCAATAACTACACCTCTTTAACATCGTGAACATCACTAATATGTTCCTTTATCTGCTCATTAATTCTCTGTTCCTTAAATTTAATAGCATTTAATATAGATTGTTTTACTTCCATACTCTTAGAATTTCCATGAGTTTTAACTACAAGTCCCTTTAAACCTAAAAGTGGTGCTCCACCATATTCATCAGCATTAAAAGACTTTAATGTTTTTTTAAGTGCCGGTTTTACAAGTAATGCACCAATCTTACTTCTAAATGATGACACCATACCTGCTTTTATTTCTTTTAAAAGTGTGCCTGCAAGTCCTTCATAAAGCTTCAAAATAACATTACCTACAAAGGCATCGCATACTATTACGTCAGCATCACCATTTGGAATATCTCTGGCTTCAATATTTCCGATAAAATTTATATCCGGAAGATTTTTAAGTAACTGGAAAGTTTCCTTTGTAAGTGCATTACCCTTTTCCTCTTCTGCACCAATATTTACTAATGCTATCTTTGGATTTTTAACACCTACAATGTTTTCCATATATATAGAACCAACCTTTGCAAACTGTACTAAATATGATGGTTTGGCATCTACATTTGCACCACAGTCAATAAGCAGTGAAACTCCCTTTGCAGTCGGGATAAGCGGAGCCAGAGGCGGTCTTTCAATACCCTTTAATCTTCCAACAATAGTCTGACCACCTACCAATAAAGCACCTGAACTTCCGGCAGATACAAAGGCATCGGCTTCCCCGTTTTTCACCTGCTTTAGGCCAACTACCATAGAAGAATCTTTTTTACTGCGAACAGCCTCTACAGGATGCTCTCCTGTTTCAATTATCTGTGTGGTATGGACAATTTCAAGCATATCCTTTTTATATTCATATTTTGATAATTCATTTTTAATGGCTGTTTCATCACCTACCAGCTTAATAAATAAATTATCTCTTTGATTTAGAGCTTCAACTGCACCCTTAACTAATTCCTCAGGTGCATTATCGCCACCCATTGCATCAACTGACACTACAACTTTTTCTGACATAAAAACCTCCATACTAATAGACATTTACGAAACCTCATCTTAACACTCACTTTATATTAAAAATAAAACAAATATCCGCATTATAACTCTATCTATGCTTAAAAATAATTTTTCGTAAATGCTATCCTGATTTTAACAACTCTTATAATATACTAGAAAATAAAGAATTTAGCAACTGTTGAAGTTTCATTAGAGTTTCAGAGTTTTTATTTTTAGTTTCAAAAAGTCTTGTTGCCAAAGGCAACATGGACATCTTGCACAAAAAGTTACAGATAAAAGTTCACTTTCATCTGCAACTTTTTGTGCAAGATGCTTACATTGTTATGATGATGTAAGCTTTTTGAAGCTAAAAATAGTAAATAGAAGAAAAGGCCTGTTCCTTAGGAACAAGCCTCATACTCATTAGTCCTGAGCAATAATTTCTTTTTTGTTGTAACTTCCGCAAGCCTTGCATACTCTGTGAGGCATCATTAATGCACCACATTTGCTGCACTTTACAAGATTTGTAGCTTCCATCTTCCAATTAGCTCTTCTCTTATCTCTTCTTGCTTTAGATGTTTTATTCTTTGGACAAATAGACATGGTTTACACCTCCTTAAAGCTATTAAAGACCTCTAAAACTTTAGCCATTCTAGGATCTAATTCTGTGGTATCACAACCACAACTACCATGGTTGAGATTTGTGCCACATCTATTACAAATTCCTTTACAATTTTCACTGCAAAGAACCTTCATAGGTAAATTCACTAAAATCTCACCGTAAACAAATTTCTCTGAATCAAATACTGTACCATCCATAAAAATAGTTTCATTTACATCATCTGTTTCAGAATCTTCGTTTAAGTCTATTTCCTTTGAAGTTTTCAAACTGATATTGGTTTTTACATCTTCAAGACATCTGTCGCATGGCATATTCAGTATAACATCTACATCTGCTTCTATAATCACATGTTTATTCCCGGTATGTGTGAATTTAAATGAAAGTGGTTGTTTTTCAATAAAATCAAATTTGTTTATACCGGTATCCAAACTGTTCATATCCAGCTCTGCCTGAAGAACCATTTCTTTACCTTCATAGGACAAAAGCGACCATAAATCAATTAACATAGTAACCTCTTTTCTAATCGCACCTTGACAATTATACATATACAATAAAATTTTGTCAACAATAAAATGACTATTTTACCAATGCTAAAGTTTCCTGCGCAATTTTAAGCTCCTCGTTGGTTGGAATAACCATTATCTTAACCTTTGATGCAGCTGTTGAAATAACTAAATCCTCACCACGTTTTGCATTCTCCCCATCATCAAGCTCTACACCTAAATATCCTAAATATTCACAAATATTTTTTCTGATAGCACCATTATTTTCACCAACACCTGCCGTAAATACTATTGCATCTACACCATTCATGGCGGTTGTATAAGCTCCAATATATTTTGCAATCCTGTAAGCGTATGCTTCTATTGCAATCTCTGCTCTGTGATTTCCGTCTTCAGCAGCTTTTGTCAAATCTCTAAAGTCACTTGACACTCCGCTAATACCAAGTACACCTGATTTTTTATTTAATATGTTAAGTACGTCATCAAGTGTTTTATCCTCCTTATGTGCAATAAACTGAACTACTGCCGGGTCAATATCACCGCTTCTTGTTCCCATAATAAGTCCTTCAAGCGGAGTAAGTCCCATGGAAGTATCTATACACTTACCGTTTTGTACTGCTGAAACAGAACCGCCATTACCGATATGGCATACAATAATCTTTGAATTATCTTTATCTAATTCACCAAGTTCAATTGCCTTTGAAGATACAAACGCATGGCTTGTTCCATGAAAGCCATATCTTCTTACACCATATTTCTCATAATATTCATATGGAACAGCATACATATAAGCCTTTTCCGGCATTGTCTGATGGAATGCCGTATCAAATACTGCCACATTAGGAGTACCGGGCATAGCATGCTCACAGGCTTCAATACCTATAAGATTTGCAGGATTGTGAAGTGGTGCAAAATCAAAACATTCTTTAACAACCTTCTTTACATCCTCATCAACAATTACGGAATCGCTGTATTTTTGTCCTGCATGTACCACTCTGTGTCCTACTGCTGTAATTTCAGATACATCAGTAATAACACCATATTTATCATCAACAAGCATATCCAGTACTAATGCAACTGCGTCCTTATGGTTTTCCATAGGTTTTTCCATCTCTACAGTATCCATCCCTGTTTTAGTATGCTTTAACAGCGAACCCTCTATACCAATTCTTTCGCATAGACCTTTTGCCATTACACTATGGTCATCCATATTAAATAATTGATATTTCAGTGAAGAGCTTCCACAATTAATAACTAATATTTTCATCTCAAATCCTTTTTAATCCTTTCGATATTAAATTAACTTAAAATATGTTTATACAGTCAAAACATTCTGCCGTCATAATAATTGGTATATACATTTCTTATTGCACCATAAGGCTGACTAATTATACTGGCACTGTACTGCAGTAATAGCAATAACTCCCTCAATATCCTTTGAAGAACAGCCTCTTGATAAATCATTGACCGGCTTTGCAATACCCTGTGTCATCGGACCATATGCATCTGCCTTTGCCAGTCTTTGAACAAGCTTATATCCTATATTTCCTGCATCAAGGTCAGGGAAAATAAGTACATTTGCTTTACCTGCGACCTCACTGTTTGGAGCCTTAGAAGCAGCAACTGAAGGTACTATAGCGGCATCTGACTGTAATTCACCATCAAGTGCAAGTTCAGGAGCTAATTCCTTAGCAATTCTTGTTGCCTCTACTACCTTATCCACATCCGCATGCTTTGCACTGCCCATTGATGAATGAGACAGCATTGCAACCTTTGGCTCTTTTTGAACCAGAAACTTAAATGTTTGTGCCGAAGATATTGCTATGGCAGCAAGTTCTTCCGGATTCGGATTCTGATTTAATCCGCAATCACCAAATATAAATGTTCCGTCTGCACCATATTCACAATCAGGCACAACCATAAGAAAGAAAGCTGAAACAAGCTTTGTACCCGGTTTTGTTTTAATAATCTGCAATGCCGGCTTTAATGTATTTGCTGTTGAATGGCAGGCACCTGAAACGACTCCATCTGCATCTCCTGCCTTAACCATTATACAGGCATAAAACATATATTCATTTAGTATAAGCTTTGTTGCTTCCTCTTTTGTCATACCTTTATTTTTTCTAAGTTCAACTAAAAGATCAATATATTCTTCTGTTTTTTCGTATGTATTAGGGTCAATAATCGTAGCCTTAGAAATATCTAATCCCTCACTGTTTGCCTTTACTTCTTCCGGTGTACCAATAATAATTAAATCAGCTATGCCTTCCTTTAATACGTTTGCAGCAGCTTCAAATGTTCTTCTGTCCATTGATTCAGGGAGAACTATTTTCTTTTTATTCTGCTTTGCTCTTTCTTTGATTTCATCAATAAATCCCATTTCTTCAAAGCGCTCCTTTCATTTTATTCTTTAAAGTGTCTTACAAGTAAATGCGAAGCATTTCTGCCTCGCAAATATTTTATAATAGCTATAAATACTTTGAAAAATATTAAAAAAATGTTTTTATATATAATATATAAATACCTTTACCTAGTATATATTACATATTTTAAATTATAAATCAAATAATTTTCATATACAAGTATTTATCTTTAGTTATAATGTATTTTTTGTGATACAAACCATATCATTCTTTATTTCCTGTTTATAAGGTTTAAATAAACTTTTAACCTTGAGTTCCTACTCTAACTGAAAGTACAAAGCATTTGTGATTGAAACACTATGAAGCAAATATGGAAACTCTGTTACGAAATCTTATTTGACTTGTATACACTATTTTTTTATAATATATATTATCAATCTATCAATACTACCTGAGTTTAGAGTTTTCGTATTTTTTATTTTTAGCTTCAAAAAGCTTACATCATCATAATGATGTAGGCATCTTGTACAAAAAATTGCAGATGAGAGTTCGCTTTCATCTACAACTTTTTGTACAAGATGTCTATGTTGCCTTTGGCAACAAGACTTTTTGAAACTTAAAATAAAAAATACGGAAACTCAAGTACCTGAGTAGACATAATTATAAACCTTATGAATTTAAAAATAAAAATTCAGAAACTCAAGCCATCTAAGTCTTGTGTTACATGCTCAAATGATATATAAGTTAAATAAAAAGGATTTTATAAAGCCATGAAAACCGTTGGTATTATTACAGAGTTTAACCCGTTTCACAAGGGGCATCGATATATTATTTCAAAAGCAAAAGAGGTCACTGGTGCTGATTTTTGTATAATCATTACCAGTGGCAGCTTTGTTCAGCGTGGAGAGCCGTCATTTATCGATAAATACACCAAAACTACCATAGCACTCAGAAATGGTGCTGACCTTGTAATAGAGCTTCCTATTCCTTTTTCCTGCGCCAGTGCGGAATATTTTGCTACCTGTGCAGTTACATTACTTAATAATCTTAACATTGTTGACTTTCTTGCATTCGGAGTTGAAGCAAACAATCTTGATGTCTTAAATAAAGTAGCTGATATTTTGATTGAAGAGCCTGATGAATATAAGAAATTACTTAAACTTAATCTGTCTTGCGGTTATAATTTTGTTTCATCCAGAAGCAAATCACTATCTGCTCTTTTACCAGATATCGACTTATCATTTATTAATGGACCCAATAATATTCTTGGATTAGAATATATAAAAGCACTAAAAAAACTAAACAGTCCTATCACTCCTGTTTGTATTTCAAGAATAAACGCAGGATATCATGACGTATTTGATGATACTCCATCTGCCAATGATGATTTTACAAGCGATACCTATATAAGTGATACCTCCTGTAATAACATAAATAATCGTTTATATTCAGCTTCAAATCTCCGCAATTTAGAAGATAAACAACTTGTTTCGCTACTGGCTGATATTGATACGGCTTACGAATACAACTATGCCAAAACGTATCCTGTACGCCTAAACAACAGTTTTTCTGCTGTTGCCGGTACTCTCATACTCTCTGCCATTAATAACAGTAATAATATATATTTTGATGTACCTGACTATTTATTTGATAAGATTAAAAACAATTTCAGCAGATACACATGCTATTCAGATTTTATTTTAAGTTTGAAAAGTAAGGATATTTCCTATACCTCAATAAGCCGTGCATTACTTCATATTGTTTTGAATATCACGACAGAGCTTGTAAATAATATGATAGCTGATAATTACGGAAATTATATCCGTATTCTGGGTTTTAAAAAAGACAGTACAATTTTGTTTAAAAATATTAAAAATAATTCTGATATAAAGCTTATAACTAACGTTAAGAATTATAGTAATGATTTAAACGGTAATGCTCTAAAATACTTTGAACATTCCCTAAAAGCTGAGGATATATACAGATTATGCCAGACAATGGATTTAAAATCTGTGATAAAAAATGAATATGAGCAGAAATTCTTAACACTATAATTAAATGTCAGTCTTAAGAATTTTAACTACTTTCTCATTTCATATTTAATTATGCACAATGCAACCACTAATTATATTATTGTAACTTTTTCTTTATAATTTATTGAAATATGGTGTTAAAGTTGAAAAAACTCTCATCCTTAACACCATATTTTTATAAACAATTAATTATGTTTAATTATAATTATTTTAAAAATTTTCTCTAGTTCTTAAAGCTGTGTATTGGTGCAGGTATTCTTCCGCCTCTGTTTACAAATGCTTCACATGAGAACTTATTTACCGGCATTACAGGTGCATAGCCTAAAAGTCCACCGAACTCTACTATCTCACCAACACCTTTTCCTATAACCGGAATAACTCTTACTGCTGTTGTTTTCTGGTTAATCATACCTATAGCAGCTTCATCGGCAATAATACCTGAAATAGTAGCCGGAGTTGTATCTCCCGGAATAGCTATCATATCAAGACCTACAGAACATACACAGGTCATAGCTTCAAGCTTTTCCAATGTCAATGCGCCTGCATTAACTGCATCAATCATACCCTGATCTTCACTGACAGGAATGAATGCACCGCTTAAACCGCCTACATATGAAGATGCCATTACACCACCTTTTTTTACCTGATCATTTAGTAAAGCTAATGCGGCAGTTGTGCCCGGAGCACCTACTGACTCCAAACCGATTTCCTCTAAAATAAGTGCTACACTATCACCTACTGCCGGTGTAGGAGCAAGTGATAAATCTATAATACCAAAAGGCACACCCAGTCTTTTTGAAGCCTCCTGAGCTACAAGCTGACCTACTCTTGTTACCTTAAATGCTGTCTTTTTAATGGTTTCGCAAAGTACTTCAAAATTCTTACCCCGTACTTTTTCAAGAGCTGTCTTTACAACACCGGGTCCGCTGACACCTACATTGATAATACAATCAGCTTCAGTTACACCATGAAAAGCACCTGCCATAAACGGATTATCGTCAGGAGCATTACAGAAAACAACAAGCTTTGCACAGCCTAATGAGTCATCTTCCTTTGTCATTTCGGCTGTTTCTTTTACAATCTCACCCATAAGCTTAACTGCATCCATGTTAAGACCTGTCTTTGTAGAGCCTACATTTACAGAAGAACAAACTCTTTCTGTAGAAGCAAGTGCCATAGGAATTGAACGAATCATGTTTTCTTCTGAAGGAGTCATACCCTTTGATACAAGAGCTGAATATCCGCCTATAAAGTTTACGCCTACTTCTTTTGCAACCCCATCAAGAGTCTTTGCTATGGTTACAAAATCCTCCGGTGTTTTACACGCAGAAGCACCTATTAACCCAATAGGTGTAACTGAAATACGTTTATTAACAATAGGAATACCTATCTCCTTTTCGATTTCATTACCTGTATTAACAAGATTTTTTGCTTTTGAAAAAATCTTATTATAAATCTTTTCGTTTAAAGCATCTAAATCACTATCTATACAATCTAATAAACTGATACCCATTGTAATGGTACGAACATCAAGATTTTCATGTTCAACCATGTTATTTGTTTCATTAACTTCAAAAATATTAATCATGACTTTTCCTTCCGACAATTAAATTCTGTGCATAATATTAAAAATATCTTCAGACTGCATCTTAATCTGAACGCCGATTTCCTCGCCCAGCTTAGCAATTTCATCAGAAAGATCACCAAAAGACTTCTTTGATTTATTAGAATCAACTATCATCATCATATTAAAATAATCCTGAACAATAGTCTGTGAAATATCTAAGATATTAACATTATTCTCTGCTAAAAATGTACATACCTTAGCAATAATACCAACTGTATCCTTACCAACTACTGTAATAACTGTCTTTTTCATTTGACTACCTCATTTCAATAAATAATGCAATTTTAATGTATTCATTATATTGTAACACACTAAAAATATCAATTCTTTTTTTCAAGTTCAACAGCTCTGTTAATACTCAGATTTCCACTACCTCTGACGGCATATCTCTTCTTGCCACCTGTATATCAAAATCACCGGCTTTATATCTGCTGTCACTTATATTTATCTCCATTTTCACACTTTCAAGTGCAAGAGCAGGATAATTATTTTCATGACTTAGATGTCCCAAAAATATTTTTTTAATTCTATCATTTAATATTCTGTCAAGTAATGTACCACATGCCTCATTACACAGATGACCGCTATTGCCCAGTATTCTCTGTTTAAGGTAATACGGATAACTACCCATTTGCAACATTCTTATATCATGATTTGCTTCAAGAAGTATTGCATCTAAATCCTGAAGATTATTTATTATGTATTCATCATAGCAGCCCATATCAGTAGCTACCGCCATATTTTTCTTTTTCCCGGCACTTTCGTAGCTTACCCTGTATGCCATGGGATTAGCAGCATCATGTGATACATTGAACGGAGATATACATAAATCATTAATATTAAATGAACTATCAGGTAAAATACTCTTAAAAAGTTCTTTATTCATTTTTCCAAGCTTATCGTTACCCAAAATAGCTTCTATTGTTTCTTTTGCAGTATATACAGGAATTTCACGTTTTCTTAATAATACTCCTAATGACTTTATATGGTCTGAATGTTCGTGAGTAATTAAAATTCCGTTTATATCAGAAAGTGTAATCCCTATACTGTTTAGTCCCTCTTCTATTCGTTTCTTACTAATGCCAGCATCAATCAGAATATGGGTATTATCATTTCCCACATAAATACAATTACCGCTACTGCCACTAGCTATGCTAAGTAATCTCATTATTTCACCTTTATTTACAATATTTTTTGTATAAACAATTATCTCCTTGAATTTCCGTATTTTTTATTTTGATACTCATAAAGCTTAAAATTTAAAATACGGAAACTCAGGAATTATATTACCTATTTTATATATTCAAGCACCTTAAGCACAAGCTTATATACATTTTCAGTTGATTTTATTGACAATCTTTCATTAACAGTATGAATATCATACATCTGTGGTCCAAATGACAATATATCTAAATCCGGCTTTTTCTCCAGTAAATATCCGCATTCAAGTCCTGCGTGAATAACTTCAATTTTAAGTTCTTCGTTAAACAGCTCCAGATATGCACTTTTAACAACCTCCTGCAAATGTGAATTACGGTTAAACTCCCACTGCGGATACTCACCATAGATATCCGACTTTGCATTTGCTCTTTTTGCAATAGCAATAAGCTTATTAAGAATGTATTCTTTTCTGCTCTTTATAAGACTTCTCACGGAAATTCCTATCTTAACATAGTCACTCGTTGTGGTTAAAACTCCCATATTAAGTGAGGTTTCAACAAGATTTTTCATATCTCCGCAGTAATTTACGGCTCCATTAGGCACTGCATTTATAAAGAAAATAATATCTTCCTTTGTTTTTTCATCTATTGTCACATATTCCTTAGCTTCGAGCTTTTCTACTGATACTTTAATTTTACTGTCTGTAACTGCATATTCATTTCCAACAATAGTTTTAAACTCATCTATTTCTTTATTTAATGTATTTTCATCTTTTACGGCTGTAATTATTACCTCTGATTTATTAGTAATGACATTGTCCTTTGTACCACCTGACATAGATACAATTTCAAAGCCTGTATTTTGGTTAATTTTATATAACAGCCTGCCTAATAATATATTGGAATTAGCTCTTTCCTTATCAATTTCACTTCCTGAATGTCCGCCTGTAAGTCCATCTATTGTTATTTTGTAAGCTATATCGTTTATAATATTCTTTGTAAAATCAAATACAAAATCTCCTCTTACACCACCTGCACAGCCTGCAAAGGCAATACCGTCCATATCACAATCAAGATTCATTACATATTTCCCGGTAATATCGCTTAAATCAATCTCCTTTGCTCCGTCCATTCCCACTTCCTCGTCAACTGTAAATATGACCTCCAGACTTGGATGTGATATGGTATCAGACTCTAAAACAGCCAGCGACATGGCAACTGCAACACCGTCATCAGCACCTAAGGTAGTTTTATTTGCAGTGACAAATCCGTCTTCTATTAATAGCTCAATGCCGTCTCTAAAAAAATCATGGCTGCTGTCCGGTGTCTTTTCACATACCATATCCAAATGTCCCTGTAAAATAACACCTGTATCACCTTCCCTGCCTGCTGTGGCCGGCTTTTTAATAATTACATTATTTAATTTATCCTGATATACCTGTAGATTATGTTTTTTAGCAAATTCCACGCAATAATCACTAATCTGTTTTGTGTTACCTGAACCTCTGGGAATCTTTGAAATCTCTTCAAAATAATAAAATACTCTTTCCGGCTTCAAATTTTCTAACATTTTTCTAATACTCCTTTTATATTTCTATTTTAAAACCTCTAATCATATAATTATGTTAATATTGAATTTAATAATAAAACTATGAAAAAAAATTTTTATATAAAGTTAATCTGTATATCAATATTATTTATTATGCTTGTATCCTATGAAACTACACGCAGTTCTACATTATATGGCTTGGAACTGTGGCTATATAATGTAGTACCTGTACTGTTCCCATATATTTTTATCATTAATATTATAATGCTTTTTGACGCTTTTACAATACTTTCTTTTATACTATACCCTATATTAAATCCAATATTAAAAATAAGCAAAAATGCCTGTCTTTGTATGGTTGCAGGCTTTTTCTGCGGTTTTCCAGTAGGTATCAAAACTATAAATGATATGGTAAAATCAAACAAAATAAGCATCTCAGAGGGAAATTATCTGGCATGCTTTTGTAATAATCTGTCTCCATCATTTTATTTAAACTTTATAATAAATGATAATATCCATCGAAATAATAAATTTATAAACTTTAACCATAAACTTATATTAAATATTATTTTAATATTGCTCCCATACATATCTGCAATTATATGTTCTTTTATATACAGATTTTCAAATAAATATGTCGAAAGCGACATAAATAATTTATGTAAACTAAGTGATGAAAAAAATAACACCAAAACAGATACTATTTCAAATTTTATTAATACATGTATAACCGGAACATTTGAAGCATTATTTAAGGTAGGCGGATATATAATTTTATTTTCAATAATTACAGGTATATTATTAAACTATACCCCCCTCCCTGACATAGTTAAATCCATAGTTACCTCCATTTTGGAAATATCTAATGGAGCAACCGCTTTTTCAAATGTAAAGCTTAAATACATAATAACAATATTAATTCCCCTATGCAGCTTTGGAGGATTATCTGCAATGTTTCAATCTCTGCAAATGATAGATGTAAAGGGAATATCCCGTAAAAATTATATTAAATACAAGTTTATCAACCTTTCCATAACCTTTGTACTTGCCACAATAGTATGCCTACTGTTTGGCATTTAACCTTGCGGCAGTCGCCAAAATATAGCTTGCCCGACTTTGGCTTGTTATTCGCAGAAATAAAAAATCACATAGAAAAATTTTCTTTTCCATGTGATTTTTATAAAATATGTCTATATTATTTTAATTATATAAGATTCATGACTCATGAAAAATACACAAACTTAATATATTAAAATTTGAATTTCCCCTCCTTAAATGCTATCATCATTTCTCTGGTTAATGTAATTCCATCATCTTCAATATCATTCATATCCTTCCTATCTATCCATCTTCCCTCAGAAAGTTCTTCACCATCTATCGTAATATTTGTATTACCATCAACTTTGGCAAAAAAACCAATTAACAGAGAGCTTGTAAAAGACCATGGCTGGCATCCATAATATTTTATATCTTTAACCTTAAGAGAAACTTCCTCGTATACTTCTCTTTTAACAGTTTCTTCAAGAGTTTCCCCAATTTCTGCAAAGCCTGCCACTAATGCATACTTCTTATAATTCCTGCCTGCATATTTGGTAATAAGAAGTTTATCGCCATTAACTATGGCAACAATAATAGCCGGTGAAATAGTAGGATAATTCGTCATATTGCATTCAGGACATCTGAGCATTCTTTCATGTATATCATGAATCAGACCATTTCCACATCTGGAACAATATTTGTGGCTGTTGTACCAACTACAAAGCTGAAATCCGGTAATTCCCGCAAATCTTTCTTCCTTTGGTAATGCAGTCCTAAATATCTCTATGTTTTCATATGTGTATGAAGCATCAGATATAACAGCATCACTTACAGTAAAATATCTTATATTATTTATGGAAAAAAGATATGTGTATTCACTAAAGCTTTTAAATTCCCTAATAGTAGGAAACTCTATTTTTCCATTAATATTTTTTAATAAAACTGTTCGTTCATTACAGATAATTACTCTGTCAATATCTCTTATTTTATAGTCATGATAACTATTATCATAAATGCTGTTATCTAAATCCTGTATCATAATTGGTATCAATCCTCAATTGAATTTTCTCTAAAGTGTCCCCATTTTTAATTATGGATTTTATTAAATTCAAAATAAAAATGGGGACACTTATGTTAATATATCTGCAATCTACTGTAGCTATTTTGATTAATCTAATAATTATGGCTAACAAAATTTTTACTATGTATTACACCAAATTGTCTAAATCTACTGTATAATCCTCAAAATCACTATCCATTTCAGTTTCTGCCTGTTCCGGTACATCAGGAAGTAATTCCTCATTAATTTCATCTGAAGGATTTAATTCCTTTCTGTTTGCAATAACTACATCTAAACTATTATTGAGAGATTTCATATAATTTTCATACTTTAATGTAATATCCTGCATCTGATATGAAACAGCATTCTGTACATTACTTAAAATACCATCTACATACTGCATTGCACTCATTCTCACATCGTTTGCCTCTGTAGTAGCTGAGTCTAAAATTTCTCTTGCCTGATTTGAAGCATTCTGTACAATTTCATTTGCCTGAACATATGCCTGCTGCATAATTTCATGTTCACTTACCAACTCTGATGTCTGCTCAGTAGCCTGTGCTATCATACTTTGTGCACGTTCTCTTGCTTCTGTCAAAATAGCTTCTCTATTTGTAATGATTTTCTGATATTTTTTAATTTCATCCGGAGTTCTAAGTCTAAGCTCAGATAATAATTCCTGCATCTCATCTTTGTTTACAATTATATTATTACCTGATAAAGGTACTTTCTTACAGCTTTCGATATAATCCTCGATTTCTGTAATAATTTGTTCAATTTTACTCATAAATTCTTCTCCTTGCTATCTATTATATTTTTGATATATCTTATCAATAACATATTCCGGAACAAATTTTGAAACATCGCCACCAAAGCTGGCAACCTCCTTAACTGTACTAGAACTCAAATATGAATAATCCAAATTTGAAGTTAAAAATACCGTATCAATAGTATCGTTTAGTATATGGTTTGTCTGCGCCATCTGCAACTCATATTCAAAATCAGTGATGGCTCTAAGTCCTCTGACAATAATGTTTGCGTTTACATCTCTTGCAAAATTAACTAAAAGTCCACTGAATGACATTATCTTCACATTATCAATATGTTTAGTTACTTCCCTTAACATATTAACACGTTCTTCAACAGAAAACAACGGCGATTTTGAACTATTCATCAAAACAGCCACTATTAATTCTTCACTTATATTGGCTGCCCTCTCAATAATATCAAGATGACCAAGCGTAACAGGGTCAAAGCTTCCTGGATATATTGCAATACTCATATTTTTTACCTTCTTATTTCTTTTTAATAAATAAATGGGAATTTGTTTTATAATCTTTTCGCTTTACTAATTCAAATCCATATTCCTCAAGATAATCTGTTGTAGTTTCTAATGACATCTCTACTATAATAGTTGTATATTCATTTATTATTTTACTATTACTTAAAGATAAAAGCACTTTCTTTTCCCATTCTTTATTATATGGTGGGTCCATAAAGATAATATCAAATATTATATCTGTATTTTCTAAAAATGCAATAGCTGATATTACATCTCTTTCTAATACAATTCCTTTATCTTCAAAATGTGTTTTATTAAGATTTGTCTTTATACACTGTATGGCATTTCTGTTATTTTCAACAAAACAGCTTTTACATGCACCCCTGCTTAATGCCTCGATACCAATACCACCGCTTCCGCTGAATAAATCAAGAAAATTACAATCGTAAATATCATTATTTATCATATTAAATAAGGTTTCCTTAATTCTGTCCGTAGTAGGTCTGGTATCAAGTCCGTCCGGAGTAACAAGCGTAGTTCTCCTTGCACTTCCTGCAATAACTCTCATAGCAATAGCAATCTCCAAATTATATTTTATAACAATTCTTATCTTACGTTATCTGTTTATACTCCTATATATTATACTAAACAGACTTTCATAATCAAGTTTTTTATTAATTGTTTTATATAAAAAACAGGACAAACTGATGCTTGTCCTGTTTTAAACCTTTTTACTAAAGTATAATATTCCTTTGGAATATTAGACTTTTTTACTTCGTGTGTACTCTTCGAGTACTCACTCGTGTCTAATATTCCAAGGGAATATTAGACTTTCACATAAAAAAATGATTTGGCTGATGCAAAATTTATTTCTTTATAATTTATTATCTGTTCTGTACTTCCTATAAACAAATATCCACCGGTTCTAAGTGACTTATTAAATTTTTTATAAATCTCAAGCTTTGCTTCATCCGTAAAATATATAAGTACATTTCTGCAAACTATTAAATCAAAGTTTTGAGGATATGAATCCTTTAAAAGGTTGTGTTGCTTAAAAGTAACACATTTTTTTACTTCATCCGAAATCTTGTAATTTGAAAGACCTACCTTTGTAAAATACTTATCCTTTAAGTCTTTCGGTAATCCTATAAGGCTTTTTTCGCTATATAAACCAGCCATTGCCTTTTCAATCACCTGTTTGTCAATATCCGTAGCTATTATCTTTATATCAGACATTGGAACAAATTTAGAGAGTAACATAACTAAAGAATATGGTTCATCTCCTGTAGAACAGGCAGCACTCCATATTTTCAGTCTGTTGCCGGACACCTTTATAAGCTCCGGAATAACATATTTCTCTAAAACTTCCCATTGTTCAGGATTTCTCCAGAATTCTGAAACATTTATAGTCAAGTAATTTACAAATTCTTCAAATAATTTGCCATCTGTTTTTATAGCATATACATAGTCACTATATCCCTTAAAACCGTTTTTAGCAATGAGCGAATCAATTCTTCGCTTCATCTGCTTTTCCTTGTAAGCATTTAGGTCAATTTGTGTCAATGCGAAAACCTGTGTTTTGAACTGTTCGTAATTCAAATTAGCCTCCAAAAGTATTATTCTTCTGTTGCTTCTTCATCAGTCTTTTCAACTTCAGGTTCTAAAACTTTTTTGCTAAGACTAATCTTCTTTTCTTCAACATGGAAATCAACGATTTGAGCTTCAATTTCATCACCAATCTTTAAAACATCTGATGGTTTTTCAACATGTGTTCTTGAAATTTGTGATACATGAAGTAAAGCATCAATACCAGGCTCCAATTCAACGAAAGCACCAAAATCTGTCATTCTGGCAACTTTTCCTTTTACGGTTTTTCCTACCTGGAACTTTTCTTCAGCACCAATCCATGGATTTGTATTATCAAATTTAAGGCTTAAAGCAATCTTTGTACCATTGATTTCTTTAACTAAAACCTTAACTGTATCGCCTACCTTGAACAGCTTCTTAGGATGTTCAATTCTGCCCCATGACATTTCTGAAATGTGTAATAAGCCGTCAAGACCGCCTAAGTCTACAAAAGCACCGAAATCTGTAACATTCTTAATAGTTCCTTCTACTACCTGTCCTTCAGCCAGATTTGCAAGAAGCTCTTCCTGAGCATCCTTTTTAGCGGCAACTAACAACTGCTTACGGTCACCGATAATTCTTCTCTTTTTAGGATTGAATTCAGATAAAACAAATTCAATCTCCTGTCCATTATATTTTGTTAAATCCTTTTCATATGTGTCTGAAACAAGACTTGCAGGAATAAATACCTTGCAGTCATCTACTAAAACTGTTAAACCACCTGCCATAACCTGTGAAACAACAGCCTTTAATACTTCCTTATTTTCAAAAGCTTCTTCTAATCTCTTGCTTCCCTTTTCCTGAGCTAATCTCTTGTAAGTTAATAATACCTGTCCTTCTCCGTCGTTAACTTTAAGAACCTTAGCTTCCATTGTATCGCCAACAGATACAACCGTTGTAAGATCAACATTAGGTGTATTAGTATATTCGTTTCTTGTGATTATACCGTCTGACTTGTAACCTATATTTAACACGATTTCATCTTCTTTTACACTGATGACTGTGCCTTCAACAATTTCTCCTGTTCTTATAGTTTTTAATGATTCCTCTAACATTTGTTCAAAACTTAATTCTGACATAATTTTGAACCTCCTCAATAATATTTTTTGGGGTTGAAGCCCCTGCTGTAATACCAATCGCTTTCGATGGTAATAACTTCAAATTTTTCATATCCTCTACTGTCTGGATAAAGAAAGTATTTTCACATTCCTCTTTACAAATCTCATAGAGTTTCTGTGTGTTTGAGCTACTCTTCCCACCAATGACTATCATTGTATCTACGCTCTTTGCTATCTTACGTGCTTCTAATTGTCGCTCATTAGTAGCATTACATATAGTATTAACAACTATTATATCATATAACTTTTTGGCAAGAATTTCAACTAAATAATTAAATTTCTTGTAATTAAATGTCGTTTGGGATACAATACATAACTTTGACGTTTCTTCTGTTTCAAATGCCAATGCATCTTCCTCTGTATTTATAATGGTAGTTTTTGTAATACACCAGCCTTTTATACCCTCAACTTCAGGATGTTTAGCATTTCCAATAATTACAATTTCATAGTTCTCTTTTCCTTTTTCAAAAACCGTGTCATGAATTTTTTTTACAAACGGACATGTTGCGTCTATAATATCAAAGCCTTTTTCTTTAATTTTGTCATAAACTGACTTGGATACACCATGAGAACGTATAATTACAGTTCCTTTTTCCAAAGTATCAAATTCCTCAATAGAATTTACAACTTCAACCCCTTTTCTTTCCAAGTCATTTACTACCTCTTCATTGTGAATAATTGGTCCAAAAGTATATATTTTTCTGTTTTCACCCTCCTTATGCTTTTCAATTTCTTCATAAACGGTATTTACTGCCCTTGTAACTCCAAAACAAAAACCTGCTGACTTCGCCAATAATATTTCCACTATATTATTTTTTCCTTTCGTTTACTAAATTAATAATAGTGTCTACCACTTCATCTATATTCATATATGAACAATCCACCAATACGGCATCCTCTGCCTGTGTAAGAGGCGAAATATCACGATGCATATCCCTATAATCCCTATCAATAATATCCTTTTCTATTTCATCAAGATTACAGTCAATCTTATTTTCAATAAGTTCCTTATATCTTCTTTCAGCTCTTGTTCTTGTGCTGGCTGTAAGGTATATTTTCAAAAAAGCATCCTTTAGTACACAAGTTCCAATATCCCTGCCATCCATAATTACATCCTGCTTCTTGGCAAGACTTCTTTGCAGTTCTACAAGCTTCTCCCTTACAGGTCCGTAGACTGAAATAGCTGAGGTCATATTTGAAACCTCTTCAACTCTGATATAACCATTTACATTTTCTCCATTTAGATATACCTGCTGAACACCATTTTCATAATTTATAGTCACATCACATTCCATACAGATCTTAATAACATTTTCTTCATCAGATGCTTCTATACCTTTCCTTATACAGGCAAGTGCCATGGCTCTATACATAGAGCCTGTATCTACATAGATATATCCAAGTTTTTTTGCTACAAGTTTTGCTATTGTACTTTTACCCGCTCCTGCCGGTCCATCAATTGCAATATTATACATTTTTCCTACTTTCCGGTGCTTCTCACCTAAATTAATATACACTAATACCTGCTAAATAGCCTGTTGAATATGCAATTTGCAGATTATAACCACCTGTAAGTGCATCTAAATCCAGCACTTCACCGGTGAAAAACAGATGTTTAATTATTTTTGATTCCATTGTAGAGGAATTTATTTCCTTAACCTCAATACCTCCTCTTGTAATAATTGCCTCATTAAAGCCTCTGGTCGAAGTAATTGTTACCTCAAGGCATTTTAACAATAATACAAGTTTATGTCTTTCTTCTCTTGTAATATCGTGTACCTTTTTAAATTCATCTATACCGGCCAGATTAATTATAACAGGTATCAGTTTTTTAGGTAACAAATCATTTAAGGAATTACGAAAATCTTTATTGATATTACTGCTAAAATCCTTAGTTACTCTGGCATCAAGTGCCTCAAAGCTAAGTGCGGGCTTCAGGTCTATTTTCATTGTAATATTTTCGTTATTAGATATTTTTTCTGTCAGATAGCTGCTGGCACTTAATACTATAGGTCCACTCACTCCAAAATGGGTAAACAGCATTTCTCCAAATTCAGAATAAAGCTCTTTATCCCCACAATAAAATGCAGCCTTAACATTTTTAAGTGATAGTCCCTGTAGCTCCTTTATATATTCCTCCTTTGCATTAAATGGTACAAGTGAAGGATATATTTTTGTCACATTATGTCCTACTTCCTTTGCCATTCTGTAACCGTCACCACTGGAGCCTGTAGTCTGATAAGAATATCCACCGGTAGCTACAATCACATTGTCTGCATATATCTTATTTCCGTTTTCCAATTCTATACCTATAGCTGTGGTTTCTTTTACAATTACCGATTTTGCAATAGAATTATATTTAATATCTACACCTAATTCCTTCAATCTTTTGCTAAGTGCCATAATTACATCCGAGGATTTATCTGATACCGGAAATATTCTGTTTCCTCTTTCTATCTTTGTTTCAACTCCCATTTCATTAATAAGCGCTACAATACTGTCATTAGTATATGTATAAAAAGCACTGTATAGAAATTTATTATTTCTAATAACATTTTTTAATAAAACATCCATCTCAGAGGCATTTGTAATATTACACCTGCCTTTTCCCGTGATATATATCTTTTTTCCAAGCTTTTCATTTTTTTCATATATAGTAACACTATGACCACACTCTGCGGCACCTATGGCAGCCAACATACCACTTGCACCACCACCAACAACAATAACTTTACTCATGTTTGTCTCCTAATGCCTCAATCAGAAGTGCCTTCACTTTCAGTTGAAACACAAACTCAAGGTTGAAGTTTCTTTCAACCTTAAGCCTTTATACTTTTAATACTTTCTTAAGTTTCACAATCACAAAAGACTTGTTTCTTTTTTCTACATAAGTTTACGGATATATTATAACATATTTCTCATTAACCCGTGAATCTCCATAATTAAATGTTTTTACAAGCATATAATTGAAACATATTCTTATAAATAATACATCATATTGGAATTTCTTTCAATCAATGTATTTTTAAAGTTTCCGTATTTTTTATTTTTAGTTTCAAAAAACTTACATCATCATAACGATGTAAGCATCTTGCCTTTGGCAACAAGACTTTTTGAAGCTAAAAATAAAAAATACGGAAACTCAAGATGTATTTTTTTTCTTAAATTACCACATTTTTTATTATGTTGATTTTAACTGCTCTTTTTCCTATAATTAAAATATAGTTTCTGAATTTTATACTTTTTGTTTATATTATTAATCCTATAATTAAAATACGGAAATTCAGATATTATATCACCTATTTGCAGTATAAAAGGCAATCAGAAAAAGAAAAAAATAAGAAAGGATATAAATACACATCTTTTATCGTATGTGTTTGTCCCTCAAATGAAAATGTAATCATTTTTGCTTGAGGTCCGGTGCAAATTATGAAAAACTTACTATATATTGCAAAAAAATATTTAACATCAACTATAAAAGGATGCTCTTATTCTTTTATCATTTTATGTGTTTACTTTTCTATATCTGTACTATTTTTATCCGGATGTAATACTAATGACTCGAATCTGATAACAGACAGCAGTTCTACTTCTTATGTTTCTGAAAACACTTGTGCTAATACTACTGATAATATTACTGATAACACGACTTCTTCCATTAATGATACTACAGCTAATTATGTCGATAATACTACAGTTGCTACTGATAATGCTACCAACATTACCACTAATTATTTCGATAATTCTACAGCTGCTACTGATAATACTACCAACATTACCACTAATAATGTTGGTAGCACTGACAAAACCACAGAACCTTCAAATACTAATACAACTGAAGCATCTACTACTAAATATATCAGCATTTCATCAGAAGAAACCACGACACCTGTTTCAGATAATAATACACCTACTCTCTTATCTTTTCTAAAAAATGCAATTATGCCCATGGGCACTACTATGTACATCTGGGGTGGTGGATGGAACCAAGCAGATACAGGTGCAGGAATTGAAGCTATGACTTTTGGATTAAGTCCTGTCTGGATAAACTTTTATAATTCACAAAATTCTTCTTATAACCATGCTCTTCATCGCTATGAAATACATAATGGACTTGATTGTTCAGGATATGTGGGCTGGGTTTTATATAACACATTCGGAAATAAATATAGCAATACAGGATATGTATATAAATCCTCAACTATTACATCCAGACTTTCAGATATGGGATTGGGAAGTTATCATAACGCTGGTACATATGACTTTAAGCCTGGTGATATATGCAGTATGGCAAAACATGTATGGATTTGCCTTGGCACCTGTAGTGACGGAAGTGCTTTAGTGCTGCATTCCAGTCCTCCCGGTGTACGTTTATGTGGTACTCTTTTAAGTGACGGTTCTATTAGTGAAGCTGTTATACTTGCACAGGAAACCATGCGTAAATATTACCCGGACTGGTACTCAAAGTATCCAAATTGTGTTTCTAATTATAGTTTTATTACTACATCGTCCAGACTCAGATGGAGTGAAAATGTATTAAAGGACCCTGATGGATTAAGAACTCTAAATGCTTATCAAATTATAGATTATTTAATGAAATAATATTTGATATATTTATGAAGTCTGTATTCCATTTTATAATGCTCTAAAATAAACAAAACATAAATGACATTTTTTATTTTAGAGCTTATTTATCTCATCTACAGAATATATTTGATAATCCTCCCAAACACGTTCTACCTCGTTTAGATTTTTTAACACCTTATCATTATTCTTAACACTTAAAGCAACCACTATGGCATTTATAAGGCTAAGTGGTGCTGTAAGTGAGTCAAAGGTATTAGTCATTTCGCTTTTGGCAATTAAGTTACATGAAGAATATAAACACATTGGAGAACTTTTCGAGTCTGTAATTGCAATTACCTTTGCATTTTTGTGATTTGCAAATTCCATAGCCTTAAGAGTTCTCATAGAGTATCTTGGAAAGCTTATCCCTATAAAACAATCTTTTTCATTTATTCTAATCGTCTGCTCAAGTATTTCACTGAAACTATTAGTGGATATAACCACTATATTTTCATATATATTTCTTAAGTAAAATCCCAAAATTTCAGCTAAAGCCATACAGTTTCTGAGTCCGCATATGTATATCTTTTTTGATGAATTTATAATATTAATAGCACTCTCAAATGTATCATTATCTAAAATATCTAATGTTAATTTAATTTTTTCAATATCCGAGATCAAAACCTTTTCCAGTATTGGCTGTTTTTTTGCCACATTTGAGGAAATATCTATTTTATCAATGGAAAGTAATCTCTTTGAGGCATATTCGGTCATAGCCTTCTGAAATTCTGGATAACCATCAAAACCAAGCATAGAGGCAAATCTTACCACTGTAGACTCACTTACACCTGTAATCTTTCCAAGCTTTGCAGCCGTCATAAAAACTGCTTTATCAAAATTTCCCATTATAAAATCAGCAATTTTTTTCTGCCCTTTACTCATTCTTGGCATAATTTCTTTTATGTTTTCAAATAAATCCATATTTAATTTACCTATCAATTTTTTATTCAGAAATAGCTATTATTAGCAATGGCGAGCCATATTCCGCTTCGCTCCTTATGGCTCGCGGGCTTTCGCCCTTTCTAAATAACTATATAATACTTTACCTAAGCAAGCTTAGTTAAAGTATTATATAGTTATTTAGACATTGCTCATTTCTTTCGCGTACATTATAACAGATATATTGTTAATTGAAAAGAAAAGAACTTCCAGAAAAATTCTGAAAGTTCTTTTATGTATAGTTTATAATTAGAAATTAATAATACCATAAACTATAACTATAGCTACAACTGCCAACCCCATGAAAACTGTGGATAATATATTTTTTGTCTTGTTCATATTCTACCTCCTATAATTCAAAATATTCACGAAACACAATAATATAGTACTTTTGACCTAGTTCTATTCTAACACTATTTTACCCACCTGTCTACTTCTTTGAAATTATTTACAAAAATTTTACTTTACATTTTCAAAAAATATGTTTTCTTATACAATCTCTTTTTAAGCACAGAGCATTTTCATATAATAATATTTTATTAAAGTTTTTCCTATTATATAAAAAATCAGGTGCAGAATTTTCTGCACCTGATTTTAAATTTCAGCTATTTCGGCTTCTTTTAATAGCCTAAATTGTGTATTCGGATATTCTAAACAGGATAAGCTCCGTTTTCAATATCTGCCTTATTTAAATCAACCTTATCCTTCTGAGCCTTTCTGTATTTAAAGAATTCTGTAGCTACCTGTGGGAATAACGCATATGATAATACGTCTTCATCCTGCTCTTTCCACTCTGCCATTTCAGCTTCAATCTTGCTTAACTCATTTTCAATCAAATCTGCAGGTCTGCAGGTAATAGGCTCTTTATCTCCAATAACCTTCTTCTGAACATCTTTATTAAACGGCTTAACAGTTTCACCATATTCACCACTAAGAACTGCCTTACATTCCTTAGTAGGTGTTTTATATCTTTCCCCGGCAATAACATTAAGAACTGCCTGTGTACCAACAATCTGAGAAGATGGTGTAACTAAAGGTGGCTCTCCAAGGTCCTTTCTAACCTCCGGAATTTCCTTAAGTACATCATAATATTTATCTTCAGCTTTCATATCCTTAAGCTGTGATACCATGTTTGAAAGCATACCACCAGGTACCTGATATAATAATGTCTTAATATCAACACCCATAACCTTTGGATTAAGAAGTCCGCTGGCAAGTGCTTCGTCTCTCATAGGTCTGAAATAATCAGCAATTTCTGCTAATAAGTTCTGATCAAAACCGGTATCATACTCTGTACCCTTAAAGGTTTCAACCATAACCTCTGTAGCCGGCTGACTTGTACCCATTGAGAATGGTGACATTGCGGTATCAATAACATCTACTCCTGCTTCAACAGCCTTAAGATAAGTCATTGAAGCAACACCTGAAGTATAGTGAGTATGAAGCTGAATAGGAATATTAACGGTTTCCTTTAAAGCTCCAATAAGCTCTGTAGCCTTGTAAGGAACTAATAGACCTGCCATATCCTTAATACAGATAGAATTTGCACCCATATCCTCAATTCTCTTTGCAATATCCTTCCAATATTCAAGAGTATATGCATCACCCAAAGTATATGATAATGCCACCTGTGCATGACCTTCTTCTTTAATAGCAGCATTTACTGCACATTGCAGGTTTCTAATATCATTTAAGCAGTCAAAAATTCTAATAATATCAATACCATTAGCGATTGACTTCTGAACAAAATATTCAACCACATCATCTGCATAATGACGGTATCCTAAAATATTCTGTCCTCTAAAAAGCATCTGCAGCTTTGTATTTTTAAATCCATCACGAAGCTTTCTAAGTCTTTCCCATGGATCTTCCTTTAAAAATCTAAGTGAAGCATCAAATGTTGCACCACCCCAGCACTCTACTGAATGATAACCAACCTTATCCATTTTATCAATGATAGGAAGCATCTGTTCTGTTGTCATTCTTGTAGCTATGAGTGACTGATGAGCATCACGTAATACTGTTTCAGTAATTTTAATTGGTTTCTTTTCTGCCATTTTATATCACCAAGTCCTTTCACAAATTTATAAGAATATTGCCATGAATGTACCAGCTGCTACAGCCGTACCGATAACACCTGCAACATTTGGTCCCATAGCGTGCATAAGCAAGAAGTTTGTTGGATCTGTCTCCGCACCTACCTTTTGTGAAACTCTTGCAGCCATAGGTACTGCAGATACACCTGCTGAACCAATAAGCGGATTAATTTTACCACCACTAAGCTTGCACATAAGTTTACCAATAATAACACCTGCCGCAGTACCAAATGCAAACGCAATAAGTCCTAAAGCTACAATTTTTAATGTATTAAGGTTTAAGAATGCTTCTGCACTTGTAGATGCACCAACTGAAGTACCAAGTAAAATTACAACAATGTACATAAGCGCGTTTGAAGCTGTTTCCGTAAGCTGTTTAACAACTCCGGATTCTCTGAATAAATTACCTAACATAAGCATTCCAACAAGCGGAGCTGTTGTAGGTAATATTAAACAAACAATTATTGTAACAACAATAGGGAACAATATTTTCTCAAGCTTTGAAACAGGTCTGAGCTGCTCCATCTTGACAGCTCTTTCCTTCTTTGTGGTAAGAAGCTTCATAATAGGTGGCTGAATAATCGGAACAAGTGACATGTATGAATATGCCGCTACAGCAATAGGTCCCATAAGCTCACCCTGACCAAGCTTACCGGCAAGGAATATTGATGTAGGACCATCAGCACCACCGATAATAGATATCGCTGCCGCTGCCAGATCATTAAAGCCCATTAAGATTGCCATAAAGTAAGCCGCATAAATACCAAACTGTGCCGCCGCACCAAGTAAAAAGCTCTTTGGATTTGCAATAAGCGGACCAAAGTCTGTCATTGCACCAACGCCCATAAAGATAAGTGAAGGTAAAATACTCCATTCATCTAAAACATAAAAGTAATGTAACAAACCACCAACACCATTTGATGTTTCTTCCGGTGTTGCCATAATATCCGGATAAATATTAACCAGCAACATACCAAAAGCAATCGGAACAAGTAAAAGTGGTTCGTAGCCTTTTTTTATTGCAAGGAATAGGAAAACACAGGCAACTGCTATCATTAAATAATTGCCCCACGTCAATCCGAAAAATGCAGACTGATGAATAAGATTTCCTAATGTGTCTAAAACGTAATCCATCTTTTAACCTCCTGATGTAGTATTGTGATTAACGAAATATAAAGACTAGTTTAATGTTGCTAATACATCGCCGGTTTCAACTGAAGCGCCTTCATTTACGTTAATGCTTGCAATAGTACCATCAGCAGGTGCTTGAACTTCATTTTCCATCTTCATGGCTTCAAGAATCAAGATTACATCACCCTTCTTAACTGCTGCCCCAACCGAAGCTTTAACCGAAATAATCTTACCAGGCATTGGCGCATTAATCTTTGTTGCGCCTTCACTGCCTGTGGCTGCCTTTACTGCCGGTGCAGGAGCTGCTTTAGGAGCTGTCTTTGCTACCGGTGCAGAAGCTGTAGCTCCTGTTTCTTCAACTGTTACATCATATACATTTCCATTAACTGTAATTCTATAATTTTTCATATATGCCTCCATTATCTGCTTCTTTTTGCTTTTCTTATTGATCTGACAACAAATCCGTCTGATGAACCTCCTGTGCTTGCTGCAATAGCTGCCGTAACAACTGCTACAAGCTCATAATCATCCACTAATTCCTCGTTTTCAGTAATCTGTGCTATCGCATTATCAACTGCAACCTCTGTTGAGTTCTTTTTCTTCCTGTTTGAAAATTTTCCCTGTAAAACCGGAATAAACTTAAAACTCCAGATAAAGAACATAATAATAGCTAAAATCGCTACTACAGTAAACATACCTATCAGGGTATTAAGTCCGGCATCTGCCATTCTTGAGCCTAATGACTTATTTTCTGTTTCCACACTGGAAAACGATATTTTAACTGGTGTGGGATTTCCTGCAATTCTCTGATATGTTATACTAGATTTGACTTTTCCGTTTTCAAATACCATAATAATATCACAAACAACAATATCTGTCTCACTTCTATCTACAGTCGACTCGGAAAATTCAACAAAATTTCCCATCTTGTTATTCTCTGTAAATGGAAGATATGATTCAAAGGCATCCTTTGTCATACCTACTTGATTTTCAATGTAATACAAACAGTCATTATAAGAACTATTTATAAAATTAGATTCTAATATCTGCTTTGAATAACTAATAATACTGTTGTCACTGTATGCTGCCATATCATCAGCAAATACTATTGTTGAAACTGATAAAACGGTAATGAGCAGGATTGCAAAAAATTTTTTAATTTTTTTCATATATGTCACCTCTCTAAACCGTTCCATGCTTCTTTATAGGACGTTCCTCTCTTTTTGTATAAAGCATTTCCAATGCACCGATTAAATACTTTCTTGTATCCTGCGGTTCGATAATGCTGTCTACATATCCTCTCTTTGCAGCTGATGATGCACTTGTCTGCAATGCCTTATATTCTGCTGCTTTTTCCTCTATAAATGTATTCTTGTCTTCCGTATCTTTAATTTCATTTGCATATATAATTCTGACTGCCTGATTTGGACACATTGTACCTATCTTAGCTTCAGGCCATGCGTACACAATATCAGCACCGATAGATTTTGAATTCATTGCTACAAAAGCACTTCCAAAAGCATGTCCCAGTACTACATTTACCTTAGGAATTGTAGCATTTGCAAATGCATATGTGAGCTTGGCAACTGCCTTTGAAATAGTTTTTTCTTCTTCTATGGTTGTAGCAAATCCCTTTGTATTTGTAAAAGAAACTACCGGAATATTGAAAGCATCACAGAACTCAACAAATTCGGCGGCCTTTAATGCACCTGCCGTTGTAAGTCTGGCTTCAAATTCATCGGTAACTTTCATATCATCATCATAAACTTTAGTTCTGTTTGCAACAGCACCAACAGTAGCTCCATTAAGCTTAATGAATGCTGTTACCATTTCTTTTGCATATGAAGCTTTTACTTCACACACAAAATTATTATCTGAAATATTAGCTAACGCAATAGATGTATCCTCTACACAGTTTGCCAAGTCAGCGCAGACTCTGTTTAAGTCATCTTCACAATCATTAATCTCCGCTTCCTCTTCATTATTTGAAGGTAAAATTGAAACAAGCTCTCTAATATTTGCTAATACCTCACTTTCAGTACCCACAAAATCCGCAAGACCTGTTTCCTCACTTTGGTATTTAGCTGATGCTGTATCACATTTGCTTTCATTGTTGCCATCTAAGGCATTTGGTGAAGTTACAAATAACTTTCCGTCATTTGACATAAATGTAAAATCAGAAAGAGTAGGCACAATTCCAAGACCACCACCACAATTTCCAAAAATAGCTGTAATTTGAGGAATAACACCTGATGCCATAGCCTGCTTTGCATATATTTCTCCAAATGCGTTAAGAGCATCTGTAGATTCCTGTAATCTAAGACCGGCACAATCAATCAATCCAATGACTGGTGCTCCCATCTTCATAGCCAGATTGTAAATATTTGTGATTTTCTTAGCGTGCATTTCACCAATGCTACCACCTAAAACACTAGCATCCTGACTAAACACATAAACTAAATTTCCATCAATAACTCCGTAGCCTGTAACCACCCCATCACCAGGTGTTTCAACATCCTGTAGATTAAAGTCTGTGCTTCTGGCACTTACTAAGCCGCCAATTTCAACAAAGCTATTTTCATCAACTAAGCTTGAAATTCTATTGATGGCTGATTTTTCTGCCGAATTACTCACCGTTTCTAGTCCTCCATTTTTCTATGTAATATGCAAATATGATATAAATCAAAGTTTTGCCGATTATATTTTATATCTTGTTACCTAAAATATCAAGCAATTTTTAGAGTTTCCGTATTTTTTATTTTAGTTTTCATAAATATCTTATCCCCCTATTTGGCACATACATATCGGACAAAAATGTATATAAATAAATCTTTACTTAATTCAATAAAAACATATTTATAATTCTGCTAAAGCACCATTCTATTTCATATTCTCCGACATCATCATTCGCAACTATTATTTCATTTCCTATTTCCATATCATTAACTTTATATGTAATATTGCCGATTATATCCGATTTTTTAACAGGTGCTTCCAATTCTTCACTGATATTTATCTCTACCGTTACCTTATCCTCGTCGCATAATAGTAATTCAAATTCCTGTTCTATTACTTTAGGTATAATTTCAATATCTCCCCGTTCATCTCCTCTTGTTCCATTGTGAACTATTACGTCAGGTACTTCTATACTGCTATCATTTATTACCATATTTTCATAATTTTGAAGTCCATACTCCATAAGATATGTTGTATCCTTCCACTTATATCCTTTATTATTAGGCCAGCCACAGCCAAGCAACGCTACTATAAAGGTTTTTCCCTCTCTTCTTAAAGCTCCTACATAACAATATCCTGCATTTCCTGTAAACCCGGTTTTTCCTGATAATGCACCCTCCATCATAGTCAGAAATGCATTTTTATTAGATACCGTAAAGCTTCTTCCTCCATTAGAAATTTCTCCGTTTTCTGAAACCTTTTTATTTGTAAAGCTATAATTATTTGTTCTGGTTATTTCCAAAAACTGCTCATTTTTAATACAATAAGACATTATTTTACATAATTCTTCAGCTGTGGTGGAATGAGTTTTGGTAACACCATTTACTTCCTTTGTTGCATCAAGTCCGTTTGGTGTAATAAAATATGTATTATTACATTGTAAATCTCTTGCCTTTTGATTCATAAGATTTGCAAATTCCTCAACAGATCCTGAAATATGTTCAGCTATTACCACCGCTGCATCATTATGAGATTCCAGCATTAAAGAATAGAGTAAATCACCTAGTCTGTATTTTTCTCCGGTAATCACGCCTAACTTTACATTTGGCATGCTTGCAGCATATTTTGATACATCTACAATATCATCCAAATTACCGTTTTCAAGAGCTATAATACAGGTCATAATCTTTGTGGTACTTGCCATTGCCCGTATTTCATCACCCTCCTTTGAAAACAGAACTCTTTCATTATCTGCATCATACAGACATGCACTGAGTGAATATAATTTGCTTTCATCTACTGCACCATAGACATTTTTCCAAAGCCAGTCCTCTAATACTTCTTTCTGCTCTAACAATTCTATGGAATATACATTAATAAATTCAAAAAAAACAATAAAAGCCAATAATTTACATATTGTAATTATTGACTTCCTTTTCTTATTCATATTCATACCACACCATTTTTTTAGTAATATATGAAATAAAATTTATTTTTAGACCTGAAACTTTAACTGTACTTCCTCCTCAGCTTCGTTCTTAAAATCCTCATATTTGTCGCTGGTAATAGAAGGTAAATCTTCTATAGACTGAACACCGAATTTTCTCAAAAAATCTTCTGTAGTTCCAAACAGAAGGGGTCTTCCCGGTGCATCAAGTCTGCCCACTTCAGTAACAAGATTGTATTCTATCAGTTTATTTACTGCATGATCACATTTGACACCTCTTATTCCCTCAATTTCTGTACGTGTAACCGGCTGCTTATATGCAATAATAGACAGAGTTTCTAACATTACATCTGTAAGTATTTGCTTTTTAGGCTGACTGGCTACTTTTATCAGATAATCATACATCTCTGTTTTTGTACACATTTGAAACGAATCTTCAAGTTCTATGATTTTGATTCCCCTGTCCTCTGAATTATACTTATCCATAAGATTATATATAATTTTCCTTGTAGTCTGTTCATCATGCTCTATGGCTTTTGAAATTTTTGAAAGTTCCACTGACTCTCCCATTGTAAAAAGAACAGCTTCTATAGCTGCTTCAAGCTTATTTATTTCCATATCTGAATTCTCCATTCCTGCCTCCTAATGCTTTAATCAGAAGCGCCTGTACTTATAGTTGAAACTTTTGTACTAGTAACAATAATATCTTCAAAGGTTCCGTCCTGTGAAATTGTAATTTCACCAATTTTCATCAACTCAAGTATAGCCAGAAAAGATACTATAATGTGCATTTTCGTACGCTGTGACTCCAACAGCGTTTTAAAGCTAAAGCTTTTGTATGTATGGGCATAATCCTTTATAAACTCCATTTTATCAGGAAGACTTACTTCTTCCTTTTCAATTCTTCCAAATTTACTTCTGATTGGGTCAACCTTATCCTCCTGTTTTTTCATTACCATATTGAAGATATCATTTAACTTCTTGAGTGTAACATCATCTAACAGCTTGTCCAAATCTATTGGCGGATCATATTTTGAGACCTCCTCCGGAATAGTAGGCTTTTTAAACATTGCCTTTTCTGCATCTATTTCCCTGTCTCTAAGTTCCAACGACATATACTTATACATCTTATATTCAAGTAGCTTTTGTACAAGCTCATCTCTTGGATCTTCTTCTTCGCCTTCTTCATTAACTTCCTTTGGAAGCAGCATTCTGGACTTAATATCTATAAGAGTTGCAGCCATAACCAAAAACTCACTTATGACATTTAAGTCCTGCCTGTCCATGGCATTTACATATTCCAAATACTGGTCTGTAATATCGACAATAGGAATATCATATATATTAACTTTATTTTTATCTATGAGGTGAAGCAGGAGATCTAACGGTCCCTCAAACACCTTCAGTTTGACTGAAATACCCATATCTGTTTCCATTCCGGTTTTATTCCTCTTATCAACAGTCAGTCATATATATGTAAATATATATCATGACACTGCCATGAGGATTAAATACTTAGCCATCTGTGATATTGCAAGTTTCATTGTCTAATGAATACAATGCGGCATTTAACTTGCTTAGATATTTTACATAATAAATTTATGAAATGCAATATTTTTCTAATTAGAGTTTCCGTATTTTTTATTTTTAGCTTCAAAAAGTCTTGTTGCAAAAGTCAAGTTTTCTAAACCATGACTATTAAATAATTTTATTATAGCAGGGTTTAAAGTTTAACATTACTATCTCGGGCTTATTAAATAATCTGAAATTAACAGTATGAGTTCCAAGTCCTCTTGTAATTACCATAATGGTATCCTTTTCATAGTATACTCCTGATGTATACTTAGGAAACAGCTTAAAGCTGGTAGATATAACTCCTCCAAAATGAGGAAGCCTTACTGTTCCTCCATGATTATGACCTGATAATACTAAATTAGCTCCATATTCCTGATACTGTTTTAAAAAATCCGGTTTATGACTAAGAAGGATGGTATATCCCTCCCTTCTTTTTCCCAGCTTTTCTTCAATTATCTCCTTTGTAAGCTGTTTGGGATTGGATTTTTTGTAATATTCCTCCTCAAGCTCCAGTCCATACAGATTTACGGAAATATTATTTATCTTTAATTTCATTACATTATTATTTATAGTATATAATTTTTTTATATCAGATATTTCTTTAAAAAATCCATCCTTATCTTCTATACCTTGTGCAAACATTCTGGATTCATGGTTTCCGTATGTAAAATATACAGGATATTTTTCACATAGCCCTTTTAAAAATTCTATTGCCGGTTTATTATCAGCATTCTTTTTTCCTATAATTAAATCACCTGAAATGAAAACTGCTTCAGCACCGTTTTCCTGCAGGTTTCTCAATATTTTTTCTTTGAATTTTTTATTAGAGGCAGAATGAAAATCTGCAATAAATGCAATTTTTTTTACATTATGCAGTCCTTTAATAGCAATATTTACATTTGTTACATCTACTGTTCTTCTCTCATATAATGACCTGAGTATACAGAAAAGTATAAAAAATACAAATATTACAAATACTATTATTAAAATAAATTCTGCCTTCATATGCTGTCTTCTCCATAAAACAATTTACTTTTTTTATAAAGTCAAGTATTATATTACCATAAGATTTTTAGTAGGTCAAAATTCAAAAAGAGGTCAATATGAATAAACAAAAACTTTTAAATATATTACAATGTTTTTTTATGGCAACCATTGCCTGTATTGCAATCATATTTGTAATCAAATATACTTTTGAAATAAAACTTCTCGATAACGTTGATGAAAAAAATACCACCACTATCCATGAAGTTAATACTACTATAACTGCTGAGGAGAATACATCTGAAAGCATAGAGGTTTCAGGTATACCAAATATTTCTGATATTCCTGTTGAACAACGTACTTATACAGTAAACGAAAAAACATATACAAATAAAGATTTACTGAAACCATGTGAATATTACAACAGCTCTATTATTTACAACAACCCTGAATATTTAGAAATTGCATACCCTGATTTGATTATTGAATATATGGTAAAACAAAGCTCATGTGAATCTGTAGATGAATATGTTGATAGTTTACATACCAACTATCAATCCTTATTCAATAACTTTTTTATAAAAAATACTCTTATAGATACCAAAATTTTAGATGATGATGAGTTGAATGATATGAATTCATTTTTTACTCATATTTTTAACACTGAAATAGATGTTGAATATGCCGTTCTCATGAAAACTATATGCTCTATTCAGTATTATAACCCAAATTCACTTGATCCAATGGAAACAGATAATGAAACGGAATATTTTGTTTCATATTATTATAATGATAATTGGTATATTGACTATCTATATACTGACTATTATTTCTTTAACTAACGAATTATTTTATTAACTGCGTTCATCAATAACTGAGCATTTTTATATAACAGGAAATTCAAAAAGAACCTCCTGTTATATAAAATCTGTAATTAATCTACACATGTATAGCTTAAATACATTAAAGCATTGATTTTCCTATAACTCTTAACAGATTAAATATATAATCTGCTTTTTCCACACCTTCATTTGCTATAATATCTGTTTTTCCTATCTCTTTTCCGTTTAACTTATATACAATTTCTCCTACCTTATCACCTTTTTCTACTGGTGAATTTATTTCTTCCGGCAAAAGCACTTCCTTAGAAATATCCGAAGGCTTTTCTCCATCTTTGCAAATATATGAAAATTGATTAACAGGTACCGCAGTAATTTTTTCTTTTTTACCACCATTTACATTAAGCTCCCACACATACTCACTCTCTGCATCTTTATAAATCTCACATGTATTAAAACCATACTCCAGTAGTATTTTTGCTTCACTAAATCTTACTTTATAGTCAGGTGCTGCCATAATAACTGCAATCATTTCCACATCATTTTTAGTGGCAGTAGCTGATACACAGTATTTTGCCTTTGAGGTAGAGCCTGTTTTCAATCCCGTTGCATATTCATACTGTTTTAAAAGCTTATTGGTATTCGCCAATCCAAATTCTTCACTTCCTTTATTAGTGACGTGTACAATATTTTCCATCCATATACCTGAATAATTTTTTATTTGCGGATATTTTGTAATCAGCTCTCTACTCATAATAGCAACATCATGTGCCGAAGAATAGTGATTATCCGAATCAGTTAGTCCACAGCAATCCTCAAAATGTGTATTTTTCATACCTAACCCGTTGGCTCTTTCATTCATCATTTTAACAAATTCTGCTTCACTTCCCGCTATGTACTCTGCCATTGCCACACTGGCATCATTTCCGGATGCTACAACAATACATTTAATAAGCGTTTCTACTGTTTGAATTTCTCCTACTTCCAGAAATACCTGTGACCCTCCCATACTTTTTGCATGTTCAGAGGTTACAACCTCATCCTCTAACGTAATTCTTCCACTATCCAAAGAATCAAATATTAGCAGGAGAGTCATTATTTTTGTAATGCTGGCAGGAGATACTTTTTCATTACTGTTTTTATCATATAGTACTGTACCTGTAGAGGCTTCCATAAGAATTGCTGATCGTGCTGTAATATTTAATTCCACTGGTGCTGACACACTTACAACTGTATTTTCATTTTTTATATGTATCTTACTATCAGCTATGGCAAATACTGTATTTTCAAGAATAAGTAATGCAATCAGCAAAAATAAAAAAACAGCTTTTCTAAAATATTTCATAATACCTCAAATATATATTATTACTATATTTTAGTAGCTGTTTTTCCAAATTATGACTATTAAATATAATTCCACCTGAATTTATATATTTTTGCTCCTAATGCTTCAATTATAAGCTTTAGTGTTCTGGTTTTCTTCTTCCTGCAATATATCTGCACGAATATAAATATAATCACTTGTTTTACTAAGTATCTTTCCTAAATAACTCTGTTTTACAGAAAATGTATCCAGAGAATTTAATTCAGGTATATGGACTCTTAGCTTTGTATCATCTATATATTCTGTATTGTAGAATTCTCCATTAATATACACTACACTGTAATTTGTAAAATTTTTACCACAGACTATATATGAATCTGCATAAAACTCTTCCGTATATGTGTTATCATCTTTATTATCCTCGTCATCTGAAACATTATCCGATATTGTATTGTCATTTTCTCCTGATGTATTATTAAACGGTAAATTAATGGCAGGATTTTTATTATTGTCATCATCTATATCTTTGTTCCCAATCCCATCTTCCTGATTATTATCATCCTTTATGTCAAACTGTCCTTCATCCTTTATGACATCTGTAATGATAATTTCATTTGTACCCATTTTCATATCCGTAGCCATATATTGACTCTGTCCGCCATAAACATACATATCTCCATACAGTATGTCATATTCAAGTGATTTTAGTGCATGCAGATAATTTTCACTATCATCATATATCTGATGGAATTTATTAATAACGCCACCATCAATATTAAGTGCTTTCATAATTCGTGAACCAAGCTCAAAGGTTTCAATATCTTTATCATCTAATTTAAAATTAAAGTTACTCCATATAACATATTCCGTCTGATATAGATTTCCATTTGTTATTTCTTCTTCCGTAATGGCAAGGCTTGGAAGATGATCACCATACATTACAAGAATTACATCTTCATTATATTGGCTTAATTTATCTATAAGCTCTCCGATAAAATCATCCATTTCTTTAATCTGATTTACATAATATTCAAACTGACATCTTCTCTCCTCATTCTCTATACCTGATACAGTAATCACGGGTTCTTCAATTATTCTTTCTGTTGGGTAACTTCCATGTCCCTGTACTGAAATACAGTACAAATAATCTGTTTCGTCTGTAGAATTGAGTACTTTAATAATCTCGTCCGTTAAAATACTATCCTTTACCCAGTTTAGTGGTGTAAATTCTGTAGGATGCATATACTCAATAGAGGTGAAGGTATCGAATCCCAGATTTTTAAATACATCATTTCTTGCATAAAATGTAGCCGTATTGTTATGCATGGCATGGGTTACATATCCATATTCACGCAATATAAAACTCATGCTTTCGCAGGTCTGCTTCATAAGTACAGTCTTATAAGGAAATTCTCCCGGTCCAAAATCCTCCAGATTCATACCCGTCATAATTTCAAACTCTGTATTGGCTGTTCCATAGCCTACATTATTTACTGAAAGGTAGCCTGACGGAAACTCTTCCTTAAGACCGTTGAATATAGGAGTAGCTTCATTAGAAAGTTCCAAATCTTTAACCTTATTCACATCAAAAAACGACTCTAATTGTAAAAATATAATATTAGGTGTACTTACCTTGTTTGAATCCACAGTTTTTTCATTTTTTATCTTTTCAACTATTTCCTCAAGTGATGCTTCTGAGTAAGTATCAGGCTTTTTTACGCCTACATTTATAATACTATTAGCAAAACAGTAAGCAAAACCATAATTCTGATATGCAATAGTCATATTTGGAAACTTTTCAGATACCCAGTCATTAGCAACTCCAACATTAATACCTGCTATCATCAAAAAAAATAAAATTGTAATATACAATAAGCTTCTTAGATATGATATTTTATTATCATACTTTGGAAGCTTTATATAAAGTCCTATAATTATCAATACTACCAGACATACCATAGCAATAATCAGAATTATATTAAATGGCGTTAAATAATTTCCTATGATATCCTTCACACTTCCAATAAGCCTTATATCCGTGAAAGAAAAAGGTGTTTCTCTAAATATCTTAATAACAAAATTAGTAATTCCCATTCCTATCCATACAGATGAAATAGTAATAATAGTGGCTATTCTCTTTTTTGTAAGTAACGCAAAGGATATTGTAAATAATATAATTAAATAGTTAATGAAAAATATCTGAAAATCACCTGCTAATAATCCTAAACATTTTAGTACTGACTTCTTATTTAATGACTCAACTACAAAATTTACAAGTAATGGCGCAAGAAAAATCATATATACTGTGGTTTTCTTAGTAGGTGTATCTTTTATATCCTTGAAATAAGCTGATATTTTTGTACGGATACTCTGTTTCTTCTGTCTTTTCTTCTTTTTATTGTCTAATTCCGTTTCTTTTATAGTTTCCTTTATACTTTTCTTAATTTCCTGCTTTTTTTCAATAGATATATTTTCTTTTTCCATATCATTACTATTATTCAAGATACCATTATTTTTCTCTTCCATGCTTTAATCAATCCTTTCGCTTTATTACAAGCAAAAACTGTACTTTCATATATCTTAGTCAAATTCCCATAGAAATAACACATCGAATCTGCAACCTACATGGCTATTTTCCTCATTGCTCGTGAGAATAAAATAGCTTACCCTCACTTAGAATATCAAATCTGCCATTCCTATATGCTACAATCATAGCATTACAGTTATTTTGCAGTCCACCTGACCAGAAATCCTTAAGTTCAATATTCTTAATATTAAGCATAATAGCTTTGTTTATCGCACCATGTGCTACTATCATTATCCTTTTATCAGTATTTCCATATATCTTTACAAGTTCATCTAAAAAGCTTTTGGCTCTTCTAATTAAACTGTCAAAATTTTCTGCATCTTCTGCCGGCATAAATTCTTCTGGTTTATCAAAAAACAGACTAAACTTTATTCCTGAATTTTCCAATTCTTCATAAGTTTTTCCCTCATAGTTACCAAATGATATTTCTTTAAGTCTTTCATCTGTCAAAATATCTATCTTTCTACCTTTAGATATAAGCTTAGCTGTCTCATAGGCACGCCTTAAAGGACTGGAATAAATCACATCAAAGTGTATATCCTTCATGGCCTCTCCTGTCTTAATAGCTATATTCCTTCCATTCTCATTTATTTCAATATCTGAACTTCCCTGTAATCTCTTCTCTTTATTCCAAACAGTTTCACCATGTCTTATTATATATAATTCCATATATACCTCTATATTCCAAATTAGTATAGTGCTTTATGCCGATACTATCGTGTGACATTTTATACGGCTTTTCCATATTTTCTGTTTGTCTGTTTTTCAAAACATTATACTCCATTTAAAATTTTATATCAAGCAGGATTTTCCCAAGCTTCTATACCTCTTTAGTATATACATTTCTGTCAATGTCAGAGAATTTTTTATATAAAAATTCCCTTGTAACTGCATAACAATGTCAGATACAAGGGAATTTTAAGATTTTACTAGTTGAATTAATATTACGCTTAAACTGTTTTTAAAAATTACCTATAGATTATTCATTATCTAAAAGTTCCTGATACAATTTAGAGTAATCTTTTCTATTTTCCTTAATAAAAGCAATAGCACTTCTTGGATGTGCATTAAGAACACCTGTTAAAAGGTACGGAATATCATATCCCCAAACAGCTCCCTCTTCTTTTACCTTAGCTATATGCTTTTCAACAAAATTCATAATAGGTATAAGATCGTACTTAGGATTTCTAAGAAATGCAAGTAACGATTCTGTAAAGCAGTTTCCTGCTCCTCTGCCCATACCCGAAACTGTAGAGTCAAGTAAGTTTACTCCGTTTCTCAATGCTTCAATAGTATTTGCAAATGCAAGCTGCTGATTATTATGGGCATGAATACCAATATTCTTATTGTACTTTGCACCAATATTTAAGTATCTGTCAGATAATCTCTTAATCTGTTCAGGGTAGAAAGAGCCAAAGCTGTCTACAATATAAATTGTATCAGCAGGAGATTTTGCAAGTAACTCCAAACCATTATCCAAATCATTGTCATTTACCTTTGAAACAGCCATAATATTAACTGTTGTTTCATATCCTTTATTTTTGGCATCTTCAATCATCTCAATAGCTGTAGGTATCTGATGAATATAGCAGGCTGTTCTGACCATATCAATTACACTGTCTTTTCTGTCAATAATATCATTCTTGTAATCTGTTCTTCCTACGTCTGACATTACTGAAATCTTCATATCAGAATTGTTTTCTCCTACTATTTTTCTGATAGAATCTTCATCACAGAACTTCCATGCTCCAAAATCCTCTACATTGAAAATTTCCTTTGATGCCTTATATCCGAACTCCATATAATCAACGCCAGCCTTAATATTGGCTTCGTATAAATCTCTAACAAATTCATCACTAAATCTAAAATCGTTTACAAGTCCACCGTCTCTTAATGTACAGTCCACAACTTTAATGTCTGGTCTGTATGATACTAATGTTCCATTCTTTTTGTTGTTATCCATCAACTTTTCCTCCATATTTTATTAGTATATAACTTTAAACTGCTAAAGTCATTTCTATAATATACATTATTATATTCTTTTTGTCAACAAAAAATTTTTAGAGTTTTCGTATTTTTTATTTTTAGCTTCAAAAAGCTTACATCATCATAACGATGTAAGCATCTTGCAC
>CAMWKO010000013.1 GCA_947174885.1 uncultured Clostridia bacterium
TGATGTTCCTCATCATGCTCATGGTGACAACACTCTCCGTCATGGTGGTGATGTTCCTCATCATGCTCATGATGGCAACACTCTCCGTCATGGTGGTGATGCTCATGCTCTACTTCATCCAGCATACTCTTAGCTGATGATTTATTCTCAAGCGCCTTTAATAACACCTCATCTTCAAGCCTGTCCACCGGTGTAGTAACAATAGCAGCTGCTCCGTTTAATTCCTTTAATATGTTCAATGCCTCTTCAACCTTTTCTTCTTTTGCAATATCAGTTCTGCTAAGAATAATAGTGTTGGCATTTTCAATCTGATTTTTGTAGAATTCACCAAAGTTTTTAAGGTACATTTTACATTTTGTTACGTCTGCAACTACAATTTTATGTGAGATTTCAAGGTCAAGACTGCCTGCTACATCTAATACTGCCTTTTCCACATCAGAAAGCTTACCTACACCGGATGGCTCGATAATAATCCTTTCCGGATGATAAGTATCCACTACTTCCTTAAGAGAGGTTGCAAAATCACCCACAAGCGAACAACATATACATCCCGAGTTCATTTCTCTTATTTCAATTCCTGCTTCCTTTAAAAAGCCACCATCAATACCAATCTCTCCAAATTCATTTTCTATTAATACAACATTTTCATTTTTATAAACGTGTCCCAATAAATGCTTTATAAGTGTGGTCTTACCTGCACCTAAAAAGCCTGAAATAACATCTACTTTTATCATCTTAGTTACTTCCTTTCCTTTACTATATAATTCAGAGGAAATATATACAAAATATTTCTAAATTAAACTAATTTGCAAAGTTTTACAAAGCAAATTATCTATCTTATAATTTTCCCTCTAAAATTTGATTTTAACATTATTTAAAATATTAATCAAGATGTGAAATCTCTCGTCAATAATCCCCAATAGTTACTATAATTTTTGTAGTTTTATTTAGAGTTTCCGTATTTTTTATTTTTAGCTTCAAAAAGCTTACATCATTATAATGATGTAAGCATCTTGCACAAAAAGTTGCAGATGAAAGTTCACTTTCATCTGCAATTTTTTGTGCAAGATGTCTATGTTGCCTTTGGCAACAAGACTTTTTGAAGCTAAAAATAAAAAATACGGAAACTCGAGAGTTTTATTGATTTACTTTTAAGCTATAACCTTATATAATAATTTTAAATTGATTAAATGCAGAAAATTTATGCAGGAGATTTATATGAATGCAAAGAAACAACGAATTCAATATTTAGACATTGCCAAAGGATTTGGAATTATTCTTGTAGTGTATGGCCACTTACTAAGGAGACAGTCAATTTTTGAAACCATAAAGGACTATTCAATATATATATATTCCTTTCATATGGCACTGTTTTTCTTCATTAGCGGAATATGCCTTTTTCTTAAATTTAATGACTCCGATAAAGATTTTTCAATAAAAAAAGAATGTATTTCATTAGCAAAAAAATTATTTGTACCTTATATAGTATGGAGCATTATTTATATATTCTTTTCAAAATCTGTTGGTGAAGCATTTATTACAAAGGTTAAATATGTCTATACATTTCACGGAATAGCACCTGTCTGGTTTTTGGGTACACTGTTCTTTTGTGAGTTATGTTTTTTACTTTTATATAAGCTAATAAAAAAACATAAATTCTCTTTACTTTGTATAATTCTAATTAACATTGCCTGTACCTTTGGTATTGCCTTCATCAGATATAAATTGAATTTAAAAATATTTGAAAAAAGCGAAACTATAGACTTCCTATCTATATCTGTAGGCCGTTTATTTGCTTGTAATTCTATGCTGTTTATGGGATACTGTTTTGCAAAACTGAAAATATTAGAGAAATTAAAAAGAGTTCCAAGTCTGATAATAGGTATTCTTTGCATTACCGCTCTATTTTTCATATGCTATAAGACCAAAAATGAGATAGTACTGCAATTTTTTAATTTGGGCAAGTATTCTTTTGCCAAATCGTCTACCTTATATTTTATATGCTCCGTACTTGGTTCTTTGGGAATTACACTTATATCTTATGCCATAAAAAGCTTTGGACCTTTAGAATATATAGGAGAGCGTTCACTTGGAATTATGCTGTTACACTATCTTCCACTGCCTACGATGATGTATTCTGTTGAATTTGTTTCAATGTTTTCAACAAATATTTACTTATGTCTTATAATCTCAGGTATTATAAGCATCGCCATATGTCTGTTCGGTATACATCTTTGCAGGCATAAAATGTACATATTTAAATAGCTTATGTAAAAAATATTTTTCTGCTAAAATAAGTTGAGTTTCTTAATCAGGCTAATATTTTGTATATATCTGCTAATGGGACACTTCCCTGTGTGAAGTGTCCCATTAGACATTTTAATATTATAATCATTCCCTATAATTAATTTTTAACTACAATATTTACAATTCTTCCAGGTACATAGATTTCTTTCACTACAGTTCCTGTAAGCTTATCTCCTAAAGCTTTCTTTGCCATATCAATAACTGCTTCCTTTTCTGCATCCTTATCAATCTGAACAGTTACCTTTGTCTTGCCGTTTATCTGTACCGCTATTTCGATAGTACTTTCTACAGTCTTTTCTTCATCATATTCAGGCCATGCAGTCTGATAAATCATTCCCTCATATCCTACTGTCTGCCATAATTCCTCTGTAATATGAGGAGCTACCGGATTTAATAATGTAAGCAGCGTCTTAAATTCACCCTTTGTAACCGAGTTTTTCTTATAAAACTCATTGATAAGTGACATCATTGCTGCAATAGCTGTATTATATTTAAGATTTTCAAAGTCAAAGGATACCTTCTTTATAGTCTGATGCATCTTTGTAACCATATCCTGTGAGTATTCATCACCGTCCGAAAGAATATCCTGTAGCTTCCATACCCTGTCTAAGAATCTTCTGCAGCCCTTTACACCATCCTCTGACCATGAAGCACTTAAATCAAACGCACCGATAAACATTTCATAGGTACGAAGTGTATCTGCACCATAATCATTTACAATGTCATCCGGATTTACAACATTCCCACGGCTCTTTGACATCTTTTCGCCATTTTCACCTAAAATCATACCATGTGAAGTTCTCTTCTGGTATGGCTCCTTTGTCGGAACAATTCCGTTATCATATAAAAACTTATGCCAGAAACGTGAGTAAAGTAAATGTAAGGTAGTATGTTCCATACCTCCGTTATACCAGTCAACAGGAAGCCAGTACTCCAATGCTTCCTTACTTGCTAACGCTTCATTATTTGTTGGGTCTGTATATCTTAGGAAATACCATGAAGAGCCGGCCCATTGAGGCATTGTATCTGTTTCTCTCTTTGCAGCTCCTCCACAGCATGGACAGGTAGTATTTACCCAAGACTCCATAGCTGCAAGTGGCGACTCACCATTGTCTGTTGGCATATAGCTGTCAACCTCCGGCAATTCAAGAGGTAATTCACTTTCATCAATAGGTACAAAGCCACACTTGTCACACTTTACTAAAGGAATAGGCTCTCCCCAATATCTCTGTCTTGAAAATACCCAGTCACGAAGCTTAAAGTTTACTTTTCTTGTACCGATTTTCTTTTCCTCTAAAAATTCTATAATTTTCTTTTTAGCTTCCTTTACTTCAAGCCCATTTAAAAAATCAGAATTCATAAGTACGCCTGTAGCCACATCCGTAAAGGCAGCCTCATTAATATCTACGCTTTCTCCTTCTTTTCCTACTACCTGAATAAGAGGAAGATTAAATTTCTTCGCAAATTCCCAGTCCCTGTCATCATGAGCCGGAACAGCCATAATAGCTCCCGTACCATAGGTCATAAGTACATAGTCTGAAATCCATACAGGTATTTCCTTACCATTTACCGGATTAATTGCTGTAATTCCTTTAATTTCAACACCTGTCTTATCCTTTGAAAGCTCTGTTCTTTCAAAGTCAGATTTCTTAGATGCCATTTCCCTGTAAGCAACTATATCCTCCCAGTTGGAAATTTCTGATTTATACTTGTCAATAATCGGATGCTCCGGTGAAACAACCATATAAGTTGCACCAAATAATGTATCCGGTCTGGTTGTGTATATTCTTAGTGTTTCATCTTTGTCCTTAAGTTTAAAATCTACTTCTGCACCCTCTGAACGGCCAATCCAGTTTTTCTGAGAAACCTTAACCTTTTCAATATAGTCCACACTGTCCAAGTCATCAATAAGCTTCTGCGCATATTCTGTGATCTTAAGCATCCACTGGCTCTTAACCTTGCGGACTACTTCACTTCCACATCTTTCACAAACACCGTTAACTACCTCTTCATTTGCAAGACCTACCTTACATGAAGTACACCAGTTAATAGGCATTTCCATTTTGTATGCAAGTCCTGCCTTAAATAATTTAAGGAAAATCCACTGTGTCCATTTATAATAGTTCGGATCTGTAGTATTTATTTCCCTGTCCCAGTCAAAAGAATATCCTAAAGCCTGAAGCTGTTCCTTAAACCTTGCCACATTATTCTTTGTAACAATCTTTGGATGAATTTTATTTTTGATAGCATAATTTTCTGTCGGAAGACCAAAAGCGTCCCAACCCATCGGATATAGAACGTTATACCCCTGCATTCTTCTCTTTCTTGCTACAATATCAAGTGCCGTATACGGTCTTGGATGACCTACATGAAGTCCCTGTCCTGACGGATATGGAAATTCAACTAAAGCATAATACTTTGGTTTTGTAAAATCATTTGTTGCTGCAAAAGCTTTGTTTTCCTCCCAAACCTTCTGCCACTTTTTTTCCACTACTTTGTGGTTATACAATTCTGACATAAAATCCTCCTTTATGATTAAGAGTAATATAACTCTCAAATACTGTATTAAAAGCCTCACCCAATCAGTGAGGAGCTTTCTGAATTATAATAAAAAAACGCCTCTATAAAAGAGACGAAGATATTTCCACGCGGTACCACTCTAATTCACATAAAATGTGCACTCATGGACTTTTAACGCAAGTCACACGCTTTTAACTACTTGTTTTCACTAAAAGGTCTTCCTGGCGAGTTGGGAGTTCAATGCTGCTGTCTTACACCAAATGACAGCTCTCTTTAAGCTTTGAGGTCTCTTAATACTCCAGTTCATCGACTGATATTTAACTATAAATCATAATTTACAGTTTTTTTGCCAAATTCTATTTAGCTTTTATATTTTAACACATTGAATATATTTGTCAATTACATAATATTATATATTTTAATTTTAAATATCTCAGAAAAAACAGCATATACCATATAATTTATTACTATAAGCCATTTTTTTAGTAGATTATTGAGTTTCCGTATTTTTTTAGTTAATAAATTCTTGCTCCCTCTAGCAATTATAGACATGTTACACAAAAACTGTATATAAAAGTTTACTTTTCATCCGGCTCTTTGATGTCGCCTTTAGTCAGATCCTGCAACGGTAAGAAAACACAGATACTTAATCTGTTATTTTCATACTCAGCCGATATTGTTCCATTCATCTGCTCAATTAAAGTTTTTGCAATCGCTAAGCCTAAACCCGTTGATTTTCTGGCAGCTTCAACTGTATAAAATCTGTCAAACAATTTGCCAACCTGAACTTCATTTAATCCAGAGGCTGTATTGGTAAATATGATTTTACCCGTTTCTAATAGAGTAATATCTAAATCACCATCACTATACTTAATGGCATTATTCAAAAGATTGGAAAAGACACGGGCCAAAGCAGAACGATCCAGTGTTCTGATTACTTTTTCTTCGGGTATCTGAATATTAGGAGTAATGCTGCGTTCATTCAAATCAGTATAGAACGCAGCAATACTTTCTTCCAATACACTATTAATGGTGACAGACTCTTTTTCCATATTGCTTTCAGCAGTCAAAATGACCGAATAGCGAAAAAGTTCCTCCGTCAACTGTCTAAGCATCTCTGCCCGATTTCTGATAATCTCGATATATCTCTTAACTGCATCTTCTGTTTTCTCTTGTTCAAGTAAATCCAAGTATCCAAAGATAGCTGTTAAGGGTGTTCGTAAATCATGTGAAATATTTGTAATGGCGTCTTTAAATTCCATATTTCCCCTCTGAAACCGATGCCACTCCTTACGAAGCTTACGAAGCTGTATATTTATAACATTAGCCAGATTTCGCATATATCTGTCATTACAGGAAATATCAATAAGTGTATTAGTATCAGCTTTAAGCCTGTCGGTAAAAGCATCTGCAATTTCCTTTGCAGTTTTTTTCAACAGATAAATCTTGATAGCCATAGCAATAACTAGCAATGCTAAAAAAACAATAACAAACCATAAATATAGTTCCATATATCACCTACTTCAAATTTTTTTTACGAAAAATCAATATACCTGCACCGGAAGAAACCAATATTACCATAAAAGAGTATACCGGAAACATTGAAATGTTTTGAGGCAGAGTATTACCACCATATTGTGATATTTGTCCTCCCGGCAGACAGTCATATACCGCTTGCCAAACCTTTCTTGCTGTTCCTTCTAAATAATTGGGATTTGGTTCTTCACTATATTCAATAGTAACCCCATCACTTCCTATAGTTGCAACTCCTTGTATCATTTCCGGCTCTGCAAGCATATCTCCAACCTCAACAGCAGAGAATATCATAAGTGAAGTAATAATTAACACGGTAATGGTTCCGACTGCCTTATTAGAAATCAACATCACAATCGGCATAAAAATCGACACAAATGCGATGACTGTTAAAATACTACATAATATGGTCTGAATCAGCACCTTCGAAGACCATGTAAATACCCCTGAAATAGGAAGTCCTGCCAAAACGGTAACCAGCATTGGTGTAAGAAAGAAAATGAGTGTTGCCAATACACAGGTTATCATATTTGCAATATAAACAGCTATTCTTGTATGACCTACAATAATTTTGTTGCGAATTGTTTTATCACTATATTCTGTGCCAATAAAAAATCCTGCAAAAATTGACGAAATAATGATAGCTACCTTACTGTACATAAGCAAAAATATATCTAATGAAATGATTTCACCCGGATGAGACTGCACATATGTATAGTCCTTATAAAGCTGCATTGCGATTGCTCCACCCAAGACAAGAATACCAATATAAAGAAATTTGTTTTTCAACATACGTGAAAAATTTGCTGCTAACAGTTTATTCATTCTTACCACCTCCAATAAGACTTATATAATAGCTTTCCAGACTTTCATCATGTTCCTGCATTGTATACACTTCACAGTTTTCTTTCATCAATTCCTGAGTCAGCTGGGACACTTTAACCTTAGCATATATGTCAGCAGTTGTGTCAGAAAGTATTTTATATTCAACCTTCATCTTGTCAAGCAAACGAGCAAGTGCTTTTATATCACTTACTTCTATGTGAACACATTTTCTGCAGGCCGCCTCTAATTCAGCTACACTCATTTCCTTTATCATACATCCATTGTCAATAAAGCCGTAATGCGTTGAAACCTTTGACAATTCATCAAGAATATGACTTGAAATTAAAATTGTAATTTGCTCTTCCTGATTGAGTTTCAGAATCAGTTCCCGAATCTCAATAATTCCCTGTGGATCAAGGCCATTTACCGGCTCATCCAAAATCAGGAAATCAGGATTACCGACAAGTGCTATTGCAATTCCTAATCTTTGACGCATACCAAGAGAAAAATTCTTTGCTTTCTTTTTTCCGGTATTCTCAAGTCCTACTAATTTAAGAATGTCATGAATTCCCTCAAAAGACGGAAGTCCAAGAACACGATATTGTTGTTTAAGATTGTCTTCTGCAGTCATATCAAGATAGATAGATGGAGTTTCTACAACAGCCCCCATTCTTCTGCGGGATTTTACAACCTCTTTATCAGTGTTTTTCCTACCATACAGCGTATATTCCCCGGATGTAGGCTCCTGCAGTCCACATATCAGTCGAATAAGAGTTGTCTTGCCAGCACCATTTTTTCCAACAAAGCCATAGATTGCTCCTTTCGGAACATTCATAGACAATCCATTTAATGCTTTGAAATCTTTATAGCTCTTACTCAAAGCATTAGTTGTAAGAATATAATCCATAAAACTAACCTCCTTTGTTTATGTTATGCTGACATTTTACCGAGTAATGGTAAAGAAAGCGGTAAAGAAAATCGTAAAGAAACAGTAAAGATTATTCTGTACGCAATTTGAAGCCAATCCCCCAAACAGCTTCTATGTAATCCTTATTATTTACCTCTCGAAGCTTCTTTCGTAAATTGCTAATATGCATTTTTAGAGAACTGTCTGTGCAATCCGGACTATCCTCACAAATACGATCTAATAGCAGTGATTTTGTAATAACCTGTGTAGGGTGTTGCATGAGCTGTTTGAGGATAGCATATTCCGTTCTCGTTAGTTTTATCTCATCTTCACCAATGGTCACAATATGAGTATCCATATTCAGCGTTATATCATCAAATGATAAAGTAGCAACTGTTTCGGCAATTACAGGATTCCGAAATTGTATTGCAATTCGTGCTAAAAGTTCTTTTGTGTTAAATGGCTTCGTTACATAATCAACAGCACCACCAATCAGTAGGTCAACTTTATTATCAACATCAACTTTTGCACTTACTACAATGACCGGGATTCCTTTTATCTGTTTAAGTACCTCTTCTCCGTTTAATCCCGGAAGCATTAAATCAAGCAGTACAAGGTCAGGCTTTGATTGGGATAAAACAAATAATGCCTCTGTGCCGGAATACGCACGCAAAATGCTATATCCTTCTTTTGTGAGCGTTTCCTCAAGCAAATTTCCAATGTGTATATCATCATCAATAATCAGTATGTTTTTCATATTATTAATCTCCATTACAATTCATCTTATTTTTATTGTCATCAGTACTTTTCAATTTTTAGGAATAAAGCACATTAGATTAAAATTCAAAATATCTTTAATTAAATTTTTTGCCAAGTCTCCATACCAACCACACCAATATTTTTCAAGTTTTCTGTGGTTTTCCATACTATTATGTATTATCCTGCCCCTAAAATGTATTGTATATATTATATATGCTTGAAAAAATAATATCAACAAGTTAAAATTAATTGTTGTTTTCAAGTTATTTCTTTATTTGGCATTATCATTATCAATCAAGTTTTCTTATTTAAAAAGCTGACTACTCTTGTAATACAATAAAAAAAAATATATAATATAAAAATAGTTATAATAAAAGTTCTTTACATATAAATATATTTATTTATAGATATAATAATTTAATACCTAATTCGTTTTGTGTTACCAAATTGCGAATTATTAGAATTAAAGGAGCCCTCGTGATTTTTGCATATGATATGTTAAAAGAATCTGTGGCAGAAGATTTTGAACGGTTTTATCAGATGGGATTCAGTGAAACCCAAATATTTCCTGCTGTTTTGAACGAATACAGGTATGGCGAAGATTTCTGCCTGACAGAAAATATTTGTATCCATATATTCTTGGCGCTGAATTATGCAAAGAACGGTTTGAATTTTAGTAGCATCATGGAAGGAATACACCATTTAAGTACTGAAGATGCCAAACAAGAAGTTCGGGCTACATTAGGAAATGAGTCTATAAAATATGCTGCGGATTTAGCGGTGTTGATGAACGCATCAGTTGGGAACGCAACAGTAAATTGGGACTAATTTAAAAACAATGTAAATAGATAAACAAATATATTTTTATCTATTTACCCTTTTTATAATATATAAAAGAGTACACTTAGTAAAATAACTTTTAATGTCATTATCATAACTATTAAACTAAAATTCCGTAAATATAGGACTAATTCATGAATGCCAGAGATATAGAACATTTATATAATCATTATAAAAACAGCATAAGCACTATTAAAAAGTTAGAGACCAAGCTGCTAAAGGAATCTTATTCTTATCAGAAATGGTCTGTTACTTTACGTGAAAAATCAAATATTATCCGTTCTCTATATGTAGAAAATGAACTGCTACGTGAAAAGGTTATTGGTGAATTAATAGCAAACCCTGATATATTGGATGAAAATTTATCCCGTCTTTTTATTACCCATATTGATTTTTTTATTTCTGAGGGCTATAGTGATTCAGCCATGGTAGAACCTGTTTTAGAGATTCTTATTCCTTACTTTAAAAAAAACGGGCCTGATTTTTATCTGTTTGACTGCTACTACTTTATGGGTATTTCTATTATAGAGCACAATAATTATTTAGAAGCAGATGATTTTTTTTCTAAAGCTATTTATATGTATCCCGACATAAGCTCCTGCAAGGAGGATTATAGAAAATTTAGAATTTTATGTTCTTACTATCATCGTTTTATAGCCTCTATTTGCGAAGCTACACCTGACTATGAGAAAATTACCCGATATGCTGAAGGAGCACTTGACATATGGCAGTCTGACCCTATCGGTTTTTTGTCTTCAAAAAAGCTTAAGGGAATTACCTCGATACTGCAAAATCTTTGTGCTTTTGCAGTATATAAAGCTATTTCTGATAATATTGAGCCTCCTAAAATGCTTTATAGTCTAGTAGAGTCAGAATACAGTTATCAATTAAATTTATATGGTAATTCTTTAGATGTTGATGACCGAATATATGTTGTATATTATAAATACAAGTTATTTACTAATACTATCACACTAAAGGAATATAAGGATTTACTTTTTGAAAAATACAATCATGATGTTATGCGTTTTTCAGATGGTTTTTCTTATAGTACTTGGAATTTTATAGCTCTATTTGATGATGAGGTATCAGACAGTGATTTTGACGCATGCAACTTATTTTATATGAATCCGTCTCATACATATGTATATTATCTTCTGACAGAATTACTGAAATATACTGATGCTACGCAATCACTGAATATACTTAATACCATTTCAAAATATTATTCAAATATACCATTTTATAGTGGTGCCGCCTTTGTTGATACTGTAATTGAAAATAATCTGATCAATCTTTTTACTCACAGCAACGACAAAGCTGTTATTCTTAAAATTATTGAAAATATATTTGTACATCGACAGGTTACTACTACTATTCATTCAATTATGGTCAGCCGTCTTGCCGAGCTTACAACAAGTCATTTTGTAGATAATGCTCCATGGCTTTTCGTTGGCCAGTGTGGTACAAAAAATGTAAACGATGTTATTGATTGCAAGGATGATATTATTACCTTTGCAGTAGATGCTGCAAAATGCCATGATGTAGGTAAAATTATGTGTTCGGATATTATAAATCTGCAGTCCCGGAAGATTTTAAACTCTGAATTTGAAGTTATTAAAAAACATCCTGAAAGAGGCTATAAAATATTAAAATCTATTGATGCCTTATCAAAATATGCTGATATTGCTCTTGGTCATCACAAATTTTTTGATGGCAGTCGTGGATACCCTGACTACTTTGATAACACTCAATCAGAGATTAAAATATTCATTGATATTATAACCATATGTGACTGTGTAGATACTGCTACTGATACTCTTGGAAGAAACTATGCGAGAACAAAAAATTTTAATCAGGTATTGAAAGAATTAGTTGAAGACAGTGGTGTACGCTATTCAAAGGAACTGGTAGATTTAATTGTAGATGATAATGAGCTTATTGAAAAAATAAATAATCTTACACAAAATGACCGTGAATATACTTATTATGAAGTATTTAGAAATTTTATTGAGCCTGAAATAACCTTTTATGAGGATGACGAAAAGAAAGTACGTCTCTGTAAAGAAGCAGATATTGAAAAAGTCTGTACCTTCAGTAACTTAACTTTAGAAAATCAAATGAATTTATTCAGAGAGTGTGCCGGTACCAGCTTTGTTTTAACAGATGGTCGTGGCAATATTTTTGGTGCAGTTTTTGCAAAACACTATGATAAAGGCACACTATATATTTCTGATATTATAGTCAAAAAGGATTTTAGAAAAAACGGTTTTGGTTCTATGCTTATTAAGCATCTTGAAACACAGGCTGCATCTAAAGGCTATTTTATGCTTAAAGCAAAATATATTACTTTAAATCATTATGATAAGTTTTTTTGGAGAAACGGATTTTCAGAAAATGTTACAAAGGAATTTATGGTTAAAGAAATTTCCAGGTCTCTTTTATAAGTCATTGGGATTTCCTGACAATCTGTTTCCAAACTGATTCCGGTATTCACTGCTCTGCTCAAACATATTATATACATATGCTCCATCGCCATTTTCTATTTTGTCACGCGTTTCTATAAGCTGTTTTATATATTTATCTAAAAGCATCACAATATTTTCAGTATTAGTCATACAAATCTGCTGCCACATTTCAGGTGAAGATGCTGCTATTCTGGTGGTATCCTTAAATCCATTTGCTGCCAAGGTCTTCATAAGACTATCCTCTGTATCCATACTTTTAACCAGATTTGTAAGCTGGGCAGCTATAATATGCGGTAAATGACTAATTCCCGCTACAGCATAGTCATGCAGCTTATATTCTTCAATAACTATAGGTCTGGCTCCTATGAGCTTTACCATATGAATAAGTTCCTGCAGTTTTATATTATCTGTCCTGTCGGTTGGTGTAATTGCATAATAAGCATTTTTGAAAAGCCATGCATTACTAAACTCATATCCTGTCTTTTCCGAGCCTGCCATCGGATGTCCGCCTATAAAATTTACTTCCATATTCTCTGCTTTTACTGCTTCATGAATATTTGACTTTGTACTTCCCACATCAGTAATAATACAATCCTCTTTTATAATGGACTTTAGTTTCTTTAGATATATTTCATTAAACTCTACAGGAGTACATAAAAAAATATAATCACAATCTGAAAAACTCGCATCCACCTCAGCTGTAACTATATCTGCGGTACCGTCTTCAATCGCCATTTTTCTAGGCTCAACTCTTCTATTATAAGCTACTATTACAGAATGCGGTAATGCCTCCCTGAATGCCTTTGCAAGAGAGCCTCCTATAAGTCCTAAGCCTATAATTCCAAGCTTAATATTTATGTTGTTAAAATCACTAAAGTCCATTTCACACCTGCCTGTTCAACTTATCAGTATATTTATTATACACAAATCTCATCAACAATTTCAAAATAGTTCTCAAATGTCTTTCTGCAACACATCGGATTATCAATAACTATTCCGTCTGCCACCAAGCCTACAAGAGTAAATGCCATTGCCATTCTATGGTCATCATATGTTTCTATAAGTGCCGGAGACGGCATAGAAGGATATATATTTATGTAATCCTCTCCATATTCAGTTTTTATATTCATTCTTGTAAGTTCGTTGACTATTGCACTTAATCTGTCAGTTTCCTGTAATCTTATATGTCCTATACCGGAAATTTTTGTTACCGAATCTGCAAATACGGCTATTGCTGCCAGTGTCATTGTCTGATCCGAAAAATTATTCATATTAATTTCTATACCCTTTAATTTTCCGTTTGGTCCCTCTACTGTCACACCGTCGGATTCATAGATTACTTTACATCCCATCTGTTCCAGTACCTCTAAAAATCTGATATCTCCCTGCATAGAAGATTTTGTGATATTGTTCACTTTAATCTTAGAGGCTGTAATAGCCGCCATTGCAAAAAAATAGCAGGCTGCTGATACATCCGGTTCTATCTGATATGTAATGCTATTATAGCTACTATTGGAAGCTATATGATAGCTGCTGCCATCAAATTCTACTTCTGCTCCAAACTGCCTCATCATTTTTAGAGTAATCTCAATATATGAACCATATTTTTTTTGGCTTGTAATCTCAATATCAAGACCATCCTTAAGCATTGAGGAAGTCATAAGAATTGCACTTAAAAACTGTGTACTTTCACTAATATCAAGTTTTATACGCTTTCTGCCCTGTATATCTCCACATCCTGTAATAGCTATAGGTAAATGAAATTCTTCTTCCAAAAATTTAATTTCAGCACCAATAGACATAAGCATATCCATAAGAGGCTTCATTGGTCTTCTTTTCATTTGCTCTGACGCATTAATTATATATGTTCCGGAGGATAAACCACACATACAGGTAAGAAAACGTGCAGCTGTTCCGGCACTGCCTACATAGATTTCTCCGTCTTTTTTGGGAAGCTTTCCGCCTAATCCTGTTACAGTCACAGTAGTATTTTTTTCATCTGTTTCTATTTCAAAACCCAAATCTACTAAAGACTGTAAAAAATATCTGGAATCATCACTAAAAAGAGTACCCTTTAATACTGATTTTCCATTTGCTAATGCTGCCAATAATAACGCACGATTAGTAATACTCTTTGACCCGGGTACACTTACGATATGTTCGCTGTTTTTTTTCATCTGTCTTACTCTGTATGTATCCATAATTATTATTTACTCCGAATCATTTAAAATCTCATAAATCTGAATTTTGAGCTGATCTGCCGGTCTTATACCAATAAATCTGCATCCGTATAAAATCTCATTGTCATCATCAATACTTTCCATTCTTACAATCTCAATAACGGATTTGAAGTTTTCTTTTGTCCACAATACAATATTAACATCATAAAAAGTATTAAGCTTTAATTCTTCATAACTTTTAAATGCTAATCCGTCTCTTGAAATATTAACAAGGGTAACATTGATTTTATCCTTGTTTATATCATCAACCTTCTTCAAATTTTTTACCTGATTTAATTTAATTTTTACATCAATATCAAGTCTTCTTGACTTTCTTTTTTCATGCATGGCTATTCCTCCGTATATTTTATTTTATGCAAAATTATTTCACACATAATTAAACCTTAAACTATAATCATTGCATCTCCAAAACTAAAGAACCTATATCTCTCTTCTACTGCCTTCTTATAAGCAGCCATAATATTGTCTCGTCCTGCAAATGCTGATACCAGCATAAGCAGTGTAGACTCCGGAAGATGAAAATTGGTAATGAGTCCGTCTATTATTTTAAATTCATATCCCGGATATATAAATATATCTGTCCATCCACTTCCGCTTGTAATATGCCCTTTATCATCCGCACATGACTCAAGAGTTCTACAGCTGGTAGTCCCTACGGATATAATTCTGTTTCCACTTTCCTTTGCCCTGTTTATAATAGCTGCGTTTTCTTCATCTATCATATAAAACTCAGAATGCATATGATGTTCTAATATATTATCCACCTTTACCGGTCTGAAGGTTCCAAGTCCTACATGCAGGGTCACATGTGCAATATTAACACCCATATCCTGTATCTTCTCTAAAAGTTCCTTTGTAAAGTGTAAACCCGCAGTAGGTGCTGCTGCCGAACCGTCATATTTTGCATATACAGTCTGATATCGGCTCTTATCCTCAAGCTGTACCGTAATATATGGTGGCAATGGCATCTGTCCCAATTTATCAAGAATTTCTTCAAATATACCCTTATATTCAAATCTTATTAACCTGTTACCCTCCTCTACTACATCCTCTACAATACCTGTAAGTAATCCCTCTCCAAATACAAGCCTTGTGCCAATTCTGCACTTCTTTCCGGGTTTTACCAAGGTTTCCCAGATATTGTCACCTTTTCTTTTCAGTAAAAGCACTTCAATCTTTGCATTTGTATCTTCTTTTACACCAAATAATCTTGCAGGTATTACCTTTGTATCATTAATAACTAAACAATCACCCGGTTTTAAATAGTCGCATACATCTTTAAATATTCCATGCGTCACATTACCTGTAGTTCTGTCTATGTGCATTAATTTACTGGAAGACCTGTCTGTCAAAGGATTCTGTGCTATTAATTCCTGAGGTAAATCATAATAAAAATCTTTTAGCTGCATTTTAACTTTTGTCAATGACCTCTCCTAACAAATTTACCAATATATTATACCATAAATCACAAGGTGATTTATGGGTCTAGTGCGTAAGCCTTGTGCTTACCCACGATGACATTATACCATAAATCGCAAAGCGATTTATGGGGCGAGCGCATAAAGCGAAGCTTTATTCACGAGCCTATTATACCATAAATCATAAAGTGATTTATGGGTTGAGTGAATAAACCGAAGGTTTATTCACTAAGACATTTTACCATAAAAAACATTATTTGCATAGTTAATCATTTTTTGAGTTTCTCTATTTTCTATTTTACGGCTCATAAAACCCTGCTGCCTTTAATTAGGAATCATTTGTCATAACAACTAACAATTCTCCTGATTTTATATCTACCTCACCACATTCTCCGTCAAATTCATTGGATATTCCAAGTCTGTATGTTTTCTCCGTATCAAAATCAAAATTTTCAATCTTATATTTAAATCCTTTTAGCGTTACTCCCTTTGCATTTCCATCAAACTGAATAAATGAAATATATTTATATTTATGGGTGTTTTCAATAATTGTCTTTTTATCAATCATATATATCTCACTGTTTTGTGTAAAAATAGTTGCGCTAACACCATTCTTTAATGATTTTTTAAGTAAAAACAGATTCCCCAGGGAATGGTCAAGCCGATTTCCTATTCCGCCTAATATATGAATAATACCGGCTTCCAGCTTTATAGCCAGATTCACAGCTTCTTCCGTATCAGTACTGTCCTTAACCGGATTTAGCCTTATAATTTTAGTATCGTTTTTATCAGTATTATCTGAACTGTAATACTTTCTCAAAATATCATTATCTATTGTATCAAAATCCCCAACAATATAGGTTGGATTAATATCTGCTTCATATGCAAACGCCAGTCCTCCATCTACTGCAATTATTTCCTCATACTCATGCTCTGTAAGAAAGTCCTTTCCAAACTTCCTATCTATATCACCACCTGTAATAATCAATACTGCTTTCATTTCTATCCTCTTTCAAATTTATTAAAAATTTCAAGAAATTCCTTTACATTTTTTGTAATTGTTTCGCCAAACACTGCTGAACCTGCTACAATTACATTAGCACCTGCCTCTAATACTTCATCTATATTTGACAGATTTATTCCACCATCTACTTCAAGTTCAACATTTCTGCCTGTTTCATCTATTAGTTTTCTTGCTTTCCTTATTTTTTCCGTGGACTGTTCAATATATTTTTGACCGCCAAAGCCCGGATGTACAGACATTATAAGCACCATATCCACCATATTAAGATATGGCTTAATCTCCTCTACAGGCGTTTCAGGATTAATGACTATTCCTGCTTTTATACCTGCTGCTTTTATTTTATCAATCGTAGCTTCTACTTCATTGGTAGCTTCGAGATGAAAGGTAATAATATCTGAACCTGATGCAACAAAATCATCAATATACCGAATAGGATCCTTTATCATAAGATGTGTATCAAATATCACATCTGTAGATTTACGAAGACTTTTTATGACCGGCATGCCGAATGAAATACTCGGAACAAAAAGACCATCCATTACATCTAAGTGCATATATACAGCACCTGCTTCATGCGCTTCCTTTACCTGTTTTCCTAAAATATTATAATCGCAAGCCAAAATTGACGGTGATAATTTTATCATTGTACTACCTCTTAGTATTTTTTCTTATTCTTAATTTCATCAAACATTAATTTGTAGTTCTCGTATCTGCTTGTACTGATGCCGGTATCTATGGCACTTTTAACTGCACAATCCGGCTCATTTATATGTACACATCCATTAAATCTGCATTCACCTTCATGCTTATATATCTCCGGAAAGAACTGCTTTAGCTCCTCTTTTTCACATTCACATACATACATGGAACTAAATCCCGGCGTATCCATTATATATGTATTATCCTCTATATTTAAAATTTCCGTATGTCTTGTAGTATGCTTTCCTCTCTCTATCTTCTTACTAATGTCGCCCGTTTTTACAATTTCGTTACTTGTAACGGCATTAATCACTGAAGATTTGCCTACTCCTGAAGGTCCTGCCAATGAGGTAGTTTTTCCTCTTAATACATTTTTAACCTCATCTATACCATAGCCATTCTTTGCACTGGCAAATATCACCTTATACCCGGCTTTCATATATATGCTTTTCAGGTTACTTAATTCTTCTTCATCTGCCAAATCAACCTTGTTAAAGCATATAACAGTATCTATTCCTCTGGTTTCCATCATTACCAGAAATCTATCCAGTAAATTCAAATTAGGCATTGGACTTTTTACTGCAAAAACTACCAATGCCTGATCAATATTTGCCACAGCAGGTCTTATAAGTTCATTACTTCTGTCCAAAATATCAGTGATATTTCCGGTCATTTCATATTCACTTATAATTTCAAGCTTTACATTGTCGCCCACTAATGGTTTTATCTTCTTGTATCTGAAAATTCCTTTGGCGGAACATTTAAAGATTCCACTATGTACAACATGTACATAGTAGAATCCTCCAACGCCTTTTATAATCTTTCCTGTCAATTAAACTACCTACTTTTACCGAAATACTGCTACATTTGTATATACAGTTGCTCCATTAACAGTTACCGTTAAAGTAGCCTCCTGACCACTGACACAATTTGATCTTGTAAGGGAAATCTGACCCTGATTCCATGTATCTGTAATATTATTTCCAAGCTGTTCAGTTACCTTTGCACTTACATTATCTCCGGTACCATTATCCTTATAAGAAACATAAGCTTCTACTACATAGTCTATTTCATCTCCGTTTTCATCTGTTTCCTTTTCCGGTGGATTTGAAATATTAAATGCAGCGAATATAACCGTATATTCTTTTGCTGATGTTGTTGTAGGCTCCTGTGTTGTTGTATCAGGCTCCTTACTTGAAGTTTCAGCCGGACCAATACTCATGGTTACATTAATTTCAGTTCCCCTTGGAACAGTTGTATTAGCTGCAATTTCCTGACTGATAATCTTTCCTGATGATACAGTTGAACTGTTTATTCTTTCCTTAACTACAAGTACCAGACCTCTTTCCTGAAGAGCATCCTTTGCCTCTGCTTCTGAAAGATTTTTAAGTGAAGGCACCTGTACATCACTGGTATCCTGTCCCAAACTTACTGTAAGGGTAATCTTATCACCATATTTAAGCTGAGTAGGTGCTTTCGGATTAGTTGACATAACTATGTCTTCTTCTATATCATCACTTGGTTCCCATTCAATTTCAACCTGTAAACCATACTGTTCACTTTCTAATAATTCCTTGGCCTCTGTCTTATCAAGACCAACAACCGGTGGAATATCAAAGGCTTCAGCACCAAGGCTTACTGTAATAACAATAGTTGACTGCTTTTCAACAACTGAACCTACATCCTCAGAAAGTCTTATAACATGACCTTCTTCAATAGTATTGTTGTTTTCGCTGACAATCCTGTATCCTAAATATGCGTCCTTTAACATCTGGATAGCTTCTTCCTGTGTTTTTCCGATAGCATCCGGAACTATAGTTGTTTTACCGTCTGTTGTAGACTCCTGTGGAATTTCCGGTTCATCGCCACCACAACCTTTAACTACTGTTGTAACTATTAATATACCTATAATTAAAACTATAATAGCTGCAACTATTGCCGAAATAGCAACTATCTTATCTAATTTTGGATTAGAATCGTCCTCCTGTTCATCTCCAAAAACATCATCCTCGTCATCATCAGTTTCATCTAACGAATCATCATTTTCTTCACTCTCTGGTGTATTACCGGCAGCAGCTTCTGCTTCTTTGCGTATTACGGAAATCTCATCTCCTGTTATCATTATCGTAGAATCATTGTTTACAGCCGGTGCTATAACTACAAAATCTTCATCCGGAGTAACTAAGGATTTTTTCAAATCCGCAATAAGTGAAGAAACCTTTAAATATCTCCTGTCCGCCTTCTTTTGCGTACATTTTTCAATAATTCTGACTACACTGATAGGTAAATCTTTTACATAGGCCCTAGGATCAGGCATCTTTTCCTGTATATGAGCCAATGCTATCTGAACTGTGGAATCACCTTCAAAAGGCACTTTACCCGTAAGCATTTCAAACAGAGAAATACCAAGTGAATATATGTCGCTCTTTTCATCTATATATCCGCCTCTTGCCTGCTCAGGTGAAATGTAGTGAACAGACCCCATTGCATTTGAATTAATGGTATTTGCAGAGGCTGCTCTTGCAATACCAAAGTCTGTTACCTTAACCTTACCCTCTCTTGAAATAATAATATTCTGAGGCTTAATATCTCTATGGATAATATGATTGTTATGAGCCGCTTCAATACCCTGAGCTACCTGAATAGCAATGCTCACTGCTTCTCTTACTGCAAGCTTGCCTTTCTTCTCTATATATTTCTTTAAAGTGATACCTTCTATAAGCTCCATTACTATATAATGGAGATTTTCATTTTCTCCTACATCATATACGTTTACGATATTTGGATGTGCAAGACCTGCTGCCGACTGAGCCTCGATTTTGAATTTAGATACAAAATTCTTATCCTCACTAAATTCGCTCTTTAATACTTTAATGGCAACAAATCTATTAAGCTTATGGTCTTTTGCTTTATATACATCAGACATTCCGCCAGAACCGACTTTGTCTATTATCTCATATCTATCACCAATAAACATTCCTTTTCTAATCATCATTTCAAAAATTTCCTTTCACAATACAAATATATTATAACTCGGCAATCAATACTGCTATATTATCTTTGCCACCACTTTCGTTTGCTAAGTCTATAAGCTTATGTATAGTAGCTTCTAATTCCTTACCCTCTTTTACAACAGAAAGTATATCCTTATCCTCTACCATATTTGTAAGACCGTCTGAGCACATAAGCAGTTTATCACCTTTTTTGAACTGAACTTCAAAGAAATCTGCATGTGTTTTTTCTTCAACACCAATCGCTCTTGTAATAATATTCTTTTTAGAATGTGTTCTTGCCTCGGACTTATCAATTTCACCTATGCTAACCATTTCTTCAACATATGAATGATCTCGTGTTATCTGATGAATATTATCATCAATAAGATATAGTCTTGAATCACCTACATTAGCTACAATCATTGTATCCTCCAATACTGTAGCCAATACTAAGGTAGTTCCCATGCCTGCCCATTCTGCATTGGTTTTTGATTTTTCATATAAAGTTTTATTTGATATAAAAATAGCTTCCTCGATTATAGAGATAACATCTGTTTTTGATGTTTTATTTATAGATTTAAGTACTGCATCTACTGCTGTAACAGAAGCTACATCTCCAGCCTTATGTCCTCCCATACCATCTGCTACAATAAAAATATTTGGGAGATTACCTACTGCATCTGACTTGCAATATACATAATCCTGATTTGTCAACCTGTTTTTACCTACATCTGTAAGTGCAAATGCCTTCAAACTTCTCCCTCCTTTTCTTCTGGTTTTTATTGCTTAAGAAACTATTTCTTAACTGTCCACAGGCTATGTTAAAATCTTTGCCCGTTTACTTTATTATAGTAACTTTATTCTTCTTAGAAAATTCTACAAATTCACAATATATGTTAATTTGTACATATTACAATGCAGCTATCTAAAACAATACTACATAGTATAAAAGCAAGTTACTAGTATTTTGCATATTTTAGCACAATAAAAATAAAAAGGCAAGACCTTATGTCTTCTATGCGCTTTTTCTGGCTTCATCAGCTATAAACCTGTCTAAATCTTTTTTCATATGCATAAAATTTTCTTTTTGGTTTCTTTTATATGTAGAGTTTCTTTTAAAATAATCAAGGAACCAGTTATCTATCCTTATATCTTCTTTATACCCATAAGCTATAATTGCCAGAAGTGATAGTCTGTTTTCTTTATCACATAATTTATTTTCATTATCTACATCAAGAGTCAGAATTTCAAAATCCTCCTGATAATCCTGAATATCTCTGTTTTCTACTTCCTGATTTACATTCTCCTTTATAAAATCAAGAATACTGACTTCTTCTGAATTATTTTTATTAATATGTAAATATTCCAACAATAAACTCTCAAGCATATTTAATTTTGCAATAATAACCGGCTTATCCTTTGTGCTTTTATCTTTATCAATTTCATCAAAGAGCATACCGTCATTATTTCTCTTTACAAGTCTTATATTATTTTTAAATTCTCTAAGAAAATCCGCAAAATAAATATCTTCAACTCCAAGTCCCGTAAACTTATCAAATAATGTTAAAAATATAAAAGAATCTTTTTTATTGAATATATCTTTTGTATCATCTGTTATTATTTTTTCCAATCTGTGCAGATTATATGCCAATCTCTCAAATTCTTCCATGACTGCATTGTCATTTAGATATCTGCAAATTGCTTTCGGCTGTTTTTTCCATTTATCAAGGTGGTTTGTACACATTATTGTTTCAATAACAATCCTCTCAACCACTCCCTTTACTTTATCCTGTTCTGAATAATCACTGTAATCCAGAAAAAACCTGCTATCTAAAATTTTACGAATATGTCTGGCGAATTTATCAATATATGTAAAGGCTTTTTGATCTGTATTCATAGATGTATGATTGTTATATCTTTTAATATATTTTGAAATTTTGTGACTGTCACAGTTTTCATGGATAACAGTTTCTATCTGGTATTCATTAAACTTCTTTCTCAATTCATCAGGAAGTTTTTCATATGTCTTATTTTTAATATCAAAGGTTGTATCCTCCCATTTTATATTTCCGTTCTCATCTTTGATTTTCTTCTTATATGGAATAATGGAATCTTCAATAGATGTTGTAATCTTATAATTGCCATATCTGAATTTATTTAATGCTGAGCTTCTTTGACCTCCATCAGCAATATGTAATTGTGAGTTATCTTCTTCCCCAAGAATAATAGGAGGAATATATTCGTCTGTAAGAATTGTTACAATTAATTCATTAATCTGTTCATTACTCCAAACAAATTTCCTTTGTACATCTGCATTATTATCAATATCACCATCTTTTATTTTTCTTAAATACATTTCCATAGTATAAGTTTGTTTACGTGGTCTTGCCATTTTTAATTTCTCCTTATCTTTTGTACGTTTATCATATGAACCGTTTTGAAGCTAAAGACTTCATTGAGTTTTTTATCTTATCTAAAATAATATCGATACGTTTCTATATGAATGTATTGCTGAATTACAGTCTGAATATTGTCTTTCACTTATATGTAATTCCTGTTTAATTTCATCGTGTGAATACCCTGCAACAGTCAGTCTTAGTACTTCCCTTTGAAGCTCGGACAATCTGCTGAGATATAGCTGCATTCTCTTACTGTAACTTTCTTCTTTTTTCTCAAAAATTTCTTTATCCATATCAAAGCTGTCAATAAGTATATCACCTATGGTAAAACTATCATCAATAGATGTATTAATTGAAACAGACATTATATCAGCCTTTCGTTTTTCCCTGTTTCTTCTTGTTATTTCTGTTTTAATTTTATTCGATAGACAGGAATACAAAAATCCATCAAACGGTTTTGAATTATCATATTTCTTAATAACATCCACAAATACTTCATTTGCAAGCGAATAGAAATCATCTGAATCCTTGTCTGATAACCCTCCGAACTGTAATAAAATCCTGTCAACCATTTTATGAAGCTTTCCTGCATTATTTTCATAATATGTAATTAATATTTGTTCCATATTGAGCCACCTTTCCATTAAATTATATATAACTTTCTATAGTTTTCCTTTCTCCACACTATGGTGTGTATACCTGTAAGAAGACTTTCTTTTTGTTCTATTAATAATAGCAAGTATAGAACATATGTTCGTTTTTGTCAATCACATTTAGAACATTTGTTCGATTAAATATTTACTCAATAATTATTATGAATATTTCCTTTCCTTATAATATTACTTTTTTATAAGCTGTTATTATGATGGATTCATATATTCTTTTATATCTTTTAAACCATTTTCCGTTGTCAAGGTACAAATTTTATTTCTTATTTTAAAAATGTATATAAGTTATTGAGTATCTAAATATTACCATTTTTTATGTCCTATAATCAGTACCGGACACAATTATCCTATATAAAAATATTCTATATAAGAACTGTCTTTCGCATTATCATCAAAATCACTATTACAAAAATTATGAGAAATAAGATTTAAAGAAACTTTAAACCTTAAGTTTGTGTTTCAACAATAATCATAATTACTTCTGATTTAAAAATTCAGAAAACATATATTGAAAAATTTTCGGAATTTTAATTTTAAAATGTAGAAATATTAACAGAACACATATTAATCAAAATTTTTACTTTAAAGGAGCAATACATTATGACGGAAATTAATAACAAAAAACTCTCTTCCTTTGGAGGTGAAATTAATATTGAAGATTTTAATACTAATTCACCATATAAAAAGAGAATTACTAATCAGATAGCTGCAAATAATCTGAAATCAGAACTTATCAGCAAGCAAAATAAACGAAAGGAAGAACAGGAATATAAAAATATGACTTTAGAAGAATTAAGAAAAATGAAAATTATATCAAATACAAACGGCAGACCGGTTTCGGACCTGACCGATGAAAAATGGCAAAAGGAATTTAATATAAGAAAGCTGTTTATAACTCCATATGATAAAAACACAAAAAAGCTTTCCGGCAGCTATTCAAAAGAAGCCGGAAGCCGGAATGAAGAAACACAGGGTGTATATAACGGAAAAACAAACTGGCAGGAATATTGTTTATTTATAAATGATGTTTTAAATAACATCAGAAGCGGACAGATTGATTATTGTTATTACATATATCAGATTACGGATTTACTTAAATTTCACTTTGATGATTTAAGGACAAAATATTGCGACGGATATTGGGAGGTATGGCTGGAAAGGTAAGTATTATTAATACAAAAAATTAAAAGAGGTGATTAATATTTTAGATAAACAGATAAATATATATTCAGTAGATACAGGTCATTTTTACAGCAATCGTGAAAAATATCTGCATGATATGAACTTTAAATATCGAAGGGAAAGAAATTATATTAATAACAAACTTCCTGAAATTGAAACGGAATTAAAAAAATCGGGTTATTCACAGGAGGATATTAAAAACCTAAAGAAAAATAAAATAGAAAATGTAAATATTATTGACTCATCCCATAATATTGTTGAAAAATATTTACATTGGATAAAACTGATTAAACATAAGCAGGAAAAAGCAAAGCAATCAAAGGAACAGTTACTTGCTCTTTTATCACATAAAGCTTCTCAGAACGAATTGACAGACGGTAAAGACCATATCCGATATATTAAGGACAACAGCTTAAATGACAATAATATAATTTCAATGTTTGATTCTGCCCTAAGCAGAACTATCGGTATCAGACAGGATGAATTGACGGATACACTTATAATTGTACAGGTATATTACTTTGATATATTTAAGGATATATCATTTTACGGATTTATGTATAAAGGAGAAAAATACAAATATTATACTTCGTCAGCCGGACAGATCCGTAAGAAAAAAGCCGTATTTATTAAAGAAAGCGTATGGAATGCAATAGAAAAAACTATTATGTGCGGTCTTACAATCGACAGAATCAATTCAAAGGGCGGTAATAATGTAAATAAACACCTTGCCTATATGGCGCTTACCAATTCTGCTACTGATGAATGGAAGGAATTTGATATTGATAAATCCATTGTTATTGACGATTTTGAAACAAATGTATATGGAACTTTTGATTTTGTAGATGAAAATGATTACTCAATTACAAGGAAAACCGATTATGTACCAATTCCTCACACTGACGGTGCCGGTATGATATTACCTTCAGTCTCTTCCAAAAACTTTATGTTTCGTGCTCCATGGATTAAGGGATTATTAGGAGTATTTGATTTTAGAAAATTTATCAAGGTTAATGGCTTTTCTCCTGTAATCCATGATATTTACGGTAAAAAGCATAATATTATTGAAGAAGAAATTCAGATAATATTTACCAAAAGTCAGTTTAAAATGTATAAGTATTATGACTCCTGGGAGGAATATAAGAGTTTTTTTAAGCAATATAATTGCAGTGCCGGAAGATGTAATATTGAAGAAGACAGAATTAAGAATGCTAAAATAAATTACCAGATGTTACAGACACTTACAGATGTATCGGATGAAGAAATCGGCATACTTACTAAAAAATCATCGGAACGCATTAACAGCATTTGCAATTCAAAGGAAACCATGATGGATATTCTCGGTATAACACCATATAACACAAATATGTCACCATTCCAGAAGGCAGTTAAGATGTATCCTCCACTTCTTGGTGATACATATGCAAAAGATGTAATTCGTGAGGTTAAGGATAGTCTTATAAATAAATATCGGAGCGGAAAGCTTGAAGTAACAGGGAAATACACCTTCCTGCTTCCTGACTACTATGCTGCCTGTGAATATTGGTTTGGTCATGTTAAAGAGCCAAAAGGACTGCTTGCGGATAATGAAGTATTCTGTTGGCTGTTCAGACAGAACGATAAACTGGATTGCCTTAGAAGTCCGCATTTATATAAGGAGCATGCCATAAGAAATAATATCGCAGGCAGGGCAAATGACAATAGGGCATCAGAAATAAGAGAATGGTTTACTACTAACGGTATTTATGCAAGTACACATGATTTAATCAGTAAGATTCTGATGTATGACGTTGACGGCGATAAAGCTTTAGTTGTAGCAGATAAGGATTTTATCACCATCGCAGAACGGAATATGAAAGATGTTGTACCGCTCTATTACAATATGAAAAAATCAGAGCCGACCATGCTTAATAACAAAACAATATATGCAGGACTTAATACGGCATTTACTCATGGCAATATTGGTATTTACAGCAACAACATTTCCAAGATTTGGAACAGCGATATATTTATAACCGGAAGTAATGAAGAAAAACAGGAGGCTGTTGACGTTGTAAAACTGCTATGTATGGAAAACAATTTCTGTATTGACAGTGCAAAAACCTTATATATGCCAAAAAGACCGGATTGGTTTAATCCTATTGTATCAAAATTTACTAAACATAAATTACCGGCATTTTTTAAATATGCAAAGGATAAAGAAAATGAACAGGTAGAAAACCGTAATCAGAGTCTTGTTAATAAGATTTATGACACCATACCAAATAAACATATTAATACAAGAGGAATGCAGCTTGGTGAAATTGAATATCAAAAGATGATGTCTGATGAAAATATTATTTGCAATAAGGAAGTCTGCGAACTATATGCTTCCTTAAACAGACAATATCGGTATATGATTAATATGAAAGATGAATATGTTGATAATTTACATTATGTAGCCTTAAAAATCAGGGAGGAATTCAGTAAATTGGGATATTCCGATGAAACTATTGCAGATATGTTAATTGAGTATTTATATGGTAGGAAAAAAAGATACAAACAGCTGCTTTGGTTCTGCTATGGTCAATATATCGTAAATAATTTAGAAAAAAATCTTAAAATAAAGAAAACTAAATTTATTCAATGTGTCGATTGTGGAGAATGGATTGAGGTAGATTCTAAGGATAATAAATCCTGCAGATGTCCCAATTGTTTAATTATTTATAAGAGGGAACTTAAAAGACTCGAAATGCAAAGATACCGGAAAAATAAAATGTAGGGGGTATCAAATCAGACCATTTACGGTGGACTGTATTTTTTAGAGAAAAATATTTTAACCCACTAATAATGTACTATTTAAAAATTACGTTTGTGTCATTATGGGAAAGGATATAACTTATAAAAAAATAATGACATTATTCCTGATACATTTAGTGCATTAAATGAACCTTGGGAGGTAAGAAAGTTATTTGATAGTTACACAGGAAAATCTCGTAAAACAGATTGCAGATAAAGAAAATATCAATGCAGCAACAGTAAAAAAAGTTTTTAAATCGGCTGAGGATATTATTTTTAATCATCTATCCTCTACTACTCCATCACAAAATACAATTATCAAATTATTAGACGGATTGTGTCTGGAATGCAACTATATTCCGGAAAGAGAAATTCATACATATGATAATATTGTCTGCAAACCCAGAATCCATACAAAAGCAAAGGTTACCAGATATTACAATCGAAAACTAAATGGGTATTTTGATAAATAATATGCTGCATTAAACAGAATATTTTAGATTTTAAGTTATGTCTCTTCTCTTATTTCTTATTCCATATGGTGGTGCTGCTATTCTTGCAGCGCCACCATATGTATCTTATATCCATATATTATCGGGCAGACAAAAAATATATGTCTGCCACTCTCTTCTGTTTGGAAAGTCCGCAAAAAAGCATAAAGCATTTTGCAGGTGATTTTAATACAATTTAAGGAGGTGTATTATGGCAGCAGAATATTATGGTCCTCTCTCTGATATGAGCAGGATTAAGGAAAGTCTTATGTCCTTATTATGTGATTCAAAGGATGTTACAAAACTCATTATGCCTACATTAGATAATCCCCATTTTACATTGGAACAAAACTGGTATGGCGGAACGTTTGATAAAGACATAAACGGTCAGACAGAAACAGCAACACTTATGGGACATTGCTTTGATGCTCCATACATGGAAGGAGCTATAACCGACAACAGATGTGCTGTTTTCATAGAAACATATTTATCAAAAATTGAAAACCAGCATATTAAAGAAGTCAGTGTTGATATTATGGTTGTATGTCATAAAGATTTAACTAAATTATCTGAAACAGATAAAAATTATTATAACCCGACGGGTGTATACGGAAACAGGATTGACAGTGCGGTTCAGGTAATAAATTCATTAATTTTTAATTCTGATACAATAAAAGAAAACTATTCTATCGGAAATATGAATTTAAGCAAAATAACTCCACTCAATCAATATGTTCCTGATACTAAATTCTATGGAAAATGCCTGTCTTATACATATCAATCCTTCTATCGCAGAAAAAATAATGTCAGGTAGGTGATATTTTGCAGCTTAGTTATTTTGAATTATTATCACCGGACCCAATATATATTCAAAAATCAGGTGGAATTATTTCACCCAGATTAAAGGATATATCCTCCATTGGCTTTAATACATATCAGTATTATTTAAGCATATTGCTGATGGATTTAAAAGCATATTTCGCTATGCTTGATAAGGCAGAGCAATATGAAGCATTATCTAAAGAAGATAAATCACAAATTAATATTTTTGATTTATTAATTATGAATGAACAGTCTACGGCTTTATTAGAAAACATATTAAATTTCTTTATTAAAGAAACCGTAACTTATTCTTCTCAAAACAGAAATTTCTTAATATATGACAACGAAGAAGTTGTCGGTATTATCACAAAAGAAAATTATTCCCGAATATGTGATTTAATATTTCAGCGTAATTGTATTAAATCTGAGCATAAGGAAGATTTATCAAAAGTAAAAAGCAAAAAAGCTTTGGAGATAATGAAAAAGCTCCAAAAAGGAAGGGCTGTGAAAGCAAAACAAAGCAAATCAGATAAAAATATGGAATTAGGAAATATTATATCTGCCGTTGCCAACAAAAGTCATTCTCTCAATATCTTAAATATTTGGGACTTGACTGTCTTTCAGGTCTGGGACTGCTTTTTGCGTCTTTCAAACAACAGTATTTATGATATTCAGTCCATGAGTGTTGCAGCCTGGGGTAATAAGGACAATTACTTCGATGCAAACGCCTGGTACAAAAGAATAGATAATATTAACCAAGACTTGTAAAAGAGTCTGTTAATATATATAAACACACACAAAAGGAGGAATTTATTATGGCAAATCCAAATATGGCCAACAGAGAGGTATGTGACCTCATTTTTGTAGATTATTCTACAAAGAAACCTTTTCTTAATTTAGACTTCGCAAATGTTTCAACTACTGAGCTTACAGGTGAATCTGTATTTGCTTACGGTGGCAAGGGACATCCTAAGAGAGTACAGTTCTCCGGTGAAAGAGGCGGTACTATTACTATTGAAACACAGATTCAGACTGTTAAATTATGGCAGCTGATTACAGGTGGAGAAGTTACTAAATCTGCTAAGTTTGTAACAAGAATTGAAGCTGTTGTAGATGATGAAGGTACAGGCATTTCACTTAATGATATACCTGTTGCAGGCAGCGTTGTTGTATACAAGGCAGATGACGATTGCGGTACTGAATTAGCTTGCACCGTTGCTGATAAAGCAATTACACTTACTACTGCTCTTACCGCCGGTGATAAGGTAGTTGTTTATTACATGAAGGAAGTTTCTGAAGGAGTACAGAGAATTAACATCAAATCTACAAGCTTCCCTAAGAACTTTATTGTTTACGGCGATACTGTTATGAAGACTGAAGATGATGAAGTACTTCCATATAAGTTAACAGCATACAAGGTTGCTCCACAGTCTAATATGTCCTTAAGCTTTTCAAACAATGGTGATCCGGGCAGTATTACAATCACTTGTGACCTTATGTCAGACAGTGATGATAATATGTTAGATTTAGTTCTTATTGAAGAATAATAATTTCAAAAACTGATTGCTGCAGGGTCTTTGACTCTAATATAAAAGCAGAAATAATGAATAGAGAATTGTAATTTATCTAAAGGGATAGCAATTCACTAAAGGTTTTGTTATCCCTTTTTTTTACTGTTTCTGCTAAGAAAGGTGGAAAATTTAAATTTGCTTAAATGTAAAACATTTGAAGACGTTAAAGAGGTTTATGGTGAGAGTAATCTGATTAAGTTATGCAATATCAAACAAATTGTCCAATATGCAGTTATGAAATGTCAGCCTGTATGGATTGATGAAGGATATAACGGCAAGCTGATTGCTTATTACTACAAGCCTGAAACAGAAAAAGCATGGAATTATTGGAAAAATAATAAACAATAAATAACAGACAAACGAAAATAAGTGTAATCACTTATTACCAAAGAATTAGGAGACAAGAATGAAAGAAATTTTAGATTTATTACCGATTCTATTCATATCAGCTTCTATAAATATCGGAGTCGGACTTTATTATAATGTAGGAACAAGAAACCTGTCTTTTGATTCAAAAAAACTGATATACGGAATAATCAAGGCAGTTATTGTAGCCTTTTCATTTTTAGGATTAGCTTATTGCTTTGAAAAAACCGACTTATCCTCTATCGGCGTTACACCTGATTTCATAATAAACAGTGCAATAATTTTATATGTCGGAAAATCCCTTACTTCATTGTGCAAAATATTAGGGATTGAAATAAATACAAAGCAATGAGGTGGGATAATAAATGGAAGAAATTATAAGATTAACACAAATTGATTTTGTTTCCCTTTTTTTATCAGTTCTAATTGTACTTATCGGAATCAAATCAGTTGTATCCCTATTTGAATGGATAGTTGAAAAACTGGGACTTGAAATAAAAGGAATCAGGAAAAAACATGAGGACCATGAATTACTGATAAGAACTTCTGACAATTTATCTGCATTGCAAAAATTGCATAATAAAGATATGGCAAAATTAGAAAAGCATGATGAAGAAATGCAAAATGACATAAAAAAACTCACCAATATGTTTATTGATAAAGAGATAAACGATATGAGATGGGAAATTAATAATTTTGCCACAACAGTTTCAGAATGCAGACCCTGTAACAAGGATAGTTATAAGCACTGTATTCATACATATGAAAAATATGAGAAGCTTTTAGAGGAACATGGTCTTGAGAATGGTGAAGTTGAACTGTCAATGGAGCTTATTAACGAATCATACAGACAGAAATTAAAAGAAGGTTTTTAATTTTAAATTTATTTTATTTACGGAGGATTACATGATAAAAAGATTTAAAGAATATTCAGAATACAGAAGGAACAAAAAGCTTGCAAAAAGAGAGTTATCAGTAATGGCTGCTGCTGCTTTGCCTGCCATTAGAAATTTTTTAGAAAATAAAGCTGATACATTAAATTTTATTCAGAACTTAGTTACGGCCGCAAAATCTCTTAACGGTGAAGAATTAATTAAATTAGTTCTTGATGAGGTTGCTGATAAATTAGTAGCCGACCAGACAAGGTTAATTGAGATTTTACAGTATATGGCTAATATGAGTCCTGAAGACATACAAAAGGTAGTGGTTCACTCTGTAGTTGAAACAATGCCTGCTGATGCGGAAACTAAATAATCAGTACTTTACAGAATCGATAAAAATTGTAACATACAGTCCCTGGAGAGGGACTATAAAAACTACTACTATATAATATGAGGATGGTGATAAATTGGCTAATAATAATCTATTTTCAGCATTACAGACCCAGCTAAAGGAGGCTGCGCAAAGCTTTACCTCCTGGTTATCTTTAAGTAATGCTGCCAAAAAAATTATATCCGAAACAAAAGAAGCTATATCCGAATTAAAAGACGTTAATACATATTTAACGCAAATCAGTAAAACAAATAATTCTCTATCTAAATCAGCATTAGAACAGCTTGGTAATGACTCCTTTGAAATTGCTAGTAAATATGCTAAAACTGCAACAGATTATCTATCTGCCGTACAGAAAATGTCAAGTGCAGGCTACAAAAATGCTGAAAGTCTTGCCGAACTGTCTCTTGCCGTTCAGTGTGTCGGTGATATGACAGCAGAGCTTTCAGATAAGTATATTACCGCAACAGATGCTGCTTTTAATATGAACGGCTCTGTTGACAGGCTTACAGAGACCTTAGATGGAGCAAATAATATTACAAACAAAAATATGGTCAATATGACCGATTTAGCTGAGGCTATGTCCATAGTCGGTTCACAGGCAGCTTCTTCCCAAATGAAGGTAGATGAAATAACGGCTGCCATAGGCACAATGATAGCCGTTACTAAAAACAGCGGCTCTGAAATCGGAAATGCTTTCAAGGCCATTTTAATGAACTTACAGCAGATATCAGGTAATGCCTTGGATGGCGAAAGCATTATTGATGCAAAATCCCTTTCGCAATATAAAAAAGCATGTGAAGACTTAGGCGTGTCCTTATATACCGTTAAAAACGGTGCTGCTTCTCTAAAAGAACCGATGCAGATTCTTAAAGAGCTGTCAGTTGAATATACAAAGCTTTCCCAATCTGATATAAAACGTGAAAATCTGCTTTCTGCCGTTGGCGGAGAAAACCGTGCAAATGCCTTAAATGCAATATTGAAGAACTACTCATTATATGAGAAGATGCTAACGGATTATGCTGCCGGAACCGGTTCAATGGCACGCGAAGCTGAAAAAGCTGTAAATACATGGGAGGGCAGTTTAAACCGTCTGTCTAATACATGGACTGATACTATTGGTAATATCGCAGACTCAGATGTGATTATTACCGCAGTTAACGGACTTAACGGATTATTAACTGCGATAAATAATATTACAGGTGCTTTAGGTGCTTTAGATCCTTTAGGTTCTTTAGCAAATATTAGTGCCATAAGTGGTTTATTAATGTATAAAGCAGGTATTGGTGAACGTACAAAATTCCAGTGGTAAACTGTACTGTGCCCACCCCTCTAAAATTACATAATAATGCCATGTAATTAACGGACGGGAGCATCAGCCACTTTAAATAAGATGAATACCTATAATTAAACGAATTATAAAAAACCGAATATGCTGGAAACCCTAAAGGCTATATATAATCCAAAACGTAACCGGAAACGGTAAACGGCAATGGTGCCGAAAGGCGGAAAAAAACATATATAGTATGCATATGGTGAGAACCTAAAATGCGATTTAAGATTTTATATTTACATAGACTTCTGGTTTTATCCTATATGGATATCTTCTATGGAATATTAAAAGAATGGGTAATCTATAGGTAGATATAAAATATACATTAATTGTTCATTTTATATTGAAAGCAGGGACTTTCCTAAGTTATATTAATTATGATATGGAAATGCCCCCAACGACTGACAAGGTTTGACTGCATACAGGCGTAATTGTATGTGGTTATGATATACAGTCTGAACCTCGTGAAAGCGAGCCACTAATTAACTTTATATTATAAAACAGTAGAATCAGAAAAATATCATCAGCATATTTATATTGTTTTCACTATTCATACATTATTGTTTGATATATTATAAATGCTTCTCCTAATTTAAATGCTGTTATAATATATCAAATTTATATGTATAAATTATTATTATAAATAAAGGCTACCAGGTATAACCGCAAGATTTACACTCGAAACTTTTATTTATCTTATTACTAAAAATACCCCACATAGCAATAGATGCACCTCTACTCAATCCTGAGATTGATTTAATATCTGTACTATTACAGTGTGGGCAATGAGGCATTCTGCGCACTCTCTCCTGCTCTTCAATTTTTTCAGCCTGTTCATTCTGAAGTTTGAATTGGTTGAGTTTTAATTGATATTCGATAGGGTCGTTTTCATGTAATTCCATCATTAAATCTAATACTTGTCGATTCCAATCACTTGCTTTAGCTATAAGATGAAAATCACTTACCGGCAATCCCGTATCAATTAATTTGCTGTTACAAAATGGACAAATCAGTTTTTCAAGCTTTTCATTATAATCTTGAGGCTCATATATAGATCCTTTATAAACTCCTAAAAAGTTTTTATTATATTCTCTTCTTTTTTCTACAATTATCCACATTGGATTCAATTTATTAATCTCATTATTTGGCTCACAATAGTCACATTGTAAAACTGTTTTGCTCTGCTTTATAAAAATTGGTTTTCTCTTTCTCATCATATGTTCTTTTACCTCTTTAAATTGTATTTATTTCATTTTATCATCTGTCAGAAGCAGACGGATGTATTTTCTTTATAGCTACATAATGGTATTACCACTCACTATCACAATCATTACAATGCCATGTTTTTGATGTTCTTCCAACAGCAAATACACCCCAAAGTGCAACGGAACCCGCCTTAGACAGTCCTGAAATTTTTTTAAGGTTAGTTGAATTACAGATGGGACAATGAGGTTTTCTGCTCTCTAGCTCTTGCTCTTCAATTTTTTCAGCCTGCTCATTCTGAAGTTTGAATTGGTTTAGTTTTAATTGATACTCTATAGGGTCGTTTTCATGTAATTCCATCATTAAATCTAATACTTGTCGATTCCAATCACTTGCTTTAGCTATAAGATGAAAATCACTTACCGGCAATCCCGTATCAATTAATTTGCTGTTACAAAATGGACAAATCAGTTTTTCAAGCTTTTCATTATAATCTTGAGGCTCATATATAGATCCTTTATAAACTCCTAAAAAGTTTTTATTATATTCTCTTCTTTTTTCTACAATTATCCACATTGGATTCAATTTATTAATCTCATTATTTGGCTCACAATAGTCACATTGTAAAACTGTTTTGCTCTGCTTTATAAAAATTGGTTTTCTCTTTCTCATCATATGTTCTTTTACCTCTTTAAATTGTATTTATTTCATTTTATCATCTGTCAGAAGCAGACGGATGTATTTTCTTTATAGCTACATAATGGTATTACCACTCACTATCACAATCATTACAATGCCATGTTTTTGATGTTCTTCCAACAGCAAATACACCCCAAAGTGCAACGGAACCCGCCTTAGACAGTCCTGAAATTTTTTTAAGGTTAGTTGAATTACAGATGGGACAATGAGGTTTTCTGCTCTCTAGCTCTTGCTCTTCAATTTTTTCAGCCTGCTCATTCTGAAGTTTGAATTGGTTTAGTTTTAATTGATACTCTATAGGGTCGTTTTCATGTAATTCCATCATTAAATCTAATACTTGTCGATTCCAATCACTTGCTTTAGCTATAAGATGAAAATCACTTACCGGCAATCCCGTATCAATTAATTTGCTGTTACAAAATGGACAAATCAGTTTTTCAAGCTTTTCATTATAATCTTGAGGCTCATATATAGATCCTTTATAAACTCCTAAAAAGTTTTTATTATATTCTCTTCTTTTTTCTACAATTATCCACATTGGATTCAATTTATTAATCTCATTATTTGGCTCACAATAGTCACATTGTAAAACTGTTTTGCTCTGCTTTATAAAAATTGGTTTTCTCTTTCTCATCATATGTTCTTTTACCTCTTTAAATTGTATTTATTTCATTTTATCATCTGTCAGAAGCAGATGCAAGAAAATTTTAGTGTTGCTAGGCAGTACAATATGACACAAAAACTGATTCTACTATAACTTGGATTGGTAAATTTAAAAATGGATTAAAAGGCATATCATCAGAAGCAGACAGAACATTTAAGCTACTGGCTAAAATGAGTGAAGCTGATTTAAGCACATTAACAGCTAATAATTTTCAGGAATTTGTAAAAGAAAATGAATTAGCAGATAAGACACTGGTTAAATTTTTAAAAGATGCAAACATTCATACAAAAAGCTTGGCTAATTACCAACAATACTTAATAGATACAGGTCAAGCCACTTCCACTTTCACTACTTTAACAAAAAAGGCAGGCAGTATTCTAAAATCCTTTGGTGCAGCATTAAGTTCTATGGCTATTATGTGGGGGATAGGTGAAGCGATTTCTATTGTTGTAGGAATCTTTGATAAAGCTATAGTCACAAATGAAGAATACCTTGAACAACAAAAAGAGATAATTTCCAAATCAGAGGAAATAATTTCTTCAACAACTTCTGAGATTAGTGCTTTAGAAAATCTTAGTAAGAAATTAAAAGAAACCAATGGTAATAAGACTGAAATGTTAGCCTTATCTGAAGAAATAAATGAAATTTTAGGTGTTGGAAGCAGTTCAATATTAGATCGTGCAGACGCTTATGACATTCTTAATGCAAAAATTGAAAGAAATATAGAATTAGATAAACAAGAAAAAGAAAAAGCTAATATTGAAAAAAAAGAAGCTTTAGAGAATACTATTAATAATGCTGAAATTAGCAATTCTGGTTTTGGTAGTGATTTGACATTCCAAAACTTCAGGTTAACGAGTGCTGATTATGACACCAAAACTATTGATGAATATTTTAATGATTTGTTATATCGTGCCAAAGAAAATGGTAAAATAATTGACAGTGTAGAAGAATATTCAGAATTGTGGAGACAAGCAGCACAAAAAATGCAAGATGATGGTAATTATTTATTCTTAAATGACTCCGATAAAAATTGGCTTGTTTATTCAGTACCTTCCGAAGAAGAATTAAAGGAATACTTTGATAGTATATTACCTAATCTCTACGATTATTTTGAAGATGAGATAAACAGTAGTTCATTTTTTGCATCTGGTGATATAAAAAACATAATCAAAGATATGTATTTGCAAGGATATGACCTAAACGATATTCAAAAAACATTGGATAATTTATTGTCAGAAAATGAATTACAGAACTTATGGACAAACTTTTCAAATGCATTTTATAATAATGATTCAAATAAAAATGAATTGTATGATTCATTTATTAAAGAGATTGATCAAATAAAAGAAACATATCCTTATTTATCAAGAACTATCGATGAGTATGTTAATTATTTATATACTCTTTTGAAAAAGAAAAATGATGATGGTAGTAAACATACAACACTTTCTTTTGCTGAAGTCCTCTCATCATCATCTGATTACTCCGACTATCTCGAAAAATTCCAAACTCTTGCCGAATCAGGTACTTTATCTTCAGACCTTCTATCTTCAACAGAAGAATATTCAAAACTACTAAATGACCTTGGCTTTAGTGCAGATGAAGCATGTAATTCACTTAAACAATTCTTTGGAGAATTAGATTATTCTAATATGATGGATAAATTGGAAGATAGTATTAGTGATGTTATTAAGGCACAATATGAACTTTCCGAAAATGGTAAACTTTCTTTTGATACTACTAAAAATTTATTATCTGTTTATCCTGAATTAATCGACCAGTTAGATGCAACAGAAGGCGGCTATATAATTAACAATGAAGCACTTCAGGATTTAATTGATACCAAGTTGGAAAACTATAAGTTAGATAATAATGAATTTATAGACAGTGCCAATAATATAATCTCTTCTCTTGGTGGAGAAGCTATTGCTTATGGTTTAACAACAAAGGAAATAAAGGAACAGATACAGGCTCAAATTGCCCTAATTAAAACAAAGTTATTACAATTTGATAATACCAGTAATGGTTATAAAGAAAGTGGTAAGAATAAATCGTTTGCTGATTTTAGAGAAATATATAACTACAGCAAACAAATGTCTGAACTTCAAAATATATTAGATTCCATTGATGCAAACAATAAAAATGCTGAAAATGCTCAGGAAATCTATGAAAAGCTTAAAGAGAGTATCGGTAAAAGCTATTCAAACTCCTCTTCAGCCTCAGACACAACCGATTATTGGAAACAGGAATTTGATAACCAACTGTCTCTGTTAAAGCATCAGCTTTCAATGAATCAAATCACGGCAGCCAAATACTATAATGAGCTTGACAAGCTTAACAATAAATATTTTGCTAATAACACAAAATATTTGTCGGAGTATCGTCAGTACGAAGAAGAAGTATATAACGGATTAATCTCCCTTCAGGATAATGCCCTAAATTCCATTCATAAGCTTATTGATCTTAGAGAAGATATGATTAGTGATATGAAGCAGAAAGAGATTGATGCTATTGAGGACATTATTAAAGCTGAAAAGAACAAGCTTGATGCTATCAACGAAAGTATCGATGCCCGTAAAAAGGCAATAGAACTGTTAAGGGACGAAAAAGACCATGAAAAGGAAATGTCTGAAAAAAATAAAACCATATCAGACCTCCAAATCAAATTAGAAGCTTTAAAGTATGATAATTCTGCCTCTGCCCAGAAGAAACGCAGAGAGCTTGAGGAAGAATTAGCAAAAGCCAGGACAGACCTTGCGGATTATATTGCTGATTATGAATATGATAAGGCATTGGAAGCATTAGATAATGAGGCGGACCTTGCAGAAAAGCAATATAAACAGCAGGAAGAAAATTTACAAAACCAAATAGATTCTATCGAAGCCTATCTTGATGATGAAAAGCAGCTTATGCAGGATGCCATAAATGACATTAATGGTATGAATAACAGTCTTTTCGAGGATATGAAGAATTGGGCTTATGAAACCACCGGAGAAGTCTGGGAGGTTGTAGAGGCCTGGAAAGAAGCTAAAGAAGCATTAGAAATGTATAATGCCGTTAATAAAGTACCTGAAATCCATGAAAACCTCCATAACAACAGTCAAAACGGTGTTGCTACTGCTATTGGTGCAACCTCCTCTATGGGTGGTAAAACACTTTCTAACAGTACTTCTTCTGCTAATTCAAACAGCCAAATAAACTCCAACAATTCTTCAGGATACAAAGCAGTCCATAATATTGTCAAAAACGATACCCTATGGACATTGGCACAAAAGTATTATGGAGACGGCACTAAATGGACTAAAATTCAAAAAGCAAACAGCGATGTAGATCCTTATAAGCTTCAGATTGGTAAAAAGCTGTATATTCCTTACAGGAAAGGTATTAAAAAAGTACCCCAAAATCAACTTGCACTTACTGACGAAGCAGGTGATGAATTAACATTACATGCAAACGAAAAAGGTAATCTGCAAATGCTTACAAAAGGTTCCAGTGTTATTCCTGCCGATATAACGGAAAATCTTGTTAAATGGGGTAAGGTTGCACCTGATTTGTTTATGCAGAATCTGCAGCCTTTTATATCTCCTATGATTATACATGAGTTTACACCTAAAGAAGCTTCTCCTACTGTTAATATTGGTGATATTAATATTAACGGTAATATAGGCAGTCTGACTAAGAGCGATTTAAATGAATTTAGAAAAGACATTGTAAATGATGTTTATGACAGTATGCAGAAAAACAGGGTTAAATCCGGCAGATACTAAATTTTTTAACTACACACTCTGAAATACGGGTGTGTAGTTTAATAATATATACTTTCTTTCTACTGCTCTTTTAATATATGAGACATCAGATTTTAATCTGTCCTGTTCTTAATATTAAAAATAAATTATTAAAAACGAAAGGTGGCTAAAAGAAATGATTATCGGAAACAGCTTTATCTATAACGGCAAGTCATCAGATATATACGGATTGAGATTTTTATCTGTGAATACCAATGAAAACAAAGAAATAGGTGGTGTTCTTGAATATACTACCTTTAAGGGTAATAAATTTCCTAATACTATTATTCAGGAGGTCTCTTATAATAGTGTATTTGAAATTGAAGTTGAAATAATTTCAGAACATAAATTAGATAATAATATTGATGAAATATATAACTGGTTATTAAATCAGCCGGATTATAAAAAATTATATATAAATAATAATGATGATTTTTATTATAATTGTGTATTTACTTCTGCCTCTTACATAGACGGAGGCGGCATAGACGGATGGGGAATATATGGCATTAAGGCTACAATGAAATGTGATTCTACTTTTATGTGGAAGGATGTTGAATATACTTATACTTCTGCTGAATTAGTTGATGTAGTTACTCATGACAATATTTCTAATGTACGTGAATATACATATCCTACGGAATTTGTCATTAAAACAGGTGAATCGGGTGGAAATATTACAGTTCAAAACATTAGTGATAACAATAGACTGACTTCATTTAGTAATACTTTAGCAAATGATACAATCACACTCTTCTGCTTTCCCGCTTTAGTAAAATCTTATTTAAATGATAACGATAATTTAGTTTATGAAACTTTTAATAAGAACTTTTTCAGACTATTGCAGGGAACAAATAAAATTGGAATTATCGGAGATATTGATGAAATTACAATAAAGTACAAAATAGGAAGGCTGGTGAGCTAGTATTTGATTGCAAATTTTGATTATTATAACAGATTTGAACAGCCCGTTATATCCCTTCGTTCACCTAATGATGAGTTTATGGGATATATTGATAATGTTAAAAATCTTAACATTAATCCTGAATTTAATTCAGTCAGTGAGATGAGCTGTGATATATATAAATATAGTGATAATGGCGTTATACTTCCAATATATGATGATATTAAAGTCAAACGTCAGCTTTATGTTGAAAATATTGGCTTTTTTATCATTACAGAAGTTGTGGAAAACAATAACTCTGACGGTATTTACAAATCTCTTACCCTCTATTCCTGCGAGCATGAAATATCCTACAAAAAACTCACATATTTTAATGGTGTATATAAGTTCTGGAATACAGTAAATCCTTCCGAATCTCTTATGGGAATGATATTAGATTCTCTTCCCCGTTGGAGCATGGGTCATGTTGATGATACCGTGGCAGATTTGTACAGAACCTTTGAAGAACCTGATAATACGATTTATTCCTTTCTAATGGATGAGGTTGAAACTGCTTATGAATGTTTATTCGATTTCGATATTATGAATCGTGTAATTAATGTTTATGACAAAAATAATTATATAAAAAGGACTACTATACTATTAAGCAGAAAAGACGTTATTGATAATATTAAAATAACCGAAAAATCTGAAGAAATGTATACTGCTCTTACATTATATGGTAATGATGAAATAACCTATAGCTCAATTAATCCATTAGGTACTTCCACCGTTTATAATTTTAATTATTATAAACCATGGATGAGTGATGGTCTTGTTCAGTCATTAGAAACCTGGGAAAATAATATAAAAAATGCTGAAAACAATATTTCTGCATACAGAAGCTCTTTAGTGACTAAGGTTGAGGAGTTTCAAATTATTCAAAGTGATATTGATGCTTATAATAAGCAGATTGTTTTATTAGAAAAACAATTAGGTGTTAATACATTAGATACTGCGACTGTTGCGAATTTGAATAAGCAAATAGCAGGAATAAAAGTAAGTTTAGATAAGAAATTAAATGAATATGAAATAAAAAGAGGTGAAATTTCTTTAATTAATCAAAACCTTGACGATATTCATATTTCATGCAGCTTCAGCAATAATTTTACGGAAGATGAAATAAAAGAATTAGATTCATATATTTATGAAGCATCTGAGGTCGATGATACTTTATCTTTTACCGAAAATATGACATATAGTGAACAGGAAGCTATTCTTATGCAGTTATATAGCAAAGCAAAAAATATGCTTTCTGATATCTCCATACCATCTGAAGAGCTATCTCTAGATACAAAAAATTTCATATTTCAGAAAGATTTTTTGCCATATACTAAACAGTTAGAAACCGGTGTGATCATCGACATCGAAACTGAAGATGACATTATAATCAGTTATGTTTTATTAAAAATGGATGTTAATTATCAGGACAAAACTATTAATCTTACTCTTGGTAACAAATATAGAACTTCTAATGCCGAGAAATTGTGGTCAGACTGGGAAAGTAATATCAGCAAAGCATCTTCTACTCTCTCTTATGAGCGAAGTAAATATGGTAAAGCTGTTAATAGCGGCAGTCTTGACAGAATGAATGCTTTTATGAACTCCAGTTTAGATCTGACTCTCAATCAGGTAAAAGCAAGCGACGGTCAATCCTTTGAAATAACTGACAGCGGAATCAGAGCAAGAAGAATTAATCCTGAAACAAATGAAATAGATGATAATCAATTATGGATGACTGCCAATAACATCGTATTTAGTACAGATAATTGGCAGACCATTAAGACTGCCATTGGCAGATTATTGTTGCCGGATGGTACAGAGGGATATGGTATCAATGCTGAATATCTAATCGGTAAAATGATTGTAGGTAACGGTATGGAAATTTCCAATGAAGGTGGTTCGTTTAAAATTGATGAAACCGGTATAACCATTAAACAGTATGACGAAAAAATCAGGGAATTAGAGGGGTCTCAATTAATAAACTCAGTTACTATTTCAAGCTCCGGTCAGTTTTTTAATTACACTGAAGACAGATATTCACCGGATACTATTATTTTAACTCCTACTTTTAAAAATTGCGAATATTCAAGGTGGCAATACAGTACCGATGGAACTGTATGGAATGATGTTATTACAAATAAAAATGAGGAAACTGATGAAATAGAAGTCTCTTCAATTTCCGGTATTGAAATAACAAATACAGGAACATTAATAATATTTAATGATTGTTCTTTATTTGATATAAACTCATCCATTACTTTCAAAATAATTACACAATATGAAAACGAAGATATTTCTCAAGATTCAATAACCATAATAAAATTGAATAAAAATATTTCTGTTAATTCAATTATCCAGCAATATTATGTTTCTACTTCTTCTTTAGAAACTATAGATGGTGAATGGATTGAAACACAACCTTTCTTTGAACGTGAGAAGTTTTTATGGGTAAGAAATAAATTAATATATGCAGATGATACTTTTGCTTATACAACCGAATATTGTGATAACACATGGAGTACTATCAATAATCAGACTTTAATGCTGGAAGATTCTATTAAAAATCTTGAAAATGATACAATTTCCAAATTCAATGAATTTGAAAAATATATAAGATTTGAAAATGGAAGAATTTTACTTGGTGAAGCAGGTAATGAGTTAGAGCTTGTAATTTCAAATGACAAAATACAATTCCTACAAAACGCTTCAGAGGTTGCATATTTTTCAAATCAGAAACTGTTTGTTACCAATGGAGAATATACTAATAGTCTACGTTTAGGCAATTTTGCGTTTATTCCAAGAGAAAATAAAAATTTAAGTTTTAAGAAAGTTACAGATTAAGAGGTGATAGAATGGCACTAAGTGGCAGCTTTTCAACCAGCCAGAGAGATGGCAGGGAAATCGTCAGATGTGATTGGGTTGGTTCTCAAAACACAGCAAATAATACTACAACAATAACAGCAAAATTATATTTTACTAATCTCTATGCAATAAGTATCGGAGAAAGAACACATACGGTTACTATTGACGGTACATCATATACCATTACAAGCAGTGCAATAAATACGACTGGTGAACATTATTTAGGCAGTGTTACTAAAATAATAAATCACAATTCTGATGGTACAAAAAATATATCCATGTCCTTTGTATTTAGTTTAAAGGCTACATTATCAGGGGTCTATTATGAAAATATGTCAAAAAGTACTACGGCAACACTCAACACTATTCCAAGAGCTTCTACTCTATCTTTTTCAGCCTCCGGTGTTGAGCTGGGTAGTGAGGTAATAATATCTATAAATAGGGCAAGTACCAGCTTTACTCATACATTGACATATAGCTTTGGCAGCGCATCGGGATCTATTGGCATTAACGTTGGCGAAAATGTAAGATGGACACCAATACTTACACTTGCTAATCAAATACCTAATACTGCAAGCGGTACAGCTACTATTACATGTAAAACCTATAACGGAAGCACCTTAATAGGTACAACCACCAAGACTATAACCTTGACAGTACCTGCAAATGTTGTACCCGGTATTTCGGCAATAACCTGTACTGATCCTAGCGGATATTTATCAGTCTATGGTGGATATGTCCAGAACAAATCTTCCGTTAAAGTTGCAGTTACAGCATCCGGCTCTTACTCAAGTACAATAAAAAGTTATAAAATCATTGCAAACGGAACTACATATACAGGCAATAACTGCACTACAGGATTTCTCAAAACTTCAGGTACAAATACAGTTAGTGTTACCGTTACAGACAGCAGAGGCAGAACAAAAACCTCCTCAACATCAATATCGGTAATTGCTTATAAAAATCCTGCAATATCTACCTTAAGTTCATACAGATGTGATTCAGACGGAAATTCCAGTGAAGAAGGAAATTATATGATAATTACTTCTTCCGGTGCTATATCAAATATCAATAATAGAAACAGTAAAAGCTTTCTTCTGCAATATAAAAAATCTACTGACACAGCTTATACTATTGTTCAGCAAGATACTGATACATATTCCTATAATATATCAACATCTCCCATACTTATAGGCGTAGATGATACTGTTGAAATTAAGGCATCTGCTTCTGATGATTTTTCAACAACCTCTGCTTCTTACCAATTAGGAACAGCATATACATTAATTGATTTTAATTCAAATGGAAAGGGACTGGCTTTAGGCAAAGTATCAACTGATGACGGTCTTGATGTTAATATGGATGCAATATTCAGAATGGGGATAAAGGGTGGCACAAATGTAGTGACTGAAGTCGGTACAAATTTAAATAATTATTTAACAGACGGCTCGTACTACTTTTCCTCTTCATTTACACCAAATAATATCCCTGTGGGAACAGATGGCTGGCTGCAGGTGATTACTAATGGTACAGGCACGGTTATAAAGCAAATATGGCACAAACAGGGAACTGTCAGTAGTAATTGGGGGACTTATACCAGAACAAAATGTGGTAACGGCAGTGCTTGGAGCAGTTGGGTAAAATCAGTTATGCCAAATGACACATGGCAGGGTGCCAGCGGTGGCGGATTATTGCAGGCTGTATCTGTCAGCTTTGGAAACAGAACAATAAATCCAAATGCAGGTATTACTTTAACCCAAACATATACAATCCCTACGGGATATAGTGCTATAGGTATTATAGGTGTTAATTCTGCAAGTACCGGTCTTGTATTAATACGCTATGGTGTAGCCGGCGATACAGTAACACTTGTATTAAGGAATGTAACTACCTCAAGCATAACGGCTAACCCTACTGCATTAGTATTATTGGCCAGAAATTCAATCTAATTTCATAGTACGAATCAGATCAAAGCAGAAATTGCTTAATTCTTTATTCTAGTAATAGTTCACAAAGATTATTTGTACATTTTGAAAAACGAAGCTATTTATATAAATTGAAATATTCCAAAAAAGAAAATAAAACGGACTTTCAACAGATGAAAATAATAATTTTTAAAATTATAAGGAGAAAATTTTCCAAATGATAAAAGTAAATGATTTTATTACAATGCTAAAAAAAGCACTAAATTCAAACACAATCTACTGCACAGGTATGTTTGGACAGCCTATCACTACTGATATAATAGAAAGCAAGTCTAAACAATATCCGTCTAATTATAATAGCACAAAGGTTTCTAAATTAAAGTCATTAGTTGACAGGAATTACTTCGGCTTTGACTGTGTATGCCTGATAAAAGGTATATTATGGGGTTGGAACGGTGACACTGAAAACAGTAACGGTGGTGCCGTATATAATTCAAATAATGTGCCTGATGTTGACACAGAGGGATTATATGCCAAATGTAAAACCTCAACTGATTTTAGTAATATAATTCCCGGAGCTTTGGTGTGGATGAAAGGTCATGTAGGTATTTATATAGGTAACGGTAACGTAATTGAATGTACCGCTGCATGGACAGGGAATGTCCTTGAAAGCAGGTTAGGTAACTTGGGATATACAGGTACATATGTAAGAAGCTGGACAGGCTGGGGTAAATTGCCTTACATAGATTATAATACAGACATAAATGACACAAGTGCTTCTACTGACATAGCTCCTACCGCTTCCACATCCGCCGTAAATCCGTCTGCTTCAACTACATCTACGTCCATATCTGCTCCTAATACTGCAACTGCAGTTGTTAAAAATGGAGAAGGCTACTGGCAGATTGCCGAAAGACTTGGAATGACTGACAGATTTGATGAAATTGTTTCTTTAAACAATAACAAAGCACTCTATACCGGTGATACCATACTAATTCCTAATGCTGGTACTTCTTCCGACATCTGCAACACTACATCTTTTTATAACACTCCTGCTGAATCTGCACCAACTACATCCGTTGCTTATGATACTTTTGTTTCTGAACTGAAAACAGCATTAGGTTTATCATCCAATGCAACACCACAACAGATTTTCGTAAAAACACCTTTATTAAAGAATGATAACAAATACAATAAAGTAACTGTTGTCTTGCAGAAATATTTAATCGCATTAGGTTTCAGCTGCGGTGACAATGGTGCTGACGGTTATTTTGGAAATAAAACGGAAATAGCTGTAAAGAATTATCAGAAGAAATATAAGACGGGCATTGCCGATGGCTATTTATCTGCTAAGGGCTATATGTGGAAGAGTTTGTTAAAATTAACTTAATATAATTTAATATACAAATATTAAAACATTTCATAATTTTAGGGATATGTATATATTTACATATCCCTATTTTTTACGGATTTTGAACATTTTCCATAAAACTCTTTCTTAACTGTCCACATGCCCCGTTAATATCCCTTCCCATTTCTCTTCGTATGGTAACATTAATTTTATATTTTTCGAGATGATTCTGAAATTTTTTAATCGCATCTTTTCCTGACTGCCTGTAATTACGCTCCTTTATGGGATTTACGGGAATTAAATTCACATGGCAGTTTATTCCCCTTACAAGCTCTCCCAGCTTAGTTGCCTCTTCAATTGTATCATTAACTCCTGCCACTAAGCTATACTCAAAAGTAATTCTTCTTCCTGTCTTTTCAAAGAAATATTTCACTGCCTCTAATATTTCACTGATTGAATATTTATTTGCTATCGGCATAAGCTCTTTTCTGGTTTCGTCATCCGAGGCATGAAGCGAAACCGCCAAGGTCACTCCCAGCTTTAAATCTGCCAGCTTTATAATATTCGGTACTATTCCACATGTAGATAAGGTAATATTTCTCTGACTTATATTAACACCATTCTCATCCGAAATTAACTTTATAAATTTTATTACATTTTCATAATTATCAAGCGGCTCACCGCTTCCCATTAAAACAATGTTGGAAACTCTCTCTCCTGTATCCTTCATAATTGAATATATTTCGTCCAGCATTTCAGAGGGTAAAAGATTTCTTTCCAAACCGTCCAATGTAGAAGCACAGAATCTGCACCCCATTCTACATCCCGCCTGTGTGGAAATACATACCGAATTTCCATGGTGGTATCGCATAAACACACTCTCTATTATATTCCCATCAGGTAAGGAAAATAAATATTTCTTTGTACCATCCTCCTTAGAGGTCAGCACCTTTACTGTATTCAGCGAAGTAATACAGCACTTCTCATTTAATTTTTCCCTTAAACCATTAGACAAATCAGTCATTTCCTCAAAGCTGATTACCTGCTTTATATGAAGCCATTTATAAATCTGAGTTGTCCTGAATTTTTTCTCGCCAATGCTTTCAATAAATTCTGATAATTCTTTAATATCCATTGACTTTATATCTATTTTGTTCATATTACACCTGCTTAATTAGTTTGCAGATAAAAAATCCATCGGTTTTATCTTCATCCGGTAATAATTGTATATACCCGTTTTTTGTTTCCCCGTCATGAAATCCTTTGGGCAGATATTGAGAAATGCTCTCTGCCTGAAGCTTATATTCTTCCATCAGCCATTTCATATTTTCAATATTCTCATTTCTATTTGTAGTACATGTACTAAAAATCAATTTTCCACCCTTTTTAACATACTTCACGGCTTCCTTCAAAATCTCTCTTTGAAGCTTTATAAGCTCCTTCTGCTTTTCTAAGCTCATATTATACTTAATATCGCTTTTTTTACTTATAACACCAAGTCCTGAACATGGTACATCGGCAACTACTATGTCCGCACTTTCTATAGCATCCTCATCCTCTACGGAGCCGTTAAATACCTTTGTCCTGATATTTTCTACTCCAATACGCCTTATATTCTCTTCTATAAGCATTATCTTGTCTTCTGACACATCTCTTGCCTCTACCATACCTGTGCCTTCTAAAAGCTCTGCTATATGAATACTTTTTCCTCCCGGTGCTGCACACACGTCAACAACCATATCTCCGCTTTTAGGATCTGCAATATGTGCTACAAGCATTGAGCTTTCATCCTGCGGTATAAGCTTACCACTCTTAAAGGCTTCAAGCTTTTCCAGATAATCAAATCCCTTTATCAGAATGCCTCTGTCATACAACTGTAATTCCTCTACAGTAATGCCACTGTCCTTTAAGCTTTTTATAACCTCTGCCTTATCTGCCTTTTTGCTTATCCTTAATGATACACCCTCTTTTTTTCTGTTCATTCCCAATAAAATACTTTCCAGCCTATCCTCACCATACTGATTACTTATCTGTTCTATAATCCACTCAGGTGTCGAATAACAGATTGATAAATATCCAAGCTTATCCGTATTTATATCAGGATATTCTATATTATCCTTATTTCTTGAAATATTCCGAAGTACACCATTCACAAAGCCCTTTAGTGTTCTAAAGCCTCTTTTATTTGCAATGGTTACTGCTTCATTACACACTGCACTGTCGGGAGTTTTGTCCATAAACATTATCTGATAGGTACTCATTCTAAGAAGACATCTTATAAGAGGCTTCATCTTATTTGTTTTTATATTGGAAAATGAATTGATAATATAGTCAAGTCTGATTTTGTTTTCTATTGTACCTTCAAATACTCTTGTAATAAATGCCCTGTTTGATTTGTCCAGATATTGATACTTAGCTAAGGTTTCTCTCTCTAAAATATGTGAAGGAGTACCATTTTTTTCCATATCAACTAACATATCCAGTACAATCTCCCTGACATTTACATTATTAGTCACGTCTTCTTCCTCCGAGTATGATAAGCAGTCTCAATAACTGCAATATAGCTGTAGCTGCTGCTGCCACATAAGTAAGTGCTGCTGAGGAAAGTACCTTTTTTGCACCTTTTACTTCATCACCATATAATATACCATTATCACCAAGCATTGCTAATGCACGTTTTGATGCATCAAACTCTACAGGTAATGTAATCAGCTGAAACAGAACAACTACCGTAAATGCAATAATACCGATTTTCAAAAATGTATCTCCTGTCGTACCGCCAAATAATAATCCAAACAAAATCAGTCCCCAAGAGGCATAAGAGCTTACAGATGCAACCGGTGCTATGGTACTTCTTATTGTAAGCGGAGCATATCCGTCTGCATGCTGCATTACATGACCACATTCATGCGCTGCCACACCAAGTGCTGCTAAAGAAGAACTGTCATATGTCGCATCTGAAAGTCTAAGTACCTTTTTAGTAGGGTCATAATGATCTGTCAGCCTTCCTGATACTCTTTCTATGGAAACATCATATATGCCCTTATTCCTAAGAAGGATTTCACAAACCTGTCTTCCGGTCAAATTTGTTCTTGAGTATACCCTTGAATACTTACTATAAGCAGAATTTACCTTTGCCTGTGCTATAAGTGATATAATTGCTGCTATAATTACTAAAAAATATGTGGGATCATAATAAAAACCATAATATGCTAACATTTAGCCACCTCCTGCTTTCCAAGTACAGTTCCACATTCCAACTTATTTCCTCTAAGAAAATCCTGAATGTACATACGCTTCTTTCCCTCTAACTGAAGCTCTACTATACTTAACGTTCCTTTTCCGGTCTTAATATACATCTCATCTTCAGAAATAAATACTATTTCCCCATACTCACCTTCAAATTCCTTATCTATAACCTCTGCCCTCCAAAACTTAATATTTTTCCCATTTAAACTTGTATATGCACTTGGCCACGGATTAAGTCCTCTTATAAGTCTCTCAATTCTTTCTGCCTCAATGGAAAAATCTATGTTTCCAAGCTTTTTATCAAGCTTTTTGGCATAGGTACTCTTCTCCTCCTCCTGCTTTGTATAAGTAACTTCACCATTTTCAATTTTTGAAAGAGTAGATACTATAAGCTCTTTTGCCAACTCCATAAGCCTTTCAAATAAAGAGCCTCCTGTCTCATCGCTTTTCAGCTCATATTCAACAGTTTCTATGATATCTCCGGTATCCAGACCCTCAGCCATTCTCTGGGTAGTAATACCCGTATACTTCTCTCCGTCTATAACAGCCCATTGTATAGGTGCTGCCCCTCTGTATTTTGGAAGTAATGACGCATGAACATTTACACATATCTCTTTTGGCATATCAAGAATTTCCTTTGATAAAATCTGTCCATATGCAACTACTACGAATACATCTGCCTCGTACTCCTTTAGCTTTGCCACTGCTTCATCATCCTTTATGCGATGTGGCTGAAATACCTCTAAACCATACTTTAATGCAGTTTCCTTAACGGGAGTAAATGCTACCTCCCTGCCTCTTCCCTTTGGTTTATCCTCCTGTGTAACTACCAATACAATCTCATGCCCAGCCTGAATTATCGACTCAAGCACACCCGATGCAAAATCAGGCGTTCCCATAAATAATATTTTCATAAAAATCACCTATTCCTCAATATCATTCTCTTTTAAGTATTCCTCTACCTCATCATTTGTCATAAGCTTTCCTTCTGCCAAATCCACATACAGCTGTCCGTCTAAGTGTGCAAGTTCATGGCAGATTGCTCTTGCAAGTAATTCCGTACCTTCTATAGTATATTCATTGAAGTCTTTATCCAGGGCCTTAGCCTTTACATAGTTTGGTCTTGTAACAATACCTGATTTACCGGGTACACTAAGACATCCCTCTAAACCTCTTTGTTCTCCGCTTTGCTCTAATATTTCAGGATTAATCATAACGATTGGTCCCTCTCCCACATCTATAACTACTATTCTTTTCAATACTCCCACCTGCGGAGCAGCAAGTCCTACTCCGTCTGCCTGATACATGGTATCCAACATATCCTCAATAAGTGTTGTAATCTTAGGTGTGATTTCCTTAACCTCTCTACAATTCTTTCTTAATATATCATCACCTATTTCTCTAATATTTCTGATTGCCATATTTTATATCCTTTCACTGCACACCGAGTTGCAGGCAACTCGGTGTTGTATTCCTACAGGCCTCGTGGATAAAATCAGAGATTTTATGCACTCGGCACACCGAGTTGCGAGCAACTCGGTGTTATAATAATACCTTATTTTTTTGTAATTGTCATCTATTATTCCTGCTAACAATTAGCCAAAGTCATGACTGCATTGCTTTTGCGACTTTCTCAAGTGTCAAATCCCAAACTACTTATGCGATGTTGCAAATCTGATGTCCTGATGTTTGCGGTGGGATGTTTTTCTGCTTTTATGGTTTTACCATACAGGCTCTAGTACATTGATAACGGATTCAGATCATACTGTATACTTACATTATCACTTATGCCTTTGTCCTTTCCATACTTCTCAAGTATATTTTTAATGTCTATAAGCCTTGAAAGCTCCTTATCCTTTATATATATTACCTTTCTATATATATCACTTATCTTTTTTATATTACAGTCTGCCGGACCTATATAACATATGTCTGCATCTGCTTCTTTGATTGCAGCCTGTATTTCCTTTGAACAGCTGTTAAGTATCTGTTCATTCTCACAGGTCATAAGTATCGCCATCATATTAATTACAGGAGGATAATTATTTAAGGTTCTATAGAGTATTTCCTGATTATAAAAGTTCTCATAGCTTTGCTTTGCTGACATTACTATACTATATTCCTCCGGATTATAGGTCTGTATTACTACCTCGCCCTCCTTTGTGCTTCTTCCTGCCCGTCCTGCTGCCTGTGTCAGTAAATCAAAGGTTCTTTCATTTGCTCTGTAATCTGCCGCAAACAATGACAAATCTGCTGCTATTACCCCTACTAAGGTAACGTTAGGAAAATCATGTCCTTTTACAATCATCTGTGTTCCCACTAAGATATCTGCCTCTCCCTCTGCAAAGGCTGACAATATTTTTTCGTGTCCGTCCTTCTTAGAGGTAGTATCCATGTCCATTCTTAATACCCTAGCCATAGGATACATCTTTTTTATTCCCTCCTCTACCTTTTGGGTACCTGTACCAAAGGCTGCAATATACTTTGAGCCACATACCGGACAATTTTTCATCATTGCCGTCTCATATCCGCAATAGTGACACACCAGTTTATCATTATTGTGAAGATTAAGACCTACATCACAGTGCGGACACCTTATTGCCTTTCCACAGCTTCTGCAGGATACAAAGCCCGCATAACCCCGTCTGTTAATAAACAGCATTATCTGCTCTTTTTTCTTAAGTCTGTCTGCTATAAGCTCCTGCAATGTATGACTAAACATTGATTTGTTTCCATTTTTTAATTCTTCCCTTAAATCAACTATGGATACCTTTGCCATACTGCTTGCCACAGCTCTGTTTACAAGAGTATGAAGTTTATAATTTCCTGCTTCACATTCATAGTAGCTCTCTACGGATGGGGTAGCCGAGCCAAGCACTACCTTTGCCCCGGATTGCTTTGCTCTGTATATTGATACCTCTCTGGCATGATATTTAGGAATGGTCTCACTCTTATAGCTCGACTCATGCTCCTCGTCTATCACAATCAGTCCAAGATTATTAAAGGGCGTAAATATTGCAGAACGCGGTCCTATCATTATATCAATCTCTCCTCTTTTTGCTCTTTCAAACTGGTCATACCTTTCACCCTGTGACAGCTTCGAGTTGATAATTGATACCCTGTCTCTGAATTTTCTGTAAAATCTCATAACTGTCTGGTATGTCAGAGCAATCTCAGGTATTAAAACTATTACCTGTTTTCCATTATTTACATATTTATCAATTATATCCATATAAACATCTGTTTTACCGCTTCCGGTAACGCCATGTATTAAATGAACCATATTTTCCGAGTTAATAATATCCTCTGATACTTTTCTCTGTTCCTCATTTAAAACTATATTATATTCCCCGTTACTTTCTATATGAATTGGATTTCTATATATCTTCTCACTGTTAATTTCAATAATATCAAGCTTTTCCAATGCTGTTATAGTAGCTCTTGATATATTCATTTTGTCAACTACAAGACTATAATCCAAGCATTTGTTTTCAATTAATTCCTCTAAAAGTCTAAGCCTTGCTACTGCTCTTTTTCTTTTAAACTCTTCTATGTATTGTCTTTGTATATTTTCTTTACAGGATAAACATATTGTCTTTTTTACTACATCCTTAGTTACTTTTTTTATTGGGATTACTGTCTTTAGAGCCTGATTCATAGTGCCACCATAGGTGTTTTTTATAAACCATGCAAGATTAATAAGAGTACCTTCAACAGGTATATTTTTTTCATTTATTTCTGCTATGGATTTTATTTTATTATCATCATAATCACAAATATCCGTAGTTTCCAGTACAAAGCCGTCTATTAATCTGTTGCCTTTTCCAAAGGGAACTTTTACACTGACACCTGCACTGATTCCATTCTCAATCTCCTTAGGAATTTTGTATTGAAACACCTTATCCAGTTTTTGATGTGATATATCTACTATAATATTTGCATACATATCTGTCTCCTAATGCTCTTGAGTTTCCGTGTTTTCTATTTTCAGGTTTAAAAAGTTTTGTTGCCACAGTCAACATACACCTCCTACACAAAAATTGCAGATGAAAGTAACCTTTAATCTACGATTTTTGTGCAGGTGGCTTACATCATTATGCTGCTGTAAGCTTTTTAAATCTAAAAATAAACTTTTCTATACAGTTTTTGTGTAATATGTTTATATCATTTTCAAATTGTAAGCTTCATAAACTTTAAAAAATCTTAAGTCTTAACATTAATTATTCGTTTTGCATATAATAAGCTTCCACACAGTTATTCATAAGCATTGCTATTGTCATCGGACCAACTCCTCCCGGTACCGGTGTAATGGCACTTACCCTGTCTAATACTGCCTCGTAGTCCACATCTCCGCAAAGCTTATTATTTTCATCTCTGTTAATACCTACATCAATTACAACCGCACCGTCTTTTACATATTCTTCATTTACAAACTTTGGCTTTCCAATGGCTACTATTAAAATATCAGCCTGCTTTGTAAGCTCTTTAATATTTTTTGTTCTTGAATGAACAATGGTAACAGTTGCATTTTTTCTTAATAACAGCATAGACATCGGTTTTCCTACGATATTACTTCTGCCTATAATCACACAATGCTTTCCCTCTGTTTCAATATTGTTTCTTTCCAAAAGCTTAATAATTCCATAAGGTGTACATGAAATAAAGCCTTTTTTACCAATGGATAAATTGCCTACATTCATCGGATGAAAGCCGTCTACGTCTTTAAGAGGTGATATTGCCTGTATTACCTTATCTTCATCAATATGCTCTGGTAATGGCAGCTGTACGAGTATTCCGTTAACCTCATTATCATCGTTTAACTTTTCTATTAAATTAAGCAGCTCTTCTTCTGTAGTTTCTTCAGGTATTTCATAAGCAAGTGATTTTATACCTACATATTCACAAGCCTTCTTTTTGTTTCCTACATATACTGTAGAGGCAGGATTGTTTCCTACCTGTATAACCGCAAGACATACCTCTCTGCCCTCTTTTTTAAGCTTTGTTACCTCTTCCTTTACTTCTTCCTTAATGGCAGCAGCTACTGCTTTTCCGTCAATAATATTTGCCATAAAACCTCCTAGAATAATCCTGTAATATTTCCGTCAGTATCTACATCAATTCCAAATGCTGCAGGTGTTTTCGGTAAACCCGGCATGGTCATAATAGCTCCGGTAATGGCTACTACAAAGCCTGCACCTGCTGAAATATATACTTCTCTGATATTTATTTCAAAGTCTGTCGGTCTTCCGAGCTTAGTCTGGTCATCAGAAAATGAATACTGTGTTTTAGCCATACATACAGGTAAATTGCCATAGCCCATATCCGTAATCTGTTTTAATGCTTTTTTGGCAGCAGGAGCATATGTTACACCGCTTGCACCGTATATTTCCGTAGCAATAGTATTAATCTTATCTTCAAGTGAATTTTCATCTTCATATAATACCTTAAACTCGCTCTTTTTGTTTTCAAGAGTTTCAAGTACCTTTTCCGCAAGAGGTATTCCGCCCTCTCCACCTTTTTCCCAAACTCTGGAAATAGCAAATTCACAACCTCTTTTTTCGCAAAATTCCTTTACAAAGTTGTTTTCTGCTTCTGTATCAGTAATAAAAGAATTAAGAGTAACTACTACCGGCACACCGAATTTCTGAAGATTTTCAATATGCTTTTCAAGGTTACAAATACCCTTTGCCAATGCCTCAAGATTTTCACTGTTTAAATCAGCCTTAGCTACACCACCATTATATTTTAAGGCTCTGACAGTAGCTACAAGTACTACCGCATCCGGCTTTAAGCCTGCTTTCCTGCACTTAATATCAAAGAACTTCTCTGCTCCAAGGTCTGCACCAAAGCCTGCCTCTGTAATAACGTAGTCTGCCATTTTAAGTGCAGCCTTTGTAGCTTTTACTGAATTACATCCATGTGCAATATTTGCAAACGGTCCGCCATGAACTAATGCAGGTGTATTTTCAAGTGTCTGTATAAGATTTGGCTTAATGGCATCCTTTAAAAGTGCCGCCATTGCTCCTACTGCACCTAAATCTCCTGCCGTGACAGGCTGTCCGCTATAGTTATAAGCTACTATTATCTTTGATAATCTCTCCTTCAAATCCTCCATATCATCTGCAAGACAGAGAATTGCCATAATTTCAGATGCAACTGTTATTACAAAATGATCTTCCCTTACTACACCATCCATTTTAGAACCAAGTCCTACAACCACATTTCTTAAAACTCTGTCATTCATATCAAGACATCTTTTCCATACAATCTGTCTTGTATCAATATTTAATTCATTTCCCTGCTGAATATGATTATCAAGAAGTGCTGCCAGTAAATTATTTGCAGAAGTAATTGCATGAAAATCTCCTGTAAAGTGGAGATTCAAGTCTTCCATCGGAACTACCTGTGAATGTCCGCCACCTGCTGCTCCACCCTTTATACCAAAGCATGGTCCAAGTGAAGGCTCACGAAGTGCAATAATGGCATTTTTATTAAGCTTGCTAAATGCCTGTCCAAGACCTACCGTTACAGTAGTTTTTCCTTCTCCTGCCGGTGTTGGATTGATAGCTGTTACCAAAATAAGCTTTCCGTTTTCGTTATTTTTAATGCTATCCAGATATTCATCTGAAATCTTAGCCTTATATTTTCCGTATAACTCTAAATCATCTTCACTAATGTTTAGAGATTTAGCTACCTCCTTAATAGGTAACATAGTTGCTTCTCTTGCAATTTCAATATCTGTTTTCATCTTAAACCTAATCCTTTCTGCACTTTGACTGTAAATATATGCTGATGTAAATATTTTTAATTCTTAAGCTGTTCTAAATCCTCCAGTGACATAATCACCTTTCTAGGCTTTGTTCCCTCTTCATCTCCTATTACACCTGCTTCATAAAGCTGGTCCATAATTCTGGCAGCTCTGTTAAAGCCTATTTTGAACATTCTTTGCAGCATACTTGTAGATGCCTTTTCTTTTTCGATTACAAATCTTGCAGCCTCAAAGAAATAGTCATCTCTTTCACTGTTTCCCGATGCATCGCCCTGTATCTGTGGTGAAGCTACATAGTTTGCTATTGTGTCATCATATGTGACCTCTCCGGCCTGATTCTTCCAAAATTCTACGACTTTTTGAACCTCCTGGTCTGAAACAAAGGCTCCCTGAAGTCTTACCGGCTTTACATAACCTGACGGATAAAACAGCATATCTCCGTTTCCGAGCAGCTTTTCGGCACCGTTTGAATCAATAATTGTTCTTGAGTCTACACCTGACGAAACCATAAGTGCACATCTTGAAGGTATATTTGCTTTAATAAGACCTGTAACTACATCCACTGACGGTCTCTGGGTAGCAATTATAAGATGAATACCTGCTGCTCTGGCAAGCTGTGCCAGTCTGCATATGGATTCCTCTACTTCCTTTGCTGCCACCATCATAAGATCAGCCAGCTCGTCTATTACTATTACTATCTGTGGCAGCTTTGTAAGTCCCGTTTCCTTACCGGCACTTTCTACCTTTTCGTTGAATCCCTTTAAATCCCTTACATTAAAATCAGCAAATTTTTTATATCTTTCCGACATTTCATTTACTGCCCATTTCAAAGTATTTGATGCAAGTTTAGGGTCTGTAACTACCGGCTGTAAAAGATGTGGTATACCATTGTAAACGCCAAATTCCACTACCTTTGGATCAACAATTATAAGTCTTACCTCTTCAGGCTTTGCCCGAAACAGTATACTCATAATAATCGAATTGGTAAATACCGACTTACCTGAGCCTGTAGTACCTGCCACAAGCATATGCGGCATCTTTCCTATATCTGCCACTATTACATTTCCTGCTATATCCTTTCCCGCGGCAAATGCTATCTTGGAGCTGTTTCCCATAAGCTCTTTAGATTCTATAAGCTCTCTTATCAGTACTGAATCCCTGCTTTCATTTGGTACTTCAATACCTATGGTGGATTTACCCGGTATCGGCTCTATTCTGATATCCGTAGCTGCCATATTCAGCTTAATATCATCTGCCAAGGATGTAATTTTACTAAGTCTTGTACCTGTTTCCGGCTGAATTTCATATCGTGTAACTGACGGTCCTCTGTTAAAATCCACTACATTGGCATTTACACCAAAGGTTTGTAAAATTTCCTGCAGCTTGTTTGCTACCATTCTTAGTTTCTCATTGCTGCCACCGGCTTTTGTACCGCCCTTGTTTAAAAGATTTGTAGATGGTAATCTATATTCCTTAACCTTTCTTTTTACAGGTGTTGCTCCATTTACACCATTTGCTGCAGACTTTGTATTTGCCTGCAAATTTCTGTTCTGCGAATTATCGCTGATGCTGTTACTGCTATTATCCGTAAAACTGTCATTGGCTCCGGTATTTATTTCTGAAGTACCTGTAGTAGCAACAGAAAACGCTTTTCTGTTCATTACGTTTTTAGCTTCCTTTGATACTTCTATTTTTTCTTTAGGAGTATAAAGTCCGTCTTCATTATCATAGCCGTCATAATTTTCCTCAATACCGGCTATATCACTGTCATAATTCCCGTTAGCTGATATTTTATTTGAAGCATATGTATTTTCGGCGTTAATCTCAGTATAGTTGTTATCATATGTATTTCTTCCTGTAACTTCTATATAATCATTGTTATACGAAATACCATTATCAGTCTGTACAGCTTCATATGATGACATATTCTCATTATATTTATCTGTCTTCTCATTATAATCAATACCCTCATCAGTTTCTCCGAAACTATTATAGGCAGAAGAGTTCTTTTTTGATAATTTATTTCTTATCTCTCCACTGATTTCATGTACATCCTCTTCTTCTACGATTTTTCCGTCGCCCACTGTAGTAATATTTACACCATATACCCTGTTATCTGCTCTCTTTTCCTTTTTCTGATATGCTCTTTCATCAGCTATGCTTTTAGCTGTTCTTTTCAGTCTTGAGGCATCCTCCCTTGCAGTTTCATATACTGCCGTACTACCCTTTTTAACACCTGAAATAAAGGATTTCTCCGTAAGCAGCACCATGGCAATGATTATAAGTAATGCCAATATAATATATGTACCTAACATTCCAAATAGTGAATGTAAAATTTTTTCAACTGTAGCACCTAATAATCCTCCTCCTGTTTTACCTGCACCACATATCCCATAGTAATCAAATATGGATTTGGTCTTGTCATACTCCATAAACACAAGCTGTATGGTCGCTGCAATTAAAATAAACAATACACTGCCTGTGATAAACTTTCTAATACATCTTTTATTATTAATATTTGATATTAAAAAGGCAACTCCTAAAAAAAGTACAATCGGAAATACATAAGCGATAAAGCCAAATAATCCAAACATAAAATAGCTCAGATAATCACCAACCGGTGATAAAAAGCCAAAATTACTGAGTAACAGTAATAATGTAACCACCAATGAACTAAGAAGCTTTATTTCATTTCTAAGCCTTACTTCCTTTGCTGTAGGTATATACTTTTCCTTTGGCATATTTTCTTCTGCATATGATGCTTCTTTAGCCTTTGATGATGTAATCTTCTTAGCTGATGTATTTTTAGCTCCTGTCTTACCTTTAGGACCTCCACCTGTTTTTTTATTTGAAGTTGTCTTTGTATTGTTCGCTTTTCCTGATGCCAAAATCTGTTTCCTCCACAAAGTCAATTTATCTTTTTACTTAACAAAATATCCAATAATTGCAATAATTCCCACTATGTAGCAATATATTGAAAAGCCTTTAAATTTTTTGTTTCTTACAACCGCAAGCATAGTCTTTATACAGATATAGCCAACAATCGTAGCTACTGCCATGCCTATAATGTAGTTAAAAACCTCTCCTCCTGATATATCGGCTCTGCCTAAATCCTTTATCTCAAGAAGTGCTGCTCCAAGTATAACCGGAATAGACATAATAAATGAATATTTAACTGCAAATTTTCTGTCCATTTTACTTATAAGACAGGCAACTATAGTAGTTCCTGAGCGTGATATGCCCGGCAAAGTTGCAAATCCCTGACATACACCTACTACTGCTGCATTTTTATATGTAACGGTATTTTCATTTTTCTTTCCGTCAGGTGTATTGTCTGCAATAAGAAGTAATGTACCTGTCATAAGTAAGCATATACCGGGAATAATAAGTGCTGTCGACGCATTTTCAATCAAATCGTTAAATACAATACCTATTATACCTGTAGGTATGGTAGTTACTATTACAAGCATTGCAAATCTTCTGTATGGAGTGTTTACAATATTGATATACTCTTTCTTTTTATAGCCCTTTTTGCCTTTATTTAAAGTATTTGAAATAAAGTAAGCCATATCCTTAAAAGCATCCGCAATTATGCCTATACCGTTTACAATAAGCTCCCATATATCCTTCCAAAAAACTATAAATACTGCAATCAGAGTACCTACATGAAGTAAGACATCAAAAAAAAGTCCTGTATCCTGAAGACCAAAAAGATTTTTAAATATAGCAAGATGTCCGGAGCTGCTAACCGGTAAAAACTCCGTAATTCCTTGAATAATACCCATTAATATTGACTCAAATAAGTTCATATTGCCTCCAACAAAGATTTTTATACATACTTATTTATTTTACTATTTATTGAAGGCAAATTCAACTGATTTTTCCTTTGATGTTAATTTATGGATTATGACTTATGTTGACTTTTAGCTTTTTTTAGATTTCTCAATAAGACTGTACAGCTTACCTACAGCCTCCTTCATTCCACCCACTTCGTTGATTATTCCCTCATTTACAGCTTCACTGCCTACAAGAATTGTTCCTAAATCCTTAGTAAGAATACCTGTGTTGAGCATTAATTCTTCAAATCTGTCCTTACTGATATTTGAATGACCGCTTACAAAATTTGCAATTCTGTCCTGAATAAGCTTGAAATAATCATATGTCTGGGGTGCACCGATAAAGAGTCCGTTCATTCTGACAGGATGAATAACCATAGCACCTGTCGGCACAATATAGGAATAATCCGTAGATGTAGCAATAGGCACACCTATAGAATGAGAGCCGCCCAACACTAAAGATACAGTAGGCTTACTTAAGGAGGCAATCATCTCCGAAATGGCAAGACCGCTTTCCACATCTCCTCCGCAGGTCTGTATAAGCACCAGAAGCCCATCCTTACTGTCATCATCCTCAAACATGGCAAGCTGAGGTAGAACATGTTCATACTTTGTGGTTTTAGCACTGCTGCTTAAAACATCATGTCCCTCAATCTCGCCTATAATGGTAAGTAAATGTATCCTGTAATTTCTGCTATTTTCCTCTAAGGTTACCTGACCATAGCTTTTAATCTTCTCATCCCTCTTATCATCGCTTTCAAGTTTTTCAGACTTTTCCTCATTAGAAGGATTATCCGATTTAACTGTTTTATCCGTTTTATCATATTTCTCATCCTCATTATTTTTGCCACCTCTATGACAGTCAGAAACAGTATATAAATTACTCTCCTTATTAGAAACAGAATCCTTTTTCTTATTCTTATTACCCATATATCCTCCTAATTATTTATAATCCCATTTTTATTACCACAGGTAATGAGTTAAAGCCAAGCTTGCCTAATCTTTGTGGCTCCCACAAGTGGCAATACCCTGCAACTGTGTTGTGTCGCAAATTTGATGCATGACTTATTTTTTATATCATCCGCAGTCGCCAAATATAAGTGTAAACTCTTATACTTGGCTCGTTGCCTATATTGTATCACAATAATAGTTTACATTTATTTCAAAAAAATATACAAAAAGCTTTATCTTAATTTCCTATAATCCAAAATAATTATTATATAAAAATTATATATGGTAGAAAATTTTATCAATAAACCTTACTCAAACCTCAATACCTTATCAAACTCCATATTTCCCCCAAAAATATCAAGTGCACTTCCCACTGTAAAATCCACCTTATTATTTCCGAGATTTTTAAGTTTTTCCAAATCTTCAAAGCCTCCAATGCCACCGGCATATGTAACCTTAATACCATGAAGATTTCCTAACAGCCTTGCAATATCCTCCTCAATTCCCTTTGCCTTGCCCTCTACATCTACTGCATGAATCAAAAATTCATCACAAAACTTTGACAAATCATAAAATACCTTATCTGTCAGTTCTACATCCGTAAATTTTTGCCATCTGTCCGTTACAATATAATATTTTCCCTCTTTTTTCCTGCAGCTGACGTCCAACACAAGATGCTCTTTTCCCACGGTTTTACTAATATTTTCAAGATTGTCATAATTAATCTTCCCATCCTTAAACACAAAGGAGGTAACAATCACATGAGTAGCTCCTGCCTTAATATATTCCATAGCATTATCAGCATTAATACCGCCACCTATCTGTAATCCGTTTTTGTAGGTCGAAAGTGCAAGTAATGCCTGTTTTTTCGTTTCCTCATAGTATGGTGAGTTTTCCCCGTTTAATAATATAATATGTCCACCTTCAATACCATTATCCTTATAAAGCTTTGCATAGTAAGAAGCATCCACATCTGATACAAAATTTTCTTTAGCCATATCATTTTCATCCCGCAGACTTCCCCCGACTATCTGTTTAACTTTTCCGTTATGAATATCAATACAAGGTCTGAATTTCATATAAGCTCCTTTTTATTCAACACTCTTAAGTGAGGTTGCCATATCAATCTTCTTAAGTCTGAAATGCATTGCAGCATTAATAATTATTGCAAAAATAATAGTAAGCAATGTAGCATATATAAAGCTGATAAGACTTATATCCCTGCCAAACATTACCATATCGACCTCTGCCGTTTCTATTACAAACTTGTGAAGTATTGAGCCGAAAAACATTCCTATCAGAATACCCACCAAAGTAATAAGCACATTTTCCCTATATATATATACTGATACCTCAACATCATAAAATCCCAATACCTTAAGTGTTGCAAGCTCTCTTATTCTTTCTGTAATATTAATATTATTCAGATTGTAAAGAACAATAAATGCAAGCCCTCCTGCTGATACTACTAAAACTACAGTAATAATATCAAGACTTCCAAGCATATCATCAAACTTTTCTTTTAGCTTATCTAAGTATGTTACACCAACAATATTTTCATTTTTTAAAAGTCCGGTAACTATATCCTCCTCTTTTTCCTTACCTTCACTGCTTAACCTTACATAAATACTATTGTAAGATGGCTCACCAAAAATGCTGTTATAGTATTCCTCTGTCATAAAAATATTGTGGTAAACATAGTTTTCACATATTTTCTCTATCTTTACCTCATAAACCTCTACATCGGAAAGCTTAACAGTAAGAATATCACCCTCATTAAGACCAAGCTTGGCAGCAGTCTTTTCTGCAATAATCACACCATTATCCGACAGGTTAAATTCTTCCTTTGAATGTCTGTCTCTGAATACCAGAAAATCCTTTAAATCAATGCCCTTTTCTAAAACATTCAAATATCCGGTATAGCTGTCCTCTCCATTTGTAAACTGTACACTTGTTTCCTGTACCTTTATAGTATCCTCAATTTCCTTCGGAATATCAAAGCTGTCATTGCCGTCCTTTACGGTTAAGACCATATCATAGTTTCTAAGCTCGCCATATTGTATATCTATAACGGAATTTATAGAATCCTTTAATCCAAAGCCTATCAGAAGCAACGCCATACATCCTGAAATACCAAAAAGTGTCATAAACAGACGTTTTTTATATCTGAATAAATTCCGTACCGTAGATTTCTTACTGAAGCTTAAATGCTTCCATATAAATCCTATCCTTTCAAGTAATACTCTCTTACCCTTTTTAGGTGCTGCCGATCTTATAAGCTCTGCCGGACTTGATGTAAGTGAGCTGTATATCGAAAATACCGTAGCTGCCACGACACAAAGCACTGCTATTATTACAGCGGTTGTAAAATACCACTCATTAACAGGTGTAACCGGCTCTGACAGAGTATACAGAATCTCATAGGCGTTAATAATAACTCTCGGTAAAATTTTACTTCCTGCAAAGCCTCCAATAAGACCTCCTGACAAGGTCGCAAGCAGTGCATATAAAATATATTTTAAGGAAATTCTAAGCTTGGAATATCCCAATGCCTTTAAAACTCCAATCTGACTTCTCTGTTCTTCTACCATTCTGGTCATTGTTGTCAGTGAAACAAAGGCTGCTACAAGAAAAAATACCATCGGTACAACCTTACCGATATTTCCTATTCTTTGGGAATCCTGATCAAATTCGACATATGTCTGTATAGAGTTTCTGTCTAAAACATAACTTTTAAGTTCATCAAGCTCTACATTCATATAAGCTGCCATAGCAGATAAATCTTCGTATCTTTTTTTTACATTGCTTTCAAAAACATCTTTAATTTCATCTATACTTTCACTTACTCTGTCATTATATTCGTCCGAATAGCTTGTAAGCTTTGCAGTATCATTTAACAAAACATACATTTCAGAATATGTATCGGTAACAAAACACTCCTTATCTATTGCAATCAGACCGTCTATCTTACCGTTTCCTATAGTTGCAGTTCCTCTGTCCATCCCCATATAATAGGAATATGTAAATATACCTGAAATAGTATATTCCTCATATTTTAAAATATCTGTCACATTGCTTTCATCACCGGATACTATGGTAACAGTATCTCCAATACTCATATTTTTACTTTCTATGTATTTTAAATCAACTAAACATTCCTTATTATTTGAAGGCATTTTCCCGTCTACAAGAGTAAGCTTTGAAACCTCATCATTAATGGACATAACCGTTACTACATTTGATTTATTATCGTAATAGCTTAGAAAATTATAGTGATACACACCCTCCGCAGCTTTTACAGTATCTATATTTCTTACTTCCTCTATCTCATTTTCATCAACTCCTATAGTTGATAAAATTCTTATATCCACAAGGCTTGTCTCATCAAACAATTTATCTGCCGATAACCTCATATCAGGCTCGGCAGAACGCACTCCGGCATAAAAGGCTACACCAAGCGCCACTATTAAAAATATTGAAATAAATCTTGGATAGCTTTTTCGTATTTCCATAAAAAAGTCTTTTCTTAACGCTTTCATATCAAAACACCTCCACTACCATTCAATACTTTCAACTGATACCGGATTTTTATTTATACTTGTATCTGAAACCTTACCGTTTTTTATTTTAATAATTCTGTCAGCCATCGGTGCAATAGCCTGATTATGTGTAATAACGATAACTGTCATTTTCTTTTCCCTACAGGTATCCTGTAAAAGCTTAAGTATTGATTTACCCGTATTATAGTCCAATGCACCTGTAGGCTCATCGCAAAGCAAAAGCTTAGGGTTTTTAGCTAAAGCTCTGGCTATGGATACTCTTTGCTGTTCTCCGCCTGATAATTGTGCAGGAAAATTTTTAATTCTATCCTTAAGTCCTACTTCTTCAAGTACTTTTTTTGCATCTAACGGGTCTTTACTTATCTGATTAGCCAATTCAACATTTTCTAAAGCAGTAAGATTTGGAACAAGATTATAGAATTGGAATACAAAGCCTATATCATATCTTCTATACTTTGTAAGCTCTCTTTTTGAATACTTGGAAATATCCTTATCATCCACTGTGACACTGCCTGAGGTAAGTGTATCCATTCCTCCTAAAATATTTAAAACCGTAGTTTTTCCGGCTCCCGACGGTCCAACTATTACTACAAATTCGCCTTTCTCAATTTCAATATTAATTCCGTCACAGGCCTTTATTGATATTTCACCTGACTTATATTCCTTTACTACATCCTTTAATTCAACAAAACTCATTTGTATCACTCCTTTAGAAACTATACTTTACCTGCAACTGCAATGCTCATATTATCCAATTTAAAATATTCTCTGATACAGGCATTCACACCTGAAGCAGTTACACTGTTTATTGCCTTAATACTTTCCTTAAAAGAATACACCTTTCCATAAAACATAATACTTTTTGCATTGTTGTTCATTAAATCCACTGTATTATCCTGATTTAATGTCATTTCAGTAATTACCTGCTTTTTGGCATTTTCCAATTCTTCGTTTGTAATACCCTTTTCATTTAAATCCGTAATAATTCCTTTTACAAGCTCTACAACAGTATTAAGCTGATTAGGATTTAATGCTCCATATATATGAAACAAACCTGTATCTGAAAATGCGCTTCCATAAGTGCATATATTATATGTAAGTCCCCTGTTTTCTCTGATAGTCTGAAACAGTCTTGAATTAACATCTCCACCCAGTATGGCATTAATAATTGTAAATTCATATCTGATATCATCTATAAAGGATGGACTTTCAAATGCCATATTAAAATGTATCTGCTCAATATCCTTTTTCTTACTAAAAACTACAGGTTTATATACAGGTTTAGTTCTTTTTCTGATTGTTCTTTTATCTGCCGGAAGCTTTCTTAAAGCCCTAAAAGACTTCTTTATCTGCTCTAACACTTCATCCCCATCAAAATTTCCCGCCACAGATATAACAATATTATTTCCGACATAATAATTAGACATGAAACTCACTATATCCTCTCTGGTAAATTTCATAACCTTTTTCTTTTTACCGGATATTAGATATCCCAGCGGATGATCCTTCCATGCCTTTTTCTGCAAATATTCATGTACATAATCCTCTGCCGAATCATTGTACATATCTATTTCTTCACAAACTACACCCTTTTCCTTTTCCAAATCAGTTTCATCCAGTAAAGGATTACAAATCATATCTCCTATAATATCTACAGCCTCTAAAATATATTCCTTTAAAGTCTTACAGTAAAAGGCCGTACATTCCTTACTGGTGTATGCGTTTAAGTTACCACCAAGAACGGCAGTTGATATAGCTATATCACTTGCCGTTCTTGTCTTAGTACCTTTAAACAGCATATGCTCAATCATATGAGAAATGCCGTTATTATCTTTATCCTCATCTCTTGAACCGACACCTACCCATACACCTACAGCAGCTGAGTTAAAATGTCTGTTCTGCTCAAATACCACTCTAATCCCGTTATTTAGTACATATTCGTTTATCATTATTTTACATCTTTAATACTGAAGCTGATTCTTCCCATCTTATCCTTGCCAAGGCATACTACCTTAACTACATCGCCCAATGTAAGAACATCTTCAACTCTGTTAATTCTTTCATTGGAAATCTTTGAAATGTGAACCATACCCTCTTTACCCGGTGCAAATTCTAAAAATGCTCCAAATTCCTTAATACTTGTAACCTTACCTTCAAAAATCTGTCCTTCTTCAAAGTCCGTTACAATAGTCTTAATCATCTTAACTGCTTCGTCCATCTTTTCTTTATCAACACCACATACCGAAACAGCACCCTCATCACTAATATCAATCTTAACTCCGGTCTGTTCAATAATAGCATTGATTGTCTTTCCACGCTGACCTACAACATCACCAATCTTAGCAGGGTCAATCTGAATCTGAACAATCTTTGGTGCAAGCGGTCCAACCTCCGGTCTTGGAGCATTGATTGCCTTGCTCATACAGGTTTCCATAATGAACATTCTGGCTTCTCTACATCTTGCTATAGCACCTTCAACAATAGGTCTTGTAAGTCCGTGAATTTTAATATCCATCTGAATAGCTGTAATACCCGCATCAGTACCTGTTACCTTAAAGTCCATATCTCCAAAGAAATCCTCAAGTCCCTGTATATCTGTTAAAAGAATATAGTCATCATCTGTTTCACCTGTAACAAGACCACATGAAATACCTGCAACCATCTTCTTAATAGGTACGCCGGCAGCCATAAGTGACATACATGATGCACATGTAGATGCCATTGATGTAGAACCGTTTGATTCAAAGGTTTCAGAAACGGTTCTGATTGCATACGGGAATTCTTCTTCTGAAGGAAGCACCGGAATAAGTGCTCTTTCAGCTAATGCTCCATGTCCGATTTCACGACGTCCCGGTCCTCTTGAAACCTTTGTTTCACCTACTGAATATGAAGGGAAATTGTAATGGTGCATATATCTCTTAGAGGTTTCTGTTTCATCTAAGCCATCAAGCTTTTGTGCTTCTGAAAGAGGAGCTAATGTACATACATTACAAATCTGTGTCTGTCCTCTTGTAAACATGGCAGAACCATGAACTCTAGGAATAATATCCACTTCTGCTGCAAGTGGTCTGATCTGTGTAATTTCACGACCGTCAGGACGCTTATGATCCTTTAAAATCATCTTACGTACTGTTTTCTTTTCATACTGGTAAACTGCTTCGTCAATAAGAGCCAGCCATTCTTCGTTTTCGGCAAAGCTTTCTGCAAGCCTGTCCTTTAATACTCTGATTCTCTCTTCTCTAAGCTGTTTTTCCTCAGCAAACATTATAACCTCCATCTCATTTGGAGGTACTATTTCTTTAATAGCCGTAAATAATTCTTCCGGTATTGCACAGCTTGTATATTCATGCTTTGTCTTACCGCATTCAGCCACAATCTTATCAATAAATTCAATAACCTGCTGGTTTACTTCATGGGCCTTATAAATAGCCTCAATCATCTTTTCTTCCGGTATTTCGTTGGCACCGGCTTCAATCATAATAACCTTATCTCTTGTAGATGCAACCGTAAGCTTAAGGTCCGAAACCTTATTCTGTGCTGAGTTTGGATTAATAATAAACTCACCGTCAATAAGTCCTACCTGTGTAGTTGCACACGGACCGTCAAACGGAATATCTGAAATTGCAACTGAAATTGCAGAGCCAAGCATAGCTGTAAGCTCCGGACTGCATTCAGGGTCAACGCTCATTACCATATTGTTTATTGTTACATCATTTCTGTAATCCTTTGGGAATAGAGGACGCATAGGACGGTCAATAACTCTTGAAGTAAGGATGGCATTTTCAGATGCCTTACCTTCTCTTTTATTGAAGCCTCCCGGAATCTTACCTACTGCGTAAAGCTTTTCTTCATACTCTACACTTAGAGGGAAGAAATCGATACCATCCCTTGGTTTTTCCGATGCAGTAGCTGTAGATAATACTACTGTATCACCATAGTGCATAAATGCTGCACCGTTTGCCTGTGCTGCTACTCTGCCCACATCAACTCTTAAGGTTCTGCCGGCTAAGTCCATTGTAAAACTTTTAAACATAACTTTCTCCTTTTGGATTTTATTTTATTTGGCAGAAGCTCCGAAAACACTGAAAAGTCTATAATTCTTATAAATTTTTCAGTGGTCTCGGTGTGGTGCATCTGCCAATATAACAATAGACAAGACCAATGCCTTGTCTATTGAAATAATCTTTGCTATTTTCTGATTCCTAACTTTTCAATTAAAGCACGGTAACCTTCAAGGTCTTTCTTCTTTAAATAATCAAGTAAACCTCTTCTCTGACCAACCATCTTTAAAAGACCACGTCTTGAATGATGATCTTTCTGGTTAACTTTTAAGTGCTCTGTTAATTCATTAATTCTTGTTGTAAGAATAGCAATCTGTACTTCCGGAGAACCTGTATCCTCAGGTGTTCTTCCATATGTTTTGATAAGTTCTGCTTTCTTTTCCTTTGAAATCATGATAAATCCTCCTAATTCTATAATCACCTTTCACTTAAGCAACGGTCGGAGTGTCCAATCACTTTGCGAAGGTTAAACATTTACTTCAATATTTTATCACGTAATTATAGAATAGTCAAACACTTTGTGGCAGGCATATTTATCTGCAAGGGTCACTGCTATTTTAATCTGTAAAATTATTTAACCAATCAATTATTCCATGCGCCATGGCAGCTGCTTCTCTTATTGGAACAGTAGCATTATCTCCAACCAGCTCATCTCTAAAATATTCTAATCTTATATAATCATCACATTCTGCTTCATCAATATCATAATTCCGATATGTAACAATTAAATCTTATACTTTCTTAAATAATGTATTTATGTATTATATTGATGCCATTACCAAAAAACAGGCAGCCATAAGACTGCCTGTTAATATTTCTTAAATTCTATGGAATAACTCTCAATGCACAATATGGCTGTGTATAGAATGCACTACCAATCTTAATACCCTGTGACGGTGTTGAAGCATGTAAAAGTTGTCCGTTTCCTATATAAATACCTACATGTCCAATAGTTCCGCTATAGTTATATAAGAATACATCTCCCGGTTTTGCCTCACTTACAGGTATAATTGTATAACCGGTGCTGAGATATGCGCTTGATGAACGAGGTAAATCATATCCAAACTGTGCAAATATAAGTTTTACAAAGCCTGAACAGTCAGTACCTGTAGTCAGACTGTTACCGCCATATACATACGGGTTACCTAAAAACTGCATACCGTAGTTGATAAGGTCTACTGCTGTCTGCGATACTGTTGAATCCAAATTTGTATAAGTCATGTTAGGAACAGCAGTGGTGCTATTTCCTCCATTTGAATAATTATTATTCCCATAATTATTATTTGTATATGTAGTATTTGCAACCACCTCTGTGATTTTAACGGCAGTTGGCAGTGTATTTATCTTTTTTACATAATCTGCTGATACATATCCCTGAAGATTATTGATATCAACCTTATACCAGCCATCAAGTTCTTCAAGAATTTCTAAGTATTCACCCTCAAATACTGCTGTAGATACATTACAATCTGTTGAAGGCTCCTGTCTTACGTTTAATACGCTACAGTTAACATATAACTCGGTAGTCATGCTTTCCATAGCTTTAACATTTGCCTCATAGCCTGTTAGAATATAATCTGCACATACATAACCCTCTACATCACCTGATTTAATCTTATACCATCCGTCAACCTCTTCTAATATTTCACAGGCACAATTTCCCGGCATCTTACCGATAACCTTATTCTGTGTACCCGGATTTTCCCTGACATTTAAATAATCAGTAACATTTGAAATACCAAGCTTTTCATATCCTGCTATAATTGAATCCTTTGGTACAAACTGTGTTGCAATATCCAGTTCCTGAATACTTGCACCTGCATCTGCACTTAAACTGCTTCCATAGCTGTCAAGTATGCTTGTTATACCTGCATTTGCAAAGCTTACTTTTCCTATAACTTCATTTAACTCTTCACTCTGATCTGATAATTTATCTAAATAATAAGTAACACCTGATGATAAAACTGTTGTTGTACCGGATGCCTCTGTTACTTCTTCTACTTCATTTTCTACTTTTTTATTGTTATCTTCATTTTTTGCACCGATTGGTAATATTGCACTTGCACCGACTGCACACGCTGCTGCTATACAAGCTCCGAAAACTAACTTACCGTGTCTCATAATACCTCCTAAGTATGCTGAATATCGTGTTCTTTATCTAATTTTGAAATTATAATCACATTTTTAAATATGCAACTGAATTATAAGCATCTAATATCAGTACTATATATTAAATTCTAAACCTGATATATTTTTTATAAAAAAGCTTTTAAATTCTACCGTATAAATGTTACAAATTTGTTAAATATTTTTAACAAATTATATTATAGCATTACAAAAATAAATGTCAACTTCAATACCATCAAACACAAAAATACTATATCTATATAAAAAAAGCAACATTATTTTACCTAATTCTGGTATAAGCTACACTATCTATAACATTATTGAAGATTTTAAGAAATATAACTATGTATAATTTGACTCATAAGAATATTAAATTTACTTTATTTTTACATCCCAAAATATCTAATTTATTATTTTTATTTACAATTTTATTAAGTTTTAGAGTTTTTGTATTTTTAGTGTTTCCGTATTTTTTATTTTTAGCTTCAAAAAGTCTTGTTGCCAAAGGCAACATAGACATCTTGCACAAAAAGTTACAGATAAAAGTTCACTTTCATCTGCAACTCTTTGTGCAGGATGCTTACATCATTATGATGATGTAAGCTTTTTGAAGCTAAAAATAAAAAATAC
>CAMWKO010000014.1 GCA_947174885.1 uncultured Clostridia bacterium
TATGATGATGTAAGCTTTTTGAAGCTAAAAATAAAAAATACGGAAACTCAAGAAAGAAAAAAATATAATTTATCGTAATTATTTAATAAAAAATACTTGCATTTTATTAAAATTAGTGATACTGTGTTAACGTGTTATTTAGCAATTTTAGTAATTCGTAGATAATAGGAGACGTTGAAATGAAGAAAGAAACAGCTACAGAAACAAAGGAAACTAAGGTAGACACAAAAGCAGTTAAGGCAGAAGACACAAAGGCAGTTGAAGCAGTTAAGGCTGAGGAAAAGAAAGCTACAAAAACAGCTGTAAAGAAAACACCTGCTAAGACAACAGCAAAGAAAACAACTACAACAAAGAAAGCTACAACTACAAAGACTACAGAAGCTAAGGAAACATTAGAAAGCCATGTTGTTGTTCAGACAAATAATAGCGAGATTGTTGCAGATGATCTCATTAAAAAAGCTTTAAATGCATATAAAGAAGAAGGAAACAAAACAAAGGTTAAAGGAATTGATATTTACATTAAGCCTGAAGAAAATGCAGCATATTATGTAATTAATGATAAGATTGCAGGTAGGGTTGATATCTTCTAATAATAGTGTACATATTCAGTATTTAAAGGTCTTGCATATATATTACTTATGTGCAAGCCTTTTTTCATCTTATAGAAAAGTTCTTCGGATTTCCGGTTCAGTGAAACAAAGCAGGATAAAAGAAAGGTAAAAATAGTATGGAATTAGATATTTTAAGAGCTATTCAAAGTATTCACAATCCGATACTTGATAAAATAATGATTGTTATTACAACATTAGGAGATGCAGGTATATTCTGGATATTAGTTTCTGTAATTTTATTATTTTTTAAAAAATACAGAAAAATAGGAGTGGCATCATTAGGAGCTTTAGTATTGTCTCTTATATTTACAAACGGAATAATAAAGAATCTGTTTGATAGGGTAAGGCCATTTATGTATGATGAAGCAATAAGACAGAGTCTTCTTATAAAAGAACCTTTTGACTCATCATTTCCATCAGGACATACTTCAGCATCCATAGCTGCAGCAGTATCTATTTTTATTTTTAATAAGAAGTGGGGTACGGCAGCAATAGTTTTAGCTTTAATGATAGGATTTTCAAGATTGTATCTGTTTGTACATTTTCCAACTGATGTACTGACAGGTCTGATAGCAGGTATACTCTATGCGATAATATCAGCTTTAATAGTTGTGAAGCTTGATGAAAAGTATAAATTTAAATGGCTTAGAGGATAGAGAAAATAAATTGTTTAGTATTATTTATGGTAATGGCGAAACTTTATAGAAGAGATTTGAACTGTCAATGAAAAATAGTACATGATATAGATGTAATAATGATATTGATGTTTTTTGATGAGTAACATAGTAATTTGACATTTTTTAATATAAAAAGTGATAATTTTATATAAAAAAGCCTTGTGTATAATATTCTTTTGTTTTAAAATAATTGACGAGACAAAGGCGCCCAAAAAAGATATGGTAAGCCATATCTTTTTTGTGTAAGTTATGAGAAAAATAATTCTTAGCTTATAAAGCATTATTTTTCAGATACCAGTTATCAAGTATTTAGAGCTGAAGATAGGTATTTGTACAATACATAATTTTGCGCATTTGAATAATCTTAAATTTAGGAGGAAAAGGAAATGTCATACGTTGACGAGGTAATTGAAGCTGTTGTTCGCAAGAATCCAAGCGAGCCAGAATTTCATCAGGCTGTAAAGGAAGTTTTAGAGTCTTTAAGAGTAGTAGTAGAGGCAAACGAGGAAAAGTTTAGAAAAGAAGCTTTACTTGAAAGATTAGTAGAGCCTGAAAGACAGATTAAGTTCAGAGTTCCTTGGGTAGATGACAAGGGACAGGTACAGGTTAATACAGGATACAGAGTACAGTTTAACAGTGCTATAGGACCATATAAGGGTGGTTTAAGATTACATCCTTCAGTAAACTTAGGTATTATTAAGTTCTTAGGCTTCGAGCAGATATTCAAGAATTCATTGACAGGTCTTCCAATAGGTGGAGGAAAAGGTGGTTCTGACTTTGATCCTAAGGGCAAATCAGATAGAGAAGTAATGGCATTCTGCCAGAGCTTTATGACAGAGTTATGCAAGTATATAGGTGCTGACACAGATGTTCCTGCAGGTGATATCGGAACAGGTGCAAGAGAAATCGGTTATATGTTTGGTCAGTACAAGAGAATTAAAAGTGTATATGAAGGTGTTCTTACAGGTAAAGGCTTATCATATGGCGGTTCTCTTGCAAGAACAGAAGCTACAGGATATGGTTTATTATATCTTACAGCAGAAATGTTAAAGTGCAATGGTATAGATATTGCAGGTAAGACAGTATGTGTATCAGGTTCAGGTAATGTTGCAATCTATGCAACACAGAAAGCACAGCAGTTAGGTGCTAAGGTTGTAACAGTTTCAGATTCTACAGGCTGGGTATATGATCCGGACGGAATTGATGTTGCAGCATTAAAGGAAATCAAAGAAGTTAAGAGAGCAAGACTTACAGAGTACAAGAACTACAGACCAAACTCAGAGTATCATGAAGGTCGTGGTGTATGGCAGATTAAGTGTGATATTGCTCTTCCATGTGCTACACAGAATGAATTGTTACTTGAGGATGCTAAGGCATTAGTTGCAAACGGATGTAAGGCAGTTGCAGAAGGTGCTAATATGCCTACTACATTAGATGCTACACAGTACTTACAGGAAAATGGTGTATTATTTGCACCGGGTAAGGCTGCAAATGCAGGTGGTGTTGCTACATCAGCTCTTGAAATGTCACAGAACAGTGAAAGATTAAGCTGGACATTTGAAGAAGTAGATGAGAAGCTTCACAATATTATGGTAAATATTTTCCACAACTTAGATGATGCTGCTAAGCGTTACGGTGCAGAGGGTAACTACGTTGTAGGTGCTAACATTGCCGGATTTGAAAAAGTAGTTGATGCTATGACAGCTCAGGGTATTGTTTAATATTGAATTTATATAATATAAAATTATAGGTAAAAGTCCCATAAACCTTAGAGTTTATGGGACTTTTATTTTATAATAACTGTATATAAGCCATTACAAGCTGTATAATGTTATTTGGTGTGGTAACACTCATTTTTGCAATCATTGATAAGCAAAGAATAAAAATTGATTTAAAGAATGAGAAGAAGTGGTCAGTAGGTGAAATGACACCTATACCTGATAAGAAATCAGTTATTAATAAAAGTGACTGTATTATAAGCATTGTTTTTACTATTTTTATGTGTATTATACTGATTTTTCTGCCAAATTTCTTCTCTGTGTGGTTTGACATAGAGGGTGAAATCATTAGTGTTCCGTTTTTTAATTTAGATAAATGGAATATTATTCTGCCATTTTTTATTTTGAGCATGATAATTGGTCTTGCAGACGAAATTTTACAATTGGTAATTGGCATATACTGTAAGGCGGTGATGATTAGTAATATAATTGCCGGTATTTTACAGATTGTTTTGATGGTTATAGTTTTAAAGATATTACCGTTTTGGAATCCTAATTTTATATCGAAAATAAAAGAAATCAAAGAGATAACGAAAGATATGCCGGAAAAAGGAGGAGCTATAAGTTTTATGGATTTTATTCTGGATATTGATATTAATTTTACATTATTATCAAATATTTTTTTAGCAGGTATAATATGTATTACTGTTTTGGAAATGATAAATATTATTTATAAATCACTCAAATATGGTACTGATATTAAGCAACAAATTTAACAGCAAAAGAAACAGTGAAAATTAAAAAGAGCACTTGAACCATAAAGTTAATGGTTTAAATGCTCTTTCTATATAATAGGGAATTCCTATTTTACATATCGATTTTAGAATTTAATATTATTAGAAATAAATCTAATCCATAGTAGGAAGATATTCAAGCTTACTTACACTTACTTCATAAGCTGTATGTTTTTCCAATTCTTCATCATTTATTTTTTTTACATAATCTCTGCTTTGAACTCTACCCCAAACCTGAATTCTACCACCTACTTCAAAAGTGGAAGCAAAACGTGCGTTTCTACCCCAAGCTATACATGGAATATAATCTGATTTTCCATAAGGACGATTTACAGCAATAAGTAAATCAGCGATTTCTCTGCCAAGCGGTGTTTTTCTGTAAATAGGAGGTTTACAAATAAAACCATCTAAAAATATTTGATTGGTCTTACCTGCTTCAGGATTTTCATCTACAAATTCCCATTCTCTTACAAAAATTGATAAAACGAGTTTGTTTCTGTTCTCCTCATGACGATTATAAGAGCGGAACTGACCGGAAGCCTCCACAAGTCTTCCTATATAACTTTCAGTTACATCTACAAGACGTTCTGAAACCATAAGTGGAACAACATCAGTTAAATCGCTTAGTCTGTTTACGGATACATCTACAATATAAAATCCTTCTCCGTATACCTGGTGGCTGTATCTGAAATCTGAAACCACCTCTCCAATAATAGCAACACGATTATTTTCGATAATCTTATCTACAATCTTATCTACCATTCGTATTTCTCCCTTTCTTAATGAGTGTTTTCTTGTTTATAAATTTTATTGTGCTTATTTTTTTTTAGAACAATGTACAATAAAATTATTATCTTGAGTCTTTCAGTTTTTTATTGAAATGATTGATTTAAGTGCCAAAAGCTGCTCTGTAAAGAAACAAATGACATATTTTTTTTACTAAAGTAATATAATTATTAAATCTACTTTTAGTATTCTTATCAAATATCAATAAAAAGCAAAACCTCAATAACTATTACATATATCTTATAAAGGTAAATTGTGGTATAATGATATAAGTTATGTAAAATTTATGTAAAATTTGGAAATTTTTGTAGAAAAGAGGTAATAACTATGACAGTTAAGCAAGCGACTTACGAAAAATTAGCAGAGGGATTAATCCAAAAATTTAAACCAAGAGGATTTGAAGGTTATTATTGCAATACAAAAGAAGAAGCTTTAAAGCTGGCATTAGAAATCATTCCAAAGGGGGCCACTATTGCATGGGGAGGTTCGGAATCCATTAAAGAGATAGGACTGCTTGAGGCGCTAAAAAATGGAGAGTATGAACTTTTTGACAGAACTACGGCGGTTACGCCTGAAGAAAAGAAGCAAATGTATGTAAAACATATAACATCGGATTATTTTCTTATGAGCTCCAATGCAGTTACTTTGGATGGAGAACTGGTAAATATAGATGGAAACGGAAACAGAGTAGCCTGCCTTATTACAGGACCAGAGCATATACTTATGATAGTGGGAATGAATAAAATTGTAACGGATGAAGAAACGGCTATTAAAAGAATAAGAAATTTTGCAGCACCACCAAATGGTGTAAGATTGCAGTTAGATACACCATGCAGTACCAAGGGAAAATGCTTAGACTGTCTTTCTTCAGAGTGTATGTGCTGTCATACTGTAGTTACAAGAAAATGCAGAGATATAGGAAGAATAAAGATTATATTAGTGGGTGAGGAGTTGGGATATTAAATAAAAGTATATAGGATAAGGCACATATGAATTGATAAAACATAAAATAGAATATATTATAAAATAGATATGTGATTTTATGAGTGGGGTACATAAACAAAAGATTTATAAGACGAGGTAAAAAATTAGAGAACCATGTTGACATATGTAGTATCAGGTGCTAATATGTCTATGTTAGTAAATATAGAGGTCGCGTTGATTATTAGTAGCTATTCTGATGTAGACGGATGCAGTTGATGATAGCAAAAGGATGAAACGCCGAAGAATTATATATTCCGTTATATATTATTCTGGGCACAGGATTAAGAGTCGTGTGACTGTCATCTTTTATAGATGGAGAGCTATGTTATAAAGAAAATTTAATTACGATTTTTATAGCTGGCTCATTGTGCCGGCTATTTTTATATAATATAAAATGATGTGAGCCCGTTCACATTGTTAATATAAAAGCATAATGGGTTGAATTTCCGAAGTTGATTAGATTGTTTAAAGGAGGATTTTTTATATGTCTATTTTTACAGGTGCAGGTGTTGCTATAGTTACACCAATGAATGAAGATGGTTCCGTTAATTTTGAAAGCTTTAGAAACCTTGTAGAGGAGCAGATTGCAGGAGGTACAGATTGTATTGTAGTATGTGGTACTACAGGTGAGGCTTCAACACTTACTCATGAGGAGCATCTTGAGTGTATCAGATTTGTGGTCGAGGTTGTAAATAAGAGAATACCGGTTATTGCAGGTACAGGTTCAAATTGTACCAGTACAGCTGTTTATTTATCAAAGGAAGCTGAAAAATATGGTGTAGACGGTGTGCTGGTTGTAACTCCATATTATAATAAGGCTACACAGAGTGGACTTGTAAAACATTTTACGACTATTGCAAATGCGATTAATGTACCGGTTGTTTTATATAATGTACCATCAAGAACGGGCTGTAATATTTTACCGGAAACTGTTGTTAAAATTATTTCAGCTGCCAGAAATGTAGTAGCTATTAAGGAAGCAAGCGGCAATATTTCACAGGTTGCAAAATTAGCAAGACTTACAAAGGGTGCTATTGATATTTATTCAGGTAATGATGATCAGATAGTTCCGATTCTTTCATTAGGTGGAAAGGGAGTAATTTCAGTGCTTTCAAATATTGCACCAAAGCAGACACATGATATAGTAGCAGAATATTTAAATGGAAATATTGAAAAGGCAAGAGAGCTTCAGTTAGAAGCATTGGATTTATGTGATGCTCTATTCTGTGAGGTAAATCCGATTCCGGTAAAAGCTGCATTAAACCTTATGGGTAAGAATGTTGGTATTCTCAGAATGCCACTTACAGAAATGGAAGAAGCAAATAAAGAAAAACTAAAAAAAGCAATGAAAGAATATGGAATAGCACTGAGTTGAGAAGCAACTCAGTGCGGAAACTCGCAATTTTATGGTGTTTAAAACATATATAGAAAAAGAGGTAAAGTACATGGTTAAAATTATAATGGCAGGCTGTAATGGCAGAATGGGCAGAGTTATTTCTGATATTGTAAAGAAAGATGAAGAGGCTGTAATAGTTGCCGGTGTTGATATATTTGATGATGGACATAATGATTATCCGGTTTTTGATACTATTGATAAGATAGATGCAGAGGCTGATGTTATTATAGATTTTTCATCACCAAAGCTTTTAGAAGGATTACTTTCTTTTGCTGAAAATAGAAAGATGCCAATAGTTCTTTGTTCAACGGGATATGAAAGTGAACAGATTGATACTATTAATGCAGCTTCAAAAAATATTGCAATATTACGTTCCGGAAATATGTCATTAGGTATAAATACTGTAGTTAAAGCATTAGAGGCAGTATCAAAAACTTTAGCAGATGCAGGCTTTGATATTGAGATTGTTGAAAAGCATCATAACCAAAAGCTTGATGCACCAAGTGGAACTGCGTTATTGCTTGCAGATGCTGTTAATAATGAGATTGGTAATGATTATGATTATAATTATGACAGAAGCAAAGAGAAGAAGAAACGTGAGAAAAAAGAAATCGGTATAAGTGCAGTAAGAGGCGGTACAATAGTAGGTGAACATGAAATTATATTTGCGGGTATTGATGAAGTCATTGAAATTAAACATACAGCTTATTCAAGAGCAATTTTTGGAAATGGTGCAGTAAATGCTGCAAAATTTTTAAAAGGAAAAACAGCAGGGATGTATTCAATGAAAGAAGTTGTGGATGCAAATTAATTTTAAAATAAAACACTTTTAATATATTTTGTATATTTTTATTTCCTTTGGGAATATTAGTAAACATAAAGGCAAAAGCCTATATTAATATTCTTAAAGGAGATTTTTTATGAAGAAATTAAAAAAAGCTTTACTTATGGCGATTATTGCGTGTTCATTATGTGTAATGACAGCGTGTGGTAATGATGCAAATGGTGATGAAACAAATGATACAAAGCAGACCAATGATATAAATAATAATAACAATAATACAGATGATAAGAATAATAACAACAATAACAATACAGATGATAAAAACAATAATAATAACAACAATAATAACAATAATAACAATGGTGGAGTAATCGATAATATAGGTGATGATATTAAAGATGGTGTGAATGATATTGTAGATGACATTGACGGAAACAATGACAACAACAATAACAACAATAATAACGGAAACAACAATAAAAATAATAATAATGGAAATACAAGATAGTTTATAATCATTATGGATGTATGAAATAATCTGTAATTAAAAATTACCCTTTAATTTATACACATATCTCATAATAATTTGGTAAATTAAACCATAATTATTCTTGAGTTTCCGTATTTTTATTTTTAGCTTCAAAAAGCATACATCATCATAATGATGTTATGCATCTTGCGCAAAAAGTTGCAGACGAAAGTTCACTTTCATCTGCAATTTTTTGTGTAAGATGTCTATGTTGCCTTTGGCAACAAGACTTTTTGAAGCTAAAAATAAAAATACGGAAACTCTAAATAATTATTATATTGAAAATGTTTCAAGAAGATATAAGTGTATATTGTAGGGTGATTTTTTTATAATATAAAATTTTTATGAATTTAATAATTATATAAAAACGCCTTGTAACTGAATTTACCGAATATGATATTGAAACAGAGTTTCCATAATTTTTACCTTCTGAATTTCAAAGTAAAAAATACGGAAACTCCTGTATTTAGAGCTGTCTGGAGTATATAGTATCTAAAATACCTGTGGCTATGGCATTGGCGACGGCATCAAATTCAGCATCAAATTTTTCATTATCATTTTCATTATTAATGAAGCCTGATTCTACCAGAACGGCGGGCATCTTGGTTCTTTTCAAAACCACAAGATTTGGTCTTTCAACTACACCACGGTCGATAAAGCCTAAATCACTTAATTCGCTATTTATATTTCTGGCAAGTTCTGCAGGAATACCAGAATCACTATATACAAGTGAGGAAATGCCGGAGCCGGTACCGGGTACATTAGCAGCATCACGATGTAAAGAAACAAATAAATCTGCACCTGATTCATTTCCTATAGTAGCCTTTTGAAATGGAGTATCATAGACATCATCTACTCTTGTATATACTACATCTACACCATTATTTTCCAGTATACTGCCCACTGCAAAGGCAAGGTTTAAATTATCATCTTTTTCTTTTCTGCCCATATAAGAAGCTCCCCAGTCACTACCACCATGACCGGCATCAATTACAACTTTAGCCATTTTTACCTGCTTTAATTTTATGATTTTGTATATACTATGTTTTAAGTGGAAAAAATGTGAGTGCTATGATAAACTATATAAGTGAAATCAATGATTGGTATGTAAAAAATACACTCAGGTTATAGTGGCATGGTGAGAAAAATAATTAAATTTTAATTTTGTTAATACAAGCAATAGAAGAAAGGAGAAGATGGAAACATCTTAAAATATATGGATTACGGATTTGTAAAAGTAGCAGCAGTTACACCTGATATAAAAGTAGCGGACTGTAATTTTAATGCAGATAAAATTATAGAAAAAATAGATGAGGCAGAAAAGAATAATGCAAAAGTAGTAGTTTTTCCGGAGCTATGTATTACCGGGTATACATGTAGTGATTTATTTTTGCAAAAGCCACTTTTAGAGGGCGCAAAAAAGGCAGCCTTAAGAATTGTCAGGTATACTAAGAATGTTGATATGCTTATTTTTCTGGGAATGCCACTTATGGTCTATGGAAAGCTGTATAATGTGGCAGTAGCCATTTCGTCCGGAAAGGTACTTGGAATTGTTCCAAAAAGAAATATTCCAAATTACGCAGAATTTTATGAGGCAAGACATTTTACCCAAGGAACGGAAAAAGTAATTAATATTGAATTTGGAGATAGTTTAGTTCCATTTGGTATTAACATTTTATTTAATTGCAAGAGTATAGAAAATCTTATAGTAGCAGCAGAGATATGTGAAGATGTATGGGTACCTATGCCGCCAAGTATTGCCCATTGTATGGCAGGAGCTACAATAGTATGCAATCTGTCAGCAAGTAATGAAAATACAGGTAAGGATATATACAGAAAAGAGTTGGTAAAGGGGCAGTCAGCAAGGCTGTTTTGCGGATATATATATGCTTCTGCCGGTGAGGGAGAGTCTACAACGGATTTAGTATTTTCAGGGCATAATATTATAGCTGAAAGTGGAACTATATTGGGGGAAACAGGCAGATTTGCAAATGATACCGTATATAGTGAGATAGATATAGATAAACTAATAAGCGAGAGAAGAAAGATGTCTACGTTTACAACCTGCAGAGCATATGATTTCGGGAAGAAAGACGATCACATTATAGTAGATTTTGAAATTAGAAATACAGATATCACATTATCAAGAGGCATAAATGCATCTCCTTTTGTTCCAAGCAGTGAAGCAGAGAGATCAAAAAGATGTGAAGAAATTTTATCTATCCAGTCGATGGGATTAAAGAAAAGACTTATTCATACAGGTGCAAAATCAGCCGTAATAGGTATATCCGGCGGACTTGATTCAACACTTGCACTTTTAGTTACAAAAAGGGCATTTGATTATGCAGGCATGGAAGCCTCAAATATAATTGCAGTAACCATGCCGGGGTTTGGAACTACGGACAGAACGTATGACAATGCTGTTAATATGATTAAAATAATAGGTGCAACCTTTAAGGAGATTTCTATTAAGGATGCAGTTACAAAACATTTTGAAGATATAGGACATGATATAAATGTTCATGATGTGACCTATGAAAATTCACAGGCAAGGCAGAGAACCTTGCTGCTTATGGATTTGGCAAATGAGTATAATGGAATGGTCATAGGTACAGGTGATATGTCAGAGCTGGCTCTGGGATGGGCAACCTACAATGGAGATCATATGTCTATGTATGGTGTAAATTCTTCAGTGCCTAAAACACTGGTAAGACATCTGGTAAAGTATTATGCTGATACGGCAGGAGATGAAAAATTAAAGGCAGTGCTTTATGATGTATTAGATACACCTGTAAGCCCTGAGCTTTTACCGCCACAGAATGGTACTATATCGCAGAAAACAGAGGATTTGGTAGGTCCATATGAGCTTCATGATTTCTATTTGTATAATAGTTTAAGATTTGGATATATGCCAAAGAAAGTATTATTTTTAGCTGAAAATGCATTTAAGGGCGTATATGACAGAGAGACTATTTTGAAGTGGCTAAAGGTATTTTATAGAAGATTTTTTGCACAGCAGTTTAAGCGCTCCTGCCTTCCTGACGGTCCAAAGGTAGGCTCTGTGGCAGTATCTCCAAGAGGAGACCTAAGGATGCCGTCAGATGCAAGTGCGTCGCTATGGTTAAGTGAGTTAGAAAACTTATAATATAAAAATACAAATTTATATTAATAGTGTATTCAGTATAATATTTTACTAATGGTTTGTTCAAATTATAAATAGTATTTATAGAATATGTCACTTGGTTATGTATTCTATAGTATTTTCATAGGAGGTAGGTATTGCATTTACACTGCTGCCTTCCTCCGTTGAGAACATCCTTACCAGTAAAATGATTAATAGTACGGCAAGAATTACAAAAATGACAGTATATATAAGCTCCTTTAGTTGAAATACAAGAATTTTAGGATTGGAATTCATATAAATACTCCATACAGTTTATAACATTTTATGCAGTAGAAGATAAAATATGCAAGGTAGGATAAGAAAATGGCACTAAGAATAGTTTTAGGTTCATCCGGTTCCGGAAAAACACATTTCATGTGCGAAGAAATGCTTAAAAATATTAAAAAAGATAATAACTGTAATTACATATATATTGTTCCTGAGCAGTTTACAATGGAAACACAAAAGAAAATGGTAAAGATGCAGAGGGAGCTTTTTTCATTGTCCGGAATAATGAATATTGATATTGTAAGCTTTAACAGACTTTCATTCAGAGTGTTTGAAGAACTTGGAGTGAACAGGCTATCTATTCTGGATGATACCGGAAAGACACTTATTCTTAGAAAAATCATAGAAGATAACAGGAACGAGTTGAATGTATATAAGGATAAATCAGGTATGCTGGGTTTTATTACAGAGATGAAATCTGCCATTTCTGAGCTGTACCAGTATGGTATCGATGTAGATAAATTAGAGGATATTATTGCGGGTATAGACGGACATAATATGACTAAGGGAAAGCTTGGGGATATTATGACTGTTTATAAATATTTTAGAGAATATGTAAGTAATATGACAGACAGTGAAGCAAAGTATATTACTAAAGAAGAGGTTCTGGACGAGCTTTGCAGGTATATAGAAAAATCGGATTGGATAAAAAAAAGCCGTATAGTACTGGATGGTTATACAGGCTTTACACCTGTACAGCTAAAGGTAATATCACTTCTTTTAGAATACGGTATTGATGTAACTGTATCTGTCACTATCAGAACAGATAATTTAAATCTTACAAATGTAGGCTTTGTAAATGTAAAGGAGCAGGAGCTTTTTAATATGTCAAAGGATATGGTAAATAAACTGTATGCTCTTGCAAACGAAAAGAGAATACCTATATCAGAACCGGTGATTATAGAAGGAAGCAATGGAAGACATAAGAAAAATGAAGAATTAAGATTTATTGAGAAAAATATATTTGGTTTTAATGAAAAAGTATATAAGGAAAAGCCTGATTCCATAGAAATATATCGTTCAACTAATAATATAGCTGAGGCTAAAAATATTACTGATATTATCTTAAAGCTTATAAAAGAGGATAGAACCCTAAGATATAGAGATATTGCTGTAATCACAGGTGATGACGGACTGATGATGACGTTGGACAGATTTATGAGCATGGCAGATATTCCCCATTTTGTAGACAATAAAAAAAGTATTATAAGAAATCCGTTTGTAGATACTATAAGAGCAGTTTTAGAAATAATAGATACGGATTTCAGATATGAAAGCGTTTTTAAATATTTAAGATGCTATATGACAGATATATCTGCAAAGGATATTGATATTCTTGAAAATTATGTTTTGGCATTGGGAATAAGGGGAAAGAAAAGGTACAAAGCACAGTTTACGAAAATGTACAAGGGTATAGACGAGGAAGACTTATCAGAGATAGAAGAGATAAGAAAAAAATTTGTTTATCCGGTTTTGAAGCTGGCAGATAAAATGAAGGACAAAAATGTACGGGAAGTTACAAAGTCAATCTATGAATTTGTTTGTGAAATCAATTTAAAGGATAAGATTAACAGATATATTTCCATATTTGAAGAAACAAATGAAAATTCACTGCAGGCAGAATATTCCCAGGTATACAAAAAAGTAATGGAGCTTTTTGATAAACTTGTACTTTTGCTTGGAGATGAAAAAATCAGGCTTTCGGAGTATAGAAAGATATTAGATGCAGGCTTTGAAGAAATAAAGGTGGGAATTATACCTTTGTCAATAGATGAGCTAATAATAGGAGATATTGAAAGAACCAGACTTGGTGAAATAAAATATCTTTTTATTGCAGGAGCCAATGATGGTATTATTCCAAAACATTCAACAAAGGGAGGTCTTTTATCACAAAGTGACAGAGCATTACTAAAGGATTTGTCTGTGACACTTTCGCCTACAATTAGAGAAAATTCTTTTATACAGAGATTTTATTTATATCTGTCAGTAACTAAGCCAACAGATAAGATTATAGTTACATATTCGGATTGCGGTAGTGACGGTTCGGCTATAAGACCGTCTTACCTTATAGATATACTAAAGGATTTGTTTGCAGGAAACGAAATAGAAAGAACTGTTAATAGAAAAAATATATCAGAGATTGCTAATAAATCCTCTGTATTTGATATGCTTCTGGAAAATATAAAGTACTACGGAAGTGAGAAGTTTAACAGTGAATTAATGGAAATACTCTCCTACAGTATTACGGATGAAGAATTAGGAAACAGATTAAAAAAAGGAATAGAGGGTGCGTTTTTTACTAATAAAGTGGAGGGGATAGAGGGAAAGATTGCAAAGCAGATATATGGCGGTGATACTGTTGCTAAGGCTACCAGATTAGAAAAATATGCGGCCTGTGCATATGCACATTTTATGGAATACGGATTAAAGCTTGTAGAAAGACCCGTATATGAAATAAAGGCAACAGATATAGGTACATTATACCATAATTGTGTTGAAGCCTTTACAAGAAGAATAAAAAATGAAAAAATAGATATTAATACCATCGATGATAATAGAAGACAAAAGCTTATACATGAGTGTATGGAGCAGATTGCCATAAGCTATGAAAATGGAGTATTCTTTTCAAATAAAAGAAATTATTTTTTATTTGAAAAGTGTGAGAAGGTGGCAGACAGGACTGCTTGGGTAATATTAGAGCATTTAAAAAAGGGGAAATTTTCAATGGATTATTTAGAACTGTCAGTTACAAACGGAAGAATTGACAGAGTAGACAGTCTGGAAATAGATGGTACCAAATATATAAAAATCATAGATTATAAGTCCGGCTCAACAAAATTTTCACCTGTGGAGGTGGCTTGCGGACTTAAGATGCAGCTTATGTTTTATATGAATTCTGTGCTTGAAAAAGAAAGGACGGAAAACAGAAATATGAGAATAGAGCCGGCTGCCGTATTTTATTTTAACATTGAGGATCCTGTTTTGGATTATAGCGAGGGGTTACTGGATGAAGACTCTTATAGGGAGAAAATGCTTAAGGAATTTACGATGAGTGGCTTTGTAAACAGCAGAATAGAAGTGTTTGAGGGAATTGATAGTGCAATATCAGAAAATAGTAAGCAGTCAGTAGTATTTGGCATGAATTCAAAAAATGTAAACTGTCAGATGAATTTGGAAAAGCATCGTGGAGCAGGCTCCTGTTATAATTTTGAGAACTTTATTGACTACGTAAAAAATATGGCAGATGATTTTGCAAATGAAATTGTAGAGGGTAATATTAGCCTGAAACCATATAAAATGGGAACAAAAACAGCATGTACCTACTGTAAATACAAGGGAATATGCAGCTTTGACTGTAGGAGCTTTAACAACAGCTATAATTATCTTTTTGCAGATAATAAGGAGAATATTGATAAGCTGCAAAAAAAACTAAATAAGGAAGTTATTCTTAATAGTGGGAATGAATAGATGGACATATGATTATAAAACTATTTTTAGAATAAAAGTTTCTGTTATGTTATAAAAATAAAAAGGCTTGGTAACAATATGGCAAATATATGGACTGAGGAACAATTAAAGGTTATTGAAACCAGAGATAGGAATATATTAGTATCAGCAGCAGCAGGTTCAGGTAAAACTGCTGTATTAGTTGAGCGTATAGTTAAAATGGTGACAGACAGTTTTAATCCTGTAGATGTAGATAAACTGCTGGTGGTGACCTTTACAAATGCCGCTGCAGCTGAGATGCGGGAACGTGTTATGAAGTCTCTGGGAAAAGCATTATCAAAGGATAAAAACAACGAACATCTGCAAAGACAGATGACGTATATACACAATGCTAAAATTACAACCATTGATTCCTTTTGTCTGAATATTGTAAAAGAGCATTTTGGTGAAATTAATCTGGACCCGGGCTTTAGAATCGGAAATAAGGATGAATTAGAGCTTTTAAAAGCAGATGTATTAAATGATTTATTGGACAGGTATTTTGAAGAGGGTGACAGTGAGTTTTTAAAATTTGTGGATACATATGTTTCAAAGCAGGGAAAGTCAAAAATCGAAGAGATAATATTAAAGCTGTTTGAGCAGTCCATGAGTGAAAAATATCCAAAGGACTGGTTGAGTGGTCTGATTACAGGATATGAAGATATTTCGGAAAAAAAGATTAAAGAAAGTGCATGGTTTAAATTACTTGTAAATGATGCAAAAAATAGTCTTGCGGGAAATCTGGAGGGAATGTACAAGGCTGTGGAAATAGCCGGTGAGGATAAAGGACCACAGAAATATCTTGATATCTTAAATTCAGAGATTATTTTTTTAAAAGAGATTATAGCCTGTGACGGCTTTGAAGCTGTAAAAGAGACCATAAACGGCTTTGAATTTGGAAGAATGCCTGCTATAACCAAAAAAGATGATGTAGATGAGGCAAAAAAAGAAACTGTTAAAGCTCTTAGGAATGAATTTAAGACCACTTTAAATAAATTAAAAAAAGGGATGTTTGGTGGAAGCTTGGAGGAATATAAAATAATTATTGAAAATTGCCGGGACAGTGTAAAAATGCTTGTAAGACTTACGATAGAATTTATGGAGGAATATGCAGCGGTTAAGAGGGAAAAAAATCTTACTGATTTTGCGGAAATAGAGCATTTTGCATTGGATATTTTAGTAAAGGAGGGGAATATTACTGAAACTGCAAAGGAGATAAGCGGGGAATTTTATGAGATTCTTATTGATGAGTATCAGGATAGTAATTATGTACAGGAGGAGATATTAAATGCAGTTTCAAAAAAGCATAAGGGCATAAATAATATATTTATGGTGGGGGATGTCAAGCAGAGCATATATGGCTTCAGACAGGCAAAGCCGGAGCTTTTTTTAGAAAAGTATGATACATATACAAGCGATGATGATAAAAATATGAAAATATGTCTGTCTAAGAATTTCAGAAGCAGAGATGAAGTGATAGATACCTGTAACCTTATCTTTAGTCAGATTATGGTCAGGGATTTAGGTGGAATAAGCTATGATGAGGAACAGTCATTATATCCGGGAGCAGAGTATCAACATGCAGAGAACATGGAAACGGAAGTTATAGTTATTGATACGCAGGATAGCCATATAGCGGATATAAATGAAACGGAAGAAGAGGACGAATTAAATGTCGAGGGTACAAAAACAGAAATAGAAGCTACCGTCATAGCTGATAGAATAGATAAATTAATTAAGTCGGATTTTAAGGTAACAGATAAATCTACTAAAAAGCTAAGACCAATAAAGTATTCAGATATTGCAATAATAGTAAGGAGTATAAGGAGTTTTGGTGACATCGTCGCAAATGTATTACAAAACAGGAATATTCCGGTTGAAAGTATTACAACTACAGGGTATTTTGATGCATTTGAAATTAAAGCACTTCTGAATTATCTTTTAATTGTGGATAACCCAAGACAGGATATTCCTTTAGTAGGTGTGCTTAGAAATATTTATAGATTTTCAGAAAATGAATTAGCTATAATAAGAGGAGAAAGACAGGGTATTTTCTTTGAGGCAATGGAGGAATATGAGGGATATCTGAAGGAGCGGGTGGATAAGGTTCTTTTGGATATTGAAGTTTTTAGAAGGATGGCAGCATATTCTTCAATATATGGTCTGATTAATCAGATATTGACAACTACGGGCTTTAGAGATTTTGTTCTGGCTATGGCTAATGGAAACAGAAGAACTGCAAATATTGAAATGCTGTTAGAGAAAGCTGTACAATATGAGAGCAGCAGCTTTTCAGGACTTTTTAACTTTGTAAGATATATAGAGAAAATAAGAAAGGTAGAGTTGGATGAGGGTGAAGCGAATGTAGCAGAGAACGGAAATAACAGTGTAAAGCTTATGACCATTCACAAGTCAAAGGGACTGGAATTTCCGATAGTAATATTGGCAGGAGCGGGTAAGAAATTTAATGAAACGGACTTTAATAAAGAAGTGATTGTAAAAGAAGAAATAGGGTTGGGAATAGACTATGTGGATAAAGAAAAAAGTATTAGGTATAAGTCGCCTATAAAAAATGCTGCTGCCATAAAGGGAAGATATGACAATAAGGCAGAGGAACTCAGAGTGCTATATGTTGCACTTACAAGAGCAAAAGAAAAGCTGATAATAGTTGGCAGTGATAAACTTGATACTAAGATAAAGAAGATAGTGAGAAGTCTGGAATGGAAGGATGTGGACTTTGGGACAAATGCCATTGTAGAATGTCATTCATATATGGATATGATATTGCTTGCGCTGTCAAGACATAAAAGCATGAAGGATATACTTTGGAGATATGACATAAATCCTCAGATAGGAAGCCCTGTATATGATATGGCAGATAGTATAAAGGTGTCTGTTATAAATACAGGAGATGTAGTTTATGATGCGGTAAAAAGAATTTATATAAGTGATGTGAACAGAAGAAGCATAGAAAACTTTAATACAAATATTGTATATGATGAAAAGACAAAAGAGATATTAAAAGAAAATATGAAATTTATATATGAGTATGGGGATGCTATTGGACTTGTAGCAAAGGTAAGTGTCTCAGATGTAAAGCATACGTATATGGTGGATAAGTATGAGGATTTGATGGAAGAAGGTGAGGCAGTACTGGACTTTTCCATACAAAATGAGCAAAGCAGTAATATAAATGGTGATAAAGAAGATTTCAAAAAGCTCTCATCTGATGAGAACGCTTTAGGAACGGCAGAGGATTATGGAGAAGATACAGATAAAGATATGCCGGAATTTCTAAAGGAGATAAAAGAGACAGATGGTGCAACAAGAGGTACGGCATATCATAGAATATTTGAACTCATAGATTATAAAAGAGAAATTTCTTCTGTAGAAGACGTGGAAAACATGATATCAGATATTATAGCCACAGGAAAAATATCAGGTGACGAGGCGGAACTTGTGGATGCATATAAAATTTATAAATTTCTTTTATCAGGCATAGGTATCAGAATGAAAAAAGCATTTCTGAACGGAAAGTTATATCGTGAAAAGCAGTTTGTAATGGGTAATGATTATAACAAGGTATATAAAGAGAAAAACAGCAGTGAATTACTGCTTATTCAGGGGATTATTGATGCAATGTTTGAAGAAGATGATGGAATTGTAATTCTTGACTATAAGACGGATAATGTAAGGAATATAAAAGATTTAGAATCAAGATATAAAAAGCAACTGCTGCTTTATGCAGATGCAGTCAGATTAAGTCTTGGCAAAAATGTAAAAGAAATGGTAATTTACTCTACAAAATTTGATGAGGAACTAATAATAAATGGTATAATAGGCTCGTGAGTAAGCACAAGGCTTACGCACTCGCCCCATAAAATCACTTTGTGATTTTATGTTATAATGAAAGGAGAACACAATGATATTTCCGGAATATATAAAAGCAGGTGATACAATAGGTGTAACAGCACCATCAGCAGGTGTATCAAAGGAGGCTGATATTGTAAGATTTAAATCAGCAAAAAAGAGACTGGAGGACTTTGGGTATAAGGTTATATTTACTGACGATGTATTTAAGGATGACGGAAATGGTAGAAGCACAGACGCCATTACCCGTGCAAGGGAGTTTATGGAATTAATTGAAAATCCTGAGGTTAAATATATATGTTCAGCAAAGGGCGGAGATTTTTTAATGGAGATTCTGCCATATCTTGATTTTAATAAAATAAAAGCCAATCCAAAGTGGATTCAAGGATTTTCTGATAACACATCACTTACCTTTAATATATGTACAAGCTGTGATATAGCTACAGTATATTGCAATAACTTTGGCGATTTCGGAATGGAGAACTGGCACAGCTCTGTGGAAGAAAATCTGAAAATATTAGAGGGTGAAATAAACAGTCAGAAAAATTATGATATGTATGAGGATGACTATTATGACAGAGTAACGGGTCTGGAAAGCTATAACCTTACAAAGCCTGTTTCAATGAAACTGTACAATGGGAATAAGGGAGAAGGTAAAGCAGACTTTAGTGGCAGAATGATAGGCGGATGTCTGGATGTGGTAATGGATACATTAGGTACAAAATACGAAAATGTCAAAGGCTTTGTGGAAAAGTACAAGGATGAGGGGATAGTTTGGTATCTGGAGAGCTTTTTAAATAACTCAGAGGGTGTTATGCGTAATATGTGGAAGATGAAAGAGCTGGGCTGGTTTGAAAATACAAAAGGGATATTGTTTGGTAGGGAGCTTATGTATGAAAAATTTTCTGAAACGGAATTTGATGAAGCATGTATGACAATGCTGGAGGAACTGAAAATACCGGTAATATTTGGAGTGGATATAGGACATAAGGCACCACAGCTTTGCATAATTAACGGAGCATACTATACGATAAATTATGACAATGGGCTGAAACTGACATATAGAAAATGAAATGAATAAAGTAGAAATAATAATTTTAAAGAATAATATTAATAAGGTAAGTATATCAAAAAATCTTGTCAGAGTATATTTTCATCAATTTGCATGAAATTCAGATTAGGGTGTCAAAACGCTTGTCACCCTAATCTGAAAAACTATTGTTGTGACAATTCTTTCTTTCTTTTGGCAACTAGTCCTCCAATCTTTCCGGTCTCCTTTGCTGATAAGGACTTCCAGCCACTTTTCATAACCTTATCAAAAACACCAAGCTCTTGTGCAATCTCGTATTTTAGCTGCTCCTCAGGAGTAAGATTTTTTAGGTTTATTTTTTTGCTCTTCGTCATAGTAGCCTCCTTTTTTAGGAGTATGGACAATCAGAGACAGAATATACCTATAAATTAATTACGATTCAGACTATTTTCAAAAGAAGTGTCTTCTGAAAAAGAAGTAGTATCCTCTTCAAATGTAGGAGACTCAGCGGAAGTAGTCTCGCTAGAAGGATTCTCATCAGAAGGAAACTCGCCCGAAGGAGTTTCGCTTGCAGGAAGAATAGTAACAGTGCAATATTTTACAAGAGTTCCCAATGTGTCATTATGTATAGTATAAGCAACAGAAAACTCTTCATTAGCCGTAAAGTTATTTATACCCTCAGACAGAGCTGAAAGCTTTTCGGAAAGAGTTACATCGTATTCAATATTTATATTTGATTTGTATATATTAAGGTTTGCTTTTAATACATTATCAAGAGTATTTTTAAATCCGGAATCGGTAATTTCATCTAATGTAAACGTAATATTATCAGATTTCATACCGACAAGATTTATGGTAAGTAATTTATCTGTTTTATAACCTGCCAAATCTTTAACGGAGTAATGAATGGAATATATACCGTTTATCAGTACCGGATTATCAGCTTCCATAACAGTATTATCGTTTATGTCGTTTATATAATTACCGTCAGCGTCTGTCATGTACATAGGTGTAGGTAATATTATATCCACAGAGCCTGAAATATCCTTGTTGTTAAAGTCTGTCGCCCTTGTAATATTATTCCGTATTGTAGTATTAATAAATAAGGCAATATCATTAGTGGTGATTTCGTTATCAGAGCTGTCAAACAGTGTAAGCTCTGAATATTTTGCAGTAAGCACGGGCGGTGTACATACTATCAGTTTGACGGTTGGATTGTTGGAAATCTCACTTAAATATGCAGCCTCATAAGTTACGGTATAATTTCCGACAGTCGATAATGCCTGGGATAGGGAAACCTTATTGCCCTTTGCATCTTTAATGGTATAAGTTACATAGTCTGTTACATCCTTGGAAGTTGAATTTATTGCAGATACATTACCAAGTAAATCTACAGTTGAGTTTTTCAATGTATATATAGTATCTTTTTTTACAGTAATATTAATAGTACTTGAAATAAATGCTACATTCATATCAACCTTTTCAGGAATACCGGGAACGATACCTGTATCTTTGTATTGCCACATCTGATAAGGAAAAGAAGTTACAGGGGTTTCTTTGCCGGGGATAAAATAATTATCATAGTTTCGATAGTATGTCCAATATCTGGCATACCATACCTTATGATTTTTTGCTACTGAATTTATGTCAAAAAGTGATAAATCATAAGCATTTCCATATACCATGGCTTCATATCCGGCACCTTCCACAGCGTTGATAAAGGTATTTACAATTTTAGTCATTTGTGAGTTGGAAAGCTTTGCACCATTAGAGCGGTATGGGGAACCACCTGAATGATATCCCGTTTCCCAGTCAAATACTACAGGGTATGTAATGTTGTAGCCTTTAATGGCATCAATAATTAAAGAGGCCTCCTCTAAAGCCTCACGTTCGGTTATTGCCTGGGAAAAAATATATACGCCGACATCAAGACCTGCTGCAAGGGCACCTTCTATATTCTTTTTGTACATATCATCATAGTAAAGAGTACCATAGGCTGTACCACGTCCGGCTACCTTTACAAAAACAAATTTGTAGCCTGCATCAGCTACCTTTTGCCAATTAATATTTCCCTGCCATTTGGAAACGTCAATTCCATATATTACAGAGGAGTAGTTTTTAGGAGAAAAATTAATAGAAGGATTGGGGTCGGTATACACCGGTGCATCGGAATTTGATACAGCATTTTGCTTATTGTTTTTTTCGGATAAATCTACATTACTTATGGTAATTTCTGAAATGTCGATAAGCTGTGGAGCAGTAGTAGTTTCCGACTCGGTAGTAATATTTTCGGTAGTAGTAACTTTATCTGCCGTGGTTTCTTTAATAGTAGCAGCCACGGCTTCTGCATATAAGGAAGCATTATCAGCTTCAGCAGTAATGTCTTTAGAATCAGATTTTCCTGAAGCAAGTGAAACAATACCAAAAATAATTAAAAAAATAATCAGAATACCTGCAAAAGAGTAAAAAAATGAAAAAGGACTCTCTTTCATTTTTTTATATGTATTTATAATAAAGTTTTTAAAATCTATAAGCTTTGCTGTAAGCCTATAATAATACATTCTCAATTTTTTCTTCATAAATCGTCTTTCTGATGATATTATTTTATGAATCATCGCATATAATATTTCTTATAAAAACAAGCAATGTTATTTTACTTTAAAAGTGCCATTATATCAATAATTTAGTAAAAAAATATTGTTTCTGCATTTTTCTGATAAAATAGTAATGTTATTAAGTTTAAAATCAAAAATGTGGAAACTCAATGGTGAAAAATAATTGCAATTATTGCTGTATTATGGTAAACTTTTTGTATGTTGGAATCGGTACCATATTTGTTGGTATTATGTTCGTATATATTCTAATAAAATGAAAGACGAGGAATTTTATAATGAGAGCTAGCGGTATTTTAATGCCAATTTCAAGTTTGCCATCAGAATATGGTATTGGATGTTTTGATGAATGTGCATTTGAGTTTGTAGATCTTTTGGAAAAAGCAGGACAGAAGTATTGGCAGATATTGCCCTTAGGTCATACAAGTTATGGGGATTCGCCATATCAGTCATTTTCTACATTTGCAGGTAATCCTTATTTTGTTTCTATAAAGAAGCTTATTGAAAAAGGATACATTACAAAAGAAGAATGTGATGAGTATGATTTAGTAGGTCATCCTGAATACATAGATTACAAGAAAATCTATGACGGAAGATATGAACTTTATAGAAAAGCTTTCCAAAACAGCAATATAACAGAAAACGACGACTATAAAGCTTTTGTTGCTGAAAATGCGGACTGGTTAGAGGATTATGCTTTATTCATGGCAGTTAAATCATCATATGATGGAAAGAGTTTTATAGAGTGGGATGATGATATTAAGTTTAGAAAGCCGGAAGCATTGGCTGAATATAGAGAAAAATATAGTGAGGATGTTGAATTTTACAGCTTTCTTCAGTATGAGTTCTATACACAGTGGACAGAGCTTAAAGATTATGCAAATTCAAGAGGAGTAAACTTTGTAGGTGATATTCCTATTTATGTGGCATATGATAGTGCAGATGTATGGAAAAATCCGGAGTTATTCCTGTTAGATGAAGAGTTAAATCCGGTTAAGGTTGCAGGATGTCCTCCTGACGCATTTAGTGAAGATGGCCAGTTATGGGGAAATCCTTTGTATACCTGGGATTACCACAAAGAAACAGGCTATGCATGGTGGAAAAAGAGAATCAAGGCATGTCTGGGATTATATGATATGGTAAGAATAGACCATTTCAGAGGATTTGATGAATATTACACAATTCCGTTTGGACATGTAAATGCGAGGGCCGGTTCTTGGGTAAAGGGTCCGGGTATTGATTTGTTCAATGCACTAAATGAAGAATTTGGTGAGATGAATATTATAGCAGAGGATTTAGGTTTCCTTACAGATACAGTAAGAGAACTTCTTAAAGAAACAGGCTATCCGGGTATGAAGATATTACAGTTTGGATTTGGTAAAGGAAATGATGACAGTGAATATCTTCCTCACAATTATCCTAGAAATTGTGTTGTATATACAGGTACACATGATAACGATTCTATAAAGGGTTGGTTATCAACCTATGAATCAGAGGCAGACAGACAGACTGTAATTGATTATATGGGATTGGATGCAGATGCATCAGAGCCACTTGATACAATAAAAGATATTAATTGGAAGTTTATACAGGCGTGTATGAATAGTGTAGCTGATTATTGTATTATTCCTATGCAGGATATTTTAGGATTATCCAGCTTATCAAGAATAAATATTCCATCAACTGTTGGCGAGAACTGGAAGTGGAGAATTAAAGAAGGCGCGTTTGATGATGAAATAATCAAAAGATTAAAGACCCTTACACGCGTTAGTGGCAGATTATAGTATTCTTTTCAACGGCGTCTGAGCAGACGTCGTTGATTTTGTGTTTTAAGGGAAGATATAAATGATGGTTGATTTTTGCGTTATATAAAGATATTGAGAGAAGGTTTTTACATGGAAAAGTATACGATAAAAGATATAGCCAAAGAGTGTGGAGTGGGTGTAAGTACAGTATCCAGAGCAATAAATAATCATCCTGATATTAATCCACATACAAAGAAATTAATATTAGAAAAGATAGAGGAAAAAAATTACAGACCCAATAGCAGTGCAAGAACATTAAAAAAAATGGAAAACAACACTATTGCAGTACTGATAAAAGGTATATCAAATCCCTTATTTCACTATATGATAGATATTATACAGAGCGAAGTATTGTCAAAGGACTATGCATTTATACTGAAAAAGGTAGGCTTTGACGAGGATGAAACGATTGTAGCTGATGAAATTATAAGAGAACAAAAGATAAAGGGTATAGTATTTTTAGGAGGCATTTTTACACATACTGAGGAAAGACTTAAAACATTAACCGTTCCGTTTGTACTTAGTACAATATCTCCAAGCAAGGCTATAGATGGACGAGTTTATTCTGCAATTTCCATTGATGATGTAAGAGAAAGTGCGAGAATGACAGAATATCTCATTAAATTGAATCATAAAAAGATTGCTATTTTATTAGCTAAAAAGGAAGATGTAAGTGTAGGATATTTAAGATATCAGGGTTTTGAAGAAACTATGAAAAAACATGGTCTGAAAGTTGATGAAGATTTAATTATATACTCTGAAGGTGATGGAGATTTATTTTCCATGGAGAACGGTTATAATCTGACAAAACAGCTGCTTAGCCGTGGAAAAGAATTTACTGCAATTTTTGCTATATCTGACAGAATGGCTATCGGTTCTATCAAGGCACTTATTGAAGCCGGGAAGAAAGTACCGGAGGACGTAAGTGTAGCAGGATTTGACGGCTTGGATATTTCGTATTACTATAATCCTTCCATAACAACAATCAGACAGCCTGTAGAAGAGATGGCAAAGGAAACAATTAAGCAGCTCTTTATGCTTATTAAGGGCTCAGATACTAACAAACATATGATATTTGAAGGAAGTATTGTAGAGGGGAATTCCACAAGGAAAATCAGAGGGTAGATTGATAATAATCAAATTATATGGAAATACATACTATAGAATATAAATGTAAGTTTAGAGTTTAATTTTAATATACATATGTGAAATATAATATAAATGATAACGCGTGAAAAATCTGAAGAAAGGAACAGTATAATATGGAATTTACAAAACTCTTCGATGGTGCATTGGTTTTAGAAGGTGGCGGAATGAGAGGAGCATACACAGCAGGTGTATTAGATTATTTTATAGATAATGATTTATACTTTAAAAACTGCTATGCTGTTTCGGCAGGAGCTTGTAACTGTTGTAATTATTTATCAAAGCAAAAGGGAAGATCATATACTATTTATGTAAAGTATGCCCATGATAAGAGATATGCAGGACTTAGCAGTTATATTACTACAGGAAATTATTTTAACAAAGAATTTACTATGGACGAATTGCCTAATAAGATATTGCCTTATGATTATATTGAGTATCAAAGAACCAATGCAAACTTTTATGCAGTGGCTACAAATATTAAAACAGGTAAGCCGGAATATTTAAAAGTAGAAAATATGAAGCAGGATATTGATCATATATGGGCTAGCAGTTCTTTGCCTATTATAGCCAGAAGTGTAAAGATAGGTGAAAATGAATATTTAGATGGAGGTGTATCTGATTCCATACCTGTAATGAAAGCGATTGAAGACGGAAATGAAAAAGTAGTTGTTATACTTACAAGAGATATTAATTACAGGAAAAAGGCCACTAAATTACTGCCTATGATAAAGGTATTATATCGTGGATATCCTAATATTATTAAGGCTGTTGCAAAACGTCATGTAAACTATAACAGGACACTAAAGCTTTTGAAGCAGAAAGAGGCAAGGGGAGAAGTTTTTGTAATCAGACCAAAAAAGGAGATAAATGTAGGAAAGCTTGAAACTGACTCTGAAAAGCTAAAGAAATTATATGAGGCAGGTTATGTTGATGCAGAACATTATTATAAAGCTTTGAAAGCTTATCTTTGCATATAATGGAGGTAGAGCTATGGAATTTACTAAAATGCATGGTTGTGGAAATGATTATATATATGTAAACTGTTTTAAGGAAAGCATTGAAAATATTAAAGAAACAGCCATAAAAGTAAGTGACAGGCACTTTGGAATAGGCTCTGACGGGCTTATTCTGATATGTCCATCCAGTGTAGCCGACTTTAAAATGAGAATGTTTAATGCTGACGGTTCAGAGGGTAAGATGTGCGGAAACGGTATCAGATGTGTTGCAAAATATGTCTATGATAATAAAATGACAGATAAGACAACTATTACTGTAGAAACATTATCAGGTATTAAAACTCTTGAGCTTACAGTAGAGAATGAAAAGACCGTTTTAGTAAAGGTAGATATGGGTGCACCTGTTATTAAGGCAGAGTTAATACCGGCTGTTTCACCTGGTGATAAAGATACAATTATAAATGAAAAAATTCCTGTTGGGGATAAGGAATATTTTGTTACCTGTGTATCAATGGGAAATCCACATTGCATAACTATTGTAGATAGTACAAAGGATTTGGAACTGGAAAAAACAGGACCTTTATTTGAAAAGCATAGTATGTTTCCGGACAGAGTAAATACAGAGTTTATTGAAGTACTTTCAAGAAAAGAAATCAATATGAGAGTATGGGAGAGAGGTTCAGGCGAAACCTGGGCATGTGGTACAGGTGCCTGTGCAAGTGTTGTTGCCTGTGTACTTAATGATTTAACAGATACTAAGGTTCTTGTTCATTTATTGGGCGGGGATTTGATTATAGAATATGACAGAGAAAAAAATACAGTATTTATGACCGGACCTGCTACTACAGTATGTACCGGTAATATAGAGATATAAGAGAGATACCGATATCATGTAAATGCCATGTAAATATATGCAAAATTCAAGATGCAAATTATTTATTTGGTATAGGCTTTTATTTATAAATAAGAAAGGTATTCATATGAAATTAACAGAGTTATTAGAGAATTTAGAATATGAAGTAGTACTGGGTGATGTAAACAGAAATGTTAACAGATTGCTCTATGATTCAAGAGAGGTTGGAGAAGCAGATGTATTTGTATGTATTACCGGTGCTGTAAGAGATGCTCATGAGTTTGTGGCGGATGTTGCCATAAAGGGAGCGACAGCCATAATTGTAGAAAAGGATATTGATATATCAAATCTTAGAGATGTAGCTGTTATTAAGGTAGCCGATACAAGATATGCACTTGCCTGTATGTCGGCAGCATACTTTGGATATCCTGCAAATAAGCTTATAACTATTGGTATTACAGGTACAAAGGGAAAAACTACAACTACCTATATGGTTAAGTCTATTCTTGATAAAATAGGTGTTAAAACAGGTCTTATAGGAACAATAGAAACTATTATAGATGAGGAGCATATACCCAGCTGTAATACCACTCCTGAATCATATATTGTGCAGAAAACCTTTGACAAAATGGTAAAAGCAGGCTGTAAATGTGTAGTAATGGAGGTATCCTCACAGGCAATGAAGCTGCACAGAGTTGCAGGCTTTATTTTTGACTATGGTGTGTTTACAAATATTTCAAAGGATCATATAGGCCCGAATGAACATAAGGATTTTGAAGAATATTTAAGCTGTAAGGCGGCATTATTTAAGCAGTGTAAGCATGGTATATTCAATGCGGATGAAAAACATATTGAAGATATTTTAAAGGAGGTTTCCTGTGAGGTAGAGACCTTTAGTATTGAAAAACCATCAGATTTTAAGGCAGAGGATATTAAGCTTTTTATGAAGCCTGCCTGCCTGGGAATTTCCTACAGACTTACGGGAAAGGTAAATATCCCGGTAGAAATTGATATTCCGGGAAGATTTAGCGTATATAATTCTCTGACGGCTATTGCCATATGTAATCACTTTACAAATGATTATCCGCTTATAGAAAGCGTACTTTCGGATATAAGAGTAAAGGGAAGAGTGGAGATTATACCGGTTTCTCCTAAGTATACACTTATGATTGACTATGCTCACAATGCGATGAGTCTGGAGAGCCTGCTGAATTGTATAAGAGAATACAATCCAAAGCGTATAGTAACATTGTTTGGATGTGGAGGAAACAGAGATAAAAACAGAAGATTTGAAATGGGAGAGGTATCTTCAAGACTTTCGGATTTGACGGTGGTTACTTCCGATAATCCAAGATTTGAGGAGCCGGAATCTATTATTGAAGATATTATCACAGGTGTGAAAAAAGCTGATGGAAAGTATATAACTATTCCGGACAGAAAAGAAGCCATAAAATATGTTATTGAAAATGGCGAAGAAGGAGATATAATAATCCTTGCAGGTAAAGGTCATGAGGATTACCAGGAAATAAAAGGGGTAAAATATCCTATGGATGAAAGAAATATTATAGCTGATGTTAAAGAAATGCTTAATATGTAAGGAAAGGAAATAGACATCATGTGTGGAATTGCCGGATTTGCAGGTAAAGTTGACGGAGATAAAAACGAAATACTGAAGAGAATGACTGATAAGATTGCACATAGAGGACCGGATCAGGAAGGTTTTTATATAAATGACGAAGTGGCATTAGGTTTTAGAAGACTTAGTATTATTGATTTGGATAACGGTTCGCAGCCTATGTTTAATGAGAATAAGGATATTGCCATAGTATTTAACGGAGAAATATACAATCACCTTTCACTAAGAGAAGAACTCAAAAAGAAGGGACATATATTTGCCAACAATTCCGATACGGAGGTTTTAGTACATGGATATGAGGAATATGGTGTAGAGCTTTTATATCATTTAAGAGGTATGTTTGCATTTATGATATATGATTCTAAAAAGAAGCTGATGTTCGGTGCAAGAGATTTCTTTGGTATTAAACCGTTTTATTATGCCAATACAGAGGACAATCTTGTATTCTGTTCGGAAATTAAGAGTATTTTAGAATTTCCGGGTATAGAAAAAAAGGTAAATGAAGAAGCATTGGAGCAGTATTTAAGTTTTCAGTACTCAGTACTTCCGGAAACATTTTTTAAGGGAATCTACAGACTTCCTGCAGGTCATTATATGATATATAAGGATGGAAAATTAGATATTCACAGATATTTTGATCCAATGATGGAGCCAAAGAAGGAAAGCCAGATACACCTTTCAGATACTATTTCGGATATTGAAGAATTAGTTCACGAAACCGTAAATACACATATGATTAGTGATGTAGAGGTTGGCTCATTATTATCAAGTGGTGTGGACAGCAGCTATGTAGTTTCTGAATTTCCGGGTACAAAGACATTTACCGTAGGCTTTTTGGATAAGAACAGTAAATATAATGAAATAGGATATGCAGAAAGTCTTACTGAGGAATTAAATAAAGAAAATTACAGTAAGAATATAAGCAGTGATGAATATTTTGATGTAATACCAAAGGTTATGTACTATATGGACGAGCCATTGGCAGATCCATCCTGTATAGCACTTTATTTTGTAGATGAGCTTGCAGCCAAGCAGTTAAAGGTAGTGCTCTCAGGAGAGGGTGCAGATGAGTTTTTTGGAGGATATAATATTTATCATGAGCCTATTTCCCTAAGGGGATTTAAGTACATTCCAAAATTCCTTAAAAAAGCTATGGTAGCAGTTGTAAAGAAACTTCCAAACTTTAAAGGAAAAAATTTTATTATAAGAGGAAGTAAGCCTGTGGAAGAAAGATTTATTGGTAATGCAAATCTGTTTTCGGTAGAGGAGAGGGAAAGGATTTTAAATTCCGAACTTACCCATAGAACACCACAGCAGATAGTAAAAAATTGCTATAGCAGATGCAAGGGTTTAAATGATATTGCCAAAATGCAGTATATTGATATAAATTTCTGGCTTCAGGGAGATATTTTATTAAAGGCTGATAAGATGAGTATGGCACACTCGCTTGAATCAAGAGTACCGTTTCTTGATATAAATGTATTTGATTATACAAAGAAGATGCCGGTTTTTTACAGGTGTAATAAAAAGGCTACAAAGTTTGCTTTCAGGGTAGCGGCTAAAAGGCATTTACCTGCTGCAACAGCAAATAAAAAGAAGCTTGGTTTCCCTGTACCTATCAGAGTATGGTTAAAGGAGGATAAATATTTCAATAAGGTAAAGGAAATGTTTGAAAAAGATTTTGCAGATGAATTTTTTGATACTGTTTCCATTGTAAAGTTGCTTGAAGATCATAGAGAGGGAAAGGCAGATAATAGCAGAAAGATTTGGACTATATATGTATTTCTTGTTTGGTATGATGTGTATTTTAACGGAAATATGCCACAGTTGAATGCGGAATAAAACTGAACTATAATGATATTTGTGTAAATTTAATATAAGTTTATAACAAAGATTTTTATAATCAATTATAACTGTATTAAAGCATATTGAATTAAAATTTACACAAAAAGCAGGAGCAGGTAATATATACCGTGTTATAACATATATTAGTATAAAAGTATTTTTGGAGTATGTATGGTTATTTATGTAGTAAAGCAAGGCGATACTGTTGATAGTATCGCCTATTATTATGGAGTAAACGTCAATAATATTGTATATGTAAATCAGCTGGAGTATCCTTACGGTTTGGCAGTCGGTCAGTCAATACTCATTATTTTTGACAGTGAGTTTGATAATATTATATCAGGAGAAAATGTAATCAGAGGTAACGGATTTGCATATCCGTTTATCAGTCCTTGGGTTTTAAGTGAAACTTTGCCATATATGGAAGAACTGTCTGTGTTTTCTTATGGATTTTCTGAATATGGGGAGCTTATTAATCCGCCTTTGCCGGTAGAATGGATGGTTAATGATGCTGTATATAAGGGTGTAAGACCAATACTTACGCTTACTCCTTTTGGTGCAGACGGACAGTTTAACAACTATCTTATACACAGGATGCTTTCAAGTGAAACCGCCAGAAATAATCTTATAAATAATCTGATACAGGCTACGGAAAGTATGGGATATGAAGGTGTAAATATTGATTTTGAATTTATACTTGCAGAGGACAGGGACAGCTTTACAGAGTTTGTAAGGGAAACCACATACAGAATGAATGAGCTTGGATATGAAGTAACTGTTGACTTAGCTCCCAAAACCTCTGCTATGCAGGAGGGTCTTTTATACGAGGGAAAGGACTACAGAGGATTAGGTGAGGCGAGTAACAGGGTGCTTATTATGACATATGAGTGGGGATATACATATGGACCGGCAATGGCTGTAGCACCATTAAATAAGGTAAGAGAGGTGCTTGATTATGCAGTAACTGAAATACCAAGGGAAAAGATAAGTATGGGAATACCCAATTACGGATATGATTTTACACAGCCATATGTAAGAGGAGAATCAAAGGCAGTAACCATAGGAAATATTGAAGCTGTACAGATTGCAATAAGAAACAATTCGGAAATTTATTTTGATGAGGTGGCAATGGCACCATATTTCAGCTATGTGTCAGATGGAGTTACACATGAGGTCTGGTTTGAGGATGCAAGAAGTATTCTGGCAAAGTATAAACTGATAGGTGAATATGGCTTTTACGGCTTCGGATGCTGGCAGATTATGCAGCTGTTCAGACAGATGTGGATATTGGGAAGAGCGGATTTAAACAGCATTACAATAGAGTAGAAAAAAACTAAAGCTTAATAAGGGTTGAAGAAAGCTCTTACATTTGGCGACTGCGGATAATAATAAGCTATGCTTATGATATTATAAAAACAAAATATTGGAGTTAATGGTATGGATAATAATGATACAGGTGATAACAACAGCCAGAAGCTGGATAATCAGCTTAATCTTGCACTTTCCGTTGATAATGAAGTAAGAGAGAAATCTTTGAATTTAGATACAGGATACTTAGAGGATAACAGGTGGGAACTTATTATAAGATATGTGGGAAGTCTTGAAAGACTTTACGATATGGGAGTAGAGGTTACGGAGCTTTTAAATAACTATGCAATAATTATTATAGATGAAAATCTGATAGATGTAATTGCCGGTATGGACGAAATTATATATATAGAAAAGCCTAAAAATTTATATTATGAAGTTGTTAATGCTATTAGAAGCTCATGTATCTCACCTGTTCAATCACAGTATGGTACATATGGAGAAGGTGTACTTGTAGCTGTAATTGATTCAGGAATAGATTACAAAAATACAGTTTTTAGAGACAGAATCGGAAAAACCAGAATTGAGTATATATGGGACCAGACAGATAACAGTGGTACACCACCACAGGGCTATAACCGTGGAACACTTTATACAAAAGAGGATATTGATAATGCAATCAGTACGGGAGTATCACTTAGAACAAGAGATTTGTCAGGACATGGAACGGCAGTTGCCAGTGTGGCAGCAGGTAACTTCGCAGATAGTAAAACAGGAAATGTAGGAATAGCAACAAAATCACAGATAATAGCAGTAAAGCTTGGAAATCCTTTTAGAAACAGCTTTCCAAAAACGAGTGAGTTAATGCAGGCTATAGATTTTTCTGTTAGAAAGTCATTGGAATTAAATATGCCTATAGTTATTAATATAAGCTTTGGCAATAACTATGGATCTCATGATGGTACTTCTCTTATAGAGCAATATATAAACAGTGTTTCAGGTATAGGAAGAAACAGTATTGTAATTGGAATGGGTAATGAGGGAGCATCAGCAGGACACTATACGGGAAAGGTAGAAAATAATAAAACATATGAGGTTCAGGTGGCTGTAGGTGAATTTGAGCCGACTCTTAACATACAAATGTGGAAGAACTACAGTGATGAATTTTTAATTGAATTTGTAAGTCCCTCAGGCAGAAGTACAGGAACATTAGGTGTTACGGGAGTTAGCACAAGATACCAGCTGGGAGCTACAAATATATATGTATATTATGGAGAACCGACACCATTTAGCGTGGCACAGGAAATATACATAGATCTCATTCCGAGAGATACATATATAGAGTCAGGAATATACAGAATAATTATTACACCTCTTAAGATTACCACAGGAGAGTTCGATATGTGGTTACCTGTGGAAAGTGCAATAAATGATACAAGGTTTTTAGGTGCCAGTCCTGAGGTAACAATAACTACACCGGCTACGGTAGTAAATGCCATATCTGTAGGGGCATACAATTCATATACAGGTGCATATGCAGAGTTTTCAGGAAGAGGATATTTAAGAGAAAATAATCTTATAAAGCCTGATATTGTAGCACCGGGTGTAAATATAAGAGCTGCTACAGCTACAGGTACGGAACTGTTTAGCGGAACATCCTTTGCCACTCCTGTAGTTTCAGGATCAGTAGCACTTATGATGGAATGGGGGATTGTAAGAGGAAATGACTTATATCTGTATGGAGAAAAGGTAAAGGCATATCTGATAAGAGGAGCAGTTCCACTGTCAGGTGAAGATGTACCAAGCAGGAAAACAGGATGGGGAGCCTTGTGTTTAAGAAACAGTATTCCAATATAAATGAAAATATCTGTCTGTTTTATAAAATTAGAGTTTTCGTATTTTTATTTTTAACTTCAAAAAGCTTACATCATCATAACAGTGTAAGCATTTTGCATAAAAAATCACATATGAAACTTCACTTTCATATGTGACCTTTTGAAGCTAAAAATAAAAAATACGGAAACTCAAGTAGAAAAAAATATTAAAAAGTTGTAAACAAAAAATATAAAATGATTGACAAGAAAATTTTACTGTGATAACATACCAACTGTAATATGTAGCATAGTACACGGGATTAACCTCCGGATTTGTATTGATGGAGGTTAAAGCCTGTAAAAAGAAAGGAAGTTGTAGTATGTTAGAAACGAGAGAATTAACAAAAATATACAAGCCTAAAAAGGGTGTAGCAGTTACGGCACTTGATAAAATATCATTAAAATTTCCTGAAACAGGAATGGTATTTTTACTGGGTAAGTCAGGTAGTGGTAAATCCACATTGCTTAATCTTTTAGGCGGATTAGATAAATATGATGGCGGAGAAATTATTATCAAAGGTGTTTCATCAAAGGATTTTAATCAGCAGCATTTTGATTCTTACAGAAACACATATGTAGGTTTTATTTTTCAGGAATATAATATTTTAGATGAATTCAGTGTAGGTGCAAATATTGCACTGGCGTTGGAATTACAGGGGAAAAAAGCATCGGATGATGAAATAAATAACATTTTAAAGGAAGTGGATTTAGAGGGATATGGTAACAGAAAGCCAAATGAATTATCAGGAGGTCAGAAGCAGAGAGTTGCCATTGCAAGAGCTTTAGTTAAAAATCCTGAAATAATTATGGCGGATGAGCCAACAGGAGCTCTCGATTCAAATACAGGCCGTCAGGTATTTGATACCTTAAAGAAACTTTCAAAGAAGAAGCTTGTAATTATAGTATCGCATGACAGAGAATTTTCAGAGTTATATGCAGACAGAATTATAGAATTGGCAGACGGAAAAGTAATTAGTGATGTAGAACTGGTTAATGACCAAAAAACAGATGAAACAGAAGAAAATATAGTATTTAGCGAGGATACTGTTGAATTGGCAGCAGGCTATCATTTAACAGAGGAGGATAGAGCTGCCATAAATAAATATATTGATGAAGTGGCAAAAGACGGACTGAAAATTAAGACAAAGGGAGTAAAGACACAAAGTAAAAAGTTTGTAAAAACAAATGTAGATAATATAAAGGAACAGGATGGAAGTACATTTAAGCTTATTAAATCAAAGCTTCCATTAAAATCAGGTTTTAAGATTGGTGCTAGTGGGTTAAAATATAAAAAATTTAAGCTTGTCATGACTATATTATTATCCTGTATATCCTTTGGTTTATTTGGATTGGCTGATACCTTCGGTTCGTATAATCATGTAAAAACCTGTACTAATTCTTTAATTGATACAGGAGTGGACTATGTATCTCTGGTTAAGGCCGTAAAGATGGGGCATGGTATGAACCAATATTATGACACCAGTCAGAGATATCTTAATGATAATGACATAAATGCAATAGAAAAAGAGATTAACAAAAAATTTGTAGGTGTAGTGAATCCTATAAATTCAAGCATGGACTTTTCTGAAAGCATAGATATGAGTACAAAATTTTCTGAAACAGAATATGTTCTATATACCAGTTCTTTTTCAGGTTTTGGAGAAATAACAAAGGAGAAGCTCGATGAATTTGGATATTCAGTATTAGCAGGAAAACTTCCGGATGGAAGCAAAAACGAAATTGCAATAAGTAAATACATTTATGAAACCTTTCATATTGGAAAATATACAGATGGAAAGGTTGTAGACAGTAAAGGTGATTATATATATGAAGATATAAACAGCTATGAGGATTTGATTGGAAAGACAATAGAAATTTCAGATACAACATATACGATTACCGGTATCATAGATACAAAGCTTGATTTTGACAGATATTCTTCTCTAATGGAAAAAAAGGAGTATAGTTCAACCTCAGACAGATTAGTAGACTTTGTATTGGCAAATGAATTTTACTATGCAAAATATTATAGCCTTGCAAGCGTAGCAATGGTTGGAAGCGGACATATGGAGAATATTATTGAAAAATGTCCAAAGATTTCACCTCTTCGTGATAAATATATGTATTTGTATTCTGATTACGACGGAGCAATAGATCCATATTATATATCAAAATTGGATGATATTGACAAGGATACTATTATGTGGTTAGACGGAGAGAAATCATCACTTGGCGAAAAGGAAATTATTATTTCAAGTGATATATATTATGGCAGGGAAGATGATATGTATTATGACAGAGTAGATAGTGATAGTGAAGGTGATGGTTCTTCTTATGTAGATAAATTAAAAAAAGCAGATTTTACAATTAATTTATATTCAAGCTATTCGGAAGATGGTAATGACAGAACTGAATCAGGTTACAAGGTAGTAGGTATTATTGAACCGGAAAATGATAAAAGATCAAAATATTCAGGTACAATAGTTACTTCTGACAGCATTTATAATGAATGTGTAAAATATGAATATGGTATATATGACTACGCTGTAACTTCTATGCCTGAGGGTAGAAAAAATATCGAAGATATGGTTGCTTATTGTTATAATGATGATCTGGATGTAAGATATGAACTTCAAAATGCAGTAACATATGAGTTAGATACAATTAATTCAGTATTTAAGGTAATGTCAAAAATATTCCTTTATGTAGGTATCGGATTTGCAGTATTTGCTTCATTAATGCTGGCTAATTTCATAGCTACAAGCATTTCATATAAGAAACAGGAAATCGGAATACTTAGGGCTATTGGTTCAAGAAGTAATGACGTATTTAGAATTTTCTTCTCTGAAAGCTTTATAATTGCAATAATAAATTTTGTATTATCATCGATAGGCGTGTTTGCATTTACTACAATTATAAATACAGTAATTAGAAATGAATTAGGTGTACTCATAACGGTATTGAGATTTGGAATAAGACAGATACTTCTGTTATTTGTAGTAAGCATAGCTGTAGCATTTTTGGCAAGCTTCTTACCTGTTAGAAAAATAGCATCAAAGAAGCCTATAGATGCAATTAGAAACAGATAATACAAAATTAAAAAAGATATAATAGTATTTGTTTCTTTAACGTAACAGTCTTTTATATCCTGACATGGTGTAAAGCCAATCCGTCAAAAGGGAAGTCTCCTTTCCATCGCTTATGTCTCCGTGACATAGAAGCGATAGGCAGGAGACTTTTTTTTAGTAAAATATCAGAAATGTATTGATAATAAAAGGAGGTTTTTGTCTAAATAAGTATTGAAAAACAATGTTATAGGTATATAATAATATAAAAGCAAAGTGAAATGTGGAGGGAATATCGTTATGAAGATTATCATAGCAGGTGATGGTAAAATAGGTGCAACACTTACCAGACAGTTATCACAGGAAGGATACGATATTACACTTATAGATTCAAATAATAAAGTTTTAGAGGCGAGTGAGGAAAGATATGATATTATGTCTGTTCAGGGGAACTGTGCATCTATGGATGTATTGGAACAGGCAGGAGTGAGGGAAGCCGAGCTTTTGATTGCAGTAGCAGGTGATGATGAGGTAAATCTGTTGTGCTGTATGACCGCACATGGAATAAATAGTAAAATACATACAATAGCGCGTATCAGAAATCCGGAATATACAAAACAGATATATGAGATGAGAGAGATATTTGCATTGTCATTATCCATAAATCCGGAAAAACAGACAGCAGTAGAAATTGACAGGCTTTTAAAATATCCGGGATTTTTAAAGAGGGATACTTTTGTAAAGGGAAGAGTTGAAATTGTAGAACTTCAGGTAGTTGAGGGTATGAAAATATGTGATATGGCACTGAGTGAAATTTCTAATATCGCAAAATGTAAAATACTTGTATGTGCAGTATTAAGAAACGGAAAAGTAGTGACCCCTGGAGGAAATTTCATATTAGAAGCAGGAGACAGAATATTTGTTACTGCTACTGCAAAAAACCTTACAATATTACTTAAAAACCTTGGGATTATTACCCATAAAATTAAAAAGGTAATGATATGCGGGGGCGGACGGGTAAGCTTTTATCTGGCAGAACAGCTTATAAACAGCGGAATTACAGTTAAAATTATTGAGAACGACTATGACAGATGTATTCTCTTATCAAAGCTCCTTCCGGATGCAAATATTATATTCGGAGATGCTACAAATGAATTTTTACTTGACAGTGAGGGGATTTCAGAATGTGATGCACTTGTTACAACTACAGGTGTGGATGAAATGAATATGATAATATCATTATATGGTAAAAGCTGTGGTGTATTAAAGGTTATTACAAAGCTTGGAAGACTTGAAAACAATAACATAATAAATAATTTGTCACTTGGAAGCACTATAAGTCCAAAGCAGCTATGCTGTAATACTATTGTAAGATACGTCAGAGCTTTGAAAAATCAGGAAGGCGGAGCTGTTTCAGTACATTCTATTGCTGACGGACAGGCAGAAGCAATAGAGTTTATAGTAGATGATAATACAATTAACTGTGACAGACCATTAAGAGAAATACATGTCAAGAAGAATATACTAATAGTGTGTATAACACATGGTTTCAAAACTGAAATACCAAATGGTGATTCAGTTTTTAGAAAAGGTGATATAGTAGTAGTTGTAACTAATGGTGAAAAAATAATATATCAGCTGAATGATATATTTGAATAACAAACCAATACAGGATATTTTGAAAGAGGATTAGTTATGAACTATAGGATGATATGCAGATTTACAGGCAGGATTCTTTTGGTTGAAGCTGTTTTTATGCTTCCTGCTCTGGTTATAAGTTTGGTTGCAAATGAAAAAAAGGCTGTATTAGGATTTGTGCTTAGCATAGCAATGATATTTATTGTTTCTTTAAGTTTAATACTGGTTGGAAGAAATTCAAAGAGGATATTCCTTGCAAGAGAAGGTCTTGTTTGTGTAGCTGTCAGTTGGATAGTAATGAGCTTATTAGGTAGCTTTCCCTTTTATTTTTCAGGGGAAATTCCTGAATTTATAGATGCTTTTTTTGAAACTGTATCAGGCTTTACTACAACAGGTGCTTCTATATTATCTGATATAGAAAGTATGTCAGACGGGCTTTTGTATTGGAGAAGCTTTACCCACTGGCTGGGAGGAATGGGTGTTTTGGTCTTTGTACTGGCTATAGCAAACAGCAGTAAAGACAGTGATGGTTATACAATGCATTTACTTAGAGCAGAAAGTCCGGGACCTAATGTAGGAAAGCTTGTTCCTAAAATGAAAAAGACAGCGGAAATATTATATTTAATGTACATATTATTGACATTGCTTAATATTGTTTTCCTGCTGATTGGAGGTATGCCGCCTCTTGATGCAGTGTGTACGGCATTTGGTACTGCCGGTACAGGCGGATTTGGAATTAAAAATGACAGTATTGCCGGCTATAGTCCGTATATACAAAATGTATGTACTATATTTATGATTTTGTTCGGTGTAAATTTTAGCTGCTATTTCTTTATAATATTAAAACAATTCAGAAACATATTTAAAGACGAAGAACTAAGAATGTATGTTGGACTTATAGTTGCAAGTGTTACTCTTATCTCCATAAATATAGCAAGCTACTATGACACAATAGAAGAGACAATAAGGCATGCTGCATTTCAGGTTGCAAGTATTATAACAACTACAGGGTATGCGACCACAGATTTTGATTTGTGGCCTAGCTTTTCAAAGACGATTTTACTGTGCCTTATGCTGATAGGTGCATGTGCAGGAAGCACGGCAGGCGGATTTAAGTGTGGCAGGGCACTTCTTATCATTAAAAATATGAAAAGAAGAGTGAAAAAAACATTACATCCCAATAAAGTACAGGTAGTAAGAATGAACAATCAGGCTGTAGATGAAAATGTATTGTCAACAGCAAATGCATATTTGGCAGCTTATGTTATTATTATGGTAGTCAGTGTACTCATTGTTTCTTTAGACGGCTTTTCAATGACTACTAATATTACATCAGTAGTAGCTACCTTTAATAATATAGGACCGGGTCTTGAAGCAGTAGGACCGGTATGTAACTATGGTGATTTTAGTATACTTTCAAAGCTTGTATTAATAGTCGATATGCTGGCAGGCAGATTGGAAATATTCCCTATACTGATTTTACTGTCAAGCCATACCTGGAAATATAAATAAAACAGAAATTCTCAATAGTTTTATAAAATAACTATTGAGAATTTTTATCATTAATGTAAAATAGAGTAGATAGTAAATATCCCGCAGTAAGCTATGGGACATCAAGCTTGCTTGACTTTGACTTGTTGCCTGCGGGAATAAATTTAAGGAAGTAATTTTATGACGCTTAAAGATTTAAAGGTTGGAAAAAGCGCTACAATAGTAGCTGTTAATGGTGAAGGCGCATTAAGACAGCATATTCTGGATATGGGTATTATCCCAGGTGCATTTGTTACGGTGGTAAAATATGCTCCTATGGGAGACCCGGTTGAGTTGAGAGTGCATGGATATGAGCTTACACTTAGACTGTCGGATTTAAACAATATTGAAATAGATAATATTTGTGAAGAAATTAATGATGAAAAGAGAAATATTCAACGCAGTAAGAAGAATACGGAACATCCCGGTTTAGGTGAGGGTGGAAGATTTCATACAAAGGAGCATGAAAATCCGTTGCCTGAGGATACAATCATTACCTTTGCATTGGCAGGAAATCAGAATTGCGGAAAAACCACATTGTTTAATCAGCTTACAGGTGCAAACCAGCACGTTGGAAATTTTCCTGGGGTCACGGTAGACAGGAAGGATGGCAAAATAAAGGGATACAATAATACTCTGGTTACTGATTTGCCGGGAATATATTCCATGTCACCATATTCCAGTGAAGAAATAGTTACCAGACAGTTTCTGTTAAAAGATCATCCAAAGGGAATTATAAATATAGTGGATGCTACAAATATCGAAAGAAATCTCTATCTTACCATGCAGCTTCTGGAACTTGATATACCTATGGTTCTTGCTCTTAATATGATGGATGAGGTCAGGGAAAATGGTGGCTCCATAAGAGTAAATGACCTTGAGAGAATGCTTGGCATACCGGTTATACCTATATCAGCAGCCAAAAATGAGGGAATAGATGAACTTATAGACCATGCAATGCATATAGCAAAGTATCAGGAAAGACCGGAAAAACAGGATTTTTGTGAGGCAGATAATCATGGAGGTGCGGTTCACCGATGTTTACATAGTATTATGCATTTAATAGAAGACCATGCAAAAGCCGAAGATATTCCGGTCAGGTTTGCAGCAGCAAAGCTGGCTGAAGGTGATAGTATGGTTTTGGAGGCTTTAAAGCCTGATGAAAACGAAAAAGAAACATTGGAGCATATTATACTTCAAATGGAAAAGGAAAGGGGGTTAGACAGGGCAGCTGCTATAGCAGATATGCGATTTTCATTTATAGAAAAGATATGTAAGGATACGGTTATAAGACCGAAAGAAAGTAAGGAGCATGCGAGAAGTACAAAAATAGATAAGCTTTTAACAGGAAAATATACAGCAATACCTGCTTTTATAGGTATTATGGCATTAGTATTTTTTCTGACCTTCAATGTAGTAGGAGCATGGCTTTCTGATATTTTGGAAATTTGTATAGAATTTATAACTAATAATATTGAGAAACTCATGGAGTTTGGAAAGGTAAACAGCGTTTTAAGTTCATTGGTAGTAGATGGTATTTGTAATGGAGTCGGAAGTGTACTTAGCTTTTTGCCTACTATAGTAACATTATTTTTCTTCCTATCTCTTTTAGAAGATAGTGGATATATGGCAAGAGTAGCCTTTGTGATGGATAAGCTTCTTAGAAAGATAGGATTATCAGGAAGAAGTATTGTACCTATGCTTATAGGCTTTGGATGTACAGTACCCGGTGTTATGGCAAGCAGAACACTCCCGTCTGAAAGAGATAGAAAAATGACGATAATGCTGACTCCGTATATGAGCTGTTCGGCAAAGCTTCCAATATATGTGTTCCTGAGCTCGGCATTCTTTCCGGAGCATGGAGCTATTATAATGATATTACTATATTTTGGTGGAATCCTTACAGGCATTCTCGTAGCATTATTTATGAAGGTATTTAAATTTAAAGGTGAAGCAGTACCTTTTGTTATGGAGCTTCCAAACTATAGATTTCCGGGAGTAAGAAATGTGTTACAGCTGTTATGGGAAAAGGCAAAGGATTTTCTAAGAAAAGCATTTACTATTATATTTATAGCCACAATTTTTATATGGTTTTTACAGACCTTTGATTTAAAGCTTAATGTAGTAGAAAATTCTAAGGATAGTATATTGGCCGCAGTAGCAGGATTTATTGCACCGGTTTTTTCGCCACTGGGATTTGAAGACTGGAGGATTTCAACTGCATTGCTTACCGGCTTTATGGCAAAGGAAAGTGTAGTATCTACAATAAGTATTTTATTTGGAAGTACAGCTGCACTTACATCAGCTATTACTCCGGTAGCAGGACTATGCCTGCTTGTATTTTGCCTGCTATATACTCCATGTGTGGCAGCAGTAGCATCGGTTAAGAGGGAACTGGGTCTTAAATGGGCAGTATGTATGGTTGCAACACAGTGTATAGTTGCATGGACAGCCTCTTTTATAATATATAATATAGGTGGTTTATTTTATTAGTTGAATTATTATGATAAGAAATTCTGTTAAAGAAGAAAACAGATAACCTGCAAAAAGATAATTATATTTTTGCAGATTATCTGTTTTTAATTGTCATGCTTTTGAACGTAATTTTTAATTGCTGAAAAGCTTTCCTTGCTGATAACATGCTCTATTTTACATGCATCCGCTGCAGCTATATGTGTATCTACACCAAGCTTTGTAAGCCAGCTCGTAAGAAACTCATGACGTTCATAAATCATTTCAGCTATAGCCTTACCTATATCAGTAAGATATATATAACCACTATCAGTAACAGTAATATGATTTTTGGCACGTAGATTTTTCATTGCAATACTTACACTTGATTTTTTGAAATTCAGTTCGTTCGCAATATCAACAGAGCGAACAACGGGTAGCTTTTTGCTGAGTATAAGTATGGTTTCTAAATAGTTTTCTGCTGATTCATTAGTTGTCATATAATATTCTCCTTATACTAAATGGTGATATACACCTTATTTTTGTAAATTGTTTAATCTGTCCTTTGATATATGTCATTTTACATTCTAAAGTCAATAAAGTTCATAATGAATTATTAAATATAAAATTAGAAATCTGATTATTTATATAATCTGACACCTAGCATATAGTATAGCATACCAAAATTAAAAATTGAAGTATTGAAAAATATTTAACAAAGTTCTTGACATCTAACATAGGTTAGGTTATACTAACTTATGAAAATGAAAATCTTTATCAATATTGAAAGGTGATGAGATGATGCCGTTATCAATGCAAAAGGTAGGAGAGCCTATAGAAATTAAAAAGGTCGGAGGTAAAGAAGAAACACGAAGATATTTAGAAAATCTGGGTTTTGTAATGGGTAGTATTGTAACTGTAGTTTCCGATATTGGCGGAAATTTAATAGTTAATGTAAAAGATTCAAGGGTTGCCATCGGTAAAGAAATGGCAAATAAAATTATGGTGTAGATATATACAGATATATGCAGGATATTGGTACATAAATAAGTCAGCCTAATATATCAGCTTTCATCAATGATTATAAGATATAAAAGGAGCATTTTATGAAAACATTAAAAGAAGCAGCTTGTGGCGAAACAGTAAAGGTTAAGAAATTAACCGGAGAAGGTGCAGTAAAGCGAAGAATTATGGATATGGGAATTACTAAAGGCGTTGATGTATTTGTTCGTAAGGTAGCACCTCTTGGAGATCCTGTTGAAGTAACAGTAAGAGGATATGAATTATCTTTACGAAAAGCAGATGCTGAAATGATTGAAGTAGAATAAAAAGGAGAACAAAAATGTCTATTAAAATTGCGTTAGCAGGTAACCCGAACTGCGGTAAAACCACATTATTTAATGCACTGACAGGTTCTAATCAGTTCGTAGGTAACTGGCCGGGCGTTACAGTGGAAAAAAAGGAAGGTAAGTTAAAGGGAAATAAAGAAGTTATTATTATGGACTTACCCGGTATTTATTCTTTATCACCATATACACTTGAAGAAGTGGTAGCCAGAAATTATCTTATTAATGAAAAACCGGATGCTATTCTTAATATAGTAGATGGAACAAATCTTGAAAGGAACTTATATCTTTCAACACAGCTTATGGAACTTGGTATTCCGGTTGTTATGGCTGTAAATATGATGGATATTGTTGAGAAATCAGGGGATAAAATTGATATTCAAAAATTAAGTGAAAAGCTTGGATGTGAAGTAGTTGAGATTTCGGCACTTAAAGGAAACGGAATCGAAAAAGCAGCAGCAAAGGCAGTAAATGCAGCAAAGCTTAAAGAAAAAGCAGAAATTGTTCATAAGTTTAATGACGAAGTAGAAGATGTTATTTTGCAGGTTAAAACAAAGCTTGATACATCTGTCGCAGATGAACAGAAAAGATTTTTTGCAATTAAGCTTCTTGAAAAGGACGATAAAATTGGCGAACAAAATACAAATCTTCCAAATGTAGATGCTGAAATAAAGTCATTAGAGGATAAGTTTGATGATGATACAGAAAGTATTATTACAAATGAAAGATATACATATATTTCTTCTATTATAAATGATTGTGTAAAAAAGAGTAAAAAAGAAAAACTTACAACATCAGATAAGATTGACAGAATTGTTACAAACAGAATTTTAGCACTTCCAATTTTTGCGGTAGTAATGTTTCTTGTATACTATATTTCTATGGTTACAGTAGGTGCTTCGGCTACTGATTGGGCTAATGACGGATTATTCGGTGATGGATGGCATTTATTTGGTATCGGCTCAGGTGATTATGAAAATGCCTTAGATGAATATGGTGATGCACCGGGCATTATTGAAGCATACATAGAACAGCTTGAAGCTGATGGCAAGGATGTGGATGGTATAGCAGATGCAATTGATTCTGAGAGTGAAGAATTTGATGCAGAAGCGGCAAAGACAGCACTTGCTTCACTTTTGTCATTTGTAGGTAACAGTGATGAGGTTATTTATGAAATAGAAGATGAGGATACCTTAGAGATATCTGACAAAACAGCTTCGGCAGAGGATATTAAGGCAGCTATAGCAGCATTTTTGAAGTATGAATGTGCAGAGCCTGATCCGGCAGAATATGGTATCTGGGTTCCGGGTATTCCCGTTTTAATTGAGAGCGGACTTGATGCAATTAATTGTGCCCCTTGGTTAAAGGGATTAATATTAGATGGTATTGTAGCAGGTGTTGGAGCAGTATTAGGCTTCGTACCACAGATGTTAGTTTTATTCCTTTTACTTGCAATTCTTGAAGCTTGCGGATACATGGCTCGTATTGCATTTATTATGGATAGAATCTTCAGAAGATTTGGTCTTTCGGGTAAGTCATTTATTCCAATCCTTATTGGTACAGGTTGCGGTATTCCGGGTATTATGGCATCTCGTACTATTGAGAATGAAAAAGACCGACGTATGACAATTATAACAACAACATTTATACCTTGTGGTGCAAAAACACCGTTTATTGCAATGATTGCAGGTGCTATATTCGGAGGATCGGCATGGGTTGCAACATCAGCATACTTTATCGGTATGGCAGTAATTATATGCTCAGGTATTATATTAAAGAAGACAAAGATGTTCTTAGGAGATCCTGCACCTTTTGTAATGGAGCTTCCGGCATATCATTTACCAACTGTTGGAAATGTTCTTAGAAGTATGTGGGAACGTGGATGGTCGTTCATAAAAAAAGCAGGCACAATTATACTGTTATCAACAATAGTTATTTGGTTTACAACATACTTTGGATTTGTCGGCGGAGCATTCCGTATGCTTGAAGAAGAAGAGATTGAGCATAGTATTTTAGCAGCAATCGGAAGCGGTATTTCATGGATATTCAAACCACTCGGATGGGGTAACTGGCAGGCAACTGTTGCAGCAGTTACAGGTCTTGTAGCTAAGGAGAATATTGTTGGTACAATGGGTATTCTTTATGGTGGTGGAGAATCTACGGTGTATACAGTACTTGCATTAGAATTTACAAAGGTAGCAGGTTTCTCGTTCTTAGTATTTAACCTTTTATGTGCACCATGCTTCGCAGCTATGGGTGCAATTAAGAGAGAAATGAACAATGCTAAATGGTTCTGGTTTGCTATTTTATATCAGTGTGGTATTGCTTATATTATTGCACTTTGTATTTATCAGATTGGCTCACTTATAATAAGTGGAACATTTGGTATCGGAACAGTTGTAGCATTTATTTTAGTAATCGGATTCCTCTATATGTTATTCAGACCATATAGAAAGAGTAAAAAACTGGTTGCTAAACTAAAAACAGCATAGTAGAATAAGATATTAATATTTGCCCATATTATTAATAATATGGGCAAAATTTTTAGGAGGTAAAATGAATCCGATAGTAGGTACAGGTATTACAATAGCAGTATTAGTATTAATAGTTGGACTTATAATAAGAAGTATGATTAAGGATAAAAAAGCAGGAAAGTCTATTCACTGTGGAGGTGATTGTAAAAATTGCGGTGGTCATTGTCACTGATCGGGTAGAGAATTTTGTCAACCAAAGATATTTTGAATATAATAAATGGAGGATAAATAGGTATGGTATATATGATTGGATTACTTATTCCGTTTTTAGGTACTTCATTAGGTGCAGCATGTGTACTGTTTATGAAGAATGAATTAAAGGACTGGGTACAAAAAGCATTGCTGGGCTTTGCTTCAGGGGTAATGGTAGCAGCATCAGTATGGTCACTGCTTATTCCGTCAATAGAGATGGTACCTCATATGGGCAGACTTTCATTCATACCGGCAGTAGTGGGATTTTTTGCAGGTATAATGTTTCTATATTTGCTGGATAGACTCATACCACATCTGCATATGAATGAAAAGGAGCCGGAGGGACCGCATTCAAAGCTTACAAATACTACAATGCTGGTTTTAGCGGTAACACTACACAATATTCCGGAGGGAATGGCTGTAGGAGTAGTATTTGCAGGCTTATTAAGTGAAAATATAAATGTAAGTATGGCAGGAGCATTTGCATTGTCTGTAGGAATTGCCATTCAGAATTTCCCGGAGGGAGCTATAATATCACTTCCGCTTAGAGCCGAAGGCAATACAAAGAAAAAGTCATTTTTCTTTGGTGTACTATCAGGTGTAGTAGAACCGATAGCAGGCACACTTACATTATTTGCAGCTAATGCAATCTCAAGTGCATTGCCTTATTTTCTATCCTTTGCGGCAGGAGCAATGATATACGTTGTTGTAGAAGAGCTTCTCCCGGAAAGTTTTAAGGACAATAAAACAGACATATGCACATGGGGATTTGCAGTAGGCTTTGCTATAATGATGGTGATGGACGTGGCATTGGGATAGTTTATTATTCCTTTCCGTTCCAGCAGTAAGTGCAAAGCTTACAAGGTTCAATTTCTACGGAATTGAGCATATCATCAAGCCGGTTAAATTTAAGTGAAGTAAAATTAAGAGTTTTTCTTATTTCTTCAACCATTTTCTCATATTTTTCTGAATCCGGATCTGAATACTCCTGTAAAACTTCATCTGTGATGTTACCATTTTCAAGCTTTTGAATAACCCGTCTGGTTATTAAATCCATCTCAGAAGAAGAACGGGAGAAATTCAGGTATTTGCATCCGTAAATAAGTGGAGGGCAGGCAGGTCTTATATGTACCTCCTTTGCACCACTATTATATAAAAATTCTGTGGTTTCACGAAGCTGTGTACCACGAACAATCGAATCATCGATGAGAAGTAAGCTCTTATCCTTAATAAGGTCATGAACAGCAATAAGCTTCATCTTAGCTATTAAATTACGCTGGCTTTGTATTGTAGGCATAAATGAACGTGGCCAGGTAGGAGTGTATTTAATAAATGGTCTTGAAAATGGGATACCGGATTCGTTGGCATATCCAATAGCATGTGCAGTACCTGAATCTGGAACACCTGCTACAATATCAGGTTTTACATTATCACGCTTTGCCATATAAGCACCACAGTTATAACGCATTTGCTCAACGCTTATACCCTCATAGGAGCTGCTTGGATATCCATAGTAAACCCAGAGAAATGTACAAATTTTCATGTCTTTGCCAGGTGCAACCAGAGTTTTAACACCTGTAGGAGTGATAACATCTATTTCACCGGGACCTAATTCCTTATACATAGTATAGCCCAGATTCAAAAATGAAAATTGTTCAAAGGCAAGACAGAAGCCAGTATCTTTTTCTCCTATTACAACAGGAGTTCTTCCGTATTTATCTCTGGCAGCATATATTCCTTTTGGCGTCATAAGTAAAAGGCTGAGAGAACCATCTATTAAATCAAGAGCATATTTAATACCATCAATCAGGTTTTCCTTTTGATTGATAATGGCAGCTACTAACTCCGTAGGATTTACATCTCCGCCGCTCATTTCCAAAAAGTGTGAATTGCCATTTGAAAAAATTTCTTCAACTATTTCAGCAGTATTATTAATTTTACTGACAGTTGTAATAGCATAAGTACCATGATGAGAACGAACAATAAGAGGCTGTGGCTCATAATCCGATATACATCCGATTCCAAGATAGCCTTTCATTTCCTGCATATCTTTATCAAACTTTGTTCTGAAAGGTGAGTTTTCAATATTGTGGATAGCTCTGTCAAATCCGTTTTCACCATATACAGCCATACCTCCACGTCTTGTACCTAAGTGTGAATGATAGTCCGTACCAAAAAATAAATCAAAAACGCAGTCTTCCTTCGCTGCAACTCCAAAAAATCCGCCCATAGTATTACCTCACATTGTCTTAAATTAGTAAAAATTTTACGAATCTATTGTAATAGAAATATATCATTTGTGCAAGATGTATATGTTGCCTTTGGCAACAAGACTTTTTGAAGCTAAAAATAAAAAATACGGAAACTCAAGTTGTTTGCAGAAGAGTTTCTGTTCTTATTAAAATTTTTTACAAATATACAGAAAGTTATGATATACTACAATAACGCAGTAATAGCAAAATTGAATCTGCATTATCAAACAAATTACCAGAAAGAGAATTGACATGGATTTATTAAACATCAACGAAAGTATTATTAATAGTCAGATAATAAGAGGAATTACAGAAATAGGTTTTACAAAGCTTACACCTATTCAGGAACAAGCTATTCCTATACTGTTAGAGAAAGAGGATATTATAGGACAGGCACAGACAGGAACAGGAAAGACGGCGGCTTTTGGTATTCCGCTTATACAGATGATAGATACGGAAGATGAAAATGTACAGGGACTTATTCTTTGCCCGACCAGAGAACTGGCTATACAGGCATCAGAGGAGCTTAGAAAATTTTCAAAATATCTTCATGGAGTAAAGGTATTACCTATATATGGAGGAGCTGATATAGGAAGACAGATTAAGTCGCTTAGAGGAAAGATTTCCATAGTAGTAGGAACTCCAGGAAGAGTAATGGACCATATGAGAAGGCATACATTAAAGCTGGGCAATTTGAAAATGCTTGTTTTGGATGAAGCGGATGAAATGTTGAACATGGGATTCAGAGAAGATATAGAAACAATACTAAAGGATATTCCAAGTGAACATCAGACAGCATTATTTTCGGCAACCATGCCACCTGCCATTTTGGATATTACCAAAAAGTATCTTAAAAAGGATGCAAAGCTTGTAAAGATTGTAAAAAAGGAGCTTACCACTTCTACTATAAGACAGTATTACTATGAAGTGAATACTCACAATAAAAATGAAGTAACTGCCAGAATATTAGATTATTATACACCTAAAAGGACATTGGTATTCTGTAATACAAAGAATATGGTAGACAGGCTTTGTGAATATTTAAAATCAAAGGGATATCAGGCAGAGGGACTTCATGGTGATTTATCCCAGCACCAGAGAGATAAGGTTATGAATGGCTTCAGAAACGGAACCACTTCAATTCTTATAGCCACAGATGTAGCGGCAAGAGGTATAGATGTAGATGATGTGGAGGCAGTTATAAATTATGACATTCCACAGGATATAGAGTATTATGTACACAGAATAGGAAGAACAGGAAGAGCAGGACGCAAGGGAAGGGCTTTTACCTTAATGGTGGGAAAGGAAATATACAAGCTTTGGGAAATTGAAAAAGTATGTAAGACTAAGATGACAAAAAGAGATATTCCATCTGTCAAAGAGGTAAAGGCAGCAAAGGCGGGGAAGGTATTTGAGGCTGTTAATAAGATAATAGAAGAAGAGGATTTATCAGGAATATTACCGCTTATAGAGGCAAGACTTGCGGAAACAGGCAGTTCGGCCATATCACTTGCGGCTGCTTTATTAAAATCCCAGATGGGAGAGGAGCCGGAGGAAATAGTCATTGAAAAATATACAAGAGGTAACAGAAACTCAAATGTAAGAAGAAATTCTTACGGAGATTATAGAGGAAATGTAAGACAATTTTCAAATGACAGAGGCAGAAGCTATAGCGGAAATAGCAGAGGGAACAGCACAGAGGGTGTTTATGGAAGATATTCAAATTCTGACAGAAGATTTAAAAGAGAAGATAATAATAACAACAGAAGAAATGATGGGAAATATAAGAGAGAGGATAACAGGTATAACGGCAAAAACAGTGAAAAACATTATGGAACTGAGGACAGATACAGGGGAGATATGTACAGGGTTAATAAGCGAAGTGAGAGAAGTAGAAATGCATTGCCAAACAATGTAAATATAAAGGGTGAAGCAGTAAAAAAAAGAGCTAAATAGTGTATAACAGACATATTGGGATATTGCTTAAACAGGTATATGTAAATATAATTATCTAAGATGTAAAGGAAAATATGTATATGAAGACAAAGATTTTTATTGACGGTAGCGAAGGTACAACAGGACTTAGAATATTTGAAAGATTTGAAAATAGAGAGGATATCGAATTATTAAAAATATCGTCACAGCTTCGTAAAGATGTAAATGAGAGAAAAAGACTTATAAATGAGTCGGATATTACGTTTTTATGCTTACCGGATGCAGCAGCTATAGAGTCAGTAGGTCTTGTAGAAAATGAAAATGTAAGAATTATTGATACATCTACAGCACACAGGACCTTAGAGGGTTGGGCATATGGATTCCCGGAGCTTTCAGAAAAGCATTATAATGATATTAAAACAGGTAAGAGAGTTGCTGTACCGGGATGTCATGCAACGGGCTTTATTGCAGCAGTATATCCGCTTATTGATAATGGAGTAATGGGAAGTGATTATCCGGTATCAGCATTTTCTTTGACCGGCTATAGTGGTGGCGGAAAGAAAATGATAGCTGAATATGAGCTTGAAAGAGAAAATATTTTACTGAATGCACCAAGAGAGTATGCACTTACACAGAAGCATAAGCATTTAAGGGAGATGAAAGCGATTACAGGCTTAAGCAGAGAGCCATTATTCTCGCCGATAGTGGCAGACTATTACAGTGGCATGATTGTATCCGTACCTGTTTATTTGGATATGTTAAAATCACATAATTCAATAGAGGAACTTCATACATTATTTGAAAAGCATTATGAGGGTAAAGAATTTGTGACGGTAATGCCATTTGGAGCAGAGGAGGAGCAGCAGAACATGCTTTCAGGTAATGCGTGTTCAATGTATGATGGTATGAGAATATATATTACAGGTAATGATGAAAGGGCTGTTATATCAGCGCAGTTTGACAATTTAGGTAAAGGTGCATCAGGAGCTGCTATTGAATGTATGAATATTATGCTTGGCTGTGATGCAAAGAAGGGATTGTCACTGTAAACTACGAGTTTTACGTATATTTATTTTTAGGTTCAAAAAGCTTAAATCATTATATGCTGTAAGAGGATTTGAAAATTGTGCGTATAAATCTACAAAAGGATGTAGAAAATAAATAATAACAGAATATATGGAAATAAAAATTTTATAAAATATAGGTTGGTATTATATTTTATATCAAAAAGAAAGGAGAATATCATGGAAATTGTTAATTTGACAGCAGAAAACTTTGAGGAAGAAGCAAAAAACAGTAATAAGCCGGTATTAATTGATTTTTGGGCAGCATGGTGCGGTCCATGTCAGATGTTATCACCTATGGTTGATGAAGTGGCAAAGGAAGTAGAAAATGTAAAGGTATGCAAGGTAAATGTAGATGAACAGCCAGAGCTTGCAGAAGAGTATGCTGTGATGAGTATACCTATGCTTGTACTTATGGACAAGGGTGAAGTGGTTAAAAAATCCGTAGGTGCTATTCCAAAATCAGAAATATTAGAATTTATAAAAATGTAGGAGCGACTATGTACGATATAATTATTATCGGAGCTGGTCCGGCAGGACTTACTTCTGCTATATATGCTGCCAGGGGAGGAAAAAGTGTTCTGGTACTTGAAGCAAATATGGCAGGTGGTCAGATTGTGAATACACCAATGATTGAAAATTATCCCGGTATTTTTGAAATAAAAGGATTTGAATATACTATGAATCTGGTTAAGCAGGCAACTGACAAGGGTGCTGTAATTAAGTATGAGACAGTAACTAAAATGGATGTATCCGACAGTGAAAAAATTGTATATACTAATGCAGGTGAATATAAGTCAAATGCCATAATTGTTGCTACAGGTCTAAAGAGAAGAAAGCTTGAAATTGAGGGAGAAGAAGAATACTCCGGCAAAGGTGTATCTTATTGTGCCACATGTGACGGCGCCTTTTACAGAAATAAAGATGTAGCGGTAATAGGTGGCGGTAATACGGCATTAGAGGATGCACTGTTCTTATCTGAATATTGTAATAAAGTATATATTATTCACAGACGTGACACCTTTAGGGGTGAAAAGGAATATGCAGACAGGATAAAGAATAAAGATAATATATCACTTGTATTAAACAGCGAGCCTGTTAAGATTACGGGAGAGGATACCGTGACAGCGATAGAGGTTAATAATAAAGAAACAGATGAATCTGTTATACTTGAGGTATCAGGAGTATTTATTGCAGTAGGTCAGATACCGTCAAATGGTATATTTGATAAGGTGCTGGATTTGGATGAGCAGGGGTATATAAATGCAGGAGAAGATTGTTATACGGATAAAGCAGGTGTATTTGTAGCAGGAGATTGTAGAAAAAAGAAAATCAGACAGTTGGCGACCGCAGTAGGAGACGGAGCAGTCGCAGCACTTGCGGCAATGGAATATCTGTTATAAACTTTATGAACACTGAAGATATGGAAACTCAAATTTATAACAGAGAGTTAGACATCTTAATAAAAAAAACAAGAGGGTGCGACACCCTCTTATTTAAAATAATATAATAATTATAAAAATTCTAAGAGTTCTTATTATTTATAGTGAGCTGTATCCTACAAGGATTCCACCCTTTTCGGCATAATATGAGCAAAGTCCGCGATTATCCATAATTGATATTTTTGAATCAGGATATTTGCTTGTAATAATCTCTTTAATCTTTTTACAGCCTTCAAGATTTAAAAAGTGGGATATAATTACTTCGCCACCCTTATAGCCATTTTCCTCCATATCAGATATAAGCTTGTTTATAGCAATATTAAAGTTTCTCGCCTTATGTGTAACAGAAAGAGTACCCTCTTTGCTGGCACAGCCTACAATTCTGATGCCTAAAACACCTACAGTAGCTGCTACTAATTTACTGACACGGCCGTTTTTTACAAAGTTGTCAAGACGGTCGAGAATAAAGCTTAAATGAAAATTATTAAAGTCGCTATGTAGCTTTGAAACTACCTGATCAAAATCACCGAATTGTTCAATAAGTCTTTTTGTATGATAAATCATACATGTAATAGAAGGTCCTGCACTTAAGGAATCTATAATTTCAATATTTTTCTCAGGATGTTTTTCTAATTCTGTTTTCTTGGCAAGCATAGCACTGTTATAGCTGCCGGAAAGTCCACTGGTCAGTGTGAAAACTATAATGTTATCAAATCCATCAAAGGCAGCTCTGAATGCTTCAGGAGAAGGACAGGCACTGCTTGTTTTTCCGTCATAGTTATATACGGCATCCATAAGCTCAGTCGGATTTATATTTTCATCGTCAATATATTCTTTGTTGTCTACCATAATAGTGAGTGGGATTGACTTAAATGTAAGTGAATTTGATTCAAAATTGAGTATATTACAACCTGAATCAGAAACGATTAACCAATTCATAGGTATCTCCTTTTTGTTAAACTTTTTGATGTAGTTATGGAAACTATATTAAAGGATAAAGTGAAACTTGTCAATGCGTTTTGTGTCTAAGCTTCAGTATTTTTATCCATAAAAATACTTTTTCGGCAGATAACTTATAAACAATTAAAAAAGGAGGTCTGAATAGATAAAGAAATATGCCGTCATACAAAAATTTATCATTATGTAATACAAAATATTAATAAACTACAAAAATAATGGATATTTTGATAAAAATATATTATAATGCGTATGTGCTATATGCGATAAATATTAATAGAAAAAATATCAAAAAGGAAGTAAAGCTATGAGTAATAAAATCAGAACACGTTACGCTCCAAGTCCGACAGGCAGAATGCATGTTGGGAATTTAAGAACAGCATTATATGAATTTTTAATTGCAAAACATGAGGGCGGAGATTTTATTTTAAGAATAGAGGATACGGATCAGGAGAGATTTGTAGAGGGTGCTACGGATATTATCTATAGAACGTTAGAGAATACAGGATTGATTCATGATGAAGGACCGGACAAGGACAAGGGCTATGGTCCATATGTTCAGAGTGAGAGAACTGCCTCAGGAATGTATTTGAAATATGCTAAACAGCTTGTGGACAAGGGTGAGGCATATTATTGCTTTTGTGACAAGGAAAGACTTGAGGGGCTAAAGCAGGAGATATCAGGTAAGGAAATCATAGTATATGATAAGCACTGCTTACATTTATCAAAGGAAGAAATACAAGAAAAGCTGAATAGCAAAATACCATATGTTATAAGACAGAATAATCCTACTACAGGTACAACCACATTTTCAGATGATATTTATGGTGAAATTACAGTGGATAATTCAGAACTTGATGATATGATACTGATTAAGTCAGACGGATTTCCTACTTACAATTTTGCCAATGTAGTAGATGATCATTTAATGGAGATTACCCACGTAGTAAGAGGAAATGAATATATCTCATCTTCTCCAAAATACCAGAGACTTTATGAAGCATTTGGCTGGGAGGTGCCAAAGTATGTACATCTTCCGCTTATTACGGACGAGAACCATAAAAAGCTTAGTAAAAGATGCGGACATTCTTCTTATGAGGATTTGGTTGAGCAGGGCTTTTTATCAGAAGCTATTGTAAATTTTATAGCATTACTTGGATGGAGTCCGGAGGACAATCAGGAAATATTTACATTAGAAGAGCTTATTGAGAAATTTGACTATCACCATGTAAGTAAATCGCCGGCAGTATTTGATATGGTCAAGCTCAGATGGATGAATGGCGAATATATTAAAGCCATGGATTTTGACAGATTTTATGAAATGGCATTACCTTATATCAGAGAAGTCATCCATAAGGATTATGATTTTAAAAAGATTGCAGAAATGGTTAAAACCAGAATAGAAATATTCCCGGATATTAAAGAACTTATTGATTTCTTTGAAGAAGTACCGGAATATGATATAGAAATGTATACTCATAAAAAGATGAAGACAACAGCAGAGTCTTCATTAGAGGTATTAAAGGAATTACTACCGATATTTGAGGAACTGGAGGATTATTCAAATGATTCCTTATATTCTGCACTTGTTAAATATGTAGAAGGAAAGGGATGCAAAAACGGATATGCTATGTGGCCGGTTCGCACGGCAGTATCAGGAAAGCAGATGACTCCGGGAGGAGCTACTGAGATAATGGAAATAATAGGAAAAGAAGAAGCCATTAAGCGTATTAAGGCTGCAATAGCAAAATTGGAGCAGTAATGGCGTTTAATGAAGCACAGATAACAGCAGTTGACCACTTCAAGGGACCGATGATGGTATTGTCGGGTCCCGGAAGCGGTAAAACTACTGTAATTACATACAGGGCAAAAAAACTTATTGAGGAGTATGGAGTCAGTCCGTCAAATATGCTGGTTATTACCTTTACCAAAAAATCAGCAGTCGAGATGCAGCAAAGATTTGATAAGCTTATGGGAAGTAAAAAGTATACAGTGACATTTGGAACTTTTCATGCAGTGTTTTTTAAAATTTTAAAATACGCATATAACTATAATACAGCAAATATCTTAAGAGAAGATAAAAAGACAGATATTATAAAAGAAATCATCAATTATTTAAGAATAGAAATTGATGATGAAAATGATTTTATTTCCGGTATTATCAGCGAAATTTCTCTTGTAAAGGGAGATATGCTGGATATTAATCACTATTATTCAAAGAACTGTTCAGAAAGCATATTCAAGGCTATTTATTCACATTACAATGACAGACTTATACGTTCAAATTTAATTGATTTTGATGATATGCTTATAATGTGTTATGAGCTTCTTACAAAAAGAGCAGATATATTAAAGCTGTGGCAGAATAAGTACCGCTATATTTTAATAGATGAATTTCAGGATATATCAAGAGTACAATATGAAGTGATGAAGCTTTTGGCATTGCCGGAAAATAATTTATTTATTGTAGGTGATGATGACCAGTCAATATATCGTTTTCGTGGTGCAAGGCCTGAGATTATGCAGAACCTGCCAAATGATTATAAGGATTTAAAGAGAGTTCTTCTGGATACAAATTACCGCTCAAATGAAAAGATAGTGGCTGCTTCCATGAAGCTTATAAATAACAACAGATTAAGATACAAAAAATCATTTAAATGTAACAGAAGCGCCAAAGATGATATTGAAATATCAGAATTTAAGAATCAGATAGAGGAATGTAACTATATTGTATCTGCCATTAATAAAAAGCTGAAAGAGGAACATACATATAGGGATATCGCAGTTCTTTACAGAACAAACACAAATCCAAGATATCTGGTTGAAAAGTTAATGGAATATAATATACCGTTTAAGATGAAGGATGCAATACCTAATATTTATAATCATTTTCTTACAAGGGATATTATGTCTTATATAAAAATTGCTATGGGAGATGATAGCAGAAAAGAATTTTTGGGTATTATTAACAGACCTAAAAGATATATTTCCAGAGATGCTTTTAACACCCCACTGGTTGATTTGGAGGATTTAAGGGAATTTTATGAGGATAAAAGCTATGTGGTTGACAGAATTAACAGATTAGAATATGACATAATGATGCTGGAAAAAATGACACCTTATGCAGCCATCTGTTATATAAGAAAAGGAATCGGATACGATGAATTTGTGGAAGAGTATGCCTCTATGAGAAGAATTAAGCCGGAGGAGTTATATGATATATTAGATGAACTGGAGGATAGTGCCAGAAGCTATAAAACATATGAGGAATGGTTTAAACATATAGAGGAATATGGGGAGGAGTTAAAAAAACAATTCCAAAACAGAACGGAGCTTGAGGATGCTGTTGAATTATCTACTATTCATAGTGCCAAGGGTTTAGAATATAAATCAGTATTTATTATGGATGCCAATGAGGGAACTACTCCATATAAAAAATCAGTATTAGATGCTGATATAGAGGAGGAGAGAAGACTGTTTTATGTGGCAATGACCAGAGCAAAGGATTATCTGCATATTCTGTATCTGAAGGAGAGATATGGAAAAGAAGTAAAGGTATCAAGATTTATTGAAGAAATAAGAAAATAAAAAATACATAAACTAAATCTATAGTTATTGTAATTTATTATGTTTTTATGTAAAATTACAATGATATTGTAATGAAAAGATAAAGATGTTTTATAAATATCCGTAAAAGCTTTGAAACATATATCACAAATGCAATTAATTAGTCTACAGACAGGAAAGAGGTTTGAAATGGGAAAAGATTTTGATGAAAATGATGACGAAATGTATGTTACTTTAGAACTGGATGACGGTACTGAAGTTGAATGTGTTATTATTACCATATTTGAAGCAAATAACAGAGATTATATAGCGTTATTGCCAAGTGAGGGTAAAGAAGCTGATGACGGAGAGGTATTCTTATACAGATATTCAGAGGATAAGGATGGTAATCCTGATTTAACTAATATAGAAAGTGATGAAGAATTTGAGGTAGTATCCGAAGCCTTTGATGAATGGTTAGATGCACAGGAATATGATGAAATAGTAGGAGAGGACGAGGAGTAATGGCGGGACTTATTCATGTGTATAAGGGGGATGGAAAAGGCAAAACGACAGCTACTGTAGGACTTGCTGTAAGGGCAGCCGGTCAGGATATGAAGGTCATATATTTACAATTTCTAAAGGGTGGTATTTCAGGTGAAATAAATATTATGAAAAATATAGAGAATATTACTGTTATCAGAAATACTAAGAACTTTGATTTTTATATGAATTTAAGTGAAGATGAAAAAGCCGGACTTATAGCCATGCAAAATGATAATCTTGAATATGCCCTGAAGCTGGCTAAAAGCGGAGAATATCAGATGCTTGTGATTGATGAGTTATTTTCTGCTTATAATCTTAATACTATCGATAGAGAAAAGATTAAAAGGTTTTTGTCAGAAAAACCGGAGAACTTGGAAGTCGTACTGTCAGGACATGACCCAGAGGATTTTTTTATAGAAATTGCTGATTATGTAACCAATATGGAAAAAATTAAACATCCGTATGATAAAGGAATTACGGCAAGGCTTGGAATAGAAATTTAAAACTGGAGGATAGAATGAAGAAAATATATAGAGTATTTCTGGTGCTTTTTTCTTTTGCAACACTACTTGTATGTGGAGGAGCTGCTACATATGCATCGGAGATAAACAGGAATATAAGTGCTATGGAAGATGATTCTGTAAAAACAGATGAAAATGCTTCTAAAAGTAGTGAAGATGCCACTGCAAACGGTGAAACATCATCATCAGAGGGTACAGATAATGAATCAGAAGAAGTGTCAGACTTGCAGATGGTTTTAGTTATGTTTGGAGGAATGGTATTTATGGCTGCTATAGTTGTTCTTTTTGCAGGAATAAATTACAGGAAGACAAACTTAAATGAAAAATCCAGAAACAGGGATGTTTTTTAGTCAGATATTTTGTTTGAAATCATATGTATCCATAAAAATCCATATGATAATAGAAAATCCGGAAGTAATAAAATGTCAAAAGCCATTATTTTTTAAAGGAGCTGTCAAAGACAGCTCCTTTAAATTGTAAAAAATATTTGTAACTTTAATTATTTAGAACATATAAAATTATTTCTATAAAAATTTCTATAATTTGTCTAATAAGATTATTTTAAAAATGTTCTAATACTATCACAAATACCATTGCAGGTAAGACCGTATTTTTCCAAAAGCTTAACAGCAGGACCGGATTCACCATAAACGTCATTAATACCAATTTTAAGTACCTGTGCAGGCATATTCTCGCTTAAGCAGTCGCATACGGCACTTCCAAGACCACCAATAACCGAATGCTCTTCAACAGTTACTATTTTTTTTGTCTTCTTGGCATATTCAATAATAAGCTCATTATCTAATGGCTTTATTGTATGAATATTGATAACAGCAGCATTAATGCCCTCTGCCTCTAAGACCTTAGCAGCCTGAAGACTTTCATAAACGCAAAGACCCGTAGCAACTATGGTTAAGTCTGTACCATCTTTTAAAACAACACCTTTTCCTATTTCAAATTCATAAGAATTTTCATCATTTATTACAGGAGTGGCAAGACGACCAAATCGTAAATAAACAGGGCCAACATATTCGTAAGCAGCTTTAACAGCAGCACGGGCTTCAACATCATCACAAGGATTGATAACTACCATACCAGGAATAGTTCTCATAAGAGCAATATCCTCATTACACTGATGGGTAGCACCATCTTCACCTACAGATATACCTGCATGAGTAGCACCGATTTTCACATTAAGCTTTGGATAGCCTATGGAGTTACGAATCTGTTCAAAGGCTCTGCCTGCAGCAAACATAGCAAAAGCACTGGCAAATGGAACTTTACCTGTAGTAGCAAGACCGGCAGCTATGCAGATCATATTAGCTTCGGCAATACCACAATCTATGTGACGTTCGGGATATGCTTTCTGAAATATGGAGGTTTTAGTAGCAGTAGCTACGTCTGCATCTAAAACAATTAAATCTTCATGAGACGCTCCCAACTCAACAAGAGCATTACCATAACTTTCTCTGGTAGCTATTTTCTTTAGTTCTGACATAAATCTTCACCTGCCTTTTCCAATTCTTCCATAGCTATGGCAAACTGTTCGTCATTTGGAGCAGTTCCGTGCCATTCTGCATTATTTTCCATAAATGAAACACCTTTACCTTTAACACTTTTAAAGATAATAGCAGTAGGCATACCCTTTGTATTACGTGCTTCATTAAATGCAGCTCTGATAGCATCAAAATCATGGGCATCTACATCTTCAATTACATGAAAATTGAAAGCCTTAAATTTATCTCCAATAGGATATGGGGAACATATATCTTTGATATTACCGTCTATCTGTAATCCGTTGTTATCAACCATAACAACAAGATTGTCAAGTTTTCTGTGACCGGCAAACATAGCAGCTTCCCAAACTTGTCCCTCTTCAATTTCACCATCACCTAAAAGAGCATAGGCTCTGTAATTTTCATTGCTTATTTTTGCTGACAATGCCATACCAACTGCTACTGAAATTCCCTGACCTAATGAGCCGGAAGACATATCAACACCCGGGATATGCTTCATATCAGGGTGACCCTGCAAATAAGAGCCGATTTGTCTAAGAGTAGTTAAGTCGCTTACCGGGAAAAAACCCCTGTTTGCTAAGGCTGAATAAAGACCAGGTGCAGTATGACCTTTTGAAAGAACAAATCTGTCTCTGTCCGGCTTATCAGGATTTTTGGGATCTATATTTAATTCCTCAAAGTAAAGAAATGTAAAGATATCTGCTGCTGAAAGTGAGCCACCCGGATGACCGGCCTTTGCACTGTGAACTGAGCGGATAATACCTTTACGAACCTCGTTAGCCTGTTTTTGAAGTTCAAGTGTTTTCATTTTTGCCTCCTAATGATTCATTCAGAAGTTAAAGTACCAATTATAAAGGTGCTAATATAGTAAAAATATTATTTATCTATAATCTTCTGTGATTGTATTTTTATATAATAATAAAATTCTATAATTTTTTTATATAAAAACAAAATTATCCTTATGTATTATAAGTGCAAAGTCTATTTTTTACAACCTCTAATTTTCTTGAGTTTTCTTATTCTTTACATTATTTGAGTTTCCATATTTTTTATTTTTAAGTTTTAAAAGCTTACATTATCATTATGATGTAAGCTTTTTGCACAAAAGCCGTAGATTAAAGTTCAATTTCATTTACGGCTTTTATGCAAGATGTATATGTTGCATTTGGCAACAAGATTTTTTAAAATTAAAAATAAAAAATATGGAAACTCAAGCTTATATATAATTTAAAGAAAGGGACAGATTTTAAAAATAAATTATATTTATAAAATATATAAGGGATTAATAATATGTATAATAGTATGTATTACAAATGGACATGAGGTATATTTGTAGAAGAGAATATAATATAAATAAATGATTGTATATAATTGTTTTAAATTTAAAGGTCATAAAAATAAAATTAAAAAAAATAAAATTTTATTGATATAGCTTGTATGAATATTCTAAAAGTGGTATACTTTTAGTAAATGTTCTGTAAAAATTACGTAAACAGGTAGAGGTGCTAATATGGAAAACAAAAAGAATAAGATGTGTTCTACGTTTGTAAAACGAGTTGTTTCAAATATAGGAGCTCAGAGTAACAATTTTGTAATTATAAAGCATTACGGATCCTTTGGTATTTTTTCAGAGGATGCTAAAAATGCTATGATTGCGTACCCGGAGGTGTATATATCTTATCATCAGTTTGACAACAATGAGATGGTAGGAACCTATGAACCATTCTTAAATATTATTAAAAATGTATATCTTAAATATTATTTTAAGGAATCAATAGATGAATTTCTAGGTGAATTTGATATTTATCAATTACAAAAGTCTTTTTTTAAATCATATATTGAAAGCGGTTCATGTATGAGAACAGAACCCTTTATTTTGGATGAAATAGAGTTTGAAAAAGAAAAGATGAATGAATCTGTGGCTAATATTATTATGGCTCTAAGCAACAGACATCCAATGCTTATTATGATAAATAATCTGCATATGGCATCCAAATCTACAATTTCATTATTATATTATTTATCTAGCTGTGAAGGAAATAAAAATATTGGAATTATAGCAACCTACAATGATTTAAAGAATGTGATACCATGTGTAAGTGATATATGGATTAAATATATAAGCAAAATGAATGAAATAGGCTGTATATATGAAGGTGGAACATATCAGGTAGGTAAAAATGAAGAAAGTGAAGCGTTTACATTTGAAAGTAAGAAGACCTTTGAATATTTAATTAAGCTTAAGGCGATGTATTATGCACTTGATTTAGAACAGGCAGAATATTATCTGTCAAAGATATATAATAAGCTTGAGATTGAAAAAGTTAATATTGAAATAGAATGTAAAATGGAAATCTATGGACTTTATGCAATGATTTCTACGTATCTGGATGATATTCCAAATGCACAGTTGTTGTGTAACAACTTAAAAGAATTAATAGATGAGCATCCATCATTAAAGTTTGAATATGAGTATAATTATATTTTAACATATACACATATTTACAGTGGAAAACTGGAAAAGGCACAAAAATGCATAAACAAGTGTAAAAATATTGCCAAACAGATAAAAAGTGATATTGATATTTTTAAAGCAGAACTGCTTAGCATTATGAATGAAATGTCCGGATGGCATAATGTCTATTTCTTTATGAGAGATACGGATGTATCTGATGAATTTATCGAAAAGATGCAGGATTATGGTTATTTTAATCACTTGGCATATATCTATATTTTTTCATATGACAATGGAATTGATTCCTTTAAAAATATTAAGCATATAGAAGATTTAGATGATAAACTTGTAAAGTTTTCAGAAGGAATTGATTTAGCCACTAATTTTGGAAATTCATTTTTAGTACTTAAAGGATATAAGAAGAATATTATGCTTTGCTCTAACTATGGCTTATTTCATGTAGCAAAGTATTATTATTCAAAATGTGAAAACATCATTGGTGATACTGATGATGTTACATTAGCAGAAATAAGAAACGGTTTGGGATATATAAATTGTACTACCCACAATTTTATTAAAGCCAATAAATCATATAACCAGGCATTAGATATATATATGAAGAAGGATATGATTGATGCAGTAGGTGAAACTCTTTATAATATGTCAATTAACTGCATTGTTGCAAATGATTTTTCAAAAGCATACAGTTATTTGCTGTTATGTGTTAGAATTATCAAAACATTACGATTAAATGATTTAAGAGTATGTAATCTTGCCAAGGTTTTTGGTCTGCTTGCATTATGTAGTGCCAGATTATCGCTTGAATATAATTGTATATTGTATCTGGATACATGTAAAAGATTCTTAAGTAATGTTTTAGAGGATAAAAAAGATGAAATAGATGTGATAAGGCTTGAAAAGTCGTTTACCGGAAATGATGATGAGTTATTTTTATATTTCTTTGTAAATGGTTTACTGTCTAAGCAGGCAGGCAGATATAAGCAGGCACTTAACTATCTGCTCAGGGCACAGCAGCATTGTTATATATCTTTAGGAAATCAGTTCTTTTCATTAATACAGTTAAAAATTGAAATGGCTGAAGTATACAGGAGATTAGGCGATGTTGAAAAGGCAAATGCACAATATGATGAGGCTTATCAGTTTGCTGAAAATAAAAAGTATACAAAAGAAATGGAAAATATACTTAAGATTAAAAATGGTGAGGAGCAGGTTTCAGAGAATATCAAGCTTCCGCTAATTGGATGGACTATTGAGCGAATAAATGAAAAAACAAAGAATGCCGGAGTACATAAGCAATATATTGAGATGAGGGACAATATGGAGTTTATTTCTATATGGCAGAATATTATAGAGATTACCGATAAGACTAAAAATGAACTTATAGAAACAGCTTCCAATGCATTAATGCTGAACTATGGATTAGACCAGTTTGTATACATTAAGTTCCACAACAATGATATTAAGATAATATTAAATTCAGATAGCATGAAATTGGAAAATAACAGCTTAGAATATTTGAGAAGATATTTTGAAAAAAATCGTGACAGCTTTGTTACATCAAAGATGAAGAAAGATCATAATGATTACAATAAGATTTTATCTATATTTGGTGGTTCATCGATATGCTCAATGATATGTAATCCATACTTTATAAACGATAAACTGGATAGTTTATTTGTAAGCAGCATATATATGAAAAATAATTGGAATGCACAAAATACAAATTATCTGTTAGATGAAAGCGAACTTAATATATTTGATTTGCTTTTACGTCAGTTTCTTATAGCCATTGATAAGATAGAAAATATTGATAAAATCAGACATATCAATAATAAGCTAAGAAGATCATCTATTACGGATTATCTGACAGGACTAAAGAATAGGGATGGCTTCTATGAAAAAGTAAATAAGCTGATAGATGCGGCAAGAGAGCAGCAGCTTCCTTTAGAATTAGCGATACTCTATATCGATTTGGATAATTTTAAATATTACAATGATACCTTTGGACACGATGTAGGAGATTTAGTATTAAAGGAAATAGCATCTATTTTAAATGATGCAGCAGGAAATGAAGGTTTTGCAACCAGATATGGAGGAGATGAATTCCTTATTACATTGGTTAATTGCAATAAAGATACAGCATTAGCTACTGCAAAGATGACATTAGATGCAATTATGGCGAAAAATGGATATGTTAGCCAGATTAGCAGCTTATTAGGAAAGCAGATAGTAATACCTAGAGAAAAATCAGTAACCAGCTCTATTGGTGTGGCTGTATCTGATAATGTAACCTCAGAGAATGATTTGTCAGAGCTGATAAAGCATGCAGATACTTCATTATATTATATTAAGCACTCAACAAAAAATGGTGTAAAATTATATGAAGAATAGCTGAGAATAATTAATCCGGTAATTATTTGTCAGACGTTAAAGTCAGGATTAGGGAATAACCACCCTAATCCTGTGCTTATGATATAATGTAGGCAAATAATTACTCATTTACTATATTCACTGCATCAAGAGATATTTTTAAGATTTCACGCACCTGCTCCTGAGGTAAAGACAGATATTCACAAAGTTCTTCAATGGTTGCTTCTCTGCCTAGCTTTTCTGCAAGCGCTGTGGTCGCATCACTTACAGCATTAGCTTTATCAGTAATGTGGTTAGCAATCCTAAGTACACTTATTTCTCTTTGAATTGCATCATTCATGGCAGTACGGATAGAAGACTCAAAATAAGAAATAATATCCTTTGGAAGTTCTGTCAGATTGATTATAGTTTCAAACAGCCCCAAATTGCCCTCTGAAATTAAATCGGATTTTTTTAAGCCTGAATCTTCAAACTCGTCAGCAATTTTTATAACATTTTCAAGAAAAGTTTCTGTAAGTTTATCAATACTGGTTTTGTCTTTATTAATAGCTCCTTTGACTAACTCTTTCAATTCACTGTTATCTGCCTTGTCAAGTGATTGTACATCTTCATAGTACATATCTAAAAACATAAGAGCTTTTTCAGTATCCTTTAAGGGCTCCGGAGTGAAAGCGGAAGCTTCATTATTGGAAAGTTTATCATTATTGCTGTAAGACATTACAGGTGAGTCTGATTCTATATTATATCCTTCAACAGTAATACGATTTTCAGTCAAATATTGAAAGACCGGCTTATACATAGAGTCATCATCCAAAATACCTTTAAAGTAGTCATATACATTTTCTTTTGTGATAATATTACCATTGACAGTGGCATATTCTACAAGCGACTGCAATGCCTCATTAAATTCAGTTTTCTTATCCATTTTATCATCTCCTACTATTATTTCATATTTTGAGTATTAAAACCTGTATACGTTAGTAATTGAATTATAGTCTTTTGCACCATAGTATTTGTAAAAAGAGTGTATTTATTATTATTAATTAATGAGATATATTCTAACATAGGTTGATTTTTGTTGTAAAGATAAGATTTGATTGAGTTTTTGTATTTTCTGTTTCATATTTTACAA
>CAMWKO010000015.1 GCA_947174885.1 uncultured Clostridia bacterium
AGAAGAAAAGCTGAAGAGGAAGCAAGACTTGCTGCTGAGGAAGAGGCGAGAAGAAAAGCTGAAGAGGAAGCAAGACGTATTGCAGAAGAAGAGGCGAGAAGAAAAGCTGAAGAAGAAACTATGCTTACTGCTGAGGAAGCAAAACGTTTAGAAGAAGAAGCTGAGGCCAGAAAACGTGCAGAGGAAGAAGCAAGACTTGCTGCTGCAGTTGAAGCAAGACTTGCTGCTGCAACAAATGGAGGTAATATATCACCACAGCCAGCTGTCACTTCAGAGCCTGTTAAAGAAGAAATTAGTACGCCTGTCGTTAGTGAGGTTAGAGTTGAACCAATGGAAAAACCGGAGGCAGCTCCAGTATTAAGAACTGAAGAAAAAGATATTAATGGAAGTGCAGGAGGAGCTACACTTGAAGACATGTTAAAGGCATTTGGAACTGTCAAACCAAATGAACAAGAACAAACTACTCCGCAACCGGTTATTAATACAACTTATACACCAGAAGTAAAAACAGAACCAACTGTAACATCTGCACCAGAAACACCTGCTACAGTTACAAATAACAGTAGTTCTGATACTCTAGAAGAAAGACTTGCATCACTTAATAAAAATAATGAAGCTTCTGTAAATATTGCTTCACCAAATGCTGAAAAACCTTTGACATTGGAGGAACAGTTAAGAAACTTTAAATCAAATAAGTCAAGTAGTGATGATGTTGAATATGCCGGCTCTAGTGAGTATAGAACATTAGAAGATCAAATACGTTTTTACGAACATAATGTATCTTCAAATTCTATATTCGGCAAAAAAAAAAGAAGGTAAAATAATTGATTTAAGTCTTCTTACCGAGGATGAAAAAATTGCTTTATTAGAATTATATAAAGCTGCCTATGAAAAAGCAAACCTTGAAAATAATATAAATAGCTCAGAAAATGAATCAGAGAAAGAAATTTCTATTGAAACTGCCATAAGTATTAATGATGTAATGGAAGCTTCTATAGAAGCTACTGATATCATAGAAAATGATAATAAGCAAACTGAATTGTATACAGTAGAATCTCCTATTTCAGATGATGATGTTCAGATTGATATTACATATGAAGATGGTGATGATACAAGCTCCGATTTTTCAGGATATGTTGGTGATAATACAGATATTTCATATGATATTGATTTAGAGGAAAATACTAATGATATTTCTTCTGATGGCGAAAGATATGCCAGCATTGAATTGAGTGGTGAGAATACTACTAGAAAAGATTCATTTGAATATACTTCATTTACTCCATATAAACCCAAATATGATGATATAGAATTAAATAATAATTTTTTTATGGCAGATGGAAACATGGGAATTAAGGTTGATGTATCCGCCAAATCAAATGTTGGGAAATATGATTATAAATTGAAGAAATCAAAATCTAACATAAAGATGACAAGTAATGGTGCTTATGCTATTTCAGACAGTTATGGTGCAGTAGAGGAAAAAAGAAAGGTTCCATATATAAAAATAATTACTATTCTATTTAGTGTTATTGCTTTGGGATTATATGTAACTCAATTTTTCTATCATTATGATACATTAGAACTTATGAAATATATTTGTGATTTTTGTTTTACAATATCAATATTAATGATATTTGTATCAGCAATTACACAGTCAAGTATATTACAATCCTTTAAAGGAATTACAATGTTTATAGCATTTGGTATGCATTTTATTGTAGCCGGTGTTGAAGGATATCAAATCGGATTATATAAATTGCTGCATCAGGAAGTTGATTATGACTTCATATATGGAGTAGTAATTCTGATGTATTTAGTATTTTTATATGTGTTTATGATATTAAGTGCTATAAATTCCAAGATAGATAAAAAAATTCTTGCATACATAACTGATGTTCTAGGAATTATACTTGTAATAGTAATTATAGTATTAATTAGATTTTCAAGTATTAGTGGCGATTTAGTATGGTTTTATGATAAAATTCCAAATTATTTAGGTTTGATTTTTTATACAATTGCAATAGCAGTTTCAAACAATAAAAACAGATAAAATTTACCAGATTATTATTTTATCTCCTCCATATACTATGATTGTAACACGAAAACAAATTATAGTATTGGAGGAGAATTTTTATGACAAGTTCATCAAATAAGACAAATGTTCCAGAAGCAAAGAGTGCAATGAACAGATTTAAAATGGAAGTAGCATCTGAATTAGGTGTACCTTTAACAGATGGTTATAATGGTAACTTAACATCTGCTCAGAATGGTTCTGTAGGTGGATACATGGTTAAGAAAATGATTGAAGAGCAAGAAAGACAGATGGCTGGTAAATAATAAGTCAGTAAGACTTACTTGTCAAATATAAGGTATGTTTTTATAAAATTTAAGAGTTTGTTTAAATAAACTTATTACATTATATAAAAACATATACTTACAAGTAAGGGGTTGTTGAAAAATATCAACAATCCCTTACTTTTTATTACCAGGAACTAATTTAGTAATTGTATCGAAAAAATATTCTATAATAAGGTCCGGTGTATCTAAAACCTCTTGAGTAAGCTCGAAATATGTTATCTTATCGTTATAATCTATTTTGAAATATGGTTTTACAATTTCATTAATCTGAGGTAAGAATCTACCTGTTTTTTTACTGTAGCAATTAGCAGCATTTGCTTTTGTTCTGTAATTTTTATCTACATAAAAAGCAACACTCTTATGTATAGAACAGTCTTCCTTAGGAAGATAATAGTAGTCCTTGTAGTTTGGATAAAAAAACTTTAAACCTCCTGAATATATGGGGATAGTCATTGAAATGAAGTTATTTTCCCATACAAAAAAATATGTGTTATTGCCAAATGAAATACGTGTTAAAGCAGGGTAGTTGGTTTTACACCGAATAGTTACATCTGTAGGTGCACCATTTATATCATTTTTAATAGTTACGGAGGTAAGTTCAAATAATCTGTTAAATACACTTGTGTAGTTTAATATAGGGAGTATTTTAATAAGTCCCAATAAATCATCATAATTGTGACGAATTAAAAATTCCTTATAATCCGGGCTTTTCTTTTTTAAGTACTCATAGAATACAGCAATAAGGTCGCCACCTGTATATTTGTCTATTCTTTCAATACCTAAGAATTTTTCAACTGATTTCTGTTTAATATTCTCCAAATTAAATATGTTCTTATAGGGAAGAATTTTCTTATATATATCAAAAGAAATAATATTTGAAAAATCATAGTTAATATTATATAATAAACATTTTTTTTCTATATAAGGGATATCAAAACCATTACCATTATAATGGACTAAGTATTTGTAATTGGATATAAAGTTAAAGAAATCAATAATCATTAATGGTTCGTCAGTGATCTCCTCCATAAACCATTGCATGGTGTGAAAGGTACAGTCTGACGAATCATAATAAATACAGCCAATTAAATATAGAAGAGTATTTTTAGGTGTAAATCCTGTAGTTTCTATATCAAAAAATACAGCCTCCTCTATATTAAAATCCATATAAATACTTTCGTTTAAATCAATGTTTAAATTACTTTCTAAAGTTTCCATAATAAAATCCTATTTTAAATTTAATATTTTTCTTTATGATTACATGATCTATCAGCAAATCAACACTGTATAATCTTCCGGTAATAATTTCTTTATAAATTCAGGTTTCATTAAAATAAATATTTTCATGTGACATCTTTAATACATCTTCTAAAATATCCAATATTTACATAACAATATATTAATTATAGCAAATTTTAAGAAAATGTGTAGTTAAAAAAGCGATTTTGGAGGAAATTTGAAAAATATGCAAATCCTATTAGGATATTTGTAGTTTCCGTATTTTTTATTTTGAAGCCAAAAATAAAAAATACGGAAACTAAAGTAAGATATTTCTTGTTAAAAGTATTATAATATATTATGATATAAAATGTTGATAATTGGAGAAAATTGAAAGGAATGTATGTATAATGTCTGTTTTGACTTTTAAAGGTGGTGTTCACCCATATTCCGGCAAAGAATATACAAAGAATAAGGCTATTGATGAATATTTTCCGGAAAATGGTTTGTTTGTTATACCACTATCACAACATATTGGTTCACCTGCAACACCTATTGTAAAGGTGGGTGACAGAGTTTTAGTTAATCAAAAGATTGGTGAAGCATCAGGTTTTATATCTGCTAATGTTCACTCGTCAGTATCAGGTATTGTAAAAGCAATTGATAATAGAAAAGTGGCAAATGGAAATAAAGTCCCTTGTATCATAATAGAAAATGATGGATTATATGAAAAAACTAATTCCATGGACAATGAAAATTACCTTGAATTTTCAAAGGAAGAAAAGTTAGAGCTTATAAAAGAGGCCGGCATAGTAGGTATGGGAGGAGCGGGATTTCCAACTCATGTAAAGCTTAGTCCGCCAAAGCCTGAAAATATTGATTATATTATTGTAAATGGTGCGGAATGTGAGCCATATCTTACATCTGACTATAGAAGAATGCTGGAAAATCCTGAAATAATAGTAGAGGGATTAAAAATTGTACTTTCGTTATTTGATAATGCTAAAGGTATTATAGCAGTAGAAGATAATAAACTTGATGCTATTGTCAGATTGAGAAAGTGTGTATCAAAGGAAAATAATATTGAAGTAAAAACGTTATTTACAAAATATCCACAGGGTGGTGAACGCTCGCTTATATATGCTACTACCAAAAGATGTCTGGATTCTTCAAAGCTGCCTGCTGATATAGGCTGTATTGTACATAACATTGATACTATTTATGCTATATATAATGCAGTAGTAAAGAACCTGCCACTTACTACACGAGTTGTTACTATCACCGGAGATGCTGTCAGATATCCGGGAAACTATATAGTACCTGTTGGAGCTGATATAAAACAATTTATAGATGATACAGGAGAATTTAAGGATAAAGCCGAAAAAATAATATCAGGAGGTCCTATGATGGGAATGGCTTTACATGATTTGAATATTCCTGTTACAAAGGGTACTTCAGCCATTTTAATGTTTAAAAAGGATGAAGTAAGTGCATGTAAGCCTTCAAATTGTATAAACTGTGGAAGATGTGTAAATGCCTGCCCATCAAGAATTATTCCTTCAAGGCTTGCAAAAGCTGCTGATAAAAATAATGAAGATGAGTTTTTAAAACTAAATGGTCTTGAATGTATAGAATGTGGAAGCTGTTCATATATATGTCCGGCAAAGAGACAGCTTACACAATCTATAAAAACTATGAAGAAAAATATATTATCCAATAAAAGAAAATAGGAAAGTCGGATTTCTATTTAAGTAAAAGCTGTAATTTAAAATTTGAAATAGAAAAATAAAAGGAGAAACAAATGAGCGATTTATTAAATGTATCGTCTAATCCCCATGTTAGAGATAAAAACAGTACATCATCAATTATGCTTGATGTAATAATTGCCCTTCTTCCCACTACTATATTTGGTATATATAACTTTGGATACAGAGCGTTTATAGTTATTATGCTTACTATAATTTCATGTGTATTATCCGAGTTTTTATATCAAAAGTGTATGAAGACAGATATAACAATAAAAGATTTTAGCGCTGTTGTAACAGGTCTGCTGCTGGCATTAAATTTACCGTATGATATTCCATATTGGATGGCAATAATAGGTGGCATATTTGCTATTATTATTGTTAAACAGCTTTTTGGAGGTATAGGTCAGAACTTTATGAATCCGGCATTGGCAGCAAGGTGCTTTTTGCTTCTTTCTTTTGGTACGAATATGACCGTATTTACATATGACTCAATCACAGGTGCTACACCTCTTAAGGTTATACGGGATACAGGAAGCTTTGATTTATACAAAATGTTCATTGGAACAACAGCAGGTACTATTGGTGAAACCTCTGCAATAGCTATACTGATTGGTGGTATATATTTACTCGCAAAAAGAGTGATTGATATAAGAATACCATTTGCCTATTTAGCAGTATTTTCTTTATTTATTTTATTCTTTGGAAATGAAAAGTTTGATATATACTATTTGGCACTACAGTTATGTGGTGGTGGTATTATGTTAGGAGCGTTTTTTATGGCAACAGACTATGTTACCTCGCCTATTACTTCAAGAGGCAGGTGGATTTTTGGAGCATTGCTTGGTATTCTTACAGGAATATTCAGAGTGTTTGGACCAAATGCAGAAGGAGTTTCTTTTGCTATAATTTTCTGTAACCTTTTAGTTCCGTTAATTGAAAAGATAACAATTCCAAAGCCATTTGGTTATGTATCAAAGAAGAAGGAGGCAAAAAATGAATAAGACTATTAAAAATGCCCTGATTCTTATGACCATAACACTGGTTTCCGGACTTTTATTAGGTGCTGTATATGAAATAACTAAAGAGCCAAGAAGAAAACAACAGGAAAAGGTTCAGGAGTTAGCATATCAGACGGTATTTAGCGAGGCTGATAAATTTGAAAACTTTGACTATGATGAGAGTAAGGTTAATGAAAGCTTAGGTAAAAATGAAATTACTTCTAAAAATGTAATAATAGATAGTGCTGTTAAGGCACTTGACACCAATAACACACTGCTTGGTTATGTTATAAATGTTACTTCAAAGGAAGGTTTTGGTGGTGATATATCATTTTCAGTAGGAATTGATTTAAACAGTAAAATTACAGGAATTTCAATTTTATCAATCAGTGAAACGGCAGGTCTTGGAATGAATGCAACTAAAGAAGAGTTTTTAAACCAGTATCTTGTTGATAAAAACGGATTATTTATAGTGAATAAGGATAACAATTCTGAAGGAACAAATATTGATGCGTTATCCGGTGCAACAATTACTTCTAAGGCTGTTACAAAGGGTGTAAATGCTGCCGTAATAGTAGCAACGACAATTATGGAAACGGAAAAACAGGAGGTGACTGAATAATGAGCTATTTAATGGTAATAAAAGAGAGATTATTTAATGGTATAATAAAGGAAAATCCTACATTTGTAATGATGCTTGGTATGTGTCCTACATTAGCTGTTACAACTTCCTGTATTAACGGTATAGGTATGGGTCTTACTACATTAGTAGTACTTGCTATGTCAAATACACTTATTTCATTACTTAGAAACATTATTCCCGATAAAGTCAGAGTACCGGCTTATATAGTTATTGTGGCAAGCTTTGTTACTATAATGCAGTTTATGCTTGAAGCTTATCTGCCTTCATTAAATGATGCACTTGGAATATATATTCCGCTTATTGTTGTAAACTGTATTATTTTGGGTAGGGCTGAAGCATATGCCTCAAAAAACGAAGCTATTCCGTCTTTATTTGATGGTATAGGTATGGGACTAGGATTTACCGCAGGATTGGGAATTTTGGGGGCATTTAGGGAAATAATAGGATATGGTACAATATTCGGTTTTGATATTATTACACCGATTAATAAGCTTATAGATAAGATTTCTACTTTGGAGAGTCTTGATATTGAGCCTGTCAGAATAATCGGACTGGCTCCGGGGGCTTTCTTTGTACTTGCATTTTTAGTAGCCTGTCAAAACAGGTTTAAAAATAAGAAAAAGAATGAAAATGATGATAATATGAAGAAGCCATCCTGTGATGGTAAATGCAGTATATGTAAAGGAGGTTGCTTAGATGAGTGATTTACTTAAAATTGCTATAGGTGCTGCACTTATAAATAATGTTGTTCTCAGTCAGTTTTTGGGTTTGTGTCCTTTTATTGGTGTATCTAAAAAGACTAAAACCGCATCAGGTATGGGAATGGCAGTAATATTTGTTATTACTATTTCCAGTGCATTAACATCACTTGTATATAATTACATTCTAAAGCCGTTAAGTCTTGAATATTTAAGAACTATTGTATTTATATTGCTGATTGCAGCACTTGTTCAATTCGTGGAAATGGCATTAAAGAAATTTTCACCTGCACTTTATAGTGCATTAGGTGTATATTTACCTCTTATTACTACAAATTGTGCAGTACTTGGTATAGCTATTACAAATGTTCAAAAGGAATATGATTTTATTACGGGTGTTGTTAATGGTTTATTTACAGCTATTGGCTTTACCATTGCCATTGTAATACTGGCAGGTATCAGAGAAAAAATTGAATATAATGATATTCCAAAATCATTTAGAGGAACACCTATTGTACTTTTAACAGCAGGTCTTATGGCAATAGCATTTAGTGGATTTGCAGGGTTGTTATAGGAGGTAGATATGGATTTTATTGGAATTATTATAGCCTGCCTTTTAGTAGGTGGCGTTGGACTTTTAATAGGTATATTATTAGGTGTTGCCGATAAATTTCTGGCAGTAAGAGAGGACGAAAAGGTAGCCAAAATAAGAGAACTTTTACCCGGTAATAACTGTGGTGGATGTGGTTTTCCCGGATGTGACGGATTAGCTAAAGCAATAGCGGAGGGAACGGCAAGTGTAGCCGGCTGTCCTGTAGGTGGAGCTCCTGTAGCAGCCTCTATTGGAGAAATAATGGGAAAAAGTGAAACAGTAGTTAAAAAAGTGGCTTTTATCAAATGTAGTGGTACATGTGATAATACTAAAGAGAAGTTTAATTATTCAGGAAATATGACATGTGCTGACGCATCATTAGTGCCGGGTAACGGTTTTAAAAGCTGTGATTATGGCTGTCTGGGTCTGGGATCCTGCATGAGTGTATGTGATAATGATGCAATACATATCATAAATGGTGTTGCTGTTGTGGATAATGAAAAATGTTTTGCCTGTGGTAAGTGTGTAAAGGCTTGTCCAAAGCATTTAATAGAACTTGTACCATATGATATGGAGTATCATGTTGCATGTAGCTCTAAGGATAAAGGTAAAGATGTAAAACTCAGCTGCACTGCAGGATGTATTGGATGTAAGCTATGTGAAAGAAATTGCGAACAGAAAGCTATAACAGTAGCTGATAATATAGCATCTATTGATTATAGTAAATGCACAAACTGTGGTACCTGTGCAAGTAAGTGTCCATCTAAGATTATACTAAAGAAAATGAAAGATAACAAAGATATTTCAAGTGAAGCTGTGTCTTAGTCAAATACCCTGTGGGAGTAAACAACCACACAGCAAGCTGAAGAAGCATCAAACCTGCAGTGCGGAAAGTTGCGGAGTAATTGACCCTTTCGGGAGTCGCCAAATATCCGCACAAGTGCGTCTGCTTGGCTAGTTGCTTGCGGGGATAAAAAGTAAGTATAATTATATAAAATTTACCAATAATAAAAGAGTATCTAAAACAGATACTCTTTTGTTTTGGTTGAAGCATTAGGAGGAATAGAATGAAAATTGTAAAGGGAAACTTCAATAATACTCTAAACGATATCAATAAAGAGTTAAGAGTTGACGAAAGCTTTGATTTGATTTACAGAACCTTTAATATAGCAGATAAAAAGGCAGTTTTCTATTTTATAGACGGTTTTGTAAAGGATGATATTCTTGAAAAATTAATGGAGTCATTTTTTTCTATATCAAAAGACGATAATACAAGTGATTATCACAAATTTATTAAAGAAAAACTGCCATATATAGAAGTAGATATAACAACTGATATGGAAACCTTAAAGTTAAATGTAATGTCCGGTGTTGTGGCACTTTTAGTAGAAGATTTTGAAAAAATTATTTTAATTGATGCAAGAACATATCCTATGCGTTCTGTTGAAGAACCTACAAAGGATAAGGTTTTCAGAGGCTCAAAGGATGGTTTTGTAGAAACTTTGGTGTCTAATACGGCATTAATCAGACGAAGAATAAGAGATACATCTTTAACCTTTGAAATGTTTAATGTGGGTACTGTTTCAAAGACAGATGTAGTTGTTGGCTATATGGAAAACAAGGTAAATAAAAAACTGCTAAAGGATATTAGAGAAAAACTGAATAATCTTGAAATCGAATCACTTTCAATGAATCAGGAAAGTCTGGCAGAATGTCTCTATAAAGGAAAATGGTTTAATCCGTTTCCAAAATTCAGGTATACTGAAAGACCGGATACTTCTGCATCAGCTATTATGGAGGGACATATTGTAATATTAGTAGACAATTCTCCGGCAGCAATGATTATTCCTATAAGTTTTTTTGATATTTTTGAAGAAGCAGATGACTATTATTTTCCGCCGATTACAGGCACGTATTTTAGATTTACAAGGGCAATAGTAACTATAGTAGCATTATTTCTAACACCTGTTTATCTTTTATTTGCATATGATTTTATAACAACACCCGACTGGCTGTCTTTTATCAGAATAGAAGATACTATAAATGTACCCATAATAGCCCAGTTTCTGATTTTGGAGTTAGCCGTTGACGGAATGAAGCTTGCAGCAGTAAATACACCGGATATGCTAAATACACCTCTTAGTATTATCATAGGTCTGGTTTTGGGAGATGCTGCCATTAGCAGTGGATGGTTTAACAACGAGATAATTTTATATATGGCATTCGTTGCCTTTGCCAACTTTACACATGGTAGCTTTGAATTGGGATATGCTCTTAAATTCCTTAGGATTTTCTTATTAATAGTTACAAGAATATTTGGCTTATGGGGATTCATAGGAGGTACAGTTATTATATTGCTGCTAATTGCATTTAATAAGACTGTTTCAAATGAGAGCTATATATATCCGCTTATACCATTTAACGGAAAAGAACTTCTGAGTGTGTTTATACGAAGAAGCAAGCACACTGTCAATAGTAAATAACCTAAGCTGCAAGCCTGAATAAGTGCCTATATATTTTGAATGTCAAATAATTATAAAATAGCATGAAAACAACTGCTTTTTCCGGAATTAAGTTATTCAAAAAACAATTACAGACAGAAGGTTTCATGCTATGAATATAATACAAGAGTCCAGAAAAGTTTTTCAACTATAAAGGAGAAGATGTAACTCTGAAATCTGTTTACAGAAAAAACAATAAAAGATGAGAGAGAGAGAAAAACCATAGATATGATACAACATTGAAAGAGGATAAAATATTTAATAGAATTATATAGATGACTGTGTTAAAATAATATAATAGGATAATTAACAAACTGATTTTGCAGTAAGTAAAATGGTATTGGGATTAAGTTTATATTAATTGTAAAATATATTATTAATATATATTCGTTTTGTTATAAATGCAGATATGATATACAGAAGAGAAAGGCAATGTAATGGCAAAGCAGAGTGTAATTGAAAGAATAGAGAAAATATTTATAGAGGCACAAAATAGCAGTCAGTTAAATATGAAATGTGGTATCTATAACAAAGAAATGACAGAAATTGTCAATAGGTATAAGACACAGGTGGTAGCTTGGGATAATCAGATGAATATGCAGGAGAATGCATTCCCGTCTGCAACACAAAGTCTGTGGTACAGTCATTATCTTAATAAAAAGAAATTGAGAGATCTTGGTATTGAAACTAAATGTATAAAAATGAGACCTACTGTTTATCCTCCAAATCAAAATCAAAGGCTGTCCATACATTATTCACATGACGGAAAAAATCTTATCTGTAAGATTTCAGAACGATTGTTGTATCAAAAAAACTTTTACAGAAACGGAAGACATATATGGCAGGACGGTTCAAATAATAGAGAATGTGAGCATTATATTATACGCTCTCAATCGGTAAATGGTAAATGTATATGTCCAAGCTGTGGTCATGAGGACATCATAGAAAATTTGATAGATGGCTGTGATTACTGCCACACAAAATTTCATATGGAGGATTTTGACGGGAAGATTTCTTCCGTCTATATGCCGAACAATAACTCAAAAAGCCGTGACAGCAATATGCTAAAAAAATTTAGTCCGGTTATTTATATGATTGTTGTAATGGCAGTTTTGCCGTTTGTTATCAATAAACCGTCTTGGGGGATTCCGTTGACGCTGATGGCCCTGATAATATTTCTGTACATCTTTTTTTCAATAGCCGGAAAGCATAGTGTATCAAAGGGACCGGGAAGGAACAGAGTTTCTGTTGATAAACTGCACGAAGTTGATCCGTTGTTTTCAGAGGAGTATTTTATTGCCAGTCTGACCAATAAGCTGGAGAGTATTCATTATGCGGAAAGAATGGATGAAATCAGTGCCTTTACATATTGTGATTTATCACATAAAATTGCAGGGTATGCAAATGTGCTTAGCTGCAAACTTATGGAATGTGTAATTACAGATTATAAGAGTGATGACAAAATACAGATATTGGATGTAAATGTTGTAATGAATCTTGCAGAAATAATGGGTATGATGGTTCAAAACAGAGAGGAAAAAATCAGGCTTAGGTTGGCAAAGAGTATTGAGTCTAAAACCAGTGCAGTAAACGATATAATTGTCTACAGATGTCAGTCATGTGGTGCAAGCGTATCACTTTTAAATGGTGGAAAATGTTCTTATTGCGGCAATAGTATGGAGATGATTCGATATGACTGGGTAGTTACCTGGTATGATTCAAAATGTAGCTAATTGCATTTAATAAGACGGTTTCAAATGAGAGCTATATATATCCGATTATACCATTTAACGGAAAAGAACTTCTAAGTGTGTTTATACGAAGAAGCAAGCACACTGTCAATAGTAAATAAAAATCTACAAGATATAATTTTTTATTAAAAAATATATATCTTGTAGATTTTATTCATTTTACAGTTTGTGTTGCCAGATGTTATTCACAAATGGCGTTATTAAAGTGGGCAAAATGACGGTTAGTTTCTATGAATAACCTACTCAATAAACTGGAATTTGTGAAATAAGACTAAATATTTAGTCAAAATATTCTTTAAGAACAATTCGAATAGGTTCCCTTATGTCAATATTATCCATTCCATACATTTTTTCTTCAAAGAAATGAACTTTATTTGATACTCCCCAAAAGTTTTGATTAAGCCATTCTTCCTTATCGGCACCATATTTGATAAGTAAATCAAGAACTTCAAATAATCTCTTTTTGGTTATTTCTTGTATATCTGGATAAGCATTCTTGCGCTCCAAAATCATTTCTGCTTTATTTACTGCCGTACCTATCGGAAGCATTCCAGATGATGTTTTTCGATTAGGATTGGCTCCATTCTCAAGTAACATTTTAATCAAATTTATATACTTTTCGGAATGGCTATACTGTTTATAACATAATGCAGAAAATACACCTATTATTGCATCATGCAGGACAGACATGCAAACGCTATGAGGCGGAACAAGTGCAGGGTCTTCCATGAAATCGGAGTCAGCACCCTTTTCAAGCAAAAACTCTATAATTTCAAATTCTCCGCATTTAATTGCTACTTGCAACGGCGATTGCCCTATATCCTTTTTAGGTGTTTTTGCATTGTAAACCTCGTTTACAACGGTGATATTTTTTGATATTGCTGCCCGCACTGCTTCAATATCGCTATGCCTTATATCTTTAAATAATTTATTCATTTCATTCCTTTCAAATTTCGATTTGTCTCTATGGTATAATGTCTTCGTGAATAAACTTGCAGTTTATGCCCTCGACCCATAAAATTGAAAAGCAATTTTATGGTATAATGTCTTCGTGAGTAAGCACAAGGCTTACGCACTCGACCCATAAAATCACTTTGTGATTTTATGGTATAATAAAATATATTTATAGAAAAATATACTTCAAAATAAAGAGTATGGTTAAAATATACATAATTACATTAATCTTCTTTTCCTTAATCTTACCTGTACAAAGATTGATTAATACATATGATATAACACCGATTGAAATACCCTCTGAAATACTGTAAGCAAATGGCATTGCAATTATACAGAGAAATGCAGGTATAGCTTCTGACATATCATCAAAATCAATCTTTGCGATATTACCAATCATATAGAAACCAACTATAATAAGTGCCGGAGCAGTAGCAAAGGAAGGTATTGAAAGAAACAGTGGTGAAAAAATAATGGCTATAAGGAATAATAAACCGGTAACTACGGAAGTAAGACCTGTTCTTCCGCCTTCAGTAACACCCGATGCGCTTTCTACGAAAGTAGTAGTTGTGGAGGTACCAAGCACGGCACCTACACAGGTGGCTATTGAATCAGCAAGTAATGCACCTTTAATTCTTGGCAGTTTACCGTCCTTGTCCAGCATATTTGCTTTTGAAGATACACCGATTAGTGTTCCTAATGTATCAAATAAATCAACAAATAAGAATGAGAAAATAACTATAATAAAATCAAATATTTTAATATTAGATATATTTGAGTCTGTAAATACTTTTCCAAAGGTATTTCCTATTGATGATAAATCAAAGGAAATAACTGATGTAGGGATTACTGAATACATACCGATTTCGGCATCCGGTACATAAAGTCCTGTAAGTTCGGCAATTATACCGAGAATCCAAGTAATTATGATACCAAATAAAATGCCGCCTTTTACTTTAAAAACCAAAAGAATTGAAGTAATAATAACACCTATTAAAGCAATGATTGCTCCCATTGTAGCTGAATGGAAGTTTTCACTAAATGTTCTTAGCAAAAGGGATGAACTGCCTTGAACAAGGATTTTAGCATTAAGCAGACCAATCAATGCAATAAATAAACCTATACCTGAACTAACTGCATATTTTAAGTTTTTAGGTATTGAATTAAATATTGCCTCTCTAATATTGGTAATGGAAAGAATAACAAAAATAATACCTTCAATAAATACAGCTAACATGGCAGTTTGCCATGGAATACCCATACCTGCTACAACCGTACCTGCAAAATAAGCATTTAATCCCATACCGGGTGCGAGTGCAAACGGATAGTTAGAAAGAAATGCCATAAGAACCGAACCAATAAAGGAAGCAAGGGCAGTAGCAATAAGGATAGCAGCCTTGTCCATTCCTGTTCCGTCTGCAAGAACATTGGGATTTACGGCAAGAATATATGCCATAGTCATAAAAGTTGTAATTCCTGCAATAACTTCTGTCCTGACAGTTGTTTTATTTTCTTTTAACTTAAAAAGTTTTTCAGACATTTTTTCCTCCTTAGAAAAATTGTTTTTTGTTAATAAATAATTTATACCATTTTTATGGAATTTAATAAATAATTTATTTTTATTATTAATACTAAAAATTTGTGATATCTGCTAAATTTCTTAGAAATAGGATATTCAAAATAATAGCTTCCTATACTCAGTATAATATAGATTCGTAGTTCATGTATTTTATATTTTCAGCTTCAAAACTCCTGTTGATATTTATCTAGTTTTCATTAATAATACTAATAATATTATTATCTATTGATAAACCGTTACTTAGTTTTATTTCATAGTTCTTATTTACAAATACAGCATAAACATTGTCTATACTGTTTATTAACTCAAGTCCTTTATCCATACCCATAACATAAACTGAGGTGCTTAAAGCATCTGCAAAAGTAGAGGAGTCTGATATAATAGTTACGGAGTATAAATCATTTTGAACAGGATATCCTGTTTGAGGATCTAAAATATGATGATATATTTTATTATCTGCCATAAAATATCTCTCATATATACCGGAAGTCACTACCGACATATCAGATAAGGTTATGCTTGTAATATTTTCACCTACAGTAGTAAAAGGCTTAGTTATACCTATAATATAATTACTATTATCAGGTTTATTGCCTAAAAGAAGAACATTACCACCGAGATTAATGATTCCGCTTGTAATATTTTGTGACAAGAGATATTCCTTTAGTTTGTCAGCAATATAACCCTTAGCTATTCCACCCAGTGTTATATCGGGTATTTTATCATCAGTATTCCAGATAATAGCATTATCCTCTATGGAATATATAGAATTTTCAAACTCTGACATAGCATTCTTAATATCTTCATCAGTAGGGATTTTCTCGTTTTTGAAATTCCATAGATCTGAAAGATTTCCAATAGATACATTAAAAGCACCATCTGTAAGAAGATTATATTCATAGGAAAGATTTAAAATATCAGCCAGTTCATTTGAAATATTAAAGAATTGGGCATCTGATTCATTAAGCTTGTATAATTCACTGTTTTCTAAGGTTGTACTAAAGATTTCTTCATATTGTTTACATATATCAAAGCATTTACTGATAAGTTCAGTATCTTTTTTTATATTATCTTTATCACATTCATATATAGTTATAGTTACAAATGTATCAAAAAAATATGAGGTATCTGCAATCACAGTAGATGCAGGTGTTATATTTAATTTACTTATGAATATTATAATGAATGAAATAATCACCATAATAATAAGAAATAGTAGTCTTTTAAATATATTTTTTTGTGTACTTTTCATATAGACTCCTTTGGTAAGTATTAAATGTGCAGTGCTTATAAATTATAGCATATAGTTATTTTTTGCACAAATATGATAAATTCAGTGGAATTAATTAGAGTTTCCGTATTTTTTATTTTTAGCTTCAAAAAGCTTACATCATCATAATGATGTAAGCATCTTGCACAAAAAGTTGCAGATAAAAGTTCACTTTCATCTGCAACTTTTTGAAGCTAAAAATAAAAAATACGGAAACTCAAGAGAATTAAAAGTAGAACAATTTATGGTTTTATAGTATAATAATGCGGGTGATAAATTCGGAAGTTATGCAGTGATTAAAAGGATTGTGTGAGCTTATATTATCAGAACAAAAGTCCATGTGAGGATATATGATAAAGAAAAAAGAATTAATTATACTAATTACTATATTAATAACAGCTATAATTGGAATTATATGTGTAAAAATATATCAAGGAAGTGAAGCTGCCGTATATGTACAGATTACTTGTGACGGTTCCGTATTATACCATATTCCTCTAGAAGAAGACAGAACACTGCATATAGAGACTTCATATGGTTATAATGATGTGATAATCAAAGATGGTGAGGTTTATATAGAGGATGCCGATTGCCCCGATTTAATATGTGTTCATCAGGGAAAAATTTCAAATCTAGGTATATCAATTATATGTCTGCCACACAGATTATCAATTCAACTTGTAAATCATTAATATAACATAATATTTAAATTATATGTACATAAAAATATTATGTTAACTAACGATATATATTACATATATTATTTTTCATGTGTATTATTTAATTTACTGTTTGTAAATATATAAAAATCTTGAGTTTCCATATTTTTTATTGTAAAATTCATATGGTATTACTGTCTCCATGCAGTATAGACACATTGACCAAATAATATGTTTGCATCATTTATAAACTGTAAGCTTTATGAACTATAAAATAAAAAATACAGAAATTTAGGATAAAATTGAAAGGAAACATATGAATAAGAATCTTAAGTATTTTACTGTATTATCATTATTTACGGCATTTTCAATTATATTGGGATATGTAGAATATTTAATTCCTTTCAATTTTGGAATATATGGTTTTAAAATCGGGCTTTCAAATATTGCAAGTCTTCTGGTACTTTATCTGTTTGATTTCAAAAGTTCCTTTATAGTATTGCTTATAAGAATTTTTGTTGTAAACACACTGTTTGGCACAGGCTTTTCCCTGATTTTCAGTCTTATTGCAGGAGCTTTGAGCCTTGCTGTGATGTGGCTTTTGCACAAATTATTTAAAGCCGATATTATATTTGTGAGTGCAATAGGTGGTATATTTCACAATATAGTTCAGGTGGTAGTTGCCACGATTTTGGTATCACAGACTGCAGTATTATATTTAATACCATTTTTAGTTGTATTAGGTTTAGTAACAGGTGTTACAGTTGGAATAGTGAGCAAAATTATATATTACAGGACAAACAAATTTATACGACGTTCTGTTTCCGGTACATATAAGGAGAATGAGATATGATTGGATTTGTAAAAGGTAAGATTGATTCTATTGAGGAAGACAGGGTAATTATTGATTGTAATGGAATTGGATACAACATATTTATTCCCGGCTCTGTAGCAGGTGCTCTTATAAATAAGGAGGAAGCTAAGCTTTATACATATCTTGCTGTTCGCGAGGATGCTATGAATCTGTTTGGTTTCCTGTCCAAGCAGGATTTGGATATATTCAAAAAGCTTATAACCGTAAGCGGTATAGGACCAAAGGGCGGACTGTCTATTATGTCTGTTATGACTACTGATGATTTGAGATTGGCTATATTATCGGGGGATGATAAAGCTATTTCAAAAGCACCCGGTATTGGCTCTAAAACTGCTCAAAAGGTTATTGTAGAGCTTAAGGACAAAGTAAAATTTGAAGATACCTTATTTAACGATACATTAGCTGCAAATATGGCTTCACCGGATAATGATGTATCAAAGGAGGCTGTTATGGCACTTGTAGCTTTAGGCTATTCACAGCAGGAAAGTGCAAGGGCAGTTAAAAGTGTTGAGGGTGAAAACCTTGATGTAGAAGCAATAATAAAAGAAGCTTTAAGAAAGATGATATAGTATATGGAAAAGCGACTTATTAATACTGAAATAAAGACCGAAGATTTATCGTATGAAAATAACCTAAGGCCGGCTTTTTTAAATGAGTATATTGGTCAGAGCAAAATTAAAGATAATCTGAAAATATATATTGAAGCAGCAAAGATTAGAAAAGAGCCTTTGGATCATGTACTTTTATATGGTCCGCCCGGACTTGGTAAGACAACTTTAGCATGTATAATTGCCAAAGAGATGGGCGTAAATATAAAAGTCACAAGTGGACCGGCTATAGAAAAGCCGGGAGAAATGGCTGCAATCCTCAACAATCTTCAGGAGGGTGATGTGCTGTTTATAGATGAAATACATCGTTTGAACAGACAGGTAGAGGAGGTTCTATATCCTGCCATGGAGGATTATGCTATTGATATTCTCATTGGTAAAGGTGCAACTGCCCGTTCCATACGATTGGATTTACCTAAGTTTACCCTTATTGGTGCAACTACAAGAGCAGGTCTTCTGACGGCACCACTTAGGGACCGATTTGGTGTCATAAATAAAATGGAATATTATGATATCAATGAGTTAAAACAGATAATTACACGTTCGGCGGCTGTATTTGATATATTCATAGATGATGAAGGTGCTACAGAACTGGCAAGAAGAAGCAGAGGTACTCCAAGATTAGCCAATCGTCTGCTAAAGAGAGTACGTGATTTTGCGTTAATAAAATATAATGGAAATATTTCACTGGAAGTAGCAAATTATGCATTGGACTTATTAGATGTGGATAAGCTGGGATTAGATGCCGGAGACAGACATATTCTGGAAACCATTATTGAAAAGTTTCAGGGGGGTCCGGTGGGGCTGGATACTTTATCAGCAGCACTTGGTGAAGATGCAGGTACTCTTGAAGATGTTTATGAACCATATCTTATTCAGAACGGACTTATATCCAGAACTCCCAGAGGCAGGATAGCTACTCCGTTAGCATATAGACACCTTGGTTTTTGCTATAACGAAGATAAAAACTAATCTCATTTTTGTATTGTTTATTTTTAATATCTCGTGTATAATTAGAATAGTTTATCGGGCAATTTTGTTCCAGTTTATTAGTCAGGAGAATATTATGTCATCAAAGAATAATACAGAAGTTATAATTAACGGAAAAATATATACAATTAGCGGCTATGAAAGTGAGGACTACCTTCAAAAGGTTGCTTCTTACATAAACAACAAGATTACAGAGTTTGGAAGTATTGATACATATAAAAAGCTTGGTACTGATATGCAGAGAACTCTTCTGGAATTAAATATAGCAGATGACTATTTTAAAGCAAAAAAACAGGCGGACTCTTTAGAGGCTGATGTTACATCAAAGGACAAGCAGTTATATGATGTTAAGCATGAGCTTATAGCGGCACAGATTAAGCTTGAAGCTTTAGAAAAAGAAAAAGATGCTATGCAGCGAAGACTTAACTCTAACCAGATTGATTTAGTCAAACTGGAAACAGAGTTAAATGATGCTAAAAATAAAAGAAAAAAGGCTACAACAGCCGATATTTAGTTTTGTACATACATAAGCCGTTGAAATATCAACGGCTTTTACGTTTTGACTTGAAAGAGCTTTTTTATGGTAAATAATATTAAAAATAAAAATATTAATAAGTGTGAAATATTGGCACCTGCAGGCAGTTATGAAACTATGATTGCTGCATTTAACGCAGGAGCTGATGCAGTCTATTTAGGTGGCGAAAGCTTTGGAGCCAGAGCATTTGCAAATAATTTCAGCAAAAATGAGCTTTTAGAAGCTATTGATTATGCACACTTATTTAATAAAAAGATATATTTAACTGTAAATACATTATTAAAAGAAATCGAACTGAACAAATTATACGAATATCTTGAACCATATTATAATGCCGGTTTGGATGCAGTAATAGTTCAGGATTTTGGTGTACTAGAATATATATCCTCTCATTTCATTGATCTTCCTATTCATTGCAGTACTCAAATGACAATTACAGGCTCAAATTTTGCAGGATTTCTTTCAGAAAACAAAAGTATTACCAGGATAGTTACTCCCAGAGAGTTAAGTATTTCTGAAATTAAAGATATATATGAAAAAACAGGCTTGGAGATTGAAAGCTTTGTACATGGAGCATTGTGCTATTGCTATTCAGGTCAGTGTCTTCTTAGTTCGGTAATAGGTGGCAGAAGCGGTAACAGAGGCAGATGCGCCCAGCCTTGCAGACTTGCATTTTCAAGTGATGAGTTACAGGTAAAAAATAAACATTTATTAAGTCCAAAAGACTTGTGTACCCTATATATATTGCCGGATATACTGGAAGCAGGCGTTTATTCGCTTAAAATTGAGGGCAGAATGAAAAAGCCTGAATATGTAGCCAGTGTTGTGGCTATGTATAGAAAATATGTCGATCTGTATTTAAAGCATGGCAAAAAAAAATACAGTGTAGATGAAGAAGACATTAATCTTTTAAAGGAGATTTACAATAGAGGTGGATTTACTAATGGTTTTTATATGCGCCAAAATAGCAGTGAAATGATGACTATTGACAGACCAAACCACTGTGGTGTAGTTGTAGGCAGCGTTTTAAGCCAGAAGAACAACATCGTATCCATAAAGGCAATCAAAGATATTAACAAAGGCGATGTGTTAGAAATATGTGAAGGCGTAGAGTTCTTTGCACCGTATGATATAAAGAAAAATACAGATTTTGATTATAAATTCAAAGAAAAACAAGCCTTTACAGCAAAAAAAGAGGTAATACGTACACGAAACGAAATAATTATAAAAAAGATATTATCAGACTACCTATACAATGAAAAAGGTGATTTACGCACCTTAAAAAGAAATGTGAATATTGATATATCAATATGTAAGGATACACCTGTATCAGCTACTATGTGGGATGAGGATTTTTCAGTTACAATTTGCGGTGACATTCCGTTAACTGCCCAAAAAAGACCTATAGATGTGGAAGCTGTTAAAAAGCAGTTTAATAAGCTGGGCGGAACATATCTTAGTGCAGAAAACTTCAATATATATGTAGAGGATGGGTTATTTTTGCCTGTAGTAGCTTTAAATGAAATGCGACGTAAGCTGGCAGATGCTTTTTTATGTGAAATTCGTAATAAATATATACGAAACAGCAGTAAATTTACAGATTTTTGTAAAGAAGCAGAAGTAGAGAATCATTTCAAGGAAGAGAATAAGTTTACTATACTTGTATCGAATATGGAACAATTCAATGCTGTAATGCCGATATATAACGGCAAGAGAATATATATTGAATACGCCAATTTTACCATAGATGAGATTATCTCCATAATTTCCAAATCTAATAATAAGGATATAGACATATTTATTGCATTACCACATATTTTTAGGAAAAGAGCTGTTAAGGAATTTGACGATAATTTAATTGCTATAAAAAAACTAAGACCTGTGGGATATTTATTTAGAAATTTAGAGAGTTATTTCTATATGAAAAATGCCGGTATAGATATGGGAATAGTGGTTTTTGACAGCAATATATATTCTTTTAATAATGAGGATATTAAATTTTACAAGAAAATAGGCGCCAATATAGTTACTGCATCTTATGAACTAAATTCAAATGAGCTAGCAGCATTATCTAATGAGGATATGGAGATAAACATATATGGTTTTTTTCCTGTAATGCTGTCAGCCGGTTGTATCAGAAAAACTATGGATAAATGTATCTATAACAATTCAAAATCTTTAGGATATATGGATATAGTCGACAGAAGAAATAGCAGATTTAAGATAAATACCGTCTGTAGATATTGCTACAACATAATATACAATAGTGTCCCGGTTTCTTTATTTGGAAATTTAAAAGAACTGGAAAAGTATAACTTTTCCTTCTACAGAATTAATTTTACCATTGAAACAGCAGGAGAGGTTAAGGAAATACTTAAAAATTACAATAATTTAAATGGCGATTTTACAAAGTGTCATTTTAAAAGAGGTGTTGAATAGTGGTTAGATTATTAATAATTATTTCAAGATATATATTGGTACTATTAAGTGCATTATTTTCCTTTGTATCGTTTAAAAGCTTAAAAGACAGTAATAAAAATCAGTATAGATATGTTATTCTGCAACGTATACTTATGTATCTGATACACTTTATAATGTTTGCAATTATATATGTATATAGTGAGAAAACAGATATTATATTCTTTTATTTAGGTCAGGTTTTTTATTTTGTGCTATTTAATATAGTGGCAAATAAAGTATATAAAAGATACCATAAGCCCTTAATGAATCTTATGATTTTTATGTTAATGGTAAGCTTTGGTATTATTACAAGACTGTCATATACAAGAGCCGTAAGACAGTTCTATATATGTGTATTTGCAACTGTAATTGCTATGTCCATGCCTAAAATAATGGAGAAGAGCAAAAAAATCAGAAACTATTCCTATATTTTTGGTGTTTTAGGCATAGGTGCATTGGCACTTGTATATGTAATAGGTAATGTAACGTTGGGTGCCAAATTATCTCTTGATTTACATTTTATTACAATACAGCCCTCTGAATTTGTAAAAATATCCTTTGTTCTGTTTTTAAGTGGTATTTTATACAAATCAAAAACCATAAAGGGTGTTCTGATATCAGGTATTTTTGCAGCAATTCATGTTTTAATACTTGTAGTTTCAAAGGATTTAGGTACAGCTTTAATACTATGTGTGGTATATTTGTTTATAGTTTATATGGCAACAGGAAAGAAGATATATTTAATAGGAGGACTTTTTGCCGGAAGTGCTGCATCCCTAGTTGCATATAAGCTCTTTTCTCATGTAAAGGTAAGGGTAGAAGCTTGGATTAATCCATGGCCTATAATTGATGATAAAGGTTATCAGATTACACAGTCATTATTTGCTATTGGTACAGGAGGTTTATTTGGATCCGGTTTATTTATGGGACTGCCTAACAGTGTACCTGTTGTAGAGCAGGATTTTATTATTTCTGCAATATGTGAGGAACTGGGAAGTTTTTTCAGTATCTGTATAGTTTTAATGTCCATGTGCATATTTATTATTAGTATACGGATTGCCCTAAACTGTAAGGACGAATTTTATAAACTTACCACCTCAGCTTTGGCATGTACCTATGGATTTCAGATATTTTTAACTGTTGGCGGTGCAATAAAGCTTATACCATCTACAGGTGTAACCTATCCACTATTAAGCTACGGAGGAAGTTCATTGTTATCAACTATTGCAATATTTATGATTTTACAGGGGGTATATATCAATGAAACGAAACACAATTAATGATAATTTAATAAAAACCACATATATTTTTATAATATTATTTGGATTATTGATATCATATCTGCTTATTTTTGTAATCTTTGAAAGCGGAAATATAATCGACAATAGCTACAATAAGAGAATAGATACCTTATCAAATTATGTAGATAAAGGAAATATTTATTCTAAGGATTTGGAAGTCCTGGCTACTACAGATGAAGACGGAAACAGATATTATCCATACGCTTCATTATTCTGTCATGTAGTAGGAAGTACTGCCATGGGTAATACAGGACTTGAAAATGCGTATAACTATGAAATGCTGTCTTCAAATGTAAATATATTTAAAAAGTTTATAAATGAATTATCAGGTGAGAAGCATCCCGGAAATTCAATAGTTACCACGCTTGATGTGAATATCAGCCAAAATTGTAAAAATGCTCTTGGAGGTTATAAAGGTGCAGTAATCGTTATGGACCCTACAGACGGAAGTGTATTGTCAATGGTTTCAAATCCTGATTATGACCCTAATACTGTGGCGAGGGACTGGGATACTTTATCTTCAAGTACAAATGGTGAACTGTTAAACAGAGCTACAAGCGGTCAGTATACACCAGGCTCTATTTTTAAAATTTTTACATTATATGATTATATTACAGAAAATCCAGATACTTACAAAAACTATAATTTTACATGTAAGGGAACTGTTGATTTTGGAGATTATACAATTAGCTGTAGCAATAAAATATGGCATGGAAATGAAGATTTACTTATCTCCTTTGCAAACTCCTGCAACTGCTCTTTTGTAAATTTATCAGAAGGTATAACAACAGAGAGCCTGAGTAATATTTGTAAGAAATTATTATTTAACAGCGATTTACCAATAGAAATTGAGTATAAAAGCAGTGTTTTCTCATTAACCGCGGATGACAGCAGCTTCATGAAGCATCAGACACTTATAGGACAGGGTAAAACCTTAGTATCACCAATTCATATGATATTGGTAATGAATGCTATTGCAAATGACGGAGTACTTATAACACCAAGATTTGTATCAAAGTTAATAGATTATTCAGGTACGATATTAGAGGAATACGAAATCAAAAATCATGCTATATTATTTACAAAAGAAGAAACTGATATATTAAAGGAATACTTAAGACAGGTAGTACTTACCGGTACAGCTTCTTCAATAAATAACAGCAACTATACATTATATGGAAAAACAGGAACAGCACAGATAGATGAAAACGGAAATATAAATTCATGGTTTGTTGGCTTTGTTGAAAAAAATGATAAAATATATACTATATGTGTAGTTATAGAAAATGTAAATGAAAATGCTTCACCGGCTAAAAATATAGCAAGCAATATAGTAAATACATTGCCATAAATGTTATATACCAAACAGGAGGATGTACAATGAAAAAAGCTATTAGCTGTGGAGGTGTTGTAATACATCGCGGAAAGATACTTGTTCTTTATAAAAATATAAAAAACAAGTATGAGGGCTGGGTATTGCCAAAGGGAACTGTTGAAAAAAATGAAGATTTTACACAGACTGCCCTTAGAGAAGTATATGAGGAAAGTAATGTAAAGGCAGATATTATAAAATATATCGGAAAAAGCAATTATAGTTTTTATGTAGGAAATGAAAGCATAGATAAGGAGGTACACTGGTATCTTATGTCTGCCGCCAGCTTTTATTCAAAGCCGCAAAAAGAAGAGTATTTTGAATATTCGGGATATTATAAATATTGTGAAGCATATCATCTTTTGAAATTTGATAATGAGAAAGAAATATTAGAAAAGGCATACAAAGATTATAAATGTTTAATAAGGCATTAGGAGGCAAATATGAGTGACCTTAATAACAATATAATTAATACGGATTATAAGAATGAAATTAATATTAAAAGTAATACTAATTTTCAAAAAATACTTGATAATACTATTAATAAAGTAGTTTCCGACGGTAAAGTACCTTCCTTACTTATTCACAGCTGTTGTGCACCCTGCAGCAGCTATACCCTGGAATATTTATCACAGTATTTCAAAATTACTGTTTTATATTACAACCCTAATATTTTCCCAGAGGAAGAATATGATTACAGAATAAGTGAGCAAAAACGTCTTATCGAAGCAATGAATTTTAAATATCCTGTGGAATTTATTGCTACAGACTATACTCCTATGGATTTTCATGATAATATAAAAGGATTTGAAAAAGAGCCCGAGGGTGGCAAAAGATGTGAGCTTTGTTTTGGGATAAGACTTGAAAAAGCAGCTAAAATGGCAAAAGAAATGGGGTTTGATTATTTTGTAACCACTCTTTCTATAAGTCCAATGAAAGATTCATACTTATTGAATACAATAGGTGACAGGATTGCTAAAAAGTATGGTATAGCTTATTTATATTCTGATTTTAAGAAGAGAAACGGCTATAAACGAAGTGTGGAATTGTCAAAGGAATATAATTTATACCGGCAGGATTACTGTGGATGTATATATTCTAAAATTGAGAGAGAAGAAAAATCTGGTTGCAAATAGTTTGATAATATGATAAAATATTCTCGTTCGCCGGCATGTCGGAATGGCAGACGAGGCAGACTCAAAATCTGTTGTGGGTGACCACGTGTGGGTTCAAGTCCCACTGCCGGCATTACTAAAATGCAAACCTACATGGTTTGCATTTTTTGCATAATAATAGAAAATTTTTTCCAAATTGGAAGGTGATTAAGTGAATTGCAAAGAATTTAATAAAAATATTGACAGCTTTCTAAAAGAAAAAATTGATGAGGATCTACTGGAGGATTTTATTGAGCATTATAAAATGTGTAAAAGCTGTAATGAAGAACTTGAAATATATTTTTTAGCACATAAAATCTTTGATAATTCCGAGGATTTAGGTGAAAATGTCAATGAAAAATACAATCTGAAGGAAAGCCTGGTAAATTTTATAAAAGAAAAAGAGGATATTGTATACAGAAATTACAAGCGTGACTTTATATTTAAGATGATGTTTCTAATCGGAGATGGTATGTCTATTGGACTTGCTGCATATTTTATATATATTTTAGTAACTTTATAGAAAGGATTATAAAGTAATATGAGCGAAAAATTATTATTAATTGACGGACACAGTATTTTGAACAGGGCATTTTATGGTGTACCTGACCTTACAAATTCAGCAGGTCTTCATACAAATGCCATATATGGATTTTTAAATATTCTATTTAAGGTATTGGAGGAAGAAAAACCTGATTATCTTATGATAGCATTTGATTTAAAAGAAAAAACCTTCAGACATAAAATGTTTGATGACTATAAGGGTACCAGAAAGCCTATGCCACAAGAATTGCATGAGCAGGTGCCAGTAGTCCAGAAGGTACTTAAAGCAATGAATATACCAATAGTTACAAAAGCAGGTTATGAAGCAGACGATATTTTAGGAACATTGGCATTTGATGGTGAAAAAAACGGTCTGGATGTTACTATTATTTCAGGTGACAGAGATTTATTACAATTAGCCACTAATAAAATAAAAATATGTATTCCAAAAACAAAAAAGGGTAGCACTGAAATAGAAAATTATTATTGGGACGATGTGATAGCTCTCTATAATGTAAATCCAAGAGAGTTTATTGATGTAAAGGCACTTATGGGTGATGCTTCGGATAATATACCGGGTGTTACGGGAATAGGTGAAAAAACAGCCAGCAAGATTATTGCACAGTTTCATTCTATTGAAAATGCTTATGAGCATATAGATGAAATTACTCCAAACAAGGCAAGATTATCTTTAAGCGAAGAATATGAAATAGCAAAGCTCAGTAAAACACTTGCTACTATTGATACAAATGTTCCTCTGGAGATTAATTATAAAAACGGAATTATAAATGATTTGTTTAATAGTACAGCTTATGAAGAAATATCAAAGCTTGAATTTAAATCAATTCTTACAAAATTCAATAAAAATGGTATAGTTGCAACAGAAACAGTAGATTTTGACGAGTTTACGGAAATAATTTCAAGTAAAAATGCTTTTAATAATATGTTTAATACTGTTAAGAATTCACAAATTATAGGATTAGACATTATATCAGTTAAAGCGGATGAAAATGAACAGATTACATTTGATTTTATTGAAAACGCATCAGAAGATACTCTTGTAGTAAGTATATTTGACGGAAACAGACTATATATTGTAAATAGCTCTGATATTCCGGATATGGATGAAGCAGAGATTAGACAGAAAGTAAAAAATATTTTAGAAAATGAGAATATATCTGTATTTGGATTAAAAAATATTCTTAAAATTATAGATTTTGAGGATAATATGAAAGCTTTTGATTGTGAAATTTCGGCTTATTTACTCAATCCTCTTAAAGATAAGTACAGCTATGAGGATATATGCAGGGATTATCTAAATTATACCCTGAAGCCAAGCACTGAATTAATCCAAAAACAAACAATAAATGAACTATATAAAAATGATAGACATAATTTTATTATGTTAACAAGTTATAATTCATTTGTAGCATTTCATGGGTATACAGTTCTTCTAAAAGCTTTGAAGAGTACTGAAATGGATAAATTATATTATGAAATGGAATTACCTCTTATCTATTCTTTAAACAGAATGGAATGTGCCGGTGTAAAGCTGAATGCCACCTCCTTAAAAGAATATGGGGAAATGTTAAAGCTTGGAATAGAAAAACTTGAAAAGAGTATATATGAGCATTGTGGATTAGAATTCAATATCAACTCTCCAAAGCAGTTAGGCGAGGTGCTTTTTGAGAAAATGGAGCTGCCCGGTGGTAAAAAAACAAAAACCGGATATTCAACCTCAGCTGATGTACTCGACAAGCTTAAGGACGACTATCCTGTAATTAAAGACATATTGGAATATCGTCAGCTTACAAAGTTAAAATCGACTTATGCAGACGGATTAATCAATTTCGTGCAAAGTGACGGAAGAATACATGGAACCTTTAATCAGACAATTACTGCAACGGGCAGAATTTCAAGCACAGAGCCTAATCTCCAAAATATACCTATCCGTATGCCACTAGGCTCTGAAATCAGAAAGGTTTTTGTACCTGAAGAGAATTATGTATTTGTAGATGCTGATTACTCACAGATTGAATTAAGAATTTTAGCACATATGTCAAAGGATGAGTCTCTTATTGAGGATTACAATAGCGGAAAGGATATTCATAGTATTACGGCATCAAAGGTATTTAAAGTCCCATTGGAGGAGGTTACAAAAACACAGCGAAGTAATGCTAAGGCCGTAAACTTTGGCATTGTATATGGAATAAGTTCCTTTGGATTAAGCCAGGATTTAAGTATCAGCAGAAAAGAAGCCACAGAATACATCAATCAGTACTTTGAAACATATCCGAAGATTAAAGAATACTTAGATGGTGTTGTTAAATATGCAAAAACAAATGGATATGTTAAAACGTTATTTGGAAGAAGACGACCAATACCGGAGCTTAAGTCAAGTAACTTTATGCAGCGTTCTTTTGGCGAAAGAATTGCCATGAATTCACCAATTCAGGGAACTGCAGCAGATATAATGAAAATTGCGATGATTAATGTGGATAAGAAACTTAAAGAAAAAAAATTAAAATCCAGAATTGTAATTCAGGTACATGATGAATTACTTATAGAGGCACATAAGGATGAGGTGTCAGAGGTATCTGATATTTTATTAAATGAAATGAGTAATGCTGTAGACCTGCTGGTACACTTGGATGTAGATGTGAACGCAGGAAGCAACTGGCTTGAAGCACATTAAGAGGTGTTATATGAGTATTGTCATAGGAATCACAGGAGGAGTTGGATGCGGCAAGTCTGCGGTACTTGATGTTTTGAAAAATAATTATGATGCAGCAGTCATAGAGGCAGATAGAGTGGGACATATAGTTATAGAACCTAATGGTACAGCATATGATAAAGTAGTTAATATCTTTGGAACAGATATATTGGATAATGGCGATACAGATAAACCATTTATTAATAGAAAGGCATTGGCAGATATTGTATTTAAAGATAAGGAAAAGCTGACTCTTTTAAACAGTATTATCCATCCGTCTGTAAAGGAATATATAAAACTCTTTATTTATAGTGAAGAAGCTAAAGGAACTAAATATATAGTTGTAGAAGCTGCTCTTTTAATAGAAGCGGGATACAGGGATATATGTGATATATTCTGGTACATCCGTACAAATAAAGATATTCGTATCAAAAGACTTATGGAAAACAGAAAATATTCGTTAGAAAAAATAAATTCCATAATGAATAACCAGCTAAGTGACAAAGAATTTATAGAAGGTACAGATTATATAATAGAAAACAATTCAGGATATGAAGAATTAGCGGAAGAAATAGATAAAAAACTAAAACTTCTCCCCTGAATCTTAATATCCATACAGATTTTATGCAATATGTCTTCTACTTGAGTTTCCGTATTTTTTAATTTTAGCTTCAAAAAGTCTTGTTGCCAAAGGCAACATAGACATCTTGAAGCTAAAATTAAAAATACGGAAACTCCGGAGTACTCCATGTTGAAAAATATACAAATATATTATAAAATAATATATTATATGCGTTAGAAATATTATTTGTAAATTTTATTTATACCCAGGAGATATAGCTATGGCAGAAAGTATGAAATATCCTGAACATATGGTATTTGGACTTGATATAGGAACAAGAAGTATTGTCGGTTCAGTAGGATATATGGAAAGAAATAAATTCAACGTAGTGGCTCATTTTGTAAAAGAACATGACACACGTTCAATGCTTGATGGTCAGATTCACGATATTATAAAGGTTGGTGAGTCTATTAAGCTGGTAAAAAAGGAACTTGAGATACAGATAGGCCGTACACTTAATGAAGTATGTATTGCCGCTGCGGGTCGTGTATTAAAAACAAATACTGTAGATGTTGAAGTTAATCGTGGCGATGATTCTGCAATTAACAGTGAAGAAATTTACTCTCTTGATTTATTAGGTATTGAAAAAGCCTACGAAAATATAAGACATGAATATCCTGACATTGAGTTTTACTGTGTAGGCTATTCAGTTGTAAAATATTATATGAATGGCTATGTAATTAATAATCTTGAAGGTCACAAGGCAAGGAAAATTGGAGCTACGGTTTTAGCAACATTTCTTCCAAATGAAGTAGTAGAGGGTTTATATTCAGCTGTAGCATTAGCTGATTTGCAGGTGGCAAATCTTACATTAGAGCCTATTGCTGCCATAAATGTAGCTATTCCTGAACATTTCAGACTTCTTAATATTGCTTTGGTTGATGTTGGTGCAGGTACAAGTGATATTTCTATTACAAAGGATGGAAGTATTATTGCCTATGGCATGATTCCTCATGCAGGCGATGAAATTACAGAAAGTATTCTAAGCAAGTGCTTAGTTGATTTTAAAACAGCAGAAAAAATCAAAGTTAGTTCCATGAAAAACAGAGGAGTTTCCTTTAAGGACATTATGGGGATTTCACATAAGCTGATGCCTGATGATATCAGGGAAATGTATGCTGATACTGTAGATAGTATGTCAAAAGAAATAGCTGAAAAGATTATAGAATTAAACGGTGGTAAAACTGTATCTGCTGTCTTTGTAGTAGGTGGCGGTGGAAAAGCATATGGTTTTACCGGTGGTCTTGCAAAATACCTGTCTCTTCCTGAAGAAAGAGTTGCTCTTAGAGGTGAAGAAGTACTTGGAGATGTTAATTTCATTGTTGAGGGTGTAAAAAAAGACCCTCTGCTCGTTACACCTATTGGTATATGTATGAATTTCTACAATCAGAAGAATAATTTTATATTTGTACATATAAATGATCAGAGAATAAAGCTCTATGACAATGACCGATTAACGGTTGTGGATGCGGCTATGCAGATAGGCTATCCAAATGAAGCATTATTCCCAAGACGCGGTAAAGAGCTTACTTATATCTTAAACGGAAAAGTAAAGATGCAGCGGGGCATATTAGGTGAGGCTGCTGTCATTACCATAAACGGAAAAGATGCAAATATTAATTCAAAGATTATAAAAAATGATGTAATTGTAATAAAGGATTCAACTATTGGAGCCGATGCAGTCCTTAATATTGAGAATTTACCGGAATATAAGAGCTCTATTATATTTACTGTAAATGATGTACCTATTACCTGTCCTAAATTTGTCAGTGTAAACGGAGAGCTTGTTACTGCATCCTACAGTATACAAAATGATGATAAAATAGAAATTCTTGACTATTATAGTGTATCCCAGATTATGCAGTTCATGGACATTGATATTATCGGTAAGGATATATATGTAAACGGACATAAGGCACTGCTGGATGAGCCTGTATATTCCGGATTTACAGTCGAAATAAAGGATACAGATTATTTAAGGGACGAAGCAGCTATAGATAAGAATATTGTATCAGACATACATAGTACAAATGAATATGACACAACTGAAAATATTACAAACACTCCAACCAATATAGCAAATCCTAATATTGAAAATACTATAGTAACTGTTAATGTAAATGGTCAGACAGTGCTTCTGCAAAATAAACCTAAATATATATTTGTAGATATATTAGATTTTTATCCATTTGATACAAGTAACATGGGCGGAAGAAATCTTGTTATGAAAATAAACGGAAATACAGCTGATTTTACGGATTCTGTAAAAGAGGGAGATATTATTGATTTGTATTGGGAAAAATAATTAATCATAATTTATAAATTTAAGAATATAATAAGTGTGGATGTTTCCACACTTATTTTTTGAGGTGATTATAATTAACAAATATGTAAAATACAGCATAATAATATTATATTTAGCATTATTGACGGTATTTATGTCAAATCTGATGTTTACCTTTAAGGAAAACAGAATAGAGAAGTCAAATGAAGACTATAACAGCAATGGTTATGTCAATGATGAAAAGTTTGATGATTTTAAATACTTTCCTGTAGCTTTAAGCAATCTGTCTGATACATATTTCTATTTTGAAAATACATATGGTGATGAAAGAACCTATGGTGGAGACAGAAGTCATGAGGGAATTGATATTATGAGTTCAAGCAATATAAGAGGCGAACTCCCTGTTATAAGTGTGTGTGATGGTGTAGTTGAAAATATAGGATGGCTTGAGCTTGGAGGATATAGAATAGGTATTCGTTCAAATAATGGTGTCTACTACTACTATGCTCATTTATACAGCTATGAGGTAGGTATTGAGGTCGGTAAAAATGTTATTGCCGGAGAAATAATCGGATATATGGGAGATACCGGCTATAGCAAGGTAGAGGGTACAGTAGGAAACTTTCCTGTACATCTACATTTTGGAATATATATAAATGATGATAAAGGAACGGAAAAAACGGTAAACCCATATGAAATTCTTAAAAAATTTGAAAATAATATTTTGAGGTATGATTTTTAAACGGTATATGATATACTTAAGAAAGTATGTTTAGAAAATCGTAAAGATAAAAATTATGTGAGTTGAACTGGAAAGGGTATTAAAATAAATGGATATAAAACTTTGGCGTGAAATTCTACAGCCATATGAGATGGCAGTAGATGAACTTACTATGAAATTTAATAATATGATAAAGGAATATCATTTATTGGAGGAATATTCTCCAATAGAAATGGTTAATGGGCGTGTCAAAAAAATTTCCAGTATACTGGAAAAATGTCAGAAAAAAAATATTTCTTTAGATGATGTATGTGATAAAATTGAGGATATTGCAGGTATAAGAATAATTTGCCAGTTTGTGGAAGACATAAATAAAGTAGTTTCACTTATACATTCACGTACTGATATAAAAGTATTGCAGGAAAAAGATTATATTACTAATATGAAACCAAGCGGATACAGAAGCTATCATATTATAGTAGATTATACGGTTCAGACATTAAACGGACCAAAATCAGTAAAGGCAGAAATTCAAATCAGGACTTTGGCTATGAATTTCTGGGCGACTATTGAACATTCACTACAGTACAAATATAAGCAGAATATGCCACCTCATATCAGGGAACGTCTGTCTGCTGCATCTACAGCCATAATCAATCTTGATAAAGAGATGAGCCGTATACGTGATGAGATTATGGATTCACAAAACAGCTTCAGAGTTAAGGCGAATATTATTAGTGAAATTTTAAATCTTATGCAGAATTTATACAAAAGTGCAAATAAGCGGGAAATTCTTAAAATTCAGGAGGAGTTTTATAGAATATACAGACTGGATGATATTTCATCTCTTACAAAATTTTTAAAGGAACTTGACATTATTGCGGAAGGATACAGGGCTCAAAGTATTGATGCCTCTTTTAATTAGTTATGGCAGTTTTTAGATTAGATAAATTTCTTGTATCAGTGGGAATAGGTAGCAGAAGCGAAGTAAAACATCTTATTAAAGCAGGCAGGGTTACTGTAGATGATGTGATTGTAAAAAAAGCAGAAGAAAAGGTAGACACATCCGTAAATATAATAAAATATAACGGAAATCTCTTAGAATATGTAGAAAATGTTTATTATATGCTGAATAAACCTAAGGGAGTTGTATCTGCTACTACAGACAATTTAAATGCTACTGTTGTGGATTTGATAAAACATGGAAAACATTTAGATTTATTTCCAATAGGACGACTTGATAAAGATACGGAAGGGTTGCTTATCATAACAAATGACGGAGAGCTTGCCCACAATTTGCTAAGTCCTAGAAAGCATGTCAGGAAAAAATATTATGTAGAATTAGATGGTATTCTTACAGAAAAAAAAGCCGAAATTATTTCCTCAGGTATTGAGTTAGAAGATAATTTTAAAACCATGCCTGCTGAAATTGAAATAACAGATGATAATCGAAAAGTGTATATTACTATATGTGAGGGAAAGTTTCATCAGGTAAAACGTATGTTTAATTATGTGGATTTAAATGTCACTTATTTAAAGAGAGTTTCTATGGGTTCACTATGTTTAGATGAAAATCTTCCGGTAGGAAAGTATCGTGAACTTACAGCTGATGAATTAAATAAACTTAAAGGTGATATAAAATGATACTAGACAAATTTGATGCAGTTATTTTTGATTTAGACGGTACTTTAGTAGATTCTATGTGGCTTTGGAAAGATATTGATATAGACTATCTTGCCAGATTTAATATTCCATATGAAGAAGAACTTCAATCAAAGATAGAGGGAATGAGTTTTACGGAAACAGCCATATATTTTAAAGAACATTTCAAACTTGATGATAGCATAGAAAAAATTAAAGAAGACTGGAATGAAATGGCTTACGATAAATACAGCCATAAGGTTTCGCTTAAAAAAGGCGTATATAGTTTTTTGGAATACTTAAAAGGCTTAAACAAAAAAATAGGGATTGCTACCTCAAATTCAAAAGAACTTACACTGGCATGTATTAACAGCTTAGATATATCAGATTTTTTTGATTGCATTGTAACCGGTAGTGATGTAAAAAAAGGAAAGCCTGCACCTGATGTATATTTGGAAAATGCAAGACTTCTGGAGGTTTTACCTGAAAAATGTCTTGTATTTGAAGATATTCCGGTTGGATTGCTGGCGGGCAGAAATGCAGGTATGAGTACCTGCAGTGTCTATGATGAGTATTCAAAGGATGTATCAGCAGAAAAGCTTAAGCTTTCAGATTATAATATTGTTGATTACATAGATTTTAAAAATAAATATTTAGGATAGAAATATGACTTACGAAGGTTTTTTACCAATTTCAAAAGAGGATTTAAAAGATAGGAATATAGAACAGTTAGACTTTGTATATGTTATAGGCGATGCTTATGTAGACCATCCCTCTTTCGGACATGCAATAATTAGTCGTGTTTTAGAAAGTAATGGCTATAGTGTTGGTATAATTTCCCAGCCTGATTGGAAGAATAAGAATAGTATATCCATTCTTGGTGAGCCAAAACTGGGCTTTATTGTTATGGGTGGAAATATGGACTCTATGGTAAATCATTACTCTGTATCCAAGAAAAGACGTAGTACTGATGCCTTTACTCCCGGTGGAGCCATGGGAAAACGTCCTGACTATGCTACAGTAGTATATTGTAATTTGATACGTCAGACCTACAAAAATATTCCTATTATTATCGGTGGTATAGAAGCCTCTTTAAGAAGACTGGCTCACTACGATTATTGGTCAAATAAGGTTAAACGGTCAATATTATTGGATTCCGGTGCAGATATTTTAATTTATGGTATGGGAGAACGGGCTGTTGTAGAGGTAGCAGATGCATTAAAATCAGGAATTCCGGTAAAAAATATTACATTTATAGATGGCTGTGTATACAAAACCAAAGACATTTCAGGTATTTTTGATTATGAAATTCTTCCGGCTTATGAGGATATAAAGGAGGACAAGCTTACCTTTGCACAAAGCTTTTATACCCAGTATCTGAATACAGACTCCTTTACGGCAAAAAAGCTTATAGAGCCATATCCAAATGGTGTATATATAGTACAGAATATCCCGCAAAAGCCTCTTACACAGTCTGAAATGGATAGGGTATATGCACTTCCGTATATGAGAAATTATCATCCCAGCTACGAAGAAGCAGGTGGTGTACCTGCCATTGCAGAAGTAAAATTTTCTCTTGTAAGTAATAGAGGCTGCTTTGGAGGCTGTAGCTTTTGCGCTTTGACCTTTCATCAGGGAAGAATTATTCAGACAAGAAGTCATGAATCCATTATTGAGGAGGCAAAAAAGATTATATGGGATAAGGACTTTAAAGGATATATCCATGATGTAGGCGGTCCAACAGCTAATTTCAGACATACCTCCTGTGAAAAACAGTTAAAGGCAGGAGTTTGTAAAAATAAGCAATGCCTGTTTCCTACAGCTTGTAAAAATCTTAAAGTAGACCATACGGATTATCTTAATTTACTAAAGAAACTAAGAGAGCTTCCAAATGTAAAAAAGGTATTTATACGAAGTGGTATCCGCTTTGATTATCTTATATACGATGAAAATGATACTTTCTTTTATGAGATGGTAAAGCATCATATAAGCGGTCAGTTAAAGGTTGCACCTGAGCATATTTCAGATAATGTTCTTAGTAGAATGGGAAAGCCTGAAAATGCCGTATATGAGAAATTCATAAAAAAATATAAGAGAATTAATGAAAAACTTGGGCTTAAGCAGTTTGTAGTGCCATATCTTATGTCCTCACATCCCGGTTCTACTATGGAGGATGCAGTTGTTTTAGCGGAATATTTAAGAGATCTGGGTTATATGCCTGAACAGGTACAGGATTTCTATCCGACACCATCGACCATATCCACCTGTATGTATTACACAGGTGTAGACCCAAGAACTATGGAAAAGGTATATGTACCCAAAAATCCGCATGAAAAGGCTATGCAGAGAGCACTTATACAGTATCGTAATCCAAAGAACTATGATTTGGTTTATGAGGCATTAAAGCTTACCGGTAGAGAGGATTTAATCGGTTTTGACAGCAAATGCTTAATTAAACCCAGAAAGTTTGGAACCAATTTAGGAAAAAATAGCAATAACATCAAATATGATAATAAAAATGTTAAAAATAATTCAAAAGACAGCCATATAAATAGTGATACTAAAAGAAATAAGCAAAATTCAAACAAATCCGGCACACTTAAAAAGAAAACTATCAGAAATGTGCATAAAAAGAAAGGACATTAGACATGAAGAAAATTGCATTAATAACAGGAGCATCCTCAGGCTTTGGAAGTATAATGGCAACAAAATTTTCCAACCAGTTTAAATGTATTGATGAGTTATATTTAGTTGCCAGACGTAAAGAACGGTTAGATGAAATTGCAAAAACAATAGATAAACCCTGTAAAATCATTCCTATGGATTTAGTATCTACAGATAACATTTTAGAACTTGCAGATATGATAAAAGAAGAGAATGTCTGTATTAAAATATTGGCTAACTGTGCAGGGTTTGGCATTTTTGGAGATTTTGACGAATTATCTGATGAAAAATGTATGGATATGGTTGATTTAAATTGTAAAGCACTTACTATTCTTACAAAAAAGCTTTTACCATATATGAGTTACAACAGCAGAATTATAAATATTGCATCTTCAGCGGCATTTATGCCACAAAAAAAGTTTGCAGTTTATGCAGCAAGTAAAGCTTATGTTCTAAGCTTTACCAGAGCCTTAAATCAGGAATTAAAGGGTACCAGTGTTTCTGCTACAGCGGTGTGTCCAGGACCTGCCAATACGGAGTTTTTTGATATCGCCCTTGAAGTTTCTGACAGAATCCCGTTTTATAAGGAAATGTTTATGTCAGATGCTGAAAAAGTAGTAGATAAAGCTATAAAAGATGCTATTTTACAAAAAGAGGTATCTGTATATAGTATTCCTATGAAATTATTCAGAGCATTAGCAAAGCTGGTACCACATAGTATTATATTTAAATTTATGTCACTTGGAGGATTGCTCTAGTGAATAAACATTTTATAGTAATTAATATATTTATGTGATAGAATTATAAAAAACTAAAGGTGGAAATATAATGGAAAGAACAATTCGTGAACAATTTAGTGATATGGCAGTTGTATTGTCAATAAAGGAACCCGGTACAAAGGGCTTTGCCTCTTTATATGCTGAAATGCTTGAATTTCTAAATAAATTAGATGGATTATATGTTATTCTTGCAACTGACTATATGGATAAAACAAGAGGATTGAGTGTACCTCTTGCGTTAAAGCCAAATGGTCAGCCCTCTATTTATGTTTTTACAGATTTAGAACTTGCAAAGAAATGGTGTCATCACTATCATCATTTGATGAAGGATAATAAAGAGCCTGTTGGATATTTGAAATCCTCTGACAGGGAATTTTTACATCTGTTTCAGACAGCATACCAACTGGGCATTTACAAATGTATTGTGAACGAGGGAGACAGGATGTTAGCTTTGAATATAGCTGATATGATTCAGATTAATAATTTAAGTCAGAGCAGTATGGTATTGGATATCAAAACTATCGAAAACTATTTGAAACAAAACAAAATACCTAAGATTATGATTAGATTCCATAGTGTGGCAGTAGTAGATTTTGAGATTTCAAAGGAAAATAAGGACTATCTTAATGATGTAGCAGATAAAGCCTTTAAGGAGTTTTCGGAGATTGTCAATGGTTTTGGGGGAACTGTTATAAAAGGATGCAAACACATTGAAAATGAGGGTTATAAGCTTGCTACAATACTATTTGAAACTAAAAATGATTTATTGGAAAATATTAAAAATAAAAATTATTTAGCTATTGAAAAAGCTTTTTTTGAAAGTATTGAAAAATATGACACTGAAAAACTTTTTGATAACAGATATAGCTATATTAGATTTGAAGCAAAGGAACAGACAACTGATGTAGAAGAATAATCAGATTAATATATATGTCAAAGACAAAACTTTAACATTAATTCAAAACATCAGGAGAAGCATTATGAAGCAGTTAAAACCACTGGAAAAAGGAACGTATTTATATATCAATAACAGAAAAAAAAGACTTATTCTTTTTTCAGGCTTATCCATGCTGGGTGTTTTTATTATATTTTTAACAGGTATAATAATATACCACACAAATAAATCAATTTATGCAGTTATTGCAGCATTAGCGGCACTGCCTGCCGCAAAGCTTATAACACTTTTAGCAGTAATTATTCCTTATAAATCCGGTGATGCCGATATATATAATACTCTTATGGGATACAGCAAAAATCAAAACGGAATACTTACCTGCGACTTAGCCATAGCTTCCAGCAGCAAAATATCTTTTATACAATTTGCCTATATATTGGATGGAAAAGTGTTTTTATATTCTGATTACAAAAAACTGGATGTAAGCTTTACTGAAAAACATATAAAAGATATTCTTTCTGAAAACTGTAATTTCTCATCTGTAAAACTTTATAGTGACAAAGACAGGTTTATTAGTAAAATTAATGCTTTAACAGCAATAAATGACATAGCAAATATGGACAAAAGAATAAGTCAAAAACTGATTTCTTATTCCATGTAATGTAAAGGTTTCCGTAATATGAGAGAGTTGATTATATCCAAAAATGAAGCCGGTCAGCGTCTTGATAAATATCTGCTTAAATATTTGAATAAGGCAGGTAGCGGTTTTATATATAAGATGTTGAGAAAAAAGAATATTTTATTAAATGATAAGAAGGCAAACGGTAATGAAAAACTGGTTGTAGGTGATAATGTCAGACTATATCTGTCAGAAGAAACCATAAATACATTTATGGAAATTAAAAAAGATTTTAGACTAAAAAAACCAAATATTACCAGTGGTCATGCCAAAAACATATCTGTTTTGGACAAATATAAGGTTGGTCTTATATATCAGGATGATAATATTTTATTATTAAATAAACCAATAGGTCTGTTGTCGCAAAAAGCCGTAAAGAACGATATAGCCGTTAACGACATAGCTATTAGATATTTATTGGAAAACGGCAGTCTGACAGAAGATGACTTGCAGACCTTTATGCCGTCTGTCTGTAACAGATTGGATAGAAATACTACAGGTATTATATCTGTCGGAAAGTCACTAACAGGATTACAGACTTTATCAGCATTATTTAAGGACAGAACGATTTCCAAGTATTATCTGGCATTAGTAAAGGGCAGTGTAGATAAAAAAGCTACTATTGACGGATATTTAAAAAAAGATATACAAAACAATAAGGTTTCAATCAGTACTTTGGCAGTTAGTAAAGACGAAGATTATATAAAAACCTCGTATGAACCTGTTAAATACATTGAAATAATGTCACAGACCCTTACCTTATTAAAGGTACATCTGATAACAGGAAAAACCCATCAGATACGGGCACATATTGCAAGTATTGGACATCCTGTCATAGGGGATTACAAGTATGGGGATAAACATATTAATGATAAATTTAAAACAAAATATAATATAAGTTCTCAATTGTTACATTCATATTCATTAAGCTTTCCGCAGTTAGAGAATGATATGAAAAATCTTTCAAATAAAGAATTTATAGCACCACTGCCTGAATTTTGGCCGGTTAAATTGGAGGATTAGATTATGGGAACTTGGAATTCCAGAGGACTTCGTGGCTCAACTTTAGAAGACATGATAAATTTAAGTATAGAAAAATATCGTGAAAACGGTCTTGGTCTTATACAAAAGATACCTACACCTATTAAGCCTATCGAAATAAATCAGAGCACAAGACATATTACTTTAGCTTATTTTGAAAAGAAGAGTACTGTCGACTATATAGGTGTGGTACAGGGGATACCCATTTGTTTTGATGCAAAAGAGTGTAATGTAGATACCTTTTCTATAGCAAATATACATGAGCATCAGATTAACTTTATGAAAGAATTTGAAGAACAGCAGGGCATTTCTTTCATTATATTATACTATAGTCATAAGGATGAGCTTTATTATATACCTTTTGCAGATATATACGATTTTTATAAAAGGAGTGCAGAGGGTGGCAGAAAAAGCTTCAGATATGATGAAGTTAATAAAAATTTTAAAATAACATCACATAATGGTGTACCCGTACATTTTCTTGAGTGTCTTAACTTAGATTTATGTACAAGACCACAATAAAGTTGACACTGCTTAAAATATCAAGTATAATGTTGTCGTTTGATAATTTGGTAATACACTAACACGCTAAAGCGGGCAGGAGATTATATGGAAAAGAAATTGTTGCATACACCGGAGGGTGTAAGAGATATTTACAATGTTGAATGTGAAAATAAGCTGTATTTACAGGATGAAATACATAAAACAATAAAACTGTACGGGTATAATGATATTCAGACACCTACCTTTGAATTTTTTGATATATTCAATAAAGAAAAGGGCTCGGCACACTCAAAGAACCTTTATAAGTTTTTTGACAGGGACGGATATACTCTTGTATTAAGACCTGATATGACACCTTCTATTGCAAGAGCTGCCGCAAAATACTACATGGATGAGGATATGCCTGTAAGATTCTGCTATATGGGCAATACATTCATAAACAATGCCGAACATCAGGGAAAGCTAAAGGAAACCACACATATAGGAGCAGAGCTTATTGGTGACAATAAGTCTGATGCTGATGCTGAAATTATTGCAATTACCATAGATTCCCTGCTTAGATGCGGACTTAAGGATTTCCAGATAGAAATAGGGCATGCCGACTACTTCAAAGGTCTGATAGAAGCAGCTAATATAGATGAAGATACTACCGCGTATATAAGAGAGCTTTTAGCGAATAAAAACTATTTCGGTGTAGAAGAGGCTGTTTCGGAAATGCCTGTTCCTGAAGCTGTAAAAAATGCTTTTATGAAGCTTTCAGAGCTGGTTGGTTCAATAGATGTAATAAATGAAGCAAAAAAGCTTGTATCCGGTGAAACTATAGATAATGCACTTGACAGATTGGAAAAGGTATACAATATTCTTAAAGTTTACGGATATGATAAATATATTTCCTTTGATCTTGGTATGGTTAGCGACTATCAGTATTATACAGGTGTAGTATTCAGGGCTTATACCTATAAAATCGGTGATCCTATTGCAAAGGGCGGAAGATATGATGATTTATTAAAACAATTTGGTAAAAATTCTCCGTCTATCGGATTTTGCATAAATATTGACAATTTACTTGTAGCAATGCAGCGGCAAAAGCTTTCTGTTGGCGGAACAACACTTAAACATGTAGTTTTATATGATAATGATGTTTCCACAAAGGCAATAGAGCTTGCATTTAAGCTAAGAAGTGATAACATTAAAACAGAGCTAATCAGAAAGAGTTCCAAATTTACTATTGAAGATTATATTGGCTATGAAAGTAAAAACTCAGTTTCAACAATACACTATGTAACTGTAAACGAAACTAAAACTTTCAATTTATAAGGAGAACCCCATGAGATATTTAACATTTGCTTTAGCAAAGGGCAGACTTGCTAAACAAACCTTAGAGATATTTGAAAAATTTGGTATTACCTGCGAGGAAATGAAGGATAAAAATACCAGAAAGCTTATCTTTGTAAATGAAGAACTCAAACTTAAATTCTTTCTTGCAAAAGCAGGTGATGTACCTACATATGTGGAATATGGTGCAGCCGATATAGGTATTGTAGGAAAGGATACAATTCTTGAAGAGGGCAGAAATATATTAGAGGTTGTGGATTTGGGTATAGGAAAATGCCGTATGTGTGTTTGTGGTCCTGCATCAGCAGGTGAACTTCTTAAGCATCATGAGATGATAAGAGTTGCCAGCAAATACCCAAATATTGCAAAGGATTACTTTTATAATAAAAAGCATCAGACAGTTGAGATTATCAAGCTTAACGGGTCTGTTGAACTTGCACCTATTGTGGGCTTATCAGAAGTGATTGTGGATATAGTAGAAACAGGTGCTACACTTAAAGAAAACGGACTGGATGTACTTGAGGAAATATGTCCGCTTTCAGCCAGAATGGTAGTTAATCAGGTAAGTATGAAAATGGAAAATGAACGTATCAGAAATTTCATAAAAGAGCTAAAAAGTGTTTTGTAGGACGGAGGAATAAAATGCGTATTTTAAAATTAGATGAAGAATCAAAGAAAAATATACTAAATGACTTGCTTAAAAGAAGTCCGAATAATTATGATGAATATGCCAATGCTGTAGCGGAAATTGTAAACGATGTACGGGCAAACGGTGATAAAGCACTTTTTGAATATACCTTAAAATTTGACAAAACTACTTTAACTGCTGATAATATTTTAGTATCTAAAGAAGAAATAGAAGAAGCATACTCTCTTGTAGAGCCGTCATTAGTGGAGGTTATTAAAAAAGCTGCTGAAAACATAAGAGTTTTTCATGAAAAACAAAGGCAGTACAGCTGGTTCGATTCAAAGCCGGACGGAACAATACTTGGTCAAAAGGTTACTGCATTATCAAAAGTGGGTGTGTATGTACCCGGAGGAAAGGCAGCGTACCCATCTTCAGTGCTTATGAATATTATTCCGGCAAAGGTAGCCGGAGTAGAGGAAATCATTATGACTACTCCTCCTTCAAAAGACGGTAAGGTAAATCCGGGCACACTTGTAGCCGCACATATAGCAGGAATAGATAAAATCTACAAGGCAGGCGGTGCTCAGGCTATAGCTGCTCTTGCCTTTGGTACTGAAACCCTACCAAAGGTTGATAAAATAGTGGGACCAGGAAATATTTTTGTTGCATTGGCTAAAAAACAGGTATTTGGCTTTGTAAGCATTGATTCTATTGCAGGTCCGTCTGAAATTCTGGTTTTAGCTGATGAAACTGCAAATCCAAGATATGTAGCAGCCGATCTTTTATCACAGGCAGAACATGATGAACTGGCATCCGCTATTCTTGTTACTAACGATATGCACCTTGCCGAAGAGGTTTCTAAAGAAGTTGACAAATTTACAGAGGTTTTATCACGAAAAGATATAATGGAAAAATCTCTTGAAAATTTCGGATATATATTAGTTGTAGATACTATAAACGAAGCTATTGATGTTGCCAACGATATTGCTTCCGAACACTTGGAAATAGTTACAAAAAATCCGTTTGATACCATGACAAGAATAAAAAATGCAGGGGCAATATTCCTTGGTGAATACAGTAGTGAGCCGCTTGGTGACTATTTTGCCGGTCCAAATCATGTACTTCCTACAAACGGTACTGCAAAATTCTTCTCACCTCTCAGTGTAGATGACTTTGTTAAAAAATCAAGTATTATCTCTTATTCAAGAGAGGCACTTGAGGTAATTCATAAAGATATTATAGAATTTGCCGAGTCAGAAAGACTTACGGCACACGCAAATTCCATTAAAGTAAGATTTGAAGAATAACAGGAGAAATTTTTTATGGCAAAGGCTAATGTAAGAAAAGCAATGGTTACTCGTGAGACAAAGGAAACACAAATTGAGATTACCATTGATTTAGATGGTAAGGGAAATGTAACTGTAGATACCGGTATTGGTTTTTTTGACCATATGCTGAACAGTTTTGGAAGACATGCTCTTTTTGATTTAAATATAAAAGCTAAAGGTGATTTATTTGTAGATTGTCATCATTTAATTGAAGATACGGGTATTGTGTTAGGAGAAGCCATTAAAAAAGCTTTAGGTGATAAAAAATCCATTAAAAGATATGGAAATGCCATACTTCCAATGGACGAGGCTTTAGTTTTATGTGCTGTTGACCTGTCGGGAAGACCTTACTATTCTTCTGATTTGCATTTTACAAACCAGTCTGTAGGATATTTTGATACTGCCATGGTAAAGGAATTCTTCTATGCCGTTTCATATAGTGCAGGTATGAATCTGCACTTTAAAATGTTTTCAGGAGAGAATGACCACCACATTATAGAGGCTGCATTTAAAGCCTTTGCAAAAGCAATTGACAGCGCTACACAGGTGGATAACCGTATTGAAGATGTACTTTCAACTAAAGGTACCTTATAGGAGGATTTTATGAATTGTATTAATCTTATTTCCAAGATTGAACTGAAAAACGGAAATGTTTGCGGTTCTGATTTAAGTGCGGTGGAGCTTTGCAGATATTATTCAAACTACGGTGCTGACGGTATTATTATATTTGAAAAATCAGAAAATGACAGTGAGCATGAGTTAAATATTGATACGGTAAAGGATATTGTGTCTGCTGTCGATATTCCCGTATATCTTGGAGGAAACATAAAACGTCTTGAGGATGTAAAAAAATACTTATATGCTGGTGCTGATATGGCCATATTGGATTTAAGCAAAGAAAGTAATTCAGCTATGATAAAGGAGGCGAGTGACAGATTTGGTAAGGATAAGCTTATTGTCACAAACGGTGATTCCAAGGCTGTTAAACTTGCTATAGACAATGGTGCTTATATGGTTTTGGCTGACTACGGGGATAGTACTGACTATGGTGTAAAGACAATTTATGAAGTGGCATGTGATTTTGACATTATAAATTCAAATGTAAATACAGAAATGACCTTTGGCTATGCTTTTGGTCTTTCGGACAAGGCTATAGATTATATGTCACTTAAACATAAGATGAGTGATGCAGGTTTTTGTGCAAATATCACAAAATGCATTATAAGCTTTTCTGATTTAAAAACAGATGAAAAGGGATTAATACCTGTAGTAGTTCAGGATTATCAGACAAACGATGTGCTTATGATGGCCTATATGAATGTGGAAGCATTTAATGCAACTATACATACGGGAAGAATGACGTATTACAGCAGAAGCAGGAACGAGCTTTGGGAAAAAGGACTTACCTCAGGACATTTTCAGTATTTGAAATCTTTAGAAATAGATTGTGACAATGATACATTACTTGCAAAGGTATATCAGGTAGGTGCTGCATGTCATACAAATAACAGAAGCTGTTTCTACAGAAATGTTTACAAAAAGGATTATAAGGAAAATAATCCTCATAAAGTATTTGAAGATGTGTATAATATTATATTAGATAGAAAAGCCAATCCAAAGGAAGGCTCCTACACAAATTATTTATTTGATAAGGGAATTGATAAAATTCTGAAAAAAGTAGGAGAGGAATGTACCGAAATAGTAATTGCTGCTAAAAACCCAAATCCCGAAGAAATAAAGTATGAAATTTCTGATTTCCTATATCATGTAATGGTACTGATGGCAGAACGTGGTGTAACCTGGGAGGATGTCACTACTGAATTATCTAGAAGATAACGATTATCGGAAGGTTTATTGTGAGAAAACTGAGAGAGAATGGAATTTTTACAAAAATACTTTTAGGAATCCTAATTACATTAGGATTCCTTTTGGTGTTGTTATTGATACTATCATTCTACAATCACGACAGTATATCTACTTTAACTTATTTGTATTAGGAGCTATATGAATAAAAGAAAGCTATATCCATCCGGTATATGTCTTATGATATTACTTATGTTTTATCCTTTAATATTTTCAAAGGCATATTCCGGTATATTAGAAATAAAATATCTAAGCTTTATAATCATAGCAACCACTATGATTTATTTTTATGCTATGGAAAGGCTTATTCTTTGCAATTTATCTTCCTTAAAAGCATCAAATATTTTACAGTCAGTTAAAACCTTATCCTTAACTGACATATCAATGCTGATATTTTTATTAATATGCATCTTAAGTGTAATATTTTCTGATTACAGAATAGAAGCTTTTACCGGAAGCTGTAGTAATAATATGGGACTAATATACTATATAGCACTGGTATCAGTTTATTTTGTTGTAAGCAGGATTAATATTAGAAAGAAATATATATTTATAGCATGTATGATAAGCTTTTCTATTATAATAATTTTTTCATTTATTCAGTTTATGGGATATGATTTATTTAATCTAATAGGTTCCATAAATGATGACTTAAGAATTAATTATTTAAGTACGCTGGGAAATACTAACATATATTCTGCCTTTTTATGCCTGTTTACTCCTGTATTTATGGCATGTGCAGTGTTAAGCAGGAAACTGAAATTACGTTCTTATTTCTATGCAATGAGCTTTCTTGGATATATAGGTCTGTTTACGGCTAACAGTGATGGCGGTTATGCAGGATTTTTTACTGCCTTTGTACTGGTTCTCTTAATTGCAGTAAATTATAAAGAAAGAATAATTAGATTTTTGTATTTATGCTTTTTATACTGTATATCTACCTGTGTATTTTTATTTTTTCATAATATCTTTAGTGATACGGCAAGACCCTTATCCGATATAACAAAATTTATGGTCTATGGAAGTGCTACTAAGATACTTCTAATTTTATTTGTTATATTGATTGTTATTGTAGACAGATTTAAAAGCAAAATAAAAAATGAAGATAATATAAGAAATATTTCCAGATTTGCTATAATTGCTTTTTTAATAATGCTGGCATTGCTATTTATTGCATCAAATGTTGATAAGGTATTTTCCTTGGGAATTTTAGACAGATACTTCAAATTTACAAATGATTGGGGAACGGGAAGAGGATATGTATGGAAATGGTGTTTAAATATATTTGGAGAGGGTACCCTTATAAATAAACTGTTCGGATTTGGAACAGGTACCTGCAGCATTGAACTTTTATCTGCTTATTCCCATGAAATGAGGTATTCACTCGGTTATTATTTTACAACTGCACATAATGAATTTTTAGAAATATTATTAAATGTTGGAATTTTAGGGCTATTATCCTATATTTCTGTTATAATTGCTACTATAGTAAAAAATATTAAAAACAGAGAATATTTTAATATACAGTTTACTGTTGGCATTATTGCATATTGTATACAAAGTATGTTTATAGCAATGCAGCCTGTTGTCATACCGTTAGTATTTGTATTTTTAGGTTTGGCAAATAATATAGCCATAGACAAAGAAAGGATATAAGATGGATAATTTACATATTGATAAAAGATATGGGGAGTGTAAAAAACTGATAGAGCAACAGCATTATAGTAAATCAATTCCACTGATAAAAGAACTGATAGAAGAGATTTCTGCACCTTATCTTAATACAGGCGAAAGATATTACAGTTTTAACCATATATTGGAGACCTACTATTATGCCTATTTTTTAAAGGATGTAAGTAAACTGAACTATACGGAATATAATATCAATGCAATGTACAGGCTGTTAGGATATGCACTTATGAAGGTTAACAGGTTAGATGAGGCTGTTATGGCATATAACAATGGTCTGAACTGGAATCCTGTAGATTTAGATACATTATTACAGTTGGGTGAATTATATAAGATGACTAACAATATAAAATCCCTTAGAAAGGTTAGCTTTGAGGCTTATAATTTCTGCTGCAGCAGAGCTACACTTGCAAGATTTTACAGAAATCTCGGATACCATTATCTTGAAAGCTACAAGCCTGAAATTGCCAGAGTACTATATATGTACAGTAATATATATTTTGAGACGGAAAATGCCGTAAATGAGCTTAAATTCATTTCTGAAACGCTAAAAGACAGTACGGATAACATTCCTCTTAAGGATATGCAAGAAATATTAGAAAAAGAAAAAATACCGCTTGGACCTAACAGTGATACACTTGGTATTACATTCAGAGTAGGTCAGATAGAAATGGATAACGGAAATTTTGAAAATGCTGCTGATTGCTTTGCCATGGTTTATGACCTGACCATGGATGAGGAGGTTAAAACCCTGCTTGACCGTGCAGTAGCAAAAATTAATAACTGATAGAAAATGGAGTTTATATGTATAAATTAGCTTTACCGGATGAAATATTACTGCAGGTGGAAAAGCCTGCCAGATACATAGGAAAAGAAGTAAATATGGTAGAAAAGGACTTAAAAGATGTAGATGTCCGTTTTGCCATGTGCTTTCCTGATGTATATGAAATAGGTATGTCACATTTGGGCATACAGATTTTATATGACATGTTCAATAAAATGGAGGGAGTTTACTGCGAACGTGTATATTCTCCATGGGTGGATTTGGACAGGCTTATGCGAGAGCATAACATACCTTTATTTGCCTTAGAGAGTCAGGACCCTATTAAAAGCTTTGATTTTCTGGGTATAACTATTCAGTATGAAATGTGTTATACAAATATTCTCCAGATTTTAGACTTAAGTCATATACCGCTTTTTTCAAAGGACAGAACAGAGGATGACCCTATTGTAATCGGTGGTGGACCATGTGCATATAATCCGGAGCCTATTGCTGAATATTTCGATATATTCAGTCTTGGCGAGGGTGAAATGGTATATGAAGACGTTATAAGAATTTATCGTGAAAACAGAGCCTGTGGTGGAGACAGAATATCCTTCCTTGAGAAAGTAGCTGCTATAGATGGTATATATGTACCAATGTTTTATGATGTAACCTATAACGAAGACGGTACTATTAAAGAATTTGTTCCTAACAACAAAAATGCTAAGAATAAAATCAAAAAGACAATTATTATGGATTTGAGTCATACTTACTATCCGCAAAAGCCGCTTGTACCGTTTATAAGAGCTACTCAGGACAGAGTTGTTTTAGAAATTCAAAGAGGCTGTATAAGAGGCTGCAGATTTTGTCAGGCGGGTATGATATACAGACCGGTCAGGGAAAGAAATATTGATTATTTAAAGGATATGGCAGTGGAAATGATTAAAAATACCGGCCATGAGGAAATATCCTTAAGCTCCCTTAGTTCATCCGACTATTCAAAGCTTAAAGAGCTTTTGGAATTTTTAATTGCAGAATTAAAGGAGAAAGGTATAAATATTTCTCTACCATCACTAAGAGTAGATTCGTTTTCTTTAGATGTCATGAGCAAGGTGCAGGATATTAAAAAATCTTCTCTTACCTTTGCCCCTGAGGCCGGTTCTCAACGTCTTAGAAATGTTATAAATAAAGGACTTACGGAGGAACAGATTCTAACCGGATGTGCTCTCGCATTCAAAGGTGGTTGGAATAAGGTTAAACTTTATTTTATGCTCGGTCTTCCGACGGAAACCGTTAGTGATATGCAGGGAATTGCCGAATTATCGGAGAAGGTAGCAGAGGAATATTATAAAATTCCAAAGGGTGAGCGTATAGGAAAAGTATCTGTTACTGCCAGTTCATCATTTTTTATTCCCAAACCGTTTACACCGTTTCAATGGGCAGCCATGTGTACTAAGGAGGAATTTTTATCCAGAGCAAAGGTTGTAAATGACAGAATGAAAGAAATGCTTAACAAAAAAAGTATAAAATATAACTGGCATGAGGCTGATGTATCAGTTTTAGAGGGATTGCTTGCCAGAGGTGACAGAAAGGTGTCAAAGGTTATTTATAATGCTTATAAGGCAGGATGTATTTATGACGCATGGGGTGACTTTTTTAATAATGAAAAGTGGATGCAGGCAATATCCGATGCAGGTATTGATTTAGACTTTTATACTACCAGAGAAAGAGATTTAGAGGAAGTATTTCCTTGGGATTTCATAGATATAGGTGTTACTAAAGATTTCCTGAAACGGGAGTGGAACAATGCAAAAAATGAAAATGTAACACCAAACTGTAAAATGCAGTGTCAGGGCTGTGGTGCTGCTACCTTTGGAGGAGGAATCTGTTTTGAAAATAAGAATTAAATTTGCCAAAAGAGGTGCCATGAAATTTATCAGCCACCTTGATGTTATGAGATATTTCCAGAAGGTTATAAAGAGAGCTGACATAGATATAGCGTATTCTGAGGGATTTAATCCTCATCAGATTATGTCCTTTGCCTCACCTTTAGGTCTTGGACTTACAAGTGAAGCTGAATATGTTGATATTGAAGTTCATAGTACTTTAGACAGTAAAACATCACTTGAGATTTTAAATAAAGTAAGCGTACCTGATATGCCTGTACTTTCCTACAAATTGCTTGAGGATAATGCTACAAAAGCTATGACCCTTGTAGCAGCAGCAGACTATTATGTAAAATTCAGAGAGAGCTATGAGCCTGATTTTGATTTTAATGAGGCTATAAGCAGTTTTTTATCTAAGGACAGCATTATCATTACTAAAGAAACAAAGAAAAGTACAAAGGAAATAGATTTAAAACCGTTAATATATGATTTTAAACCATATGAAAACGGATATTTTCTTAAATTAGCTGCCGGCAGTGTAGATAATCTAAAACCAGAGCTTGTATTTTCGGCTTTATATGCAGAAAATAACAGAAGCTTAGAGGATATATCACTTTTAATTAAGCGTATAGAGGTATATGGTATTAAGGAAACAGACGGCAAAGAAGAGTTTATTCCATTAGAAAGTTTTGGTGAAGATATTGCATAAAAAGTTTGTTATTTCCAAGGTTACAACTGAATATACTAAGCCCGCTGACATACTTATGGTTTATGAAAATGACAGAGCAGTTGAAGCATCTGTATTGTATGAAGATGAGGATTGCGATATTAACAATATATATGTTGCCCATGTAAATGATGTTGTTAAAAATATTGATGGTGCATTTCTGGAATACGAAAAAGGCAAAGTAGGATATTTGTCTTTACGAGAATGTAAAAAACCTGTTTTTACCAACAGAAAAAATACCGATAAGGTCTGTGAGGGTGACAGTATGCTGGTACAGCTTATTAAGGAGCCTGTAAAGACAAAAAACGGTGTTCTTACTGCAAATATTCAATTTACCGGTAAATATGTTATTTTTGAGGCCGGTACAAATAATGGTGTCAGGGTTTCAAAAAAAATTTCAGATAATGAATACATAGAAAAAATTGTAGCTGATATGACACCACTGTGTGATAATTGCAGCTTTATTGTAAGAACTGAAGCGTATAAGGTTTCAAATGATATAGTATTTTCAGAGGCATTGGCTCTTAAAAATAAATATTTAGATATTGAAGCTAAAGCTTTGTGCAGACCTGCATATTCTCTTGTGCATAAAGCCATTAATTCAAATTATAGTCTTATACTGGATATAATTGAAAACGGTGACGAAATTATAAGTGACAGCAAAGAGCTTTTAGAGGAGTGTAAAGATGCAGTGGACAAATATAATTATGAGGTTAATTACCGATATTATGAGGATTCTTTGCTGCCACTTTACAAGCTGTACAATTTTGAGGGAGTTTTAAAAGAAATAGCTTCAAAAAACATATGGTTAAAGTCGGGAGCATATCTTGTCATAGAATATACTGAGGCTATGACGGTAATTGATGTAAATACAGGTAAATGTATAAAGGGAAAGGGGAGCAGTAATACCTTTTATAATATCAATTTAGAAGCAGGTAAAGAGATTTTAAGGCAGCTTCGTCTTAGAAATATATCGGGTATTATAATGTGTGATTTCATAAATATGGAGGATAATTCCCAAAATGACGAACTGGTAAAATCACTTAAGGAGATGGCAAAAACTGACCGTCTCAAGGTAAACATTGTAGATATGACTAAGCTTAAAATACTTGAAATTACAAGAAAAAAGGTAAGAGAGCGTATTATATTAAAAAAATAAAGGGCTGTTGCAACAGCCCTTTATTCCTTATGTTTATTTACAACTTAAATACTTCAACAATGTTATTAAGCTCTTTTGCATTCTGAACACTTTCATCAACCATTTCATTTGTTCTGATTGTAAGTGAAACAATATCTGAAGTCTTTTCAGCAATATTTGAAACTCCAACAGAAGAGTCATTAATTGTATTATTAATACCTGAAATAGCATCTGCAATAAGAGTAGTACTGCTTTCAAGCTCTGTAATTGATTTATAAATTTCTTTCATAGATTTTTCAAATAAATCTGCATCTGAATTATATTCATCCGATACTGAAATAAATCCACTATAATCTTCCAATACTTTTTCCTCAAGGAAGTTTAATGTAGTTTCTAAACATTCTGCCATACTATTAACTGCATTATTTACATCTTCAACAATAGTTCCGATATTTTCAACTGTAGCAGCTGAAAGATATGCCAAATGACCAATCTGTTCTGCAACAACTGCAAATCCACGTCCTGCCTCGCCGGCTCTTGCAGCTTCAATAGATGCATTGATTGAAAGCAGACTTGTCTGGTCTGAAATATCAAGAATAGTTTTTGTAAGAGAATTAATCTTATCAACATCCTTAGATTTTTCAATAGCAACTGATGTTTCTTTGCGGACATTGGCAAACATTTCCTTGCCATTATCACTTGCTAAAATAGTATCTGTCTTAAGCTTGGAAGCCTTATTCATAATTTTAATAGCTAAATCCTGACCATCTTTTGTTTTATTTGAAATATTATCAATAGAAAGAAGTATATTGTTAATATTCTCATCAACACGGGTAGTAGAAGCAGCAGTTTCCTGCATACCGGCAGCTAATTCTTCAGTTGTAGCTGAATTGTCAGTTGAGTTTGCATTAACCAAATCAGCCAAATCCTTAAGACTTAATGAATTACTGTTGATAATGTCTGAAGTAAGATTAATCTTGGCAATAACATCTTTTACAGACAACTGCATATCATAAAGTGCTCTCGACATTTCACCAGTCTCATCTTTAACCTTACATAACTTATCAAGTACAGGATTTGGTCTGAAATCAAGACTTGCTGTTTTATGAATAACTGATGTAAGTTTTTTTATAGGCTTTGTAATACTATTTGATACAAGGAATCCAAATGCTGCAAATATAACTAAAATAACAGCCGCACCAATAAGTGTGGTTTTTCTTACTTCATCATAAGTCTGGTAAAGCTCATCCTTATCTGCTGTACATAGAAGCAACCAGCCATTATCACAGGCATAATAGCCTATATAGTAGGATTTTTCACCATCAGAAATTTCAAGAACATCCGGCTCAATTTTTTCTTTTGGATTTTCTCTATGTTTTTTTACTAATTCAAGTATTTCCTCATAAACTACCTTTTCACCAATAAGAGTATGGTCTATATTATAGGTATAATTTCCTTCCTCATTTACTAGTGAAACATGGCTTGATTCAACTCCTGATAAACCTTCATTTTTATATAACGAGGTCAGATTACTTGTAGTCAAATTGTTTTTAGTTAAAAGAATAGTATCTTCTAAAAGAGTATTATATGTACTAACAGCTGTTACCATATTAGTTCTGACTAATGAATCAATACCAGATTCAAAACCAGACATTGTAACAAAGAAAGTAACAACAAGAGCAAGTAAAACACTTAAAAATACCATAAATGCCATTTTTATATTAATAGAGTGTATTAATTTGGTTTTTTGCAAATTCTTATCTTTAAGCTTTTTGTCTTTCTTTTTAGATGATTTATCAGTTTTGACCTTTTTAGCTTCTTTAACTTTTTTTGAATTATTTTTTTTATTATCCATAGTAGGAGTGATATCAGTTTCTTCTAATAAATGAGGTACAATTTCATCGGAAATTTCTAAATTTTCAGTGTTATCTGATATATTTTCTGAAGCTAAATCATTTTCAGGATTTGTATATGACCTATCCGGATTTTCAATTTCAAAATCCTTCTCATACTCACTAAAAATATCTTCATCCTTAGAAACTTCCTTTTCTTCATCAATCTGAACTAAAATGTCCTGATATGTTTCTTCATGTTCATCTACAACGCCCAGTTCATTAATATTTTTATTAGTATCTTCAATAATGGTTTTCTTCTTCATAGATACACCTTTCCGCTCTACAAAATTGTGACTATACATATTATTAATATTTTCACGAGCTATATATAATATATTAATTTTACCAATTTTTTATGAGAAATTCAATAGTAATAAATTCCTTACATAGCTTTAATATTTTATTGTTAACCAATAATTTGTTGAGATTTTGTATTTCTTATAATATTTTTTTGACTTTCCCTCTTTTTTGATACCTAATCATCCAAAAGCCTCTATTCCAAGGCAGTCAACCAATGTAAGCCGTTGTGAGTGCACTTTTTTAAAAATGAACCCTTTTATGTCTAAGCTTAATCCTACAAGGACACGCTTAATGGCATGTCCCAGTGTATAAAAAATGAATTTTAAAATGTCATAAATCCTTTTGGTACATTACCTTAATTCTATAATAAAAATAGTGAAACTCAAAAGTCTTTTCAAGGATTGACTGAAAATTTATAATATTCTATAATGCTTATTAAATATGCTCAAATGGGAGGACGAACAAAATGATTTGGGAAAAAGTAAAGTATGTAGGAGATTTCTGTTATTATAGTGAAAGGAATAAAGAAAAACAAAATGAAAAAGAGATATTGTCACAGGAAATTATGGTATATAAGATTTTTATATAAAAGGTTACGGATATTGCTGATGCTCCTGTTGCTGATCCTCCCACTGGCAGGCTGCAGCACAGCTACAAAAGAGGAAGGCGATACTACAGATTCAGCCACTGAAAAGAAACAAACTCTGTATGAAACGTTAGATGCTCTTGTGCTCCAACTGACTTTTGAGGACACCGAAAAAACACTGCCGGATCTGTCCCAGGATGCAGACACAGCCAATTTCCCGTCTGAACTGGTTCAGCAACTTCATGATGCACTGGTGGCAGGAACTTCGGACGCTCTGCTGCAAAAACTGGATGATGTCGATCTGAAGATAAACCGGGAAGATTTTGATTATATGCCTCGGGTGGGAGAGGAATTGTCCCTTCAGGAAGAGGAAATCAATACCGTTCTGGCAAATGAGACCAAAACAGCATCTTATGATTTTTACCGGCTGGATATGGATGGGGATGGTCTGGATGAAATTATAATGATGGAGCGTCCCCAGTACGATTACGGAAGCAGTACCTCCATCCTTCTGGAGCAAAATGACGCAGGCTCCTATACCCTTGCAGGCTACGACTATGTGGGCTATCACCGACTATATGCAATATTTTCCTATGAGGGAACCTTCTATATGGTCTGCAATTATGATGACTATAATAAAGAAGCCACCAAAGCACTGGGACTTTTTGACTTAAGCGGAGAGACTAGAGGCTTTATGTGGCTGAGCGACCAGGATCAGATTTATCTGCGCCGTAGCAGTACGGATTGTGAGATCAGAAAAGTGTGGGCAATGGAACAGACAAATGAACCGGCAGAAGAAATAAATCTCCAAACCACCATGGCGACGTATGTTCAGGAGATTGGTATGGATCTGATGCTGCGGAATCGAAACAGCGAACATTTCAGCGGTGCGGAAAAAGGGTTGTCAGAAGAGGAAAAGAACAAGCTGACAGCAGCCTTGGATTATGTGCTCTGGACACCAGAACATTTGGGCTATGTCCCACAGAAACAGCAGTGGCTCTTTATGCTGGACGGCCAGCAGGTGTATTTCGTTCTGTATTACAAAGAGCAGCTGGAGCAGTACCTGTTGCAAGCATTTCTCTATGACGGTGAGAGGGAAAAGGCAGAACTGGAACCGATTGCCCTCTATGGAATCAAACCTCGGATTCATGTAGTGATAGATGATTCCTGGGACCACAAGGACAGCAATGTAGAGAACATATGTCTTCAGCCGGAGGACGCAACGCAGGCCTTTCCGGAGAATCGGTGTGAAGTGGCGGCAGAATTATTACAACAGGTACAGGGAGAGTTTAAACCAACGCCATTGCCGGAGGAAATGACAACAGAGTATAACCCGGAAACAGAAGAGATGGAGATACTATTGGATGGTACTATTGTTCCGGAAGGACTGGTGCTTTTGTCTGAAAAAGCCCTTTTTACCAGAGATTGGTCCTTGCTGGACGCTCTTGCGGCGCCTCTGGAGCTGACAGACTATGAGGCAGTGTACGAGACCTGGTTTGCCTCTATGGAAAATAACTGGATGGATCTGGATTACTTTAAGAAATATGTTCGCCACATCTATCAATATGGCATTGAAGAATCCCGATTTTTGATTTTGGTAGTGGATTCGGGCGGTTCGGACCGCTTTGTGGATATCAGTTGTTACCGTCTTGTGGAAAATGAACTGGAATACCTAAATCAGGTAACTAAATTTGATATGAATGCCCGTGTGGTGCCCTATAAGAACGGATTTTATCTGGTGAATATCAACTATAACTACTACTCTAAATACAATGACACGATTTATCTGAATCCCTTAACCTTGGAGGGAATCAGCAGGTCGTCAGTAGAAGTGACGCTGCAACCTAAGGATTATATATGGACAAAGGGGTATCAGAGCAATGCTTCCACGCTAGGGCAGATTAACAGCTATGTAGAGAACATTCAAAAAGAACTGATGGCGGCATCACCCATCAGTGATGATATTATTGTATATACCGGATGTGAGGAATCCGTCACGGACCCTGTAAAACTTCAGAGGCTTTCATCTGACTATGACTTGTATATGGTGGATTATGATAACGATGGAATTCCAGAATATCAGAACAAACACCACTGGTTTCCCAGCAATTATACGACTCTGCATCTGATTACGGAAGAATACAGGCTGGAGAACATTACGCTGCAATTACAGGAGACTTGGGAACCGGAATGTCCTTACAGCTTTAACTATGAATACGAGCTGATCCAGAAGTGGTATCAGGAGTTTGACGGACAAATATACACATTCCAGTTATTTTTGACAGAAGGCTATAATTACTATATGAATGTATCTCTTTGGGAAGAAGAACACATCAGTTGGATTGCTAGTTATTATATCACTCCCCAGTGTGACCTGCAGGTACAGATAGCTGACTAGGAGACTGCGGGAAATGGGTGAAGCAGTACACAAAATGCTTTGCCTTTTACACCTGTGATTTTCTTGCAAGAAATGATATTACCGCTTTTATGTAGAAGATGCAAGCGGAAACTTGGTGCAGAAAGAGTGTACAGGAACACATGACCATAAGGGCAAAAGAAAGCAATTATTCGTTGGCATAAACCAGATCCCATTGCAGCAAGTAAATATCCAGGTTGTACATCAGAAAGTAGGTATACAGCTCAAATAAAAATTGACAATAAGCAGTTAAAAACAACAGAAGAATAGACAGAAAATCAATCATTAAATGAAGTCCATATTCCAATAGAAGGTAAGTAAAAATTATGAGAATAGAAGAATACAATAAGATACCAGATAGAGTTTCAATTAAAGAACTTGAAATTATGATTGTAGATATTTTAAATAAATATCAAAATGGAATGATAATTAAAGAGGAATTTTTAGATATTGTAAATATACTAGCTGAGAGACAAATTTTTACTTATGAAATACTGAATGATAAAATAAGACAGAAACTAGATGATAAAATAAAATTTATATGGAATACAGAAAAATATGATGAAGTAGATGTTATTCTTTCCATTGTCATAAATTTAGGATTACAGGGTACATATGAAAAAGTTAAAGAATCTTTAAAAAATAATAAAAATATAGATAAGAAAATTTTATTAGAAATACAAGAAACTGTGGAGGACAATGGAGAGGATGTATCTAATCCTTATCGAAGTTTGGAAAAGTTTCGATGAAACTTATGGTCCTATTACAGGTCAAAAATTACAGTAATAACGGGCTATAAAAGAAATATTGACATGCCCCACAAATGGAATGTCATATTATGTTTCAAAAAATGATGGGAAGATGCAAGTAATGGGATATCATCAAATGGGAAAAACAGAGATAATCAACAATAAATTGACATTAGTATTTTACAAAAAAGATTAATACAACTTCCAATTTGCAGAGTAAACCTGCAAATCATCCCATGGACAAGGATTTATAAATATTCACCAACCTTAAGTTTAGAAACATCGGGAACATGAAAGCGAATTGGGAGTAAGGAAAAGGGATAAATAATAATTTCTGTTGACTTATTTTCCCTATTATGTTAATATTCTATGGTATGCCGCACAACGAGGTTATAAGTATTGCTATGCAATCACCGAAATTGGCGAGTAATGTTCAATTTATATTGAATAAATAGGAGGTGTGCTTATGTACGCGATTATAGCAACAGGTGGAAAACAGTACAAGGTATCGGAAGGCGATATAATCAAGGTTGAAAAGCTTGGTGTTGAAGCCGGAGATAAAGTTACTTTTGATCAGGTTCTTCTTGTTAGTGGCGATGACGTTAAGGTTGGTGTTCCAACAGTTAACGGTGCTTCTGTAGAAGCTGATGTTATCGACAATGTAAAGGGTAAAAAAGTTATCGTTTACAAGTATAAGAGAAAAACCGGTTACCACAAGAAAAATGGTCACAGACAGCAGCTTACAGCTGTAAAGATTACAAAAATCAACGCATAATATTTATGATTAATGTAACGATTTATACGGATTCTTTAAATAATCCTACAGGTTTTGAAGTAATCGGACACGCCGGCTATGCAAGATCCGGTAAGGATATTATATGTGCTGCAGTATCCGCTTTAGTTATTACAACTTCAAATGCTATTGAAAGGTTTACAAAAGATACATTTGAAGGCTATGAAGATGAAAAAACCGGCAGGATAAGCTTTATGCTTTCAGGAAATATTAGCAAAGAATCTACACTACTTATAAATTCAATGATATTAGGTCTTACTGATATTGAGAATGAATATGGTAATAAATATTTGAAGATATCTTACAAGGAGGTGTAAGTTATGTTAAAAATGAACCTTCAGTTATTCGCTCATAAAAAGGGTGTTGGTTCTACAAAGAACGGTAGAGATTCAGAATCAAAAAGACTTGGTGCTAAGAGAGCAGATGGTCAGTTTGTTAAAGCTGGTAACATTCTTTACAGACAGCGTGGAACAAAAATTCATCCAGGTACAAATGTAGGCATCGGTGGTGATGATACATTATTTGCAACAGCAGATGGTATTGTTAGATTTGAAAGAAAAGGCAGAGACAAAAAGCAGGTTTCTGTTTATCCAGTAGCTGAATAGTTGAATTATATAAAAGAGTGTTTTTAGAATATTCTTTTATTAAAAGCAAAGGCTTCAATCATAACCGGTTGAAGCCTTTAAATGTATTTATACCGGCTATTCTAAATTAATGACGTGGACATTTATGTATATTATAAAGATATACTTTGATATATAGTTTGGAGGACATTATGTTTGCAGACAGTGCAAAAATTTTTATTAAATCGGGTAAAGGCGGAGACGGTCATGTAAGTTTCCGCAGAGAATTATTCGTTCCTGACGGTGGTCCTGACGGTGGTGACGGCGGAGACGGCGGTGATATTATTTTTGAAGTGGATTTAGGTCTTAATACACTTAATGACTTCAGACATATTAGAAAATACGTAGCCGAAGCAGGTGAAGAGGGTGGAAAACGCAATCAACACGGAAAAAATGGTAAGGACCTTATAGTAAAGGTACCGGAAGGTACTGTTATTAAGGATGCTGAAACAGGAAAGGTTATTGCTGATATGTCAGGTGATAACAGGCGGCAGATTATTCTAAAAGGCGGCAGAGGCGGTAAAGGCAATCAGCATTATGCTACAGCCACCATGCAGGCTCCTAAGTATGCAAAGCCCGGTAAACCAAGCAGGGAATTATATGTATTTCTTGAATTAAAGGTAATTGCTGATGTAGGACTTGTAGGATTTCCAAATGTTGGTAAATCCACACTGCTTTCAAGAGTTACAAACGCAACTCCTAAAATTGCAAATTATCATTTTACAACTTTAAATCCAAATCTTGGAGTTGTAGACTTAGATGATGCTAAAGGATTTGTAATTGCAGATATACCCGGTCTTATTGAGGGTGCCAGTGAGGGTATAGGTCTGGGTCATGAATTCCTAAAGCATATTGAAAGAACAAAGGTTACTATTCATATGGTGGATGCCGCTTCTGTAGAAGGAAGAAACCCGATAGAGGATATTAATACAATTAATAATGAACTTAAGGCATATAATGAAGAACTTTTAAATAAGCCATGGGTAATTGCTGCCAATAAGATTGACGCAATTTATGATGAAAGTGAAAGTTATATTCAGGCTATTAAGGATGAATTTGAACCTCAAGGCATTAAAGTATTTCCTATTTCAGCAGTAAGCGGAAAGGGATTAAAGGAGCTTTTATACCATGTTCAGGGCTTGTTGGATAATATGGATAAAACTCCTGTTATATTTGAAGCAGAATATGATCCTAATGAGTTTTATGATAATCCTGAAGATCCGTATACAGTATTTAAGAACGAAGAGGGTATTTACTGTATAGAGGGTCCTCGTATTGAAAAAATGCTTGGATATACAAATCTTGAATCTGAAAAAGGCTTTGTATTCTTCCAAAACTTTATGAAAAACAATGGTATTTTAGACGAGCTTGTAGAATTAGGCATTGAAGATGGCGATACTGTACGAATATATGGTCACGAATTTGACTATTACAAATAGGAGGAAATATTATGACAAGTAAAAACAGAGCTTATCTTATGGGATTGGCCCATAATATTGATACTATATTTCATATAGGGAAAAATAGTCTTACCCCTGAAATTACAGAGGCTATTGAAGATGCATTAAATAAAAGAGAGCTTGTAAAACTCAATGTATTAAAAAACTGCATGGATGATCCGAAATCTATAGGATATGTACTTGCAGAGCGTACTAATTCCGAACTGGTTCAGGTTATTGGCAGAAAGATTATACTTTATAAGCAGAATAAGGATAATCCAAAGATTGAATTTCCAAGATAGGTATGATATGAGTGATATAGGCATTTTAGGTGGAACGTTTGATCCCATTCACAACGGACATATAACTTTGGCTAAAAGAGCATATGAGAGTTTCAATTTAGATAAAATTCTTATAATGCCATCAAAAAAGCCGCCTCATAAAAAAACACGTGTAATAACAGAGGATAATCATCGGATTAATATGGTTAAATTAGCCATAAAAGACTATCCTTATATGGAATTTTCGGATTTTGAAATGAAAAGAGAAGGCTATATCTATACAGCTGATACACTTACACTCTTAAAAAAAGCATATCCTGAAAATAATTACTTTTTTATATTGGGTGGCGACTCTATCAGAAATCTAGAAAGCTGGTATAATCCGGAAATTATATTAGAAAAAGCTGTAATAATTTCTTCATTGCGTGATGGAATTACCGATACTGCATATGAGAATATTGTAACAAATTTAATCAAAACATATAAAGCTTCTAATCCTGACATCAGAAAACTGCCAATGGAGAATATAAATATTTCATCCAGTGATATCCGTAATAACTTTTATACAGATGAAAATATCCATTCATATTTAAACAGGGATGTAGTACAATATATAATTGATAACAGACTGTACTATATAAATTATTAGCCAAATACTAATTTCACAAGTATTTATAAGCAATAATCATAATTTCATATTTATTAGGCAACGAGCCAAGTAAGGGTGTTTACACACTTATTTGGCGACTGCGGATAATCATAAGCTGTGCTTATGATATAATGTAGGCAACGAGCCAAGTAAGGGTATTTATACACTTATTTGGCGACTGCGGATAATCATAAGCTGTGCTTATGATATAATGTAGG
>CAMWKO010000016.1 GCA_947174885.1 uncultured Clostridia bacterium
CATTATGATGATGTAAGCTTTTTGAAGCAAAAAATAAAAAATACGGAAACTCAAGATAATAAGTACATCTAATATTTGGAGGAGAAAATGTTATGCTTTTTCGTCAAATGGAATATTTACAGGCAATCATAGAATGTGGCAATTTTTATGTAGCCGCTGAAAAATGCAATGTATCTCAGTCTGCAATATCGCAACAAATAAAGAAGCTTGAGGATGAACTTGGTGTACAACTTTTGAAACGCCATAATAGAACCTTCAGTCTCACACCTGCCGGGGAATATTTCTATAAGAAAAGTTTGATTATTCGCTCAGATCTTGAACAGATGATAAGAGAGACAAAACGTATTGAAGGAAATGATTCTGCTATCCTTAGACTTGGATATTATAAAGGATATCATGGATATGAATTCTATGAAGCAGTAGAAGAATTCTCTGAAAGATATCCTAATGTAGATGTTCAGATCATAACAGGAAGCCATGACGATTTATACCATGCATTAATATATAACAAAATTGATCTTGCGTTAAATGATCAGCGCCGTGCTTTTTCAAGTGCATACAACAATTTAATTCTCTCTCAAAGCACAACTTACATCCAGATATCATCAAGAAATCCATTATCCAGGCTTGACCATATAGAGGCGGAGGATTTAAAAAACATTCCTTGCATCCTTATCATCAATCCTTCCAGTCAAGAGGAAGAGAAAAAATACTATGATGAATATGTCGGATTACATGGAGATTTCATATTCGTTGAAAATATGCAGGAAGCAAGACTAAAAATTATCACCGGACAGGGTTATCTCCCTGTAGATGTCATTGGTGGAGAAGTATGGTTCGATACTTCAATTACCAGAATTCCCCTTACCCGAAATGAAGAGCCGATTCAAAAAAGATACTGCGCCTTTTGGGATAAAGAGAACTCCGGATATTATATTGAAGAGTTTGCAGAAATACTAAAATCCAAATTCTAAAATAAGTATAAGACTAAGTATCTTCAACTTTAACTTATACTTATTTCTTATTAGTAAAATATAAATAATAGTAACCCGGTCTATCAGCCTGTATGTTTTGCCTCTTTCTTTGATTTATCAATTAGAACTTTACCTTCATACCTGCCAAACTCCGCTTTTATGTTTATCTGACTATGTGTTTTTTGTTAGAAAGCATTACGACCGTCTCTATATGTGAAGTGTGCGGAAACATGTCTACTGCCACAGCACTCCTGCACTTATATCCATGTCCCACCAGATACTTTAAATCCCTTGCCATTGTTTCCGGGTCACATGATACATATATTAGCTTTTGGGGTGCAAGCCTTATTAAAGAAGATAAAAATTCTTCTGTGCTCCCTGCTCTTGGTGGGTCCATAATGACCACATCTATTTTTTCATTTTGCGATGCCAGCTTTACCATATACTTCCCTGCATCTTCATTTATAAAGCGTATATTTTTTATTCCGTTAAGCTTTGCATTTGTTATAGCATCCTTTACTGCCTGTTTATTTAATTCTACTCCTATAACCTCTTTTACCCTTTTCGAAGCTGTTATTCCTATTGTACCAATACCACAGTAGGCATCTAAAAGCTTTTCATTTCCCTTGAAATCACAATAGTCTATTGCTGTTTTGTAGAGTATCTCTGTCTGTACATGATTTATCTGATAAAAAGATTTAGACGAAATCTTGAATTTATAGCCACATAATGTATCCTCTATATATCCGTTTCCATATATTACATTTTCCTTATCACCTAATACCATACTTGTACGTCTGTCATTAATGTTTTGTACAATTGTGGTTATCTCAGGATGGCGCTTTCTTAACTCCAGACAGAAGTTATTTTTAGACGGAAACATATGTGTACCTGTAACTAAAACCACCATCACCTGTCCTGATACAAAACCTCTTCTGATCATTACATGACGTAATATTCCGTTTCTTCTATCCTCATCATAAATTTGGAGTTTAAAGGATTTTGCCAGTTCTCCTATTGTTTTAATAATTCTATCAGCGGTATTATCTTCTATCTGACAATTATCTATTGCTATAAGTTCATGCGTTCCCTCCCTATATACTCCTGATATTATCTCTCCGTTTTTGTTCCTGCGAAAAGCTGCATTTACCTTATTTCGATAATTGTACGGTGTATCCATTCCTATTATTTTGTCCACCCTGACATATGAGCCTATAAGGGATTTTACTTTATGCAATTTTTTCTCAAGCTGTTTCTCATATGGCATATCCTGATAGTTGCAACCACCGCATTTTTTATAATAAGGACAAATATTTTCCATATATATCTAGTACTCCTTTAGAATATCTTCCAAATACTTTTTGTACTCATCTTTCACTGCTTCATCTCCAAGTAGCTTTACACTGCTTCCCAGACCTGTAAGCCATCCGAAGAACTGACTGCTCTTAACTACATCCACGCTTGTCTTATACCTCTTCTCACCGGTTTTAATAATCGGAATATTATTTCCAAATCTGTCTATCATTACACCTATCATATGTTTTGGAAATTCAAGACTTACCTTTACGCTTTCTCCACCATACATTCCGAAGGTTTTCTTTGAAAACTTGGCGTGGTCAAATTTTATATTTTCACTTTCCTGACTTCTCTTTTCCTCTAAAAGTATAATATCCTTCATCTTATCCACGCGATAGTGTTTTATCTTTTTTTCATTTTCTTCATATGCTACTAAATAATAATTTTCGTCATTCCATACAAGACTGACAGGTGACACCAGATATTCATTGCCATCCCTTTTTAATACAAGCATTTTCTTATCATTCCACTCCAAATACTTAAATTTTATTTTAACATTTTCCTGTATTGCTTCATGAATGTGGTCAACATTATAATAAATACTTTCATTTACTGTCTTTACCCTATCTGCTACATAAACCTGTCTTTCCAGTTTTTTTGCCTCATATTTACTGGTAAAATCTTCCAGCTTTTTAATGAGCTGCTGTGATTTCTTTTCACTTAAAAACTTGGAGGCCACAACTGCATCGACCAGCATTTTTAACTCCGGAAGTTCAAACACATCCCCTACTAAATAATATCCCATGGGACTTTTACTTAATATAATTTCATATCCATATTTGCGAAGCATTTCAATGTCATTATATATACTTTTTCTTTCAGCTTTAATATCGTTTGCTGCTAATTTTTGAATAATTTCACTTGTATTAATAACATGATTTTCATCTGTATATCTTTTTAAGATATCAATTAAGTATAATATTTTTAATTTTTGATTTTCACTTTTTGCCATATCTGCCTCTCCAAATATTTTATAAACTGTTACAAATATATTTTGCGACAATTCTTTTTATCTTTTGTGTAATTTCTAATGACTTCTCAATTGATTTACAAGCCACATACCGCTTTCTGTAAGCTCCGCATCTGTCCATCCGCTTGTCTTTCCGCAGGAACTGGAAATAATTGCTGAGGATTCAGCTTTATTTGATAAATTCCAACCTACAAAGCTGACATTGTATCTGTCAAGCAGTTCCATCCACTGGTTTGCAGAGTATACATCATTCCAACCATTGCCGGAGGCATCACATATACTAAACTCTGAAACAAAAACCGGAAGTCCCTTACCAAGAGCATACTCCAGCTTTTGTCTGTTCCAATCCTGATGTGTTGCCGCATAAAAATGACAGGTGTACATAATGTTACTATATCCTGTAATAGGGTCGTCAGCTGCAATATCAACATCCTGTGACCAGGTAGTAGTACCTACTAATATAATACCATCCGGGTCATTATTTCTGATAGTCTTAATCAAATCTATTGCATATGGCTTTACATCATTCGCCCAAGTAATATTTCCGTTTGGCTCATTACAGATTTCATAAAGCACATTGTTGTAATCCTTATATTTTGCAGACATTTTATTAAAGAATTTTATTGCCTGGCTTTTGTATATATTTGGATTGCCATCACTTAATATATGCCAGTCAATAATAACATACATTCCAAGCTCAGTAGCATACTGTACAGCCTCCTCTACTCTATCGGAAAGTCCCTCATAGTATCCTGCCGACGGGTCAGAATACATCGCAATTCTAATTACATTTCCACCAAAGCTGTCTCTTATAGTCTTAAAGGCCTCCTTATTTATGTATTGCGGAAACCATACAATTCCATGAGTGCTTACACCATTAAGTACGACTGTCTGTCCTGACTCATTCACCAGCTTTGTACCATCTACATGCAGCTTTTGTATCAATCCGTTTGGCTGTGTATTAACTGATGAATTACCTCCTGCATTTGTATTCTGAGCAGACGTATTTTTCTTTGTAGTAGTTTCCTCCTGTCTGGCAGTAGTCTCTGACGAAGTAGTTTTATTTACTGTAGTTTTTTCCTCCGTAGTGGTTTCATCTGTCGTATCTCTCTCTGCAGTAGTGGTTTCATCTGTCGTTTTTTCTTCTATACTGATTGTTGTATCATCATCTGTTGCAGTTTTTTCATTTTCAGCCTCCTTAAATATGCTGTTTTGTATTTCCTCTAATTCTGATGTACGATTAGAGGAGTTTACTGCTACAACAATACCTATCACAGCCAGTATAAGTGAAATTGAAGAAATAATAACGCTTATAAATGATACTTTGTTTTCTGTTATATTTTTTAAAATTTTTATAATAATATTTTCCTGATTATCCATATATCTATTTTATTTCAAAATTTATCTGTTGTAAATATAAGATTACTTTAGTTTCTGTTTTTTTAATACTGTCAGAGAAAACCAAATGTGAAGCTTTCACACCTGAAGTCAAAAACAAAAAAAGATGGGGCTGTCGCACTAAAATTAAATCTTATCATATATAGTCTATTGAATATATTTTATTGACTATATATGGTATTTATTTAATACGACAACTCCATCTTTTTACTATACAGGCTTATTTAAACATATCATTGAAGGCATATTTTCCATTTTGTGCCTGATTTCCAATAATAAGCATTAAATAATTACCATTTTTAACTACTGTAGCGCCTTGAAATTTAGAGCCCTCTTCTGCATCATATATAGAAAAAGTATTTCTTCTTGTTTCTAATCTTTCCTCTAAATCTGCCTGCACTTTTTTTAAATCCTCACTGTTTTTCAACTGAATAACAACCACTTCATCTGCTTTTCCATCCTTCGAATATGCAAAAACAAAATCCTTAATCTTATCCTGCTCTAAATCTGTCACATAGGTAAATGAATCTTTACCCTCATCTGTAGTATTATCTACTACTGTCATTTCCGGCATATCTGTAATTGAGGCTGATACTTTATCATATATTTCCTTTGAAGTATATTTACCCTCACTTTCTTCCTTATCACCACATGCTGTCAGAGATAATATTCCAATCACCATCAAAAATACTACTAAACTAATTTTTTTTCTATTTATCTTTACCATCCTTTACTCCTTTATTTGAACTGTACAATATATTATCACTACTTTTCTTTTAATAACCCATATAATTATCAGTTAACCTATAAGCCCACCTGGAGTAAAATAATAGTCATCATCTATAGTTCCAAAAAGCTCATCCAGTTTTTCATCAATAGCAGTATAATCAATATTAGGGTCATCAAATCCAGGAGTATCCGTATCATCAAAATCATATATAAAATATGAAAATGCTACTATTATAGCGCCATCATTATGTAATGTTGCAAAATTTGCATATCCGTTATCGTCATTCATTCTGCTTTCCATTCCATATACAACATAAGAAACAATAGCCTCATTCTCTACTGTATTTTCTATTTCAAAATATCCACTATATATTTCATTTTTGTATAAATTACTAATCTCTTTCATTAATTCTAATGGATTATCCAATTTTACTTTATGACTTTCAATATAATTGTATTTCGTACCATTAGCTACAGGATATAAGGATGCATCCCAATCATGGCTATTGCCTGCATATTCATCATTCATATTAAAGCTGCTATATAATGGAGAATAATTATCTGCGTCCATATAACAGTCAACTATGTACCAGCAATCATCATCTAATTTTACAATATTCCATGAATGTCCAAGACCTGTATCATGCATGATAATACAATCTAATCCGATCATATTTGTAAGAAGTCTGAAGCTTGTAGCAAAGCCTACACATACTGCCTGTTTATTTTGCAATACACCATATGGTCTGTCTACAATCCCCCTTGCTTCCGGAACAGCTACTGTACCATTTTCTTCATGCGATACATTTTCACAAATCCATTTATAAATAGCTTCCTCTTTTTCATAGACTGACATATTATCTGTAATAATTTCATCAAGTATGGCAGATGCTACTTCTAATGTCTTTTTATCTTCATCATTTAACGCTGAGGAATCTCCTGAAATATATGCATCCGATATATTCTTTGTAGATATTATCTGATACTGTCCGCCTATTAATACATTTTCAAAATCATCTTCCTGTTCATTGTTTTTACTTTCTTCCTCACTTGCCTTTTTCATATTCTTAACCTCTGCAAAACTGATAATACTAAATGTAGTACTAACTGCTGTAGCTGCAACTAAAATCACTATTACTACAGCTAAAATCACCTTAGATGTTTTTTTCATAAATCCTATTCCTTTCATATGTATTTCTTTGATTTTCCTCTATAGTGTATTCAACTCTAATCCTACATACATTTTATAGTAACGGCTATATTTACAATATACCCTGCAATATATTTCAAACTCCGGCTTTCTTTTAAAAACAAAATAGGTAATTTGGAGTAACCTACTAAATTATATAAAATCAACTGTGCTATTTGTACTAGCACAGTTGCTTTTATATCATACAATATTTTATTTGTCAATGAAATATTTCTTCTCTATCCGGAACCTCCATTCCGTCCGGCATTTTCATATCATCTGGTTTATTCACTCTATTATCACCATTTCCCATATTGTCTCCATTTCTATCTCCTCCGTTTCCAAAACCTCCGGGATTTCCAAAGCCACTACCATAAATTGTACTTTCCATGTTTACTGTAGTTTCTTCTCCTGCCATTGATACGGTGTAAGTTTCTCCCACCTTTATGTCAGGTGTACTTATAACTACTGAATTATACGATTTATCAGGAGTAAATCTTGCAAGTACTTCATCGGCACTGTTTTTAATTATAATTTCACCTGTAACCATACCTGAAATATTTACAAGCATAGAGCCCTGTGCTGAACCACTACTAAAGTTCTCTGCCATTCCAGCTGAACCTGCTGCCACAACTGTACCACCGGTAATAATCCCCTCCAATTCATAATCTATAGCACCATTAGCAGAATTAGTAGGACCTGATATATATAATTCCCCACCTGATATATATATGTTTCCATTTGAATCAATACCATCACCACCTGCATTTACATAAGTAACTCCGCCCGCTATACTTATATAAAGACTGCTATCACCTTTCATACTATTACTGTTACTGTTTCCTCCTGATGCATTTATACCATCATCGCCTGATACAATAGATATATTTCCTGCATTTATATCTATATACATTCCCTCAAGTCCCTCATTACATTTTGTAATATTAACATTTCCCCCGTTTATCATCAACGCTGAGTTTGCTGACATACCATCATCATCACTTGATATTTCAAAACTTCCGCCCTCTATATATATATATCCTTTTTTTACATCATCCTCATTATCTGCATGCAGGCCATCACCATTACATACAAAATTAAATGTACCATCCGCAATTCTAATACTATTCTTACCTGAAAGTGCATGAACGGCAGCTGTAATATTATACTCTCCACTTGTTATCTTCAAATCCTTTTTTGATACTATGCCATGAGCATTTTCACAGGAAACTGTAAGAGTACCAGCTCCATTAAGAGTCAAATCGCATTTTGAAAATATAACTCCGTCTATATTGTTATCATCTATATTTATAAATTTACCTTTTGAAGTCAACAGATTATCACTGCCATTTGCTAATGTAACAAAGACCTTATCTGCACTTCTTATATATATAGCAGCACTGCTATTACAGGTAATATCTGCATTATCTAATACTATTTGCAGCTTGTCCGTATCTGATGCTTCTACTATAATCTGTCCGTCTGACAGTTTTCCTGAAAGAATAAAAGTTCCCTCGCCTTTAATAGTAGCAACATTATCTTTGATATCTACAAGCGAAGATGCACACTCAATTTTGCTTTCATTTAAGTTAATCAGAACAGCTTTTTCCTCATCATATCCTATTTCCTTATCTCTGCCTATAAACATTTCTCCAATATTAATAATTTCATTTCCTTTATTATTTGAAGACATAATATTTGAAGATGTGTTGTCTGTTTCATTACCATTGCTTTTTGTAGCTGCATCATCACTGCTTTTTTCACATCCGAAAAATAATACACTACTGCACAATACTACTATAGTAAACAGTATGGCTATAGCTTTTCCTCCTAAATTCCTTCCTCTACAACTCATTCACATTCACCTCCTGCATTGAAATTATTATTTCAAGATTTCCATTTCTGGTTCGTAAAGCATCTATAAATTCCTTTTCTTCAGAACTGTTCTTCAATATAATATTATATTGTATTTTGAACATGCTACCCATATTTGTTGTCTTTACAGAAACAGTTTCACATTTTGATGTATACTTTTCCATTATATCATCAAATGCGTGTATGTAATTTAAATCCTCCGGTATTGTGATTTTTAAGGATTTCTCCTTACTTTCTTTCATCCTGCCAAACCCTGTTACCGAAAACAGAAGTATTGCTGCACATATGATAACTGTAAATAATACTGCGTATCCAAGATAACCTACGCCTGTAATAAGTCCTGCACTCATTGCTATAAATATTGTACTTATTTCTTTTGCAGTTCCGGGTATGGACCTGAATCTTACAAGACTAAATGCACCTGCTACTGCTATACCTGTTCCAATATTACCATTTACCATCATAATAACTACACATACTACTGCCGGTAAAATAGATACTGTAACTACAAAGCTTTTTGTATATCTGTTTTTATATCTGAAGGTTAATGCTATTATTACACCAATAATAAATGACACTGCAATACATAGTATAAACTTCGGTACATCCACCGCCGAATTTAATCCGTTATCAAAAACTCCTGAAAATATTGTATCTAACATGATTTTTTCCTCCTGAAATTGTTAACATATGCTGTTCCATATTTTGAAAATGTAGTCTTATAAATTCTGTTTTTACTTAAAGTCTCACACATCCATAGTGGAATAGCTGCTCCTGTTTTTATTTCCATTAGTATTTTTTCTTCATCTAATACCGGCTTTCCCTCAGGCTTTTTAATTAATGACAAATCATAATCTCTTGCCAGTATATTTGTATCAAATGTCACTCTGAAATCACTTCCGGCATTATCATAGTAAGCATATCTTTCATATGAAATTGCCTGTACCGGTCTTATGTCTTTATAAAATTCCATAAAATAGTCTATCTCTCTGGATATCTGTGAATCTTCAAACTTTACTCCGTTTATCAGATAATCTATGGCTGCCTGATATGTTGCAGATATTCTTCGCTTATATACTACTGATTCATATTTTTTCTTTAATTCTATATATGTAATACTATCACTTTTCGCAATTCCGTAGCTCCGAAGCCTTAGCTTTTCTTTATAAACAGGCTTTTCTATGGAACGCCTTACCAATAAGTCATCAGGTGTGTCAAAATAAATATTATAAATTGTACTTTTACCATATTCATCTATAGACATATGACCTTTCATTGCATTCTGAATCATTTCATATTGTGTTTTATCAAGGATATATTTAAACTCGTATCTCTTAAATACATTTTGATAATTCATATCTGCTGCCTCCTTATGTGCATACTTTATCATACAAACTTAAAATTAAATTTAAACTAAAAAAGACCGGCTTTAATTATAATTGATTTTCCATTCTCAATGTTTGCTGATATTTTCCTTTGTGCACAATAACTGTTTCCTTTGCGACTGAAAGTCCTATTCTATTTCTATCTGGGATTTATCCGTGCTATATATATGTAATATTAAAATAATATTAAAATGTGTTTAAATGTTGAACGTGGTATTAAGATATTATGAACTATATCAAAGACAAATACAGCTCATACACTCCTGTTTCTAAGCAATCTAATGCATCAGTGGCATTATATACTGCATCTGCAAAATAATTGCTGTGCTTTACTATTGCCACTGATGCGTTAAATAACTCCTTTACATCCTATACTGATAAGACTTCCATATATATCCTCAAATATTATATTTGCACCTTTATATTTGTGGTTTTTACTTATAAATCTTCTAATCAAATCATTTGTTAAATTTAATATAATTATATATTCATAATATTTTGAATGCAAGAAAAAGAGACTATAATTAATTAATTTGTAATTTGCTTTAAGCATTAATATAAAAGTTCTATCAGCTGGCTGATATTTTTCTTTCCAAAGTGTGGCTTATTATCATTTATAATCATACATGGTACACTCATAATATTGTACTTTTCTTTATATGCCGGAAATACACCTATATCATATACATCTACAGTCACCATTTGATTTAAAACAGCTATTCTGTAGGCAGACATTACAAGCTCCGGACACATTGTACATGATAATGATACTATTATTTTTATATTTACTGTGTGATTAATAGCCTTTATTTTATCTCTTACTTCTTCCTCTAGCCTCTGACCTTCACCTGAAGCATTATAGAGTCCCATAATAAATGATGTAAACTCATGCCCTCCCGGTACTCCATGAAAGGCTATTCCCACATCTTCACCGTTTTTATGGCATACCTTTACATATGGGAGCTGTTCCTCGCTAAATTTATCCTTGTCATTTCCTTTTATTTTATCCTTAATTTCCAATTCGGATATTTTTTCTATTTCTAATTTATCCGTATATTTTATAAGCTCCTCCATATAGTATTCAAGCTCCCTTGAAGTCTTACTGTTATTTCTATAAATTTTAAGTATTAATGGTCTTTCAAATTTTTCAAATACTTTTTTTAACTGTTCTACTACTTCTTCATTGAATAAATCCTCAGAAGATGAAGAGCTTTTATCAATACTTCCGCTTTCATTATCTGCATTATTGTGATTATCTGTTTCTGCCTTCTTTGGCTTTCTTGAAAACACAGGCTTAAGTCCTGTTTTCCTACGCATCCCCTCTGTATAATGTTCCAGCTCGGTAGCTGCCAATGCTCCATCGCCTGTAGCAGTTACTACCTGTCTTAGAGATTTTACACATACATCTCCTGCCGCATATATTCCCTCTACACTTGTTCTTTGATTAATATCAGTCTCTATATAGCCCTGTTCATTCAGCTTAACCAGCTTTGATACCAGCTTTGTGGCAGGTGCATAGCCTGCAAATACAAATACTCCAAAGGTATCATTTCCCTTGACCTCATATACATATTCTTTATCTGAAATATTGCTTTTATATTTGATACTTCTAAGAAATTCATCTCCCTGTACCCATTCCACCTCAACATTTGTAATTATTGTAATTTTGTCATTTTCCCTTGCTTTATCTGCAACTGCTTTAGCACAGGTAAAATCATCCTCTCTTATCAGCATTGTAATATGCTTTGCATATTTTGTAAGAAAAACACTTTCCTCTGCCGCTGCAAAGCCACCACCTATTACAAATACCTCTTTTCCGGTAAAAAACTCTCCGTCACAAGTAGCACAATATGCAACTCCATGTCCTTTGTATTTTTCTTCACCCTCAAAGCCTATCATTCTTGGATGTGCCCCTGTTGCCAGAAGAACTCCGAAGCATTCTATTTTTTTATTGCCACAGATTATTGTTTTTATATCTCCTTCATCTATAATATCCGATACCTCTGCCAGCATAAACTCTGCTCCAAAATTCTCCGCCTGCTTTCTCATTTTATCTGTAAGCTTTTCACCGCTTATTTTTTCTATACCCGGATAGTTTACTACTTCTGAGGTTATTGTTATCTGACCTCCAAATTTTTCCTTTTCAATTATCAGAACTCTATAGCAGGCTCTTGCAAGATATATACCTGCTGTAAGTCCTGCCGGACCTCCTCCTACTATCACCACATCATAAAAGCTTTCATTTATCTTTTTATTCATTACAGCATACCCACCAGTTCCAGACTTGGCTTAAGTGTTTCTCCTCCCGGCTGCCATTTAGCAGGACATACCTCATCTCCATGCTCATGAACAAATTGGCTTGCCTGTACTCTTCTAAGCAGTTCCTCTGCATTTCTTCCTACATTTCCTGCTGTTACTTCATATGCTACAATCTTTCCCTCAGGATTAATTATAAATGTACCTCTTTCCGCAAGTCCATCTGCTTCTATATATACTTCAAAATCCTTTGTTACCGTATGAGTAGGGTCTGCCAGCATATAGTATTCTATCTTCTTTATTCTTTCAGATGCATCATGCCATGCCTTATGCACAAAATGGGTATCACAGGAAACTGAATATACCTCACAGCCAATTTTCTTAAATTCCTCATATTTCTCTGCTAAATCCTCCAACTCAGTAGGACATACAAATGTAAAATCTGCAGGATAGAAGAAAAATACACTCCACTTTCCCAGAATATCTTTTTTCTTTACCTCTTTAAATTCGCCTTTTATAAATGATTGCAAACTGAAATCACATACCTCTTTACCAATTAATGACATAGTAATTATCTCCTTTATATATTTTTTTATATTATCTGTAAATATGGTAATTTTATTCAGACAAAAATAACATCTTTCATAAGCAGAATTTGTTATCGGATTTTTAAAACCCGATATTATTCTTAAACTTCCTACAATATAAATATAACTTGAGTTTCCGTATTTTTTATTTTTAGGTTCAAAAAGTTGCAGATGAGAGTGAACTTTCATCTGCAACTTTTTGTGCAAGATGCTTACATCGTTATGATGATGTAAGCTTTTTGAAGCTAAAAATAAAAAATACGGAAACTCTAAAAATATAACCGGATACATACATCTTATATATGTATCCGGTTATTATAAATTCACCTGAATATTTAACAAGTATATATTACTTTATTTTTCATCCTAGTTTGTAAATAGCTGTGTCCAATAAATTCTGCCTGAATATTCATTTGAAACACCTACACCCAACTTTTTAAAATTAGGATTTACCATATTCTCATAATGGCCCTGTGAATTTTTCCATCCCTCTACTACATCTTTTGGATCTGGATATCCCCATGCAATATTCTCTCCTACATAGTTCCATCTGGCATTTACTTCATCCAGAATATTAAAACAACTGCTTCCGTCCGGTCTTGTATGTGCAAAGTAATTGTAATAATCCATTTCTGCCGAACGACCTGAAGCTGCTATTGATAAAGTTTCATCTAAAACTAATGGTGCAACCCCTGCCTCTGCCCTGACTTCATTTGTATACTTCAGTACCTCCTGCAAATATGAAAGATATTTTGTATATAGACGCTTTCCCTGCTCAATGGCACTTCCAAATTCTTTTGTAGTTGCTTCCGCTTTTGTAGTTGTAGGTATCTGTACCTGCTTTTTTGTAGTTGTTTCCTGTTTCGCAGGTGTAGTTGCCTGCGATGATGTCTGTGCCGGCTTTGTTGTAGTAGTTTGTCCTCCTGCAGTCGTATATGCCTGTGATGTTATCTGTGTCTGTTTCGTTGTAGCTTCTTCATGCTTTGCAGTCGTAGAGGCTTGTGATGTTATCTGTGTCGGCTTTGTTGTAGCTTCTTCATTATCAGATGACGTCTGAGCAGTTAAACTGTCCTTGGTGTTGCTTTCTTCCGGTTCTTTCTCAGTAGTACTATTCTCCGGTTCTTCTTTTGACTGTTCATATGCGCCATCACTTTCATTTGAAATCGTAGTCACTTCTGACTCTAGAGACAGATTTTTACTCTCTGAATTTTCTGCTTCGCTGTTATTACCACAACCTGTCATTGCGAAAATACTTGCAATTAGTATTGTACTTATTTTAATTTTTATATTTTTTCTCATATGTTCTTCTCCTTCTTAATTGTGATCTTATTAAAATCTCCCATTTTTATCCTTTATTCAGTCTATTTTACCAACAGCCATAGCTCTGGTTTTACTGTTGTTTTTAAGTAAACGAAATATCATTTGATGTACCTTATAAGTTAAATAACCATACTCTGGCAACAAGAATACCAGTTTCCAATATCATTTATTTTTATCACCACCTTGTAAATTAAACCCTTTAAAATATTATGCTTTATTATATCATAAGCATAGCTTATGATTATCTGCAGTCGCCAAATGTAAGTATAAACCCTTACACTTGGCTCGTTGCTTATACTATATCATAAGCACGCCTTATGATTATCCGCAGTCGCCAAATAAGTGTGTAAACACCCATACTTGGCTCGCTGCCTACATTATATCACAAATAACTAATAATAAAAAGAGGATTTACTCTACTAAATAGTTCCATTTTATAAAATATATGTTTAATTTTTTATAAAATCAAAATGTTAAAAATTTCCATTTTAAAACAGCGGATACAAAAAATCCTGTAAGGACTATATAATATACTCTGTTTCAATTTCAACAGTATATAATTATATTTATTTTCAAGTGTTCTCTACAAATCCTCTTCCGTAATCGTTACCAGCATATCAACATTGCCTCCGCCAAGACTCATTATTCTGTTTGCCTGCCTTGATATAACCTGCTCAAAATAATTCCTCACTTCTCTAGCATTTGCAAAGTTATCACTACTGTTAGCAACCATACGGCCAAACTTTACCAGCACCTTTTCCAGTGTCTTATCCTCCACTTTATAATCCTGTTCAATGCACATACCTTTAAATATTTCAAAAAGCTGGCTTGCCGTATAATCCTCAAATCTTATATACTTATTAAATCTTGAACGGAGTCCCGGATTTGAATCTAAAAATTCCTCCATCGGTTTTGGATACCCTGCAACTATTACCACAAGATTATCTCTTCTGTCCTCCATAATCTTAAGCAGAGTATCTATTGCTTCCTGACCGAAATCACCTTCTGATTTGTAATTTGACAATGTATATGCCTCATCAATAAAAAGAATTCCACCCATTGCCTTATCTGCAAGTGCTGTTACCTTTTCAGCAGTCTGTCCCATATATCCTGCAACCATACCTGCTCTGTCAGTTTCTATGATATGTCCCTTTTCAAGAATTCCAAGGCACTTGTATATTTCTGCAATCTTTCTTGCTACTGTTGTCTTACCTGTTCCCGGATTTCCCGTGAATACAAGATGATTTGACATTACAGGCTGTTTAAAACCTCTTTCCTCCCTAAGCTTTCGTACTACGAGCATGTTTACAAGATTATTAATTTCTTTTTTAACGGCATCAAGCCCTACCATTGAATTAATATCCTCCAATGCTTTTTTCATTTCCTCCATCTGCTCTATGCTTTCCACATTGAAATCGGACTTATTATTATGTTCCTCTTCTTCAAATATATCCTCTTCTGCGGTAATAATATCATTAAGCATTGCCTTCGCAAAATCTTCAAGAGCAGTTATCTGATATTTAAGTCTGAAGGAATTGCTTGTAATAACAATATAGCCATACTGTTTAAATGATTTATACACAGTTCTGGATTCCTTAAAAAATCTGTTGAGTGAAATATTATCAATCTTTTTCTCTTCACTAACAATATACATCAACGATTGCGGCGCCTTCTTTAGAAAACAGTCTTCACTGCTCAAATCTTCACTAAATCTTTGTTTAAGCACTTCCTCTGTATATATCTGATTAAATGTATCATTAATGACATACAGCTCCTGTCTGTCTAATTCACCGTCCACACTTGCAATAAGATATGCCATTTTTATCATATCTTCCTTAAACTGATGTTCAAGCTCTCCGTTCCTATATTCCTTATCATCTCCTTCATACTTTTTACATATTCTTAAACTTTCCTTTAATAAATAACCGAAATCTTCCATAATCAGTATCTTCCTTAAGTATATATCTTTTAAATTATATCACATTTATATAATTCCGTTTCGGAATCATAATGAAATTTAATTAAGTTAATTATATCATTATATTAACATAATCCAATACCTGAATTCAAATTTCTTCAAATGTATTATTCTTTCCCGATATACATATTATTACCATTAACAACATAACGGTGAGACATGCTTGTCCATATATTTTATAAAGTTCATAATATCTTAATATCACGTTCACTATTTAAACACATTTTAATATTATTATATATATATGTAACATGGTAAACAATATTATTTATATCTGTTACCAAATACATTTAGAGCTTAAGTTGCAACTATTTAAAAGGAGCTGTTAAATTTTAACTATTTGTTGAGGTTTTCTCAGCTCCGACTACCAACCCCTCTATGTTACATTATTGTTTCATAGATTCAAATAAATTTTTTCTTTTTCATTTCTCCATTATAAAAGTGCTTGCAGGTAATTTACTATCTGCAAGCACTCTTTATATTAACTAACACAAGCCTCTCATTTTAAAATATTCTAACAATCCTTTACATCCCTTACATATATCGCTATATGTATCATCAAAATTACATGTATACCAAGGGTCTGATATGTCCTTATCACTTCCCGCAAACTCCAGCAGTTTTTTTATTTTATGTTCACTGTCTGTTCCCACTATTCTGGTCATATTTCTAATATTTGAACTCTCCATTCCTATCAGATAGTCAAATTTGCCATAATCACTCTTTGTCATTTTCCTTGCATATTTTCCATCTACAGATATTCCTTCCCGCAAAAGCCTGTTTTTAGTTCCATAGTGAACAGGATTTCCACTCTCCTCTGAGCTTGTACCTGCTGATTCTATTATAAATTCATCTGCAAGACCTTCTTTTTTCACCATATCCTTAAATACAAACTCTGCCATGGGTGAACGACATATATTTCCTAAGCATACAAACAAAATCTTTATCATTTTTTTCCCTAATCTATATTATATTTTATTTCCTATCACTACTGCCTATAAGCACAGCTTATGATTATCTGCAGTCGCCAAATGTAAGTGTAAACCCTTACACTTGGCTCGTTGCTTATATTATATCTTAAAATCAAAATTTCCTCCAAGCTGTCGCTCCGTTTCAGTTCGGATATTGTCACTCATTCCCTCATAAACTAAGTCATTGACCTTCCTAATCAATTCCTCAACCGATGACGCCGTGACTGTCACTAAATCCTCATCTTTTGAAGCCTTACCCTCCTTTATTCTTTCATTTCTTCTCTCCTCATTAGCCTTGCGTGCTGCTCTTTTTTCTGCCTCTTTCTTATCGGCTCTTTTTTCTTCTGCTTTTTTAGTTATACGCTCTCTTTGGGCAGCTAAAGATTTATCTACTACGGCAAAATAAGAGGCTGTACCATTATCATTGATTTGGGCACCAAAGCCTTTTACTCCTGATGTATTAGAAAGTCCGCTTGCAAGCTGTGACAATCCGCTTGCTGCATTCCTGATGATTCCCTCATACTGAGTTCTGTATGCCTCATCAGTTGCCATTCTTTCGATTTTTTCCTCATCAATTAAAACTACCATCTTACTGGCATTTCCATAGCTTGCTGCCTGAGCCTGTGCCTGCTGCTTCATATCTGAGCTTACAAGTATAAAATCCATATTTCCATACTTTTTCTTAAGCTGCTCATAATACTTTGCGCCTTCTTCGCTAAGCTGAGGATTTCCAATAGTCCTGCCTGTTACATTAGTCTTTCTTGTTCCTGTCGTTGTACCTGACTGTATAACGCTTGAAACATCACTATTTCCTGTCTGTGAAACTGTACTCATAATTCTTCCTCCTTGATATGAGTGATGACTAAAATCCTTTTTAGTCAGTTTATAGATACTTATCTCATAATGAGACTTAAAGATACTGATGTGAGTGAATGAATGTTTCAATCACACTCACTTTCATAAATATGGTGATACTGCCTCGTGAATAAAATCATAGATTTTATGCTTTCGGCACATCGGGTTTTAAATAGTTAAATGTTACTATATGAGATATATCGGCAAAATTTGTAAAAATATTTATATCATTCTTATATATGAATCAAAATATTGTTCCTGAAAATGTATCTCTCTTTCAATCTCTTCCTTTGAAAAAGAAATATTCTCCGGAGCAACTACCAATTTTTCTTCAATATCATCATTCCTATGTACAATCGCTATAACCCTTCCGGTAAACTCCTTTACCGGCTCGCCCACGCCCAAAATATACGCATCCTGTTCCTCACCATCAGGCGCCATAAGCCCCTCTATATATCCATAATTAACCGGATAATACATATCCTTATGTTTCGGATGATATGAGCCTAAGGGTCTGTCAACAGTAACTGTTATCGTTCTGCCCAAACAATTCTTCAACTCCTGTTGTAGTTTTTCATAGCTTGCATTTAAGTCATCTGCTCCATCCAAGTACTTTCTGCACATCAATTTTTCCTCCTCGAGGTTTAAAGCTTCCTTAAATACTATCACCTATAATTTCTTGGTAAAGCAAATAATTCTATTAGCCTCCTCAAATCCCATTTTCAAATGAAATTTCAAACTAATATCATTATTCAATTCACAATCACTTGCAAATTCCCTGCATCCTTGTTCATTTGCCCACCTTTCGCATACCTCCAGCAATTCCTTTGCCACTCCCTTTTTTCTATACTCTTCCTTAATAAAAATGCCCTCCAGATAACCCACGGGACTGCTTTCTGTTCCTTCCACATAATCATGACGCAGACCGCATTGTGCAAATCCAATAGCAACATTATTATCAAATTTCAGAAATACTACACTGTCATTTTTTGATATAAGTTCTTCGAATTCTCTTTTAAGTTCTTCCATTTGATGTGTTTTCCACATCTGTATTGCCAGACCTGCAACTGCTTCACTATCCTTAATTTCTGCTTTTTTTATCATAACCGTTTTACCTCTGTATGATGATTCATTAGCTGCAATACTTATTTTCTTTAAGCCACATAATTGATGTTTTAAGTGCACTGACTGTTTTTGTTTCTACCACGCATCTGCATTTACATTTATCAGCAATATTAAGTCTTTGTCCTAAATCTATTTCTCCCATACCAAGTGTCATATGATTTTTTTTGCCTTCTGAATCATGAATATGAAAATGTTTTAATCTTCTCTCATTCTGCATAATAAACGGCTCATCCGTATTTTTTGCAGTATTGGAATGTCCAATATCCCAAGTCAATCCAAAGACCTCACTTTTAAGCAACATTTTAATTGCAGACTGCTCATAGCTTCTAAAACCATCCGTATTTTCTATACATATCCTTATATCACTGCTTCCTATTTCCGTTTCACACATAATCATAAATTCATGAAATGATTTTATATATTCATCAAAATACTGTTCAAACAGCTGTATTTTTCCTGTCGGTAATGTAAGATGAATACCGTGATTCATATGCATATTAATAATCGGAACACCCAGCTTATGAGCAACACCAATAGTTCTTTTTACCGTTTCCATGTACGCATCAGCTACACGTTTATTAAAATCCGATATATTCAGATTTTCATCCAAATGTATTGTAAAATATATCCCTGCTTCTTCTGATAATTTTTTTAAATAAGATACTTTTTCTAATTCTTCTATTTGATATTCCGGCAAATTCATATTTAATTCAATGAATTTTAAGCCTAATTCTTTACATAATGATATATTTTCTTCTAAGCTTTTATTTTCTATTAATGTCGGCATTCCGAAATCCATATGTGTATTCCTCCAAAAATTTGTTTTCTAATAATGTATTTTAAGAATTATGCTTTTATTAGGTAAAATGTATAATAAGAATGCTGTTTAAATTCATAATTTTTACCTTATCTATTTAATTCTGCATTCTAATCTGCTCTTCTTTAATCATTGAATATCTTATCAATAAGGAATCCTCCAAATTCTCTTTATTCATATTTATTCCTGTAATCTGATGATTATCATAAGTTGTATAGTAATAAATTCCTTTATCTGCATTACAGCATGATGTGTAAATGGTAATTTCATATTTTCCGTCTCCCACATCACAGCAGCCTCTCTGCTGGTCAACCGAACCCAGAATATGAAAAAACTGGCTGACACTTTCTGCTTCTGATTCACCTGAAACTGAATTCATTTTTGTAAAAGCAACCCTGACAAAACGTGATTGAGAGGATAAGTCTCCCGGAAGTCCCAATGCTCCCATGCCACGGCTATATCTTTTTAAAGATAACTTATCGGAAAAATTGTTCTTTGGGTCTTTTGTTGATAAATACATATAATTATTTAATTGGAACATCTGCTCACTAAACGGAGGATTATTTGTCAATACTCCCACCGGATTATCATAAATCTTAATGCCGTCCTTCACTGATTCCACTGTTATTGATTCATTACCGTCTGCAATAATCCAATGAAGCTCGGCAACAGGTAACTGTTTATTAAACTGTGTATTTACAAGGTTAATTTTCTTAAGTAATAACATTGCCTCCTTTACTGTGGCACATTGTGCAAGAATCCATGGAATAAATTCAAATGTTGTCACATTATCTTTGCCTGACATCATCTTATCTGCATAATGAGCATTTCCCACAAAATTTAAGCCTGCCATTCCCAGTCCCTTTTCATTGACAGCTTCATAATATAACGGATAATCCTCTGCAACATGAGCCATACCAATCATAGCATAATGTTTTTCCATAATACCCATATCGCGAAAATGAAAACAATAATTGCGGGGAGTTATCACAATCTCTTCTCCATACGAAAATTCATAATCCAAGGTTCTTCCGAAATAGAAATCCTTTGTTTTATAAGTTGCCGCTGTACACATAATATTACCTCACAAACTTTCCTTTTATATTTTTATCATTAATATTAACATAATGATAATAATTTATCATGCTAATTTTTAATACTTGAGTTTCCGTATTTTTTATTTTTAGCTTCAAAAAGCTTACATCATCATAATGATGTAAGCATCTTGTACAAAAAGTTGAAGATTAAAGTCCACTTTCATCTGCAGCTTTTTATGCAAGATGTCTATGTTGCCTTTGGCAACAAGATTTTTTGAAGCTAAAAATAAAAAATACGGAAACTCTAACATTTTTAATACCGAGTTTTGTCTATGCTACTCTATATCAGTACAATACGCAAGTACCCTGCCTATACTGTCATTGATTATCAAATCTGACTTACCGTCCATAGGTGTTGAGGATTTATTAATTAAAACAAGATTTTTTCCGTTAAAATATCTTATCAGTCCCGCTGCCGGATATACGGCAAGAGACGTTCCTCCGATAATAAGTGTATCTGCATTCATAATATGACCTACAGCTTCATTTATAACAGTATCTTCTAAACCTTCCTCATACAGTACCACATCCGGCTTAATCACTCCTCCACACTCACATACCGGAACATGTTCCATGTTCATTATCTCTGTAAAATTATAAAATCTTCTGCATTTCATACAATAATTTCTGTGAATACTTCCATGAAGCTCATAGACTGATTTACTGCCTGCTGCCTGATGAAGACCGTCTATATTCTGCGTTATCACTGCCTTTAATCTGCCCTCCGCTTCAAGCTTCGCCAGTGCTTTATGGGCATTATTGGGCATTACTCCATCTATTAACAGCTTATCCCTGTAAAACCTGAAAAACTCCTCCTTATTTCGCATAAAAAATGTATGACTTAATATTGTTTCCGGAGGATATTTATATGATTGATTATATAATCCGTCCACACTTCTAAAATCAGGCACTCCACTCTCTGTTGAGACTCCTGCCCCTCCGAAAAATACAATATATCTACTGTCATTTATTATATGTTTCAGTTTTTGCCATTCATCCGGCACTTGTAATTCATTTATTGTTGACATAAAAATCTTCTTCTTTTCATTTTATTTTTTTGAGTTTCTTTATTTCTTATTTTATGACTAATCAAGTCCTGCTGTCTATAGGCAGCATAAACATAATAATATGCTTTTCCATAAGGTAATTTATAAAATATTAATCAATTCATCAAGGGAATGTATTATATAATCAGGTACAGGATTTAAATCCATATCGTGATACATCCTTCTTCTATCAAGCAATACTGCTCTCATCCCAATAGTTTTTGGTCCATACACATCATCAATATAGCTGTCTCCAACAAAAATACAATCATCTACTGACCAACCGCTCCTATCCAAAATTGTTTCGTAGAATTTAGGGTTTGGTTTATAAACTTCCATATTTTCAGATGTATAAATATGCGAAAACATAAGATTATTACTCTTGAGATAATACATCAGCGAGTCCGTATCCGTATTTGAACCTATTGCAAAATCCACTCCCTTTTCTGCGAGTTGATTTAACACATTCTTTACATCTTCAAAAACTAATCTTTCCGCAAATAATGATTGAATCATTGGTTTTACCTCTTCAGAGGCATTTGCACAAATTCCATAATGAACAAATGTTTCTTCCAAACTTAATTTAAACAAAGTTTTTTCATTAATAAAGTCAGAATTATCTGTCATCTGCTTTTTTACTTTTTTCCAATAAGCATAAAATTCTTTTGTATCTTCATGAGAGCAGACATTTGAAAGAATTTGTTCTACAGCCTTTATTGAACCATCTCCGGTATTTATGAGCGTTCCAAAGCAATCAAAAATAATATGCCTGACCATAATATTACCTCACATTTTTTATATTATACAAATAATAATTATTCATATAGAATTCTTTCGCAACCATTAAGAGCTTCATTAACATAACTTCTCATATGCTTTTATCTATTTATTAGTTTTACCGGTCATATTTTATAATCACTTATTCTTAGCCACAACAGTTTTCCCATCTATATCAGCACCAGTTAATTTACATGCCTGTCTTAATATATTATCAATCATTTCCTGCTTACCATTTGTATAGGCGATTCTATCATTCATATACCATTTTGATAATTCTTCTTTCATCATTGAATACTTCAAAGCCATTTCATCATTAGAATTCAGATAATCACGAAAATTTATATAGTTTGTCCATTCCCTTTGATTCCAAATTACAAATTGCATCATATCCTAATATGCTTTCCAGTAAGTAAATAGTCTCCCCTGAATTACTGTCCCATTGTTCACTATGAGGCTCTAATACTACCGTTCCTCGCTTTAATCCTAATCCCATTCAGTCTCCTATCTTTCTTCACGAACAATCCTATATAACTCTTCTTCATTTTAAATCAATAAAATAGTAATGTCTACAATTTTTTCTCTTTCCTCATTTTCAGAAGTTAAAAAACAATAAACAAAATATCCTGTCCTTTTTATAAAAAATATATATATTTCTGATTGTAGTTGAAATAATAGAATTTATGTATTTTCTCGTCCTCAACAGGTGTCTGGGCAGCATGATACAAACCTATTCATCCTGCCCATTCATTTTTTTCTCCTGCGTATAACGATGCACCTTACGGCCTCTGTCTTTTTGCACACCCCGTGCATATTCAATTTCCGGATAACCAAAACCGACAATCAGTTTCATATAGTGGTCTGTTGGTATCCCCAACATTTCCCTTGCTTTCGGAGAGAGTTCCTGCAGAACATCCGATGAATAGCTCATGATGATTGTTCCAAGACCAAAGGCATTTGCAAGCAGTTCAAAATATGTGGTTGCTATATTACAATTAACCTTTGAATCCTCTGCCCACTTGCCCACACATTTTTCATGTGCTATGAAAAGGTGAGGTGCACCGCAAAACAGTAAATCGTCTTTCCTGACTGCCTTTTCAGACTGCTTCATTTTTGTATAATAAAATTCGCTGAAGCTAGATGTATAGATATGTTTCCTTGCAGCCTTTTCCATATCAGAGTATGCAATATTCCAGATTTGCCTTACTCTATCCTTATCATCAATTACTGTGTATTCAACGCCGCAAGAATTGCCACCAGTCGGTGCAGATGCCATAGCATATAAAATACGGTTTATGATGTCTGGCTCAATATTTTTATCTAAATACCTTCTGCAGGAACGGCGATTTACAATCAACTGTTCCATATAGATGCCCATTTGAGGCGGCGGTGGCTGTAAAGAGTTTTCTGGCTTCTTATCAAAAATAGATATCGCTCCCACAGGACATACCGCAAGACAATGTTCGCATCTCCAACAGCCCCGCCAACCATACCGTTCAAATTCTTTCATTTCCGGGTAGCCGTCCTGACCAAACTCGATTACCATGCCAGAGCATACATTGATACATTTGCCGCAGCGAATACACTTTGACTTATCGACTGTAAAATGTGTTTTTTGTTCTATTCCCATAATCGTTCCCTGCTCTTTCTACTTGTCATCCAGACCATTATTCAACAATTTTGCCTCTGCTTTCTTTCCTCGGTTTTACCTGCGGGTATTCTCCTTCACAATATCCCAAAAGAACAAAGCAACGGGCAATATAATTTGCGGGTATCTCCCATTCCTGCAAGAATGCCGCACCTACTTCATTATCAAAGGTTTCCTCACCCCTTGCAATAATACAAGAGGAAATGCCCAGTTCCGCCGCCATCAACACCATATTCTCAGCACAACAAAAGGCATCTGGAATACTGTAAAGAAAATCCTTCTGTGCAAAAACTACACAAACCGTGGGAGCGCCGTAAAAGCCACTTTTAATAGACGAATCATCAATCACGCTGGGCTGTTCCTTTGAAACATAGCCGCCCAACAGCCTGCTTCGGTCAAAACGAGCGAGGTTCAACCTCCCAATCTTCTCGGCTAAAGCCTGATTATGAATGCCCAAAATAATACTGCGCTGACCGCCTCCGGCATTTGGCGCATAAGTTCCGGCTTCTATGATTTTCTCCAAATCCGGTTTTGAAATCTGCCTATCCTGATATTTACGGATAGAGCGGCGATGTTTCATCAACTCAAAAAGTTCCATTATTCAATCTCCTTCCAACATTGCGGATCAGTATCATAAAAATCCCCCCGTACTCCGCTGGCAACAGCCGGACAGCCACGGCACCATGCTTTCAATTCGCATTTTCTGCATTTCTTGAACTTGTCATATTCTCGATAGGCTTCCATTTCACAGACCCAAACATCGGCAATCCTGTCCTCAAAAACATTTGCCACTCGGCTATTTTGCACCCGGCGGCAGGCATAAATATCACCCGTTGGCAGGATTGTCAAATGGCAGTTCCCGCAGTTACAGCCACCGTAGATCATACCCTCTTTGGCGTTCTCGTGAACTTTGAACTCCCCTGTTTCATACTCATACAGCGTCCAAAGATGATCCTTTTTATTGAAGTAAGTTTCGCAGCCTGCCGCTTTATACTCTTTGAATTTTTTATCACAGTCTGCAAGCAATTTCCGGTAACGCATAGGCTCTATGCCTGTATCCTTTTCCTCACTGGTCGGACAATAGCGTGCAAAAGCAAACACATCAACTTTATGGGCAACCACCGTGTCAATGACGGCGGGAATTTCCTCAATGTTTTTGCCAGAAACAGTTGTCATCACCACGCTGCGAATACCGGCTTTTTTAATACAGGCAACTTTTTCTAATGTAATATCAAAGGACCCAGGTTTCCTAAACCAGTCGTGCGTTTCCCTCATACCATCAAGAGAAAGCTGATATTTCTGACAACCGTATTCTTTCAGCTTCTGACAAACTTCATCATTTAGGTGGAATGGATTTCCAAGGATTGTAAAAGGGATATCGTATGTTTTCAGAAGTTCAAGTGTTTTCCAAAAATCCGGGTGCAGAATCGGATCTCCACCTGTAATATAAAAGTACGGCAGTCGGTTATACATTTTGCAAAAATCCAAGCAGTTATAAAAGGTATCCTGTATTTGCTCCCATGTCATAGCATCCAGTTTTTTGCAGCTATCCTCTGAAAATATGTAGCAGTGCTTGCACCTCTGGTCACACTCATCTGTGATATGCCATTGAAAAGAAAAATACTGTTTCATACTGTTGTCCTCGCTTTATATTAAATCGGTTTTACCGAGTAACAATCGAATGTTCCCGGCGAGAGCGTTCCCGCCGGGAACGGCTTTAAGGATGGTAGTTAATTACTTGTCGCCAGCACCACAAGCAGAGCCGCAAGCAGCGGGCTTTTCTTCCGGCTTGTCATCAGCACCGCAGGCAGCAGGAGTCTCGGTTGGCTTATCAGAAGCCCCACAAGCAGCTCCACAAGCGGAAGCAGCCTTTTCCTCAGTCCATCCAGCAAGATTAGAAAGTGCCATAAAAGGTCCTCCTCATAGGTATTCAGGGAGTTTTTCACACCCCGTAGCAATAATTATACTGGTATTTTCCTGTCCCACAAGTACGCACTTTTTTGTAACTAACCCTCTTAGACGGTGGCTTTTGTTGATTTTACGGCATTTTCGGGGCGATATTTTTTCGCCACGATCTTTTACGCCAATTTTACGCCAATCGGAGTCATTCCAATTAAAGTGATTTTTTCGGCCTCCCTCTGCTTCATTTCCTCTGTAACATGGGTGTATAAATCCATTGTCATTTCCAGAGAACTGTGTCCCAGAAGCTCTTGCAGAGTTTTCGGCAACATTCCATTCTCAAAACCTTTTACCGGCGTGAGATTGTCCCTTGCTCCAATCTAGCTTCTTAACCACTCATATTGTGATCGTTGTTTACGAAGTGCATAAATAGTTTCATCTGTGAGGGGGATTATGCGTGTGCCTTTCGCTGTTTTTGGCGGATTGACTTTGTAGCTGCCTTGTTTTCACCCTCATCCTTTGTATGAATCAGGGTTTTATTCACTGAGAGAGTTTTAGCTTCAAAGTCAACATCGTCCCAGGTCAACGCGCATAGTTCGTCTTGCTGTAGCCCGGTAAGTAAAGCCATATAAAAAAGTGGAAAAGCAATCTGGATGCTTTTCATTATAGCTGTCTTTGATACTGCTTTCCACACTGTGAATGGAAGCAGTTTGTCTTTTATATTGCAGGTTCCTTCTGGGTAAATTCCAATGGAAGTAGCTCTGACTTTGAATGATTTTCTCAGCTTGTGTAATCGCTCTTATCCCATCACGAGGATTACTTCTATCAAGGGATAGACAAAAACATTTGTACATGATCTTACATACAACCGGGATTTTGAACAGCTCCTGTTTCGCAACAAATCCGATACGATAATCACGGGAAACACCCATTTCCAAAATTGGATCCATTGCGGATCGGTGATTTCCTACCAATAAGAATTTTCCCCGTGGAAGTTTTTTGGTTCCGCTGACGCAAACCTTTACCCGAAAAATCTGCCTGATAGACGCAACAATGCAATTTGCATAAAACCGAAAGACGTAGCTGTGCCTGTTAAATGATTTCTCCAAATCGATAAATAAAGCGTAGACCACGCATGGCAACGCCCAGCATAGAAGCAAAGCAACATATCATACCTCCCTGATTTGATCTATAAAAGCTCTATAGCTTTTCCTGATGTCTATATTGTAGAAAAATGTTGTGTTAGAAATACTTGTGTTATGTTTGAGAAATATTAAAAAGCCGTGCGGTTCCGATTCCTGAAACCACACGGCTAAACTTTTGTATTCTGTTTTCATTTCATCAGTTCATCCGACAGCCGCATAATCTCCGGCGCCAGCTTTTCACGCTGCTTTTTTGTGATACGAGTGTAGATCGGATAGGCTGCAATCACACCGACAATGCCGACGATCCCAATAAAAATACCGGGAATGAACAGTGTATCTGCCCACACCATTGTACAGCACATTCCCACACCGAGAATCAGTGCGCTGACAATTCCAACAATGAGGGAAACGATTGTGCCGGGTTTTGTAACGCTTGCATCCAATTTGCGAAGCCGCTCCATCTTATCTTCTTCCTGTGTTGTCTGTGCATATTTCTCACGAATTTTTTTGATTTCCTGTTGCTGCGAGGCAGAGTAGGTATAGTTAAAGGTTTCTTTTTTCTCGTCCATGACAGTTCGCTCCTTTCGATTTGTGAGTTTAGTATACTCTGTGCTTGTTTGTAAAATGCTTATGTTATGTTTGAGAATTGTTAATCCTCAGTTTTTTAATCTGCTTTGTTGATTTCCATATCATAAAAATTGCCATACCGATAACAATGGTACAGACACCGCCTCCCGTAGCACCTGTCATAGCCTTTCGGAAAAACGGGTCATTATTGCCACCGAACTGTGCCATCATTGCCGTCTCCAACGAAAGGATAGAAACCATGGCTGCTACCAAATTGATTGCCTTTGCCGCCGACAGAACAGGACTGCCATGTCTGCGGAATTTCACAAGCTTCACGACAGCAGTAATCACCAGATAAAAGGAATAGGACGCCATAGCATAGATAAGAATGCCCGGATAATCAAATCCCTTGTTCTGATGTACCATAAAAATAACAATACCGGCAAGAGCCTGGTTCATCATCAGCAGCATAATACCGCAGGTGCGATAGCGAATCAGTTCGGATTCCATGTGTGTTCTGCCTATTTTCTTTTTTTCTTTTCTTAATAGAATAAAGCGCATGACCGCCAGCAAAACATAATACGCCGCCAAAGCAATAAACCACACCGAGCGATAGTAGATTCCTAAAAACAGTTTCATACCGATATACAGAAAATTAAGAAAAAGGCCCTGATATAGAGAGATCTCCGTCCGAAAACGCACATCGCTGAGAAAACGGCTGCCAAACTTTGTACCCCGCAGCTTTTTCATCAGCGAGTGTTCGTTTATGTACCTCCTGACCGACTTTGTAAAGGCGATAAAATGCGTAAAACCTGTGATTGTGATAATCAGGGCATAGGCGGAGCAGATATAGGAGAGGTATTGCAATACTGGAATAGTAATCTCAAAGACTGCGACTGTAAGGACAAATCCATAACCGAACAGAGCAAGCAAAACCGTCAGAAACGGCGGCAAAAAGAATATTTTTTTAAGAATCTGCTTGCATTTCTCCATTGTCTTTTCTCCTAATCTTTACGGTAAAAGTGCTGCCTTCACCTACTTCGCTGCTCACGGATATGTCTCCGCCGACAATATCCACCACCCGCTTTACAAGAGCAAGCCCCAAACCGTTGCCCTGCATTGCGTGGGATGTATCTCCCTGATAAAACTTTTCAAAAATATGCCTGCCCACCTCCGGGCTGACACCGCAGCCGGTATCGCTCACCTGAACAACCGCAAAATCGTCCTCCGATTTTAGGCTCAAAGACACACTCCCACCCGTCTCGGTAAACTTCATAGCGTTGGAAAATAGGTTGTTCCAAACCAGCGTCAAAAGCTCGGCATCGGATTCTACGAAAACTTCTTCCTCTATATCGGTATTGATTTCGATTTCTTTCTTTTCCCATGTGCTTTCAAAATTCAAAAGGCACTCGCAAAGCTGCTCACCGAGATTATAGGTCTGTTGCTCTGGGTAGATCTGCTGGTTTTCCAGCTTATTCAGCTTCAAAATGTTGGTGATTAAATCCGCCAGTCTGCGGGATGCTTCCGTAATGGCTTTTGCATATTCCAATCTTTTTTCTTCCGGCAAATTGGGCGCTTGCAGCATGGTTCCGTAGTTCTGTATAACTGCAAGCGGCGTTTTCAGCTCATGGGACACATTGGCGATAAAGTCGGTACGGAGTGTTTCCGTACCGGAAAGCTCCTCTGCCATTTTGTTAATGTATTTGATGATGATATTGAAGCCGTCTGCATTATAAATACCGGGAAATTGTTCGATCCTTGTAGAAAATTCTCCGTTCATGATCTTTTCGGCGGCATTGATAATCCTTTTCACAGGTCGTTCAACCATATATTTGCGCCGAATCCCGTCAATCACGGTGCAGAGCACACTTAACAGCACCACATTTCCAAAGGTCAAAACAGCGGCTGGTCCAATATTCTCTTTTGTAAAATAGAGTCCGCTTTCCTCCATCAGGGATAAAAAAAGAATCATACAGCAGGTAATAACAAAGGCCATGAGCAGAAAAAAGCTAATATAGCGTTGAACAACTGCAAGTAGCCGCTTCCTTCTTGCACTTTTGCTCTGCCGAATCATTTCATCACCGCCTTGTAACCAAGACCGTGGACGGTAACGATTTCAAAATCATTACACCCGGAAAACTTGTCTCGCAGCTTTGTCATGTAAACATCGACCGCTCTCGGCGCGGTGTTTGATTCCGCATCCCAAAACTCATCCATAAGCTGTGTGCGGGTAAATGTCTTTTTCGGATAGGACAACAACTTGTATAGAATATTGAACTCCCGTGCAGTCAGCGAAATTTCTTCATCATTAAGCACTGCTGTGCGCTCGTCGGCGTCCAGCACTAACTTGCCAATCTCCAGCCTGTGACTGCTTGCAATTTTAGCCCGCCGCAGAAGTGCTCCAATTCGCAAAAACAGCTCGTCAAGATCAATCGGTTTTATCATATAATCGTCAATTCCAATTCGATACCCACGCCGCTTGGAGGCAAAATCGTCCCGCGCCGTCATAAACAGAATGGGAATATCTTCGTTTAACTCCCGCACGGTTTTTGCAAATTCAAAACCGTCGATCCCCGGCATCATAATGTCGGACACAATCAGATCAAAGGTGTTATTGTACATAGTGTTATAAGCGTTGTTTGCCGCTAAACAGCCGGTCGCTTCATATCCGCTTTGATTCAGAAAAGAACATACTGTACGGTTCAATTCCTCGTCATCCTCTAAAACTAATATCTTAAACATATTGCAGTCCTCCAGGTGATTTTCTTTTATTATAACATGGAAATGTTAAAGTTTTGTTTGCGTTTTTCCAATTTTGCACTTTTTTCAAAAAAATCTGACCCGCATTGCCAAAAATGGAGTGCAGGTCAGACGAAAAAGCTGTTAGTGCATTTCTACCTGTCCTGACACTGGCTCAGGCAGCTATTGTAGCGATTACTACGGTCTATCTTTTTATACCAAACTTGATTTTTTCAATATCAGGTTGCTGATCGCTCCGAGTCCAACGCTAAACAATATTCCTCCCGCTAAACACATGACGACATTCATAATCGTGGAGTCCAGCGGTGTAATAGCCGGGATCATCATAAAGAGCAGCATACTGACACAAAACGATCCCACCATTGAAAGCCATGTTTTTTGCTTCGCAGCAACGCTCACGGCAAGGTAGATCGGCACGAATACTGCAATAAGGAGCAGCTTTGACAACATACACATCACGATTCCACCGATTCCTGCTACTCCTGTGTCAAAAGGAAGTCCCGAAATAGCGCCGCCGAGCATCGTCCCGATGAAAAAGGCAAGGATCATAAAGGCTCCGCCGACAAAGCATATAAGGGTTTTGGATATGACATAGTCCGCTTTCTTTGCACGTACAGTGAAAAGATTTTTTGCATATCCGCTTCTGAAATCCTCGGACACAAAGAGGCAGACCAGAACGGCAAGAAAGAAGTACAACAGATTGATATTGCACATACTTGTCATATCCATAGACATGGGATCGTATTCGCTGCTGACCGTACCGATAATCTGCCATGTATTTTCAAAGCCTTCCATGACAGTTTCCACACCTGTTTGCGGGTTGACGGAAACCATACCGTCCATCATCGTCGTCATCACAAGGATCAGGATTGGAATTACAAGGCAGACTCCCGCTATGATATAAAATAACCGCATGGTGAACATTCTGCGAAAGTCAACTTTTAACATACTTTTCAGCCTTTTGCCAAAGCTGTTGTGTTCAAATTTCATTTCCGTATTCATCTCATCTGCCCTCCTTCATCAAATCAATGTAGTATTCTTCCAGACCGATCTTGGCTGTTTTAATCTCACTGACCAAAATGCTGTTTTCATACAGGTAAGTAACGATTTCTTCCGGTTCTTTGGCATCGTACACACGGAGATATCCGCTTTCATCTTCTTCCACACGGGAATATTTGCAGGCGAGCAGCGCTTTGGTTCTGTTCATATCTCCTGTTTGAAGGGCAACATAGGTACGGCATCCTGACTCCAACTCCTCGGCAGTCATCTCTTTGATCATCTTTCCTCCGCGGACGATACCGTAATGCGTCGCTATTTTTTCAAGCTCGCCGAGGATATGAGAGGAAACGACGACAGTACAATGATAATTTTTGGTGATATCCACAAGAACCTCACGCATAATTCTCATATCGTCTGCGTCGAGACCGTTGATCGGCTCGTCAAGCACAAGCAGGGTCGGATGACCGAGCAGGGCCATTGCAATGCCGATCCTTTGCTTCATACCGAGAGAGCAGTTCTTATATTTGTTGGAGGCTGTCCCCTCCATCCTTACCATTTTAAGAACCTTTACTACTTCTTCTTCGGCGTTGGGGATACTCAGATTGACAGCTTGGAGCATCATGTTGTTCCACACGCTGTAATTTTGGAAGCAGCCGGGCGCTTCAATGAGTACGCCAACCTTTGCTCTGACATCCGCGTCCGTATAATCTTTGCCAAACAATCTGACCGTTCCGCCGCTTGGATGAATCAATCCGCAGATGATCTTTTCGGTTGTGGATTTTCCACTTCCGTTCTCACCGATGAAGCCGTATATTGCGCCTGCGGGGACGGTCATGTTGAGGCCGCTGAGGGCTTGCTTTTGGCCGAAGTTTTTTGACAAATTCCTGATTTCTATTGCATTCATGACAGTACCTCCTTTAATATACATCGCATTTCGAGAGAATGCGGGTACCGAGTATATTATAAATAACCGCCCAGACAATCGAACAAACAAGGCATACGGGCAGGGTCACGATATTACCGGAAAGACACGCATAGACCGATGAACCGTACAGGAATATGTTGAGCACAGAGTTGTTTCCGAGAATAGCAGCCGCGCCTATGATAAGGATACCTGTACCAAAGAAAAAGGATGAAGCAATGGAAAGTCCGAAATATCTTCTGAAAATAATGTTAAGGAATGTGTAGAGGCTTGCCCAACCAAGGCTCATTACCATTTTCCCTAAGACAGCAATAATCACTGAACCGCCATTGACGGCAAATGAGGTACCGGTGAGCAGTCCCGCAATAACTCCTCCAATCAGGTAAGTAATACACATACAAGCCATTGAGAAAGCGCCAATGATAGATTTTGACATCATATAGTCCTGCTTTTTTGCGTGAGTGGTAAACAACTGTTTAACATATCCGCTCTTATAATCATGTCCAATGAAAATGGAAACCATGATCCCGCCAAAAATGAATACCATATTCATATTGGCGTATTCGCCTATATCCGAAACGACGTATAAGGGCGTATCAGCTGCAATAATCTGCCATGTGTTGGTGTAGAGCGGCGCAACTGCCGCACCGTCAGGTCCCGGCATATCGGTCATACTTAAAATCATCGCAGGGATAATTGCGGCAATGGCAAGGAAGATGTAAAACATGGGAGTATGAAACAGACGGTAAAAATCAACGCCCAACATCCCACTAAGCCTTTTCAAAAAGCTCGGCGATTCAAATTTTAATTCATTTATTCCTGTCATCTTATTCGCCCTCCTTCTTTGACATCAATTCGACATAGTATTCTTCAAGACCGATTTTGTTTCTGCTGATCCCTCTGACAACGTGCCCGTTTTGGAGAAGGTATTCCACGATGCTCTCCGTATCATCCACATCATATACCCTAAGATATTCTTCTTCCTCCCTGACATCCCTGAATTTCTTTTGCAGGACAACTTTTGCTCCCTGCATATCCTTGTTTTCAGCGAAATGAAAAGACGCGCGCAACTATCCATATCCTTTGCGGATATTTCACAAATCATTTTTCCCTGACGGATAATTCCGTAATGGGTGGCAATCTTTTCGAGCTCGCCAAGAATGTGAGACGAAATTAAAACCGTACACCCGTAATTCTGCGTGATGTCCACAAGAATTTCTTTCATAATTCTCATGCCGTCCGTATCCAGACCATTGATCGGTTCGTCGAGAATTAGCAGGGCAGGATCACCGAGGAGCGCCATAGCAATGCCGATTCGCTGTTTCATACCCAGCGAACAGCTCTTGAATTTAATATGTGCGGAGTCCTCCATGCGGACGATCTTCAACACACGGTTGATCTCATCGGTGCGATGTTCAAGTCCCAAATTGATGGCCTGCATCATCAGGTTGTCCCACACGCTTGAGTTTGGAAAGCAACCTGCGTTTTCGATCAAAGCGCCGACCCTTACTCTTACTCCGGCGTCGGTATAATCCTTGCCGAACAGTTTGATTTCTCCCTCATTCGGGACAAGGTGTCCGCAGATCAGCTTTTCTGTTGTGGATTTTCCGCTTCCATTTTCACCGATAAAGCCGTAGATTGCCCCAACAGGAACGGTCATATTCAGATGATTGACCGCATACATTCCGCAAAAACTTTTTGATAGATTTCGTATTTCAATAGCGTTCATTGTACTACTCCTTGTCGCTACTCTTGATCTCGACTGTGTATTGTGTATCAAGGCCTTTCATTTTAAGAAACTCATTGAACTCTTCGGCAAGAGATTCTGCTGTGTAGTGTCCGTGGGCTGCATGAACGCCTGCGTGTGGATTCACAGGGACATGAGCCTGTGCCTTTGCTTTGGCAATGCTCTCTGCCGTTCTCTGCGGTGCAGCTTGAGCACCTTTCTTGATATTCTCAACAACAAGGTTGAATTTTGCTTTGAGTCCTTTTGTATGAAGAAACTCTACAAATTCCGCGTTTTCCTCTGCCGACTGAGCCTTGACAGCCTCATACCGCGCTTTGTCAGCTTCATGCTGTTTTCTTGCCGAATCTCCCATATTGGAGAATGCTAACTTGAATTTTGCCGTGATTCCCTTTGTATGAAGGAATTCACCAAATTGCTTGTTCAGTTCAAGCATTTCCTGTTCGATCTGAGCCTGTGTTTTTACCTGATTTTCCATTTTAGATTACCTCCGATTGATAATAATTTTATTTTTATCTCGCAGTTCTTACTCTGCGGATAATTGCAGTGATAACAGCAGCGATTCCGGTGATACCGGTAACACACGCTGTACACTTCTTTATGTTACCGCCTTATTTATTTGAGTCCTTTACAGATCGGAATCAGGCAGAGCAGAAGCACAATGCCGACTACACCGACAATAATACCCCATACCATCTGACTCGTAACAAGGACCATACACATTCCGGCTCCGAATACGGCTGTGCTGAAAATGCTGTAAAGAGTGAGCCCAATGGCTCTGCCGTTAAATACGATAGCCGGCTTTCCGTACATCTTTCGGCGGACAAGCACCATTGCAAGCAGTACAACCAAACCGATCACGCCGAGAACAACGCCTTGGGTAATCGTACCCATTTCCGGCACCAGCGCCATACACATACCGATCGCAAACAGCAGTCCTCCGACGACGCTGAGAATGAGAGTGATAAAATCTTTCTTTTTCATGGTAAATACCTCCGTATGTTTTAATGATCTCTCACTTGTTGTCTGTATTTTACACCCCGAATGTTTTAGAAACTTTCAAGTTTTGTTTAAGTTTTATTAAAAGGATTTTTTTCTAAAACAGCGGCGAGAATACTTTCATAATTTCAGCAAGCAGTCTTTGCCAGCCTCGCATGACGGCTTTATTTTTATCTATCTCGCAGGATCGTTCCATCGTATTCAAAAAATCCGCTTTCATATCTGTAATGCAGTCTGTATCATACATCCATGCACCGCATTCAAAATGATGTACAAGAGAACGGTAATCCATATTGATCGTTCCGCAAACGGCAAATTTGTCATCGCACACATAATTTTTCGCATGAATGAATCCGGGCGTGTATTCGTATATCTTTACGCCGTCCTCGATCAGCGCCGTATAGTTGGAACGGGTCATGAAAAAGACCGTCCGTTTGTCCGGGATATGTGGTGTGATGATCCGCACATCCACACCTTTCTTTGCGGCTATCCGCAAAGCAGACAAAATTTCACGGTCACAGATCAAATAGGGTGTGGTGATGTAAAGATATTCCTTTGCGGCGCTTATCATATTCAGATAAACATTTTTGCCGATGGTATCCGTATAGATCGGCTCCGGACCTGAGCCAAACGGGATGACGATTCCGTTTCCGCCAGCCGTCTGAGCCTGCAAAGCCATATATTTTTCGTAGTCAATCGGGTGATTCTTGCTTTGGGTATTCCAATTCGTGAGGAACAGTGCCATAAGATTTTGTACCGCTTCGCCTTCGATCTTCACGGCGGTATCTTTCCAATGGCCGTGCTTTTCAATGGCGTTGATATATTCATCAGCCAGATTGATGCCACCAGTAAAGCCAACCTTACCGTCGATGACTGTAATCTTCCGATGATCGCGGTTGTTGTGAATATGGGAAAGAACAGGAGAAAACTTGCCTGCAATCTCACAGTGGATTCCCTCGCTTGTAAGTATCTCGTGATAATGCCACGGCAGCGTTGCGATACAACCAAAGTCATCGTACATAAAATAGACCTCAACGCCCTGCGCTGCTTTCTCTTTCAGAATTTCATGGATAGGATTCCACATAACTCCTTCCTGCACGATGAAGTATTCCATGAAAATGAAATGCTCTGCTTTTTTCAGTTCCTCCAATAGAGCGGCGTGGAAGTCCTCGCCCACAGGATAGTAGGTTGTTTTGCTGTTTCCGTAGCAGGGCATACCGGTGGAACCATATAAATAGTTTGCTTGCAGCCATGCATCTGCGTCCTGTTCTTTCAAACTGTTAATCAGCACAGTTTGCCGGCTGTACTTTTCCATATCCTTCGCCGCTTTTTCAGATCGCGCATATTCCTTTCGGCTGGTGCTGTTGCTGGACAGAAGCATAAAGATGAACGAGCCGATTACCGGCAGAAGAAACAGGATGATCAGCCACGGCATTTTGAACTCCGGGATTTCATCCCGATTTATCAGATAAAGCAAAACGCCAAAGTGAAATATCCACGCCAGAATCGTGATAGGAAGGAAAAATTCATATAGCAGGATATACACAGTCAAAAGCTGTGCAAATTCCAGTAGAATACAAAATGCTCCCAGGAAAAACCGTGAGCCGAGAAATCGAAGTATTTTTTTCATAACGCCATCCTCTTATAACAAAAATTCCGAACAAGCAAAGCAGGCGGCAGCGTAATGTGCTGCCGTCGTACTTACATGTATGTTATTTATTTCAGACCCTTGCAGAGTGGAATCAGGCAAAGCAGAAGCACAATGCCGACCACACCGACAATTATACCGGGGATCATCAGACCTTCCCATACCATTGTCATGCACATACCAACACCGAGTACCAATGCACCGACAATTCCGAGAGCAACTGTTCCAACAGTCTTGCTGGAAATCTTGATAGCGGGCTTACCTTTCATCTTACGGCGAACAATTAGCATAATTAGTAGCACAACTGCGCCGACAGCTGCAACGATAACGCCCTGTGTAAATGCGTTCCATTCCGGCAGCAGGCACATACACATACCTATGGCGAATAGGATTCCTCCAATGGTGCTGAGGATCAGGGTAATAAAATTCTCTTTTTTCATGTTAAATACCTCCGTTTGTTTTCAGTAATCTCTCACTTGTTGTCTGTATTTTGCGCCCTGAATATTTAAGAAAGTTTCAAGAAATGTTTGAGAAATGTTAAAAGCGAAAAATCTTCCGACTTTACCATTTCTATTTTAGAATAAGCAGGCTAATCATTTATCTATTGGCTTAATTGACGGTGCTGTTATTTTTGTGAAGCCAATAAACAAAGGAGGTTTTAGATGGAAAGAAGTGATGTCAATATATCAATTTGTTATTAGAGAGTATCATGGCGAATGCTTTTAACTTAATATATGTCATGATTGCAAATATCTTTTGCAAGTTCAACAATTTCAAACGCATACCGCTGTTTTGCCTTTTTGAGCATTTTTTGAATAGAAAGCAATTAAATGTCATTGCTAAAAGCCCGATAGTAAAAAGTAGAATTCCAAGGTACAATCGCATTGATGTTGGCATAACAAAATACACTGTCAACAAGCATATACCTATGCCGAATATCAATGTAGCAATAACACCCAATATATAAGCAAATATCACAGTCGGTTGTTTTGCCTTTTTGTCAAGTTTTCTTAATGCTATTAACTTGCGTGAAGCCTTTGGTGCATATTCCGCCGCTAATAATTTTTCATAAATTTCATCTGTATTCATATTGTTCCTCCTGTGTATAACTATATTTTATAAGATTAAGCCTCAAAATTGGACAACACAAATCGCAAAGTTGCGAGTGCTACGATTGCAGATACTCGCAGAGTATTTCATAAAAATCCTTAATAAACTGCTGCACAAAAACGTATTCTTCATTAGCTGTAAGTTGCAACAGGTACTGGTGTGCCGGCGTTGGCATAATCGTAGACAAATCACGCAATAGCTGGATAATCTCTGCATACTGATTATTTTCGCATAGGGTATTGAGGAGCGCATATAACTCGGTTAACACTTCTACATTTTCACAGATAGAATACAGGCCGTCCACAAAAGTCGCTGCAAAAACGCCAGATAAAATGCTCATCCGATTTTCATTTTGATTTGTCATAACAAAAACATCCTTTTTATGTTGGCAAATGGGTAAAAATAAAGCCGCCATGCCCAATTATACAGAACATAATACGGATTTATAAATCGTACATCTTTCGATTTTCTCGTCAGATGCTTTTACGCCATTTTACGCCAATTTTACGCCAATGGTTTAAGAAACCATAAGATTTTATAAGATTCCGTGTGACCCCCATATCGCGCAAGTCCTTGAAATATGGGTGTTTTTCCTTGTAATATCGGCACTTTTGAAGGATCCGTTTTTTTGTTACAACAAGTACGCACAATTTTATGGGGATACGCACTTTTTTGTACCCTTTGGGGATTTACACTGTTTCTCGGCACCAACAATTCTGTAAATTTTATGTGATAGGTATCTGTTAGTGCCTCCGTCTATTGCATTTTGCAGAAGGTTATATTATAATTTATATGTAACATTCTTTTTTGAAGTAATGGAGGTGTGACATGAAAACGAAAGCCGAATTGCTGCCTGACTGCCCGGTAGCTACAACTGTTCAGCTCATTGGAAATAAATGGAAGTTATTGATTATCCGAAATCTTCGAGTCCGACCGTGGCGTTTTAATGAATTGCTGAAAAATTTGGACGGTATCAGCCAAAAGGTGCTGACTGACAGTCTGCGTTCTATGGAAGCGGATGGGCTTATTACCCGTACTGTGTATGCAGAAGTACCACCAAGAGTTGAATATGCCCTTTCAGAATTGGGGGAGACCATGCACCCGATTCTTGATGCTATGGAAGCGTGGGGAAATTCCTATAAATCAATGAAAAGGGATTAAAAAGTACATTTTGATTTTGCCTCCCAGCTGTAATCAAACCAAATATACTCTTAATCATTGCTCTGTCCCACAATAAATTATCTAAAGGAGCTATAAATTTCATCTCATTTTTATCAGAAGTCATAGATTCATTCAGATGCTTTAAATCTTCCTTTCTAATATTTTTCCTCTTTTCTTCTTATTGGCAATCCTTTAGAAAACTAAAATTTCCACATCTCTCTTCCTTATATACTGTTTTATATTTTTGTATCGCTGATTTTTATATCTTTATTCAGCAATCGCTTTCGTTCCTCTACCTGCTTATCCCAAAACTGTCTGTCTTCATCCGTAATTTTTCTAATAACCCTGCACGGATTTCCTACAGCTACGACTCCTTCCGGAATATCCTTTGTCACTACTGAACCTGAGCCGATTACAGTATTAGCACCTATGGTAACACCCGGATTAATAACTGTACTTCCACCTATCCATACATTGTTTCCGATAATGACCTTTTTTCCGAATTCAACTCCACTGTTTCTTATATCAGCATCTACGGGATGTCCCGCAGTATACACACATACCCTTGGGGCGAATAATACATTATCTCCGATAATCACTTCGTTTACATCAAGAATTATACAGTCAAAATTGGCATAAAAATTCTCACCCACAGTAATATTACTGCCATAATCACATCGAAACGGTGGTTCAATATAAATATTGTCACCTGTTTTCTTAAATAATTTCTTTAATAACTGTACCCTATATTCGTTCTGTTCTTCTGTAGTGTTATTAAATAATCTTGTCAGTTGTCTTGAGCGTGTGCGACCTGTAGTAAGTTCTTCATCATTAGCCAGATATAGTTTTTCTGAAAGCATTAATTCTTTTTCTGTCATAAAACTCTCCATTCCAAAAACACAATTTTTATCACTTCTTCTAATATCATTAAATTAATTCTATCATATATTTAAGCTATTTCAATTAAAACCGTTTTAATTATCCTTTTATTGTTTTTAACTTATTTTCATACCTTAATGTAATAAAAATGCTTACTGCTTCGGTTTTATCCTTGCAATAAGCATCCTTACTATAAACATAACATCATTACATTATCAGAATTTATGCTTAATCCCAATCATATTTCAAAATATCACCGGTTATAGCATTAATCTCATACTCATATTCTACTCCATTTTTATAAAATTCTATCTCGTAGATAACAAATCCATCATCTTTATCCAGCTTTGCTTTAGAAAAGTCTACCTCAGAGGCAGAAAATCCTGCATGGCTTAAAGCAATGGATTTTGCCTTATCTATTCCAATATAGTCTCCATTTGTATTTCCGTTATCGTTATTGTTTCCTGTGTTGTTTTTTAAGACTTCTACACTCTTTTTATATACTGCTCCGGTATTTGCATTAATCTCGTACTCATACTCATGTGTAGATGTGTAGAACTCAATTTCATATACAGTTATTCCGTCCTCATAGTCTAACTTTGTTTTCGTATAAGTTACATCAGTCGAAGAAACTCCTGCATCTGTAAGTGCCTTATTTTTTGCCTCATCAGAACTGATTTGGGCTAAGTCTGACAAATAATTGTTATTATCAGGCTTTTCACTGCCTGTAGTTGTCTGAGCATTGTTTACAGCATGAGTTTCTTTACTCTTGCTGTAAACAGCTCCTGTATTAGCATTGATTTCATATTCATACTCTGTATTTCCTAAATAAAATTCAATCTCATATACCAAAATACCATCCTCATAATCCAGCTTCTCTTTTGTGAAAGTTACCTCCGATATAGTAACTCCTGCATCATCAAGTGCAATCTCTTTTGCCTCCTCATGAGTAATTGATGCTTCTATGGTGGTGTTAGCTCCATCCGACACAATTTCCATTTCTTTTTTAAGAACAGAACCATTCGATGCCTTTATCAGATATTCATATTCTATACTTCCAACAATAAATTTAACTTCATATACAAACTGTCCCTGCTCAAAATCAAATTCCGTTTTAATAATCCTTGCATCTACGGGATCTACCCCTGCATCCGCAAATGCAAAATTTCTTGCATTTTCTGCACCTATAGAGGAGCTCTCTGCAATTGTGCTTGCCACATATACTGTACCTGCTCCCATTGCCGATAATATAACAAGCATACATACAATAGTAATTGTTGCCTTTTTGGGCGTATTAAATAATTTCTTTATTTTTGCCATTTCATCTCACTCCTTTCTATTGTTACCCCATATTCCACAGACTATAAAATACTTTAATGCACTCTGTTTTTAGAATAGGATTTCCATAGCATTCTTCTATTATATAAAACCGTCCACCAATATCTCACAGGTGAACGGTTTATACTATATGCAGCTTCTGTATTATTACTTAATAATATACCAAATACAGCTTTTAAAATACATTATTTGAAAATAAATTAATACATATTAAAGATATTATTATACAATATGTGTCAGCTTCTTGCAGCACCATCAACAGACAATATCACACCCGTCACATAGCCTGCCAAATCACTGGCAAGGTACAGGAAAGCATTTGCAACATCCTCCGGCTCTCCAATACGTCCCAATGGAATAGTTGCTATTAATGGTTTAATAAGTTCATCCGGCAAATTTGCAACCATATCTGTCTTTGTAATACCGGGTGCAACTGCGTTAACACGGATATTATCCTTTGCCAATTCTCTTGCAAGTGATTTTGTCAAACCGTTCACGGCAAATTTAGATGTAGGATATCCTGCACCGGAAGGCTGACCATAAATGCTTACCATAGAACTTGTATTAAGAATTACACCTCCACCCTGCTCCTTCATAACTTTAGCTGCTGCCTGGGAGCAGTTAAACACCGCAGTTACATTCAGATTCATAATCTTTACAAAATCCTCAGGTTTGTAATCATACAAGCTGTCTCTGGCAGATACGCCTGCATTGTTTACCATAATATCAAGTTTTCCAAAAGTATCTTTTACTTTATTAACTGCCTCGGCAACCTCATCAGGATTTCCTAAATCAGGCCACAAACCGATAATCTGATAATCGGCATTTTCAGCTTTAAGCTTTTCCAATGCTTTTTCCACGGTTTCCTGTCTTGAACCGCATAATGCCACCGCAGCTCCATTGTCCAGATAAGTCTTTACAATAGAGTAACCAATTCCACGGGTACCTCCTGTTACCATAGCTACTTTTCCTTTTAACAATTCCATTGATATTCCTCCGTTTTTTATTATTTTTGTTTTTACGTTCATACATCAACACTATCTATATAGTAATATTTTAACATAAAAAACAAAACTGTCCATATTTTTCTTTCTATATTTTCTGTCATATTAATTTAATTTTAAACTCTCATTATCCTTTATTATCTTTTCTATAAAATTTCTCTAGCAATATCTTTCAACTAATTAATCCTAATTATACAAAAAATCGGGACTTTAACATAAATCCCGATTTTTTGTATTCCATATAAACCTAAAAGTAAAAACTTTATTTTAAGGCTGAAGCATCACTAAATACATTACCTATATTTTTATCCGCACTGGCATTCACAATCTGTCTGATGATATTTCCGTCTTTATTCATTTTTATGAGCTTACATTACAATATCATGGAACCCCCCTGCATCATTCATCACATCTGCCTTCCATTTTTATCATAAGTAGATATATTTGCTGTCCTTGTTACTTACTCCTTATAACATTTTCTCACAAATTTGCAAAATCCAAAAATAGTAATCGCATTTTTTCTTCACTGTCAAAAAATTCATTATTATGATTTGTACCTGTGTACACCTGTTTTCCGTCCTGATAAGCAATCAATGTGTTTATCGGCACATTTTCCCATTTATCACTATCAAGTGGCCTGGTAGATATTACAACCGCCTCTCCTTTTTTGCATCTGTATAGACTGTTTTTATAATTTGTATGTACATACATCAATTCACCATCAAACAAAATAAGATTTACCTTATTTTCTGGTGTTATTTCGCAAATAGTTTCATCTATAAGTTCAAACCTCTCCTGCATTGACAACTCTTTTTTCTTCTCTAACTCTAAATTAATCCTACTGACAATATACGCAAGAATCCTCTCGCTATCCGTTTGTCCCTGCTGTACTTTGGTAAAATAGTTCATCAAATCACACTCAAAAATTGTTCCGTTATGTGCCAGTGTCCATGTTCTGTTGCTCCTATCCCTCATTACAAAAGGATGGGTGTTTTCATAATTTATATTACCTCTTGTAGCAAGACGTATATGTGCAATCATCTTATCCGCTTCTACCTTAAATTGCAATCGTTGCTTAAGATAGTCACTTTTATGCGATGCCTCAGGTTGTTTTTCCAGAGAAACTGCATTATCATAGAAAAATGCCATTCCCCATCCATTTGGATGTTCAATACCATGGGAAAATAATTCTGAAAGCAATTCATTTAATTGTATTTTTCTACCGGAGGTCACTCCAAATAATTCACACATTTATTTTCCCTGCCTTTCCTTTATAAGCTCTAATGCTTTTTTTACATATCCGTTTCCAAATTGTTTTCTGATTTTCCATGCATACCGTTTCTCGGCATCTATAAATTTTTCATATTCAAACTGAAGTATTTCTTCAACATCTAATTGAAGTTTACTGTAAAACTCTTTCATCCTATCAATAACCTTTAATGCTGCATGGGCAACTGAGTCTGTCTCTCCCTCTGGCGTCAATATATTGACTGTCTTCAAGTCGTAACGTGCAGCATTCTTAAAATTCTGCACTGCATGAATTTGATCCTTTTTATTAAAGGGCTGATTAGGAGTTGATGCAAGCCAGATCATTAAAAACTGCGCAAATATAATGTCTTTCTCCTCTACACCGACATTTGTAAGCGGATTTAAATCAAACATACGTAGTTCTATATGATTTACTCCATTTTCGCATAGCGATTCCAAACTATTCTGTCCCGCTGGCTTCAGGCGAATTGGATAATATAGTTCAGATGCTGCCTTCAGCAATCCCATATTCACATATTTTTTAATACTGTCTGCATACGAAATAATATTATTATAATCAAATATAGGTGCAAACTCATTCCAATATCCCATTTCTCCACATCTGACAGATGCCATTCCAGTAAATACATCATGATCATAAATACCTTTCTCCACAAATGAACTATCCAAAATCGGACTTGCAGCAGTCACAGCTACAAGCAACCAGCCATATACAGCCATTCTCTGTGCAAGCTCAAGATAAAAATGATTTTTATATTTCTGATAATCCTTCTCCCCTTGAAGTCTAAAATCAGCTTTCAGTAACTCCTCAGAAAACGAATAATTTACATGTATGCCCGAAAAAGTCATTTTATACCGTCCGTATTTCGCAGACAAATACTCTCTATATGCTGTTTTTGATACATTAGTTCCTTCAAAAACTGCAATAGGTATATCACTTTCATTTTCTATATAAGGAGGATTTGAAAACAACCACAAGTATTCCCTGTCTGACAGACTCTTTAGTTTTTCATATATGCGTCTGTTGTGAAATTCCAGTTCTTCAATCGCTTTCCTTGCACTTGTATGTACTGAGGTGTTGATTTCAGTCTGGTTTTCACAGAAATCCTTTACAATATGCTCATCATCTGGAAATGGATGAGGAGTATGAGATAAAGTACCATCCTTCAAAACTCTTAAACTTTCTTTTTCTAAACCAAAATTTCCATCTAATATATATTTTCTTACATCATTATTTTCAATATGTAACATTATATCATACCTCTTTTCTATTTCTGTATTACATTCCTAATCCTCTTTAGTGTTTTCAAAAACACATTTATTTTTTTCTTGTGCCATAATATTCATCCTAATTAACCAGTCAAAGAACCCACAGCAGGTTACGGAGTATCAATCTTGCATCATAGCAGAACTGTCTGGTATTTATCATCGCATCAGTAACCAAGTTCAAGCAAGCTTGATTTTGGCTCGTTACTTGCATGAATAAATTATCCTTGTATTTTTCTGTTTTCCTCAGATTTTTCTTTTCAATCTCCCCTGTTTCTACATTTTTTATTCTCCACTTTTCCTATCGTTATAGTATGTTAAGTACTATTACTTCATAATATATCAAAGCGTACAAATTTTTTGTAATTCTTTTTTTCTTTAGTTGATAATAGATTTTTTCAATATAAAAAAGCGGCTTATTCTTAAATATCAATAAGAATAAGCCACTTACTTATTATATCTTGGATATCTATTCCTGAATCCAAATATCCTGTAGCAAACTGATGTGGCATCAGACTTGTTGGAATTTCTTTATTACAGTATAATTTCTTCACCAATAACAATTCCCTTAGAATCAGTTCCATGACCAATCTCTCTTGTTATTGCAATAGGAATCTCGTCCCCTGCATACCGTTTTAACAAATCAACAACAGATGGCACAATTAGTTCCTGTTGCATCTTTGTAAAAGTACCTAAAAGAATTCCATTTACTTCATCAAACACCCCCATATGTTTTAACTGATTAAAATAAGTTACCATCTGTGGCACGTCACCTCCAAAACTTTCCAACAGCAATATTTTTTTATTCATATCCGGCCAATATTGCGTACCTGCCAGTTTTAGCAGACATCTTATATTTCCTCCTACTACAGTTCCCCGCATACCTTCTTTTTGCACAAATTCATAATTAAATGTAAATAAATCATTTGAACCTTTCATTACCGTATTTGTAAAATTATACAGTTGATTTTTCCTATCCTCATAAATCAGATTTCTTATTTGATACAAAACAGAAGATTTTCCGGTTTTTGCATAAATTGCATTAATAATGGTAGTAAGGTCACTATATCCCCAAAATTGTTTTTTGCATTGTTCTATAACTTCAAAATCTAAATATGACAATACCTCATTTGCTATATCACCACCGGAAATATCAAAAATCACCTTGATTGATTCATCCCGATAAAAATCCATCAGACTCTTGGCTCTCTCTTTTCCTGAGCCACTGAAAATCGAGTCTTTCTCATAAATATAATCACTAAAAACAGGATTTAATCCTATAGAGGATAATGTTTCATGCAGCAAATCAAGTTTATGCCTGTATGTCTTATGCTGTCCGTTAGAGCAGCATACAATTGCAACTCTGTCTCCTTTTTTCATAAATGTTCGTTTCCTTTACACTCTGAAGTATACACCTTTACACTACACTTATTACTTTTTATTACATACATATCCTTTAGAGCTCCCAACTTCCTAATTATGATAACATCTGTTATTCTTTACCTAACCAGTCTGTCAGCACACGACTTATTATCTCCGGCTCAAGTGGCTTAGTTATATGTTCATTCATACCTGCATCCATGGCTGCTTTCACATCCTCAGCAAAAGCATTTGCAGTCATTGCAATAATAGGAATTTCAGTAGCATCCGGTCGTTCTAAACTCCTTATGGCTCTGGTTGCCTCATATCCATTCATAACAGGCATCATCACATCCATAAAAATAATATTATATGTATTTGGAGCGGCTTCGGTAAACATTTCTACTGCCTCCTTGCCATTAGCAGCAATGCTTACTTCCAAACCGTTTTCCATAAGCATAAATTGTGCAATTTCCTGATTTAATTCATTGTCCTCTACAAGCAGTACTCTCTTTCCAACAGCTTCTACTGCTTCGTCTTTCTTTTCTTCCTCCTGAAGCTTTGGCGACTCGGCAATTTCCAAAGGTAAAACAACGGTAAATACACTGCCCTGATTAAGTTCACTTTCTATCTGTATGGTTCCACCCATTTTATCTACCAGTTTTTTTGTAATTGTCATACCAAGACCTGTACCCTGATAATTAGTTCTTGCACCACCCTCCTCTTGGGTAAACGGTTCAAAAATATGCTTTAAATACTCCTTACTCATGCCGATACCTGTATCAGAAATATCAAAGCAGATTTGTGCAATACCATTCTCCGCAGAAATTTCAAAGCATTTGAAGTTGACACTGCCCATTGACTTATTGTATTTAACAGCATTACCTGCTATATTAATTAAAATCTGTTTAATATGAAGAGGACTTCCCACAAAATATTCATGTGGCAGCTGACCTGATTCCTCAAAATTTGTAATCAGCTTCACATTACGCTCTGCTGCCTGTCCTCCCACAATCACCGAACAGTTGTATAGTAACTTATTTAAATTGAATATCTCTCTGGCAAATTCTACATTTCCGCTTTCAAGCTTACTAATATCCAGAACATCATTAATCAACGACAGAAGATGCTCTGCAGACGTCTTAATTTTCTCTCTGCAATCTATCTGTCTTGCCAAATCCTCCGGATTCTTTTCTGCAATATTCAGCATACCCATAATTCCGTTTATTGGAGTTCGTATATCATGAGACATATGTGACAAAAATTCTGTCTTTGCCTGATTTGCTCTTTCCGCCTCCTGTATGGCATTCTTAAGCTCCCCATTCTTTTTTTCAAGAATGAGATATGATTTTTTCCTCATATGTGAAATTGCAAAACCAAAAGCCAAAAATATAGCCAATATAATGCAGGCAACTGCAATCACATCCTTGGTCCGATACAGATAATCCAAAAATCCATATTCATATGGAATATTCATATATTGATTAATAATATCATCCCTTTCAGCATCTGATATAAGCCTTAAAGCCTTATTCATAACACTGAAAAGCACAGGATCTGCTTCTACAGATGCCGCCAAAGTAGTTCCCGCCTGATAACGATAATTTTCCCATTCAATCAGATTTGCAAATCTCTCATTCTTAGACTGATAGTTATACTCTATAGTATTCAACAGTGTTATGTCAGCATCACCACTTTCCACCAGCTGTAAACATTCCTTTGCACTGTCACAATAGATTACCTCACCTTCTATCTCCATGCTGTTTGCCCAATATGCACGCCCATTTGTCAGTACTATGGTTACTTCTTCATCAGAGGGAACAAAATCATTCTTAGACACAATTACTGCACTATATACCATGAAAGCATTTGTAAGCATAATGTTTTCATCCAATGCAAGCTTCATATTGTTTGCACCTATATAAAAATCAATGTCACCATTAAGAAGTAAGTCTTTCCAATACTCACTTCTGTCCAATGGGCAGAATTCCATGGAAATACCGCTTCTTTCTGAAACAGTCTTCAAAATCTGAATATAGATTCCATCATATTCTCCCTGGTCATTGATATATGCTAATGGTTTTGTATCTTTATAAAATCCAATCCTTACAGTATCGCCCTTGTTAATAAGCTGCATCTCCTCGGTTGCAAAATTTTCCCGACGTTCTCCATAATACTGCGTTATCAGTTCCTGCTCCAATGCAGGAAAATCCATCTTTAACTCTTCAATACCCTTATTAAGTTCACCAAGCAGTGCATCATTTCCTTTCCATGTTATGTAATAAAATGGTGCATAAGCAAACTTTCCCACAATACATTCCCCTTCTACAACCTCTGTCAGAGTATGAACTGCTACATCGATTTCTCCTGAATGAAGTGCATTCTGCATTTCCTGTGATGTTCCATATTCCTGAATCTTGGGATTTCCTATTCCGTTTATATCCAAATATTCCAAAAAGTCTCCTTTTCGGATATAACTCTCTACAACACCAAACTTCATATCCCTCATGGTTTCAAAATCTTCAAATGAAAGGCTGCTATTCTCCTCCACAAACAGGCATCCAAAAGTATATCCGCTCGACAGAGCGGCATAATCATAAATTTCGTTACGTTCTTCAGAATACTGTGCAGCACCTACCAAATCCACTTCCTTTGCTTCCAGCTTTGTCAGTGCATCATTCCAACTGTCACAATTAACATATTCAATATTCCATCCCGTGTAATTACAAAGTTCTTCCAGATAAGCCACATCCATACCACTATAACCGTCAGCTTCTGAATATGTATGAAAACCCTCCATTGGGAAAAATGCCACTCTTACAGTACGGGATTCCTTTGCGGCAACCTGTACGGAAAATGTCATAGTAAAAAGTACTATTACTGCTAACAAAGCCACTCTGCCCTTTATAAACTTTTTCCAATACGTTTTCTTCCCACACTCTATTCTCATAACGTGAACTCTCCGTTTTCTTCTTAATATTTCTATGCACTTACAATAAAATATCTCTTTGGATGGTTTTGAATTCCATCATTCACTGAAATATATATTACAAATACATATTTACTGCTTTTTTTAGAATAAGTCAACCCAGAAAACTGTCTGGAAGCATAATAAGACATTAAAGCGTTTCATTTCGTTTTCTCAAATGAAACAGTCTGCTCTTTTATAGAAATCTTCCTAACTTTATAACCATATTACAACAGCTTCTTTTTTTGTTTTCCTATATAATCTTTTACAATAATCTTGAACACACATACTGAATCTGCTTGCGTATCTGTAAATTCTACATGTCTTCCCGATTGGTGTGCAAACATTTTACTTAAAGCATATCTTTTCTCGACAGTGTTTTCTATGAACTCTACAACTCCATTTCCTATAATGCTTGAATAATAATATCCCGAATTGCAGGGAGTTTCATCATATAATACTTCTCCTTCATTAAAAATATTAAAGCATACTCTATTGTTACATTTTAAAATATCTATTTTTCTTCCCTCTCTGGCACAATGAAAATAAAGGATTAAAATATTCTCTTTCATCTCATAACCATAACTTAGAGGTACGACATATGGCGCATCACTATCAATCATAGCTATACTAGCTGTTTTGCACATATCCAATATACTTGTTATTGTTTTAATATCATTTATTTCTCTATCTTTTCTTCTCATTCTTAATCCTTTAATAATACTAACTTTTAATTTTTCTCATTGTTATCCAATTCACTATCTAAATTCTAACTCATAAAAATCGATAGATATGTTCTTACAGAAAAATTCCGAGTTTTACTTATGACAGTCTGTTTTATGAAAAAGTCAGTAAATACGTCACTTTCAGTCGATTTTCATTTAACATTTGACATAACACATACCGTTTCTACATGAGTAGTCTGCGGAAACATATCCACCGCACAGACCTTCTCCACCCTATATCCCCTCTCCTGTAACACTACCAAATCCCTAGCCAGACTTGTAGGCTTACATGAAATATATACTAACCTGTCCACTCCAAAATCAATAATCTTATTTAATGCCTTAGGATTAATTCCGTCTCTTGGAGGATCTAATACAATTAAATCCGGCTTTTCCTTTATTTCATCTATAACCTTTAACACATCTCCTGCAATAAACTCACAGTTTGTAAGGTTATTGAGCTTTGTGTTTTCGACTGCTGCCGTTACCGCTTCTTCTACAATCTCTACTCCTACCACCTTTTTAGCCACAGGTGCAAGCATCTGGGCTATAGTGCCTGTTCCGCTGTAAAGGTCAAAAATAACCTTATCCTTAGTTTCACCTACATAGCTTCTGGCTTTTTCATAAAGTACCTCTGCACCTAATGAGTTTGTCTGAAAGAACGAAAATGCAGATATTTTAAACTCCAGTCCTAATATTTTTTCTGTAATAAAGTCTTCACCAAATAGAACCTCTGTATAATCACTTGCCACTGTATCTGCCAAGCCGTCATTAATAATATGTAATATACCTTTTACCTCTCCCTCTAAGTCCAATGACAAAATCATATTCTTGTAGCTTTCAAGCATATCGGTTTTTGTCATTCCCATGCACTCATCGGCCTCAAAATCAGAGGCAGTTACTAGCGCCACAAGAATTTCACCTGTCTTTATGCTTCTTCTTACAAGTAAATGTCTGAGATATCCGATATGCTTCATCTTATGGTAAAACGGAACATTCTTTTCTTTAAAAAACTTCAAAGTACCTTCTACTATTTTATTATAATCTTCATTAACAATACGACATTCTCTTAAAGATACAATATCATAAAAGCTTCCCTTTTTGTGAAGTCCCAAAGCTAATGGTCCATTCATGTATTCGTCTCCAAAAGAAAACTCCATCTTATTCCTATATTCCCACTCATATGGACTTCCTAATATACCTTCAAATTCATATTCATTCTCTATAACTTCATCCAGAATATTTTTTACCATATCGGCTTTTAGATGTTTTTGTACATCATAGTCCATCTCCTGATAAACACAGCCGCCACATACATCAAAGTGCGGACAAAATGCTGTTCTTCCTTGGAGTGGTGATTTTTCCACTACCTCAAGCAATCTGCCTTCACATCTTCCATGGCGTTTTTTTGTCAGCAGGAATTTAACCTTCTGACCCTCTAAAGCCCCTTTTACTACTATATTATTTTTTATTTCCCCGTCCTCATTATTTTCAATATATTCAACTATTCCTTTATTGGGAAACTCATATTTTACTACTTTTCCAATATATTCCTGTCCTTTTTTCATGATAACTCCTATATACTATTTTTCATCTTTATCAGTACCTAACAATATTCTAAGGCAAAGTGCCGCTCCTATAAATATAAGTAAAATAATCATAAGGAAAACAAAAAAGCTTGTTGATCTATATGTAATTCTAACTGAATCAATAATTGCTAATATAATTATTAATACTGCAAGTCCCGAAACAATCCTTGGCCATATTCTCTTTGGAAAAATAACCATGAGAACCACACCTATAATGAGAGGAATCACTATAAGTCCGCTTGGCACTCCGCTTCCAAGCATTCCAAAAAATGTAATATTTCCTCCCCAGGTTGAAGAAACATCTAATTGATTAAACAGTAAAAATAATCCCCCTACTACCATAACCATTCCCAATATTAATAAAGCTAAATCCTTACCCGGACTATTCTTTTTCATAAATTCCTCCTATGATGATTTGTACATCTATATCATATTCTTATCTGTATTATTTTTATATAAAAAATATATATTATAAATATTTTCAGTCACTCAAAAGACTTCAGGTATTTATATATCCATCTTAATAGAAAGCTCACTGAATATCCTCTCGAATATTGAAAGCTGCTTATCAAAGTCTATTTCCACACTGCATTAATTGTAATTGTTATGCTTCCATACCTTCCGTTTCCCCCTCTTTGTACCAGTAAACTTACATTTACTCCCATACAATCTATTTTTTTCACACATCTGTTTATGGCATTTTGAATTGCATTTCCCAAATATGTTCCGACTATCAAATCTTCATTTCCTTTTATACAATGTAACTCCACTGTATATACGCTCTGTTTTCCATTTGATAATATAAGATTCACCAGCATTTCTTCTAATTCTGCTTCCGTATTTATCATATTATCGCATCTTACATATTTTGAGGAAGTACATTTAGGCACACCTGATTTATCATCCGGTGTATGATCCAGATAAATTATATCATCTGTAAGCAGATAATAGTCATGGGTAAGATTTCTACCTGCTTCGTATTCTCCATTACTTATATTGGATACAATAGGATCATCAAAGGTTACATCTATCTGATACCATATTCCATCTATTTTTACTATATTCCATGCATGACCTATATTACTGTCCCCATTAGTTGCTGCTTTTCCATACACAACTTCACACTCTATCCCTGCCTTATTGCAAAGCAGCTTATATGCCTTTGCATATCCGTCACATACAGCCAGCCTGTTTACTAATGCACCTGTTTCCGTATGAATAACTTCTCCATAAGTGTCATTCTTATTCATTGCTGCCTCATCATAAAATGTATGTCTGATAAGATAATCATGTAATACTCTTACTATCACTTCCTGGCTCATGCTGTTACTGATTAATGTGGTGACAATTTTTGCCGCAGCAGTATCAGCAGTACATCCACTTGTATTTATAATACCGCAGGTAGCACCTATATTTTCATTATTGTTATTGTTATTTAAAGTAATTTTCTGTGTCTGGTTCGTATTTTTTTCGGTTTCTTTTGCAGTAGAAGGTACTGTAGACGGTACTGTAACAGCTACCGCAGAAGTTTCCGGAATAACATTTTTTGTAGTCTGCTCCTGATTTTTGTTTGATGTTGTTTGTTTCTCCGTAGTTGTATCACTACTTGATTCATCTGAAGAGGTAGTTGATTTTCCATAAATATTATCCAGTATATTATTCAACCCAGAGATATCTACTATCTGAATTTTACTATCACTTGTATCTTCTTCTAATATACTATAACCATCACCACTAGGCTCTGACCCTTTATCCTCATTCTTATCACCGCATCCTGATAATAAAACTATATTTATTATAATAGCTGTTGTAATAATAAATTTCTTGAATTTCAATATATATTCTCCTAATATTATTTCTTATTCTTGAGTTTTCCGCATCTATATTCTGCCATATCAACAAGCCTTGCTATATTTTTCCTGTATTTCCATTTTAACATGTCATCATGTCTTATATCTTCGTTATACTTATCTTTTATATTATTATTTTATCATAAAAAACTTATGGTTATCCGCAGTCGCCAAATGAGTGTGTAAACACCCTCACTTGGCTCGTTGCCTACATTATATCATAAGCACAGCTTATTATTATCCGCAGTCGCCAAATGAGTGTGTGAGCACCCTCACTTGGCTCGTTGCCTACATTATATCATAATATAAGACTCTGTTATATTTTTTATACAATATCACTAATATTATAGATTTTCCGTATTTTTTATTACCTACAAAATAAAAATATGTAATTCCATGCACTAACTCCTTATACAAAAACACTTGCACTTATATAAAGTGCAAGTGAAATGTCATTGTTCAAATAGATAAATCATCTATAAATTTTACCTATAAACTCTTAAGCATTTGTTAATGCTTTTTCAATAGGTATTTAATATAAGTAAGCGAATATATTTTCAATATTCCATTACCTAAAATGACTATTCTGCAAAATCATCCTCAAAGAAATCATCATCGAAGTCTTCATCTTCAAAATCATCAAATTCATCGTACTTCTTTCTAGAGAAGAATTTGTATAATGCAAAGCTAATACCGGCAACTGCTATAACAGATGCTATAATAGCAATAATCCAGCAAAGCTTACAACTCTTTTCTTCTTCTCTCTGCTTTTTGCTCATTAATTCTCCTAATTTTGATGCTGCAATTAATTCTTCTACTTTATTCATGGCTTTTTCCCTTTCCTATATATTTTTTATCACTTTCGTAGTGATTAATCCATTTTTAAGTATATTAACTTTTATACTATTTATTTCTAAATATAGCTATATTTTATAAAATATATATAGCATAATTTTTTATCTTTACTGCTTCGTAAATAAAATCAGAGATTTTGTGCACTGGGCACAACGAGTTATAAATAACTCGTTGTTATTATACCATATTTGTTCAATAATTACTACACCTTTTTAAGTTTTGCAAAAGATGCAAACATTCTTTTTTGTCCTGCTGTCTCAAAATTTACCAAAACCTCATAATCTCTGCCGGCATTTTCAATAGAAAGTACTTTGCCTATTCCAAATTTCATATGCTTTACACTATCTCCCACTTCATATTCTAAAGCTCCTGAAGTTTTTATCTCCTTTGTCTTATCAAATACATTACTGGTTAAAAGCTCCCTTGCAGACATCCCCCTCTTAGTTGTATTAAGTGGTGATGAAGATAACCGGCTTACATCTCTTCCAAATCCGCTACTGTTTTTTACTCCAAAACCACTAATTCCACTTGACTTTGTATTGTTTGAAGCTTTCTGCTCTTTTCCTAAAAGCTCTGTAGGAATCTCATTTAAAAATCTTGAAGGCTTGTTATACTGTGATTCACCTCTGACAATTCGCATCTTTGCCAGACTAATAGCAAGCTTATTCATGGCTCTGGTAATAGCTACATAGCAAAGTCTTCTCTCCTCCTCCACATCTGTCGGGTCCTCAGAGTTTATTGACATATAGCTTGGAAATAATCCATCCTCCATACCACACAAATATACATTCGGAAATTCCAGTCCCTTTGCACTATGAATAGTCATAAGTACTACATAGTCACTATTTCCATCTACAGAATCAATATCTGCTACAAGAGCTACCTCCTCTAAAAATTCAGACAAAGTTGGCTCATCTGTTCCTGTTTCATAATCTACAAGCTTTGAAACAAGCTCCTCTACGTTACTAATTCTGTCTCTTGCCTCATCAGTATCTTCCTTTTCCAGTTCCTTTATATACCCGGTTTCCGCTATAATATATTCTATAGCTTCTTTTAGGGAGCCACCATCTCTTATAATACTTCTTGTTACTCTTATGGTATTTACAAATTCATTTATTTTGTTAAGTGTTCTGCCAAGTCCGGGTATATTATCAGCCTCCATGCAGGCATCAAAAAAACTGATTCCTCCAAAATCTGCATATTGCTGAATTTTGTCTATACTGGTAAGTCCGATTCCACGTTTTGGAACATTTATAATTCTCTTGACTGCTAAATCATCTCTTCCGTTATCCACTGTTTTAAGATAACAAAGCATATCCTTAATTTCTTTTCTCTGATAGAAATTTACACCGCCCACCAGCTTATAAGGAATATTAAGTGCAACCAGACGTTCTTCAATTACACGCGACTGAGCGTTCGTTCGATACAGACAGGCATTACTATTGTAGCTACACTCACCTGCCTGTACATTTTTAGCAATATCTCTCGCTATGAAGTCAGCCTCCTCATATCCGCTTTCAAACAGATTCAGTCCTATTTTATCTCCCTCTCCCTTATCTGTCCAAAGTGTCTTATCCTTTCTTCCATAATTATTCCGAATTACTGCGTTTGCAGCATTTAAAATATTGGAAGTAGACCTGTAATTTTGTTCAAGCTTTATAACCTTAGTATCTTCAAATACCTTTTCAAAGTTTAAGATATTTTTAATATTTGCACCTCTAAACTTATAAATAGACTGGTCATCATCACCTACTACACACAGATTTCTATGCTTAGCTGCCAGCTGGCTAATAATCATAAACTGCACTGTATTAGTATCCTGGTATTCATCTACCATTATATATTGCAGTCTATTCTGATATGATTCCAAAACTTCCGGACAATTATTAAATAATTCTACAGTTTTTACGAGCAAATCATCAAAATCAAGAGCATTATTTTTCTTCAGCTGTTTCTGATATTCCACATATGCGTCTGCTATCTGCTTTGAATGAAAATCATTTGCCTCTCTCATAAATCTCTCCGGTGAAATATATTCATTTTTGGCACTCGATATATAAGACAGTATAGTTTTCTCTTTTAAATTTTTTGTATCAATATTTAATTGTTTACATACATCCTTCATGACATTTTTCATATCATCAACGTCATAAATTGTAAAATTAGAATCATAACCGATTCTGTCAATGTATCTTCTTAAAATCTTTACGCAGGAAGAATGGAAAGTACTCACCCAGATATGCTCTGAACCAAATCCTACAAGATTGTCAATTCTCTCCTTCATTTCTCCTGCTGCTTTATTTGTAAAAGTAATTGCCATGATATTCCATGGATTAATACCTTTTTCTTCAATCAAATATGCTATTCTATGTGTAATTACTCTTGTCTTTCCCGAACCTGCACCTGCTAGAATAAGTACAGGACCTTCTGTCGTAAATACACCTTCCTTTTGCTGTTCATTTAATGTATTGTAAATACTCATATTACTCCTATTTATATAACTTTAATAAAGTAGTTTTCTTTATCTATAATTCAATATGTAATTTTCCTTAAGTTTCTTCCAAACTATACCTTTAAAGAATAGTTTTTTATTAAAAGTTTTTTATCACAAGTTAAGAGAGTGGAATAACATCTTCCACTCTCTTTTATTTATAATAAAATATTCTTAATCTGTATATTCTATTATACAATTCACTATAATTCCAGAGCCCTTGTATTTCTTGTTTTGTTTTTCTTAATATAATGTCGTCCACAGTCAGCATAAACATATTACATTATTCTACTGTCGTAAGCTTATTTAAGACAACTATAAAAATACATAGACACAATTTAAATTATATTTTCAAAAGTCTTATAAAGATATTTCTAATATTTAAGCAAGTTTATTACTGCACCAGCTTTGTTCCACAGTTTCCGCAGAATTTTGCTCCATTTGTTGCTGTACCACAGTTAGGGCAGAATTTAGGAGCTGCTACTCCCTCTACCGGCATACCTGCCTGTGGCTGTACCTGATTCATTTGTGGCTGCATCTGATTCATTTGCTGTTGTCCCATACCGTTCATAGCACCTGACATCTGATTGACCATCTGCTGCCCCATCATCATACCCATTTGCATACCTGCCATCTGCGAGGCCATATTGCCCATACTGTTTCCGCCATTGCCACCTTTTGACATGGAATCTAACATACTCATTTGGGAATATCTGTTCATATCTCCAACCATACTCTGACTTGCTGCTTTCTTCTGCATAGCCTGAACTTCTTCCGGATATGAAAAACTCTGGATTGCAAAGCCTGTAATTGAAATACCGATTTTGTAGATTTCCATATCAAGGTCTTCTTTAATTCCCTTTGAAATATCATAGGCATTTGCCTGAAGATTAAACATATCCTTGCCTTCTTTAGAAATCCACTTCATAAGAAGCTGATCAAGTAACGCAACTACTCTTTCTCTTACATCTTCTATTGTAAACATATCTTTAATACCTGCTACTTTATCAATAAGTGCATCTCTATCAGATATTTTACAATTAAATGTACCAAATGCACGTATAGGCATACCACCCGGAAGATTAAGCTGTGGCGCTGGGATATTGATTGCATTCTTAGTACCCCATTTTACAGTAAATTCTTTTGTATTAACAAAAAGAACTTCTGCCCTAATACCTGAATTAAAACCAAATTTGAAGCCTTTTAATGATGAAAGAAAAGGAATAATCTGTGATTCGATGTCAAAGCTTCCTTCGTCCTCAAATACACCTTCAACCTTTCCATTATACATAAAGATAGCATCCTGTCCCGGACGAATAATAAGACGGCTTCCCTTCTTTATTTCATCATTTTTCCACTTCCAGAACATTACATCATCTCTGGTTTCCTGCCATTCAACTACATTTGATAACTGATTGCTAAATAATCCCATTTCCTAACTCACTTTCTATGTATTATTTGCCAAGTGATGCCTTAAGTGCTGCTAATTCATCATCAACTGCTGACGAAGATGAAGATGTGCTATCATACTTAGCCGCAAGATTTTCTACATCTGCATTTTCTGCCGAACTGTTAAGCTCTGCCATTGCATTTGCCTGATCTAACATCTTATCAGCCTTAGCCTCCATTCTCGCAAATGCTGACATACTGTTTTCTGCACCTGCTACGCTTGAACCAATCTTATTAATCTTTTCCTGTGTCTTAGCCACAGCAATTTTTGCCTTGATTGCATCCTTTTTAGCATTTAACTCATTAATATCCTTAACAAGCTTGTCGTGCATCTGACGCATCTTATTAGCGTTAGCTGCTGCCAAATCATATGCCTGCTGTAATGCAGACTGTTTTTCTACTAACTGGTTCTTCTTAACAATAAATTGACGTGCATCTTCATCATTTCCGGCTTCTACAGCTTTAACTGCATAATTCTGATATTTTGTAACTTCCGCATTACATTCATCAAGCTCTCTTTTTGCTCTTGTTTCTTCAGCCATAATAGCTGCTGTTTCTGCTTTTACTTTTCCTAAATCACTTTCAAGATTTCTTAAATATTGATCAATCATCTTCTCCGGATCCTCACACTTATCTAAAAGTGCGTTAATGTTTGCTGACATAATGTCTTTAAATCTAGATATAATACCCATGATTGTAATCCTCCTTTTTGTTTACGATAACTTTAACCTACGCATTTGATTATACTATAACCACTAAATTTTGTCATTATATTTGAGTGAATAATAAATTTTATTGTTTGAATTTAAATACAGTTTTTTGATTATTAATTCTATAATATACATTTTTTATACATTTTTATATTGAGAATATGCTTTTTAGCTATTTCCAGGGTTTACATATTTCTTTATTTTATGATTCATGAAGTTTACAATTTCAAAACGACGTAAGCATCCAAACAAAACATTTAGCGAAAGTAAAGTTTTCTATACTGTTTTTATTCAATATATCTATGATGTCTAAAGGTAGCAAAACTTTATAAATCATAAGATAGAAATACATAAACCTTAAAGTCATTTGTATTGACTAAAAAAAATTCATGTCTTAATATGATTAGTATAGTAAAAGCTATTCTAAAAAAGATTTCACATTAAGGAATTAACTCAATACATTAAATACTATATGGTATATCATTATTTACAGAATAGCCTTTAACAATTAAATCTATTAGTATAAAGAATTATATATCCTAAAATTAAAAGAAAGGTTTTTTTAAAATGAAAAGAAACTATATATATTTATCACTCTCTATTCTAATACTGATATTAATAATTGTAATTATTTTACTGTTTTCAAAAATGAATATTGAAGATAACAGTACATCCAGCACTATTTCACCTGAAATTACCAGCAATTTATCTACTAATGATAGCACTAATCATACAACACAAAGCACAACTTCCAATATAAATACTTTGCCATTAAGTCTTAATGAAAGTTTTATTACCGGCGCCGATATTTCAAGTATTATTGCATTAGAAGAAAGTGGTGTTATCTTTTATGATTATGCCGGCAATTCTCAGGACATATTCAAAACATTATATGATAATGGAATTAATTACATTCGTGTTCGACTTTGGAATAATCCTTATGATGAGGCCGGTAACACATATGGAGGTGGTCATAACGATTTAGCTACCGCTATAAAAATCGGAAAAAGAGCTACCCAGAATAATCTACCATTATATGTAGATTTTCATTATTCAGATTTCTGGGCCGACCCTTCTAAGCAAATGATACCTAAATCATGGTCTTCAATGAATTTATCAGAAAAAGAAGCTGCACTTTATGATTATACTAAAATCTCTTTAGAGTCTCTTATAAATGAAGGAATTAATATTGGAATGGTCCAGGTCGGAAACGAAACCAACTATTGTTTTTGTGGTGAAACCTCTTGGGATAGTATATGTCTTTTACTAAATGCAGGTGTAAAAGCAGTTCGTGAGGTAGCCTCAGAATATAATATGAACATAAATATAGCTTTACACTTTACAAATCCTGAAATCGCAAACAACTATAAAACAATATCCTATGAGCTTAATAAACATAATGTTGACTATGATATTTTTGCCTCCTCTTACTATCCTTACTGGCACGGTGATTTAGATAATTTAGTTGGTGTTTTATCATATGTCGCTGATACATATAACAAAAAAGTAATGGTGGCTGAAACTGCATATCCATATACCCTTCAGGATACCGATTTTTTTGATAATAGCATAAACTCCTACAACTATACCTCACCAATCTACGAGGTATCTTCAAACGGTCAGCGTAATTATATTTATGATTTAGCTTCAAAGCTTTCTACCTTAGGCAGTAGCTGTTTAGGTTTTTTCTATTGGGAGCCTGCATGGATTTCTGTAGGCAATTCCTACAATGAGAATAGTAAGCTTTGGGAAACCTATGGTAGCGGATGGGCATCCAGCTTTTCTAAGGAATATGATGCTAACGATGCAGGAAAATATTTTGGTGGCTCTTCCTTTGATAATCAGGCACTATTCGACCAATACGGAAAGCCGCTACCCTCTTTAAGTATCTTCAAGGAACTGCGTACAAATTAGGCTATTGTTAGATATTATTCGTTTCGTCATATTCATTTTTTCTAATATGCCTTTGACTAAAACAACTGATAAAAGTAAATCATTTTCATAGCTTTTATCAGTTGTAAGATAGTATCTGTGTACATTTGAAATCCATCTTGTAACTTCTGCACTGTTTATGTTACCTGTTTTTCTTTCCCTATATTCTGATTCGTAACTATTATTTTTATCGGACATATTATCTTCAGAGCAGACTTTTCTATATAATTTGCATTCATAATTTTCTTCTTTATTTATTATTTTCTCTTGGAGATTTTTTTCCTTGCCTGCTATTTCATATCCAGAATTTTTTGCCTTGCTCACTGCTTCTTTTTCAAAATTACTACTTTGTAGTACTCTATTTCTTATTTCTTCCATATTCTTAAGCATAAATCTATTAAGCTCTCTCTCGTATAAAATATGCTCTCTTGGATTTTTAATACTCTCATTTCTATGTGCAAAGCAACAGAAATCACTCAAATAGTGTGATATTTTACCTAGAGCTATAATATTGAAAAAACTCGCCTTTTCTTCTTTAATTAGTTTTTCGATTTTTTTAAAAATGTATATCTTCGATTTTTGATAAAAATGATGATGAATAAACTGACTTGGCATCAAATCAGGCAGCATTGAACCAATACATAAAATTTCAATATATAACTTTTCTTTAATACTCAATAT
>CAMWKO010000017.1 GCA_947174885.1 uncultured Clostridia bacterium
GTGATATGAAAAGAATTATATTCACCGAGTTGTTTACAACTCGGTGTGCCGAGTGTATAAAATCTGTGATTTTATCCACGAGGCTGTAGTGATATGAAAAGAATTATATTCACCGAGTTGTTTACAACTCGGTGTGCCGAGTGCATAAAATCTGTGATTTTATACAGGAGGCTGTAGTGATATGAAAAGAATTATATTCACCGAGTTGTTTACAACTCAGTGTGCTGAGAGGCTTTGTGGTGTATGACCCATCCATAAAATTGACAAGCAATTTTATGTTGGATTTATCCACGATATAGTAATGACAGGGAATATATGGTATAATAACACCGAGTTGTTTACAACTCGGTGTACCTCGTAAGTCAAAATTTCAAAGGAGAAATGTTCTATGAAGATAGTTGCGATTGTAGGAATTGGTATGGGTAATCCTAAAAATATTACTATAGAAGGTATAACGTACATAAAAAATGCAGATATAGTCATAAGCAATGAAAGGCTTTTAAATTCCTTTGGTGACAGCTTTAAGGATGGAGTAAGGGTTGTCAGTCTCAATAATACAAATGAGATTATATGTTTTGTAGAAAACGAGATAATAGCAGAAAATGTGAGTATTGCCATATTAGTGTCAGGTGATACGGGATATTTTAGCGAAGCGGAAAGGATGATACAATCATTTTTAGAAAATCCGGAGGTAGAGGTTAAATCTGTTCCGGGAATATCGTCACTCTCATATTTTTCCAGCAGATTAAATTTATCTTACCACAATGCCTTGAGTGTAAATCTGCATGGAGAAGAGGAAAAAATCATACAGTATGTAGTGACACATAAAAAAGTATTTTGTATAAGCGGTGGAGATGTAGAAATACTTTTGGGAGAACTTATAAAGGCAAGAGCAGATCATACATTATCGGAGAATATAAGAATATATATAGGAGAGAGACTCTCTTATGAAGATGAGAAGATAATATACAGTACTTTAAAGGATATTCATTTACATAAAAATGAGATAAAACAAATGTCATCATTAGCAGTATTTTTATTTGAGAACGATGAAGCAGTATTTTAGTATAAACTTAAAAATAAAAAATACCAAAGCTCAAGTAAGTTTTTACTTGACTTTGCAATAAAATATAATAAAATAAATATGTATTTTTTATTCCCACGAGAAACGAGCCAAAGTCGAGCAGGCTTGATGCGGGAGATTTGATTAAAAGCACAACACAGCTAGGAGGAAATTTTTGTGGCTACTACAGGTGTAAATAACCACCAGAACAAGGAAAATGAAGGTCGTAAGGATTATGGTAGGAAATCATACGACAATGACGGACAGAGAGAAAGAAAAACGTTTAGGTCAAGAGAGGACAGACCTCGGGGAGAAAAGACTAAAGAGGACAGACCTGGAAATGACAGGTTTAAAGATGATAAGTCTAGAGGAGAAAGAAGATTTGATGATAGGTCCAAAGGCGATTTTAAACGTGGTGGAAACTATAGAAATGATAATGGTGGCAGTCACAGAGATAATTTTTCTAAAGGCTTTGATAAAGACAAAGATGATTTCAGTGCAAACAGCAGACGTTTTAAACCTGTACAGAAGGATAATAAGCCAAAGGAAGCTCAGTCTGAAAAACAGGATATTAAAAATAGATTAGAAAAAGAAAAAAAAGCAATAAAAAAGAAGCAGTCAGAAAATCGTAAGGATTTAAGAACTGCCAAGCATCAGGTGAAACCTAAGAGAACAGGAAACATTGACTGGACTCGTGAATATGAAAACGGTTCATATGATGATGATGATTTAGATATGTATTTATAATATGATTGAAAGGACGAAGTTAATTCGTCCTTTCTATTAGGTTATCTGACTAAAAATAAAGCTTTGTAGCATAATACTATTTAAACAGAGTAAAAATATTAGAAATTTGGACATCTTATATTATAATTATAAAATAGAAAAGGAGGAGAGGTATATGTATATTAAAAATCAAACTATTGTATTAACCTACAGATTGATTTATATAGGCTTATGTGGATATGGAATTCTGCGCCATTTGAGCGTGTCTGATTCTATTAGAAATATCAATATGCTATCCTACTTTACAATTCAGAGTAATATATTATGTTTTCTGGTAATGCTTGCAAGTGCTATACATACTATTGTGTGTATTTTAAAGGATAAAGAATTAAAATATCTTAGAGCTTTATCATTCTTTAGAGGAATGGCATTTCTTGTTATTACTATTACATTTTTTACCTATAGCATAGTGCTTACCCAGACAGGTTTTACTATGGGCAATGTTACCACTCACGGTCTTACAATTAATGATTTGTTTGTACATTATATGATTCCGATAATGACATGGATAGATTTTGTATTTTTTCAGCCAAAACCATCCTTTAAAAAACTGGACCCAATCAAATGGCTGGGGGCTCCTTTTTTGTATTTTATTTTCATATTAATAAGAGGTAAATATTTTTATACAAGTAAAACCTTAGTAGGAATAAAAAGATATCCGTATTACTTTCTTGATGTAGGTACATATGGGTATTTATATGTACTTCGATATGCATTTATATTTTTGATTGCATGTATAGTTATGGGATATGTCATATGGCTGCTTGATTTTAGTATGGGTCTATTCTATACTAAGCTTACTAACATAAGAAACAGATTAAAAGATAAATTAAGAATTGAGGAAAAGTAGTGTTAGAACTAAAGGAAAATGCACTTAATGAAAATATATATTTATCACTGAGAGAATGTGTAAATTGGAAAAAGCTTTCAGAGCATCAGGCAAAGCAGGCTATAGAAAAAAGCTTATTTAATGTGACAGCCTATGTGGACGGTGTGCCGGCAGGTATGGGAAGGGTTATAGGAGATGGAGCAGTCATTTGCTATATACAGGATTTAGTAGTTTTACCTGAGTATCAGAAAATGGGAATAGGTAAGGCTATTATGCAGAGACTTATATCATATGTGGAAGGTATAAGAGAAGAGGGGACAGAAATGATGCTGTGCCTGATGTGTGCTAAAGGAAGAGAAAGCTTTTATGAGAAATTGGGCTTTATAGCAAGACCTACTGATAGCTTAGGACCTGGTATGACACAATATCTAAAATATTAGTTATTAAATAAAGGAGCAGAGAAATGGCAGCAAAGGTTACAAATACATATGATGCTAATAGTATTTCAGTTTTAGAGGGTTTAGAGGCTGTTAGGGTAAGACCGGGTATGTATATTGGAAGTGTTTCAACAAAGGGATTAAATCATTTGATATACGAGATTGTAGATAATTCTGTAGATGAACACCTGGCAGGCTATTGTGGAAATATTACGGTAACCTTGGAAAAGGACGGAACTGCTACTATTATGGATAACGGCAGAGGTATTCCTGTAGGTATCAATGAAAAGACGGGAAGACCGGCAGTAGAAGTTGTATATACAGTACTTCATGCAGGCGGAAAATTTGGTGACGGAGGATACAAAATATCAGGCGGACTTCATGGTGTAGGTGCATCTGTTGTAAATGCACTTTCTGAGTGGCTGGAGGTTACGGTTAAAAGAGATGGTATTGTATATAATCAGCGTTACGAGCGTGGAAGAATTATGTATGATTTAAAGGAAGTAGGTACCTGCAGAAAAAATGATACGGGTACAAAGGTTACCTTTCTTCCGGATAAGGATATTTTTGAAAAGACTTATTTTAAAGCTGATGCTATAAAGAGTCGTCTGCATGAGACTGCTTATCTTAATCCGGAGCTTACCATTACTTTTGTAAATAAGAGATATGACGAAGAAGAGACTATAGAATATCATGAGCCTGACGGTTTAAAGGCATATGTAAGAGATATAAATGAGGGAAAAGAAGCGGTCCACGATGTGATTTATTTTAAAAGAAATCAGGAGGGGATGGAAATAGAAGCAGCCGTTCAGTTTGTAGATGAATTTCAGGAAAATATTATGGGATTCTGTAATAATATCTACACTCAGGAGGGTGGTACACATATTACCGGATTTAAAACTAAATTTACCATGGTCATAAATCAGTATGCTAGAGAGCTTGGTATACTTAAGGATAAGGATAACAATTTTACAGGACAGGATGTAAGATGTGGCATGACGGCAGTAGTAGCAATCAAGCATCCCGACCCGAGATTTGAGGGACAGACAAAGACAAAGCTTGACAATCCTGATGCGGGTAAGGTTACTTCGGATGTAGCGGGAGAGGAATTACAGCTGTTTTTTGATAAAAATCTTGATACCTTAAAAAAGGTTATTGCCTGTGCCGAAAAGTCAGCAAAGATAAGAAAAGCCGAGGAAAAAGCAAAGACAAATCTTTTAAGCAAGCCTAAATTTTCAATTGACAGCAATGGAAAGCTTGCAAACTGTGAAAGCAGAAATCCTGAGGAGTGCGAAGTATTTATAGTAGAGGGAGATTCTGCAGGCGGTTCGGCTAAAACTGCCAGAAACAGAAGAACACAGGCAATACTTCCAATCAGAGGTAAGATTTTAAATGTAGAAAAGGCTACAATGGATAAAGTTCTGGCGAATGCCGAAATAAAAACAATGATTAATTCCTTTGGATGCGGTTTTTCCGAAGGTTATGGAAATGACTTTGATATTACAAAGCTTAGATACAATAAGATTATTATTATGACCGATGCCGATGTGGATGGTGCTCATATTGCTACACTTTTACTGACATTTTTCTATAGATTTATGCCGGATCTTATCAACGAAGGACATGTGTATCTTGCTACACCTCCACTGTATAAGGTTGTGCCTAAAAAAGGTGAGGGTGAATATTTATATGATGATAAAGCCTTGGAAAAATACAGAAAGACACATACGGGAAGCTTTACCTTACAAAGATACAAGGGTCTTGGTGAAATGGATGCAGAACAGCTTTGGGAAACTACACTGAATCCGGAAACAAGAATATTAAAGCAGGTAGAAATAGAGGACGCAAGAATGGCATCAGAGGTTACCGGAATGTTAATGGGAAATGAAGTTGCCCCTAGACGTTTATTTATTTATGAACATGCCAACGATGCAGAATTAGACGTATAGAAAGGTCAGGAAAAATATGGCTGAACAGATAATTAGAACAGAATATTCTGAGGTAATGCAGAAGTCATACATTGACTATGCTATGAGTGTAATATGTGCAAGAGCATTACCGGATATAAGAGACGGATTAAAACCGGTACAAAGAAGAGTACTGTTTGCGATGGATGAGCTGGGACTGAATCATGATAAGCCTCATAGAAAGTCTGCCCGTATTGTGGGTGATACAATGGGTAAGTATCATCCGCATGGTGACAGTTCTATCTATGAGTCATTAGTAGTACTTTCACAGGACTTCAAAAAGGGAATGGCACTTGTAGACGGTCATGGAAATTTTGGCTCCATTGAGGGTGACGGTGCAGCTGCCATGCGTTATACCGAAGCAAAGCTTAAGAAGTTTACACAGGAGGCATATCTTGCTGACTTAGATAAAAACGTTGTAGACTTTATCCCGAATTTTGATGAAACAGAGAAAGAGCCTGTAGTACTTCCTGTTAGAGTGCCAAATATTCTGATAAACGGTGCAGAGGGTATTGCTGTAGGTATGACTACAAGTATTCCTACTCATAATCTTTCAGAGGTCGTGGATGCAGTTATTGCATATATGAAAAATGAAAATATTACGACAGAAGAAATTATGAAACTTCTTCCGGGACCTGATTTTCCAACAGGAGGTCTTGTTGTAAACAAAAGTGAATTATTAGATATATATAAAACGGGTACAGGAAAAATAAAACTTCGTGGCAAGGTTGTATTTGAACCGGCAAAGAACAGAACAGAAAAGGATAAGCTTGTTATTACAGAGATTCCTTATACAATGATTGGAGCAAATATTGGAAAGTTTATTTCCGATATCTGTGATTTGGTTGAAAATAAAAAGACTATGGATATCGTAGATATTTCCAATGAATCTTCAAAGGAAGGTATCAGAATAGTATTAGAGCTTAAGAAAAATGCTGATATAGAAAATATTAAAAATATGCTCTATAAAAAAACAAAGCTGGAGGATACCTTTGGTGTAAATATGCTTGCTATTGCAGACGGAAAGCCGGAAACCTTGGGCGTGTTAGATATAATAAGACACAATGTGAATTTCCAGTTTGAAATAAACACCAGAAAATATACTACGCTTTTAAATAAAGAATTGGAGCAGAAGGAAATTAAAGAGGGTCTTATTAAGGCTTGTAATATTATTGATTTGATTATAGAAATCTTAAGAGGCTCACATAGTTTAAAGGATGCTAAGAATTGTCTCATTAATGGCAATACCGATAATATAAAGTTTAAAAATAAGGAATCGGAAATTTATGCCAGCCAGCTTTGCTTTACGGAAAAACAGGCACAGGCAATTCTGGATTTAAGATTATATAAGTTAATAGGTCTTGAAATTTTAGCATTGGAAAAGGATTATGCCGAAATAGTAAACAGAATAGCCGAGTATGAAGAACTGCTTGGTAGCAGAAAATCTATGGCTAAGGCGATTATAAAGGATTTGGAAAAGATTAAAAAGGAATATGGTGTACCCAGAAGAACCGTAATTGAAGACGGAAAAGAAGCGGTTTACGAGGAAGCTAAGTTTGTAGAGCAGGAGGTTGTATTCATAATGGATAGATTCTCTTATGCCAAAACTATTGATATTCCTACTTATGAGAGAAATAAAGAGGCAGTTACTGCTGAAAACAGGTATGTAATCAGATGTTTAAATACTGATAAGCTCTATGTATTTACTGATAACGGTAATCTCCATCAGATTAAAATGGAAAAGATGCCATTTGGAAAATTCAGGGATAAAGGTACACCTCTTGATAATTTAGGTAATTATGACAGCAGTGACGAGAATATAGTATATGTATGTACGGCAGGAGAAATAGCAGGAAGAAAGCTGTTATTCACTACTAAGGCAGGTATGATGAAGCTGGTGGATGCATCTGAATTTGAGGCTTCAAAGAGAACCATAGTGGCTACAAAGTTGTCAGCAGACGATAAGATTGCAAATATTTCCATAACAGATGCTACTGCTAATGTAATAGAAACAGAAGATAATTTTGTGCCTATTAGCGGTGGCTTTGAAGACGGTGAAATGTTTGATATGGGTATGGATATAGACGGAGATATGATGTCTGTCGGAGAAGACTTTAATATGACATTGGACAGCTTTATAGATATGGATACAGGTATTGGTGCTGATAATAATACAGATGATAATGCAGGTAATGGAGATACGGAAGGAGCAATATATACTAATGAAATAGTAGTTATAGAAACTGCTAACGGAATGTTTCTAAGATTTCCACTCAGGGAAATACCTGAAAAGAAAAAAGGAGCAATCGGTGTCAGAGGTATTAAGCTTAAGGCAGAGGATTATGTTACAAACGTATATGTAATGGATGCGGGCGATACAAAGGTAGTAGAATGTAAGGGGAAAGAAGTAGAGCTAAGAAGTTTAAAAACAAATAAACGTGGTGCAATGGGTACTAAGAAGGCATAATATGGATTTTTTATCAGCTAAAGAATATATAGATGGATTAAACAGATTCGGCAGTGTACTGGGACTTTCAAATATCAGAAAACTGTTAGAGCTGCTTGGAAATCCCGAAAAAGCGTTAAGGGTAATCCATGTAGCCGGAACAAACGGCAAAGGCTCTACCATTACATATATTGAGTCGATATTAAGAGAGGCATCATATACGACTGCAAAATATACGTCACCGGTTGTATTTGAATATTTAGAAAAGTATCAGATAAGCGGTAAAAATATTGGTGAAGAAGATTTTGTCAGAGCTGTTATTAAGGTAAAAGCCGCTCTTAAAGAATTAAATGGAAGAGATATATATCCTACTGTATTTGAAGTAGAAACAGCTATTGCGTTTTTTGTTTTTAAAGAAAAAAATGTGGATGTGGTATTGCTTGAAACGGGAATGGGTGGTGATTCGGATGCCACTAATATACTGGACAGGGTACTGCTTTCAGTTATTACATCCATAAGCTATGATCATATGGCGTTTTTAGGAGATACAATAGAAGAAATAGCATCACATAAGGCAGGAATTATAAAAAGAAACTGTCCTGTAGCCATAAATGGTAATAATAAAGCAGCACTAGAGGTAATAAAGAATATTGCCGATAAAAATAACAGCAATATAAGAGTAGCAGCAAAGGCGGATTTAAAAAATAAAAGGTATAAAGCAGGCAGCGGAGAAGTATTTTTGGGTATTGAAACATGCCTTAAAGGCTTATATCAGGAGGAAAATATTGCACTTGCAATAGAAAGTATACTTGAAATAAGAGATACCTTTGATGTTACAGAGGAAAATATTGTTTCAGGAATTAAAAAAGCATATATTGCAGGCAGATTTGAGAAAATATCAGATAATCCTCCAATCTATATAGATGGTGCGCATAATGGCGATGCAGTAGATAAATTAAAAAGAACCTTGGAGGAGAATTTTAAGGAGGAGGAAAAGGTTTTCATAATGGGTGTTTTAGCTGACAAGGATTATGAGAAAGAATGCAGGAGCATATGCAGTCTGGCAAAAGCCGTTATTACAGTTACTCCTGATAATCCGAGAGCATTAAATGGGGAAAAATTAATGGAAACAGCAAATAAATATAATAATAACGTCTGCTATGCTAAAACCTTAGAAGAAGCATTGGAAAAGGCAGTTTCCTTACAGGCTGATATGATAGTGGCTTTTGGCTCTTTATCATATTTAGGAAGGTTTAAGGAAATATGTAAATCCAAGGATTGGTGAGATTAATTTTAGATGATGACAAAATAAGTATTTAGTTTAGAATATAAATGAGGAAAAGTAAATGCTGATAGGTAATAAAGAGTTTGATGTTGTAAATCATTCATACATAATGGGAATTTTAAATGTAACACCTGATTCGTTTTCGGATGGAGGAAAGTGGAATGACATAGACAGAGCATTAAAACATACTGAAGAAATGATTACTGATGGTGCGGCTATTATAGATATAGGCGGAGAGTCTACAAGACCGGGTTATATTCATATAAATGACGAGGAAGAAATTAATAGGGTAGTTCCATATATTGAGGCGGTTAAAAAGAGATTTGACATACCTGTATCAATAGATACATATAAAGCGGGTGTAGCTAGGGCAGCAGTAGATGCAGGAGCAGATTTCATTAATGATATATGGGGATTTAAGGGGGATAAGGATATGGCAAAGGTAGTGGCAGGGGCTAATATACCGTGTTGTATCATGCACAATCGTGATATTGAAAAAAATCCGTATAATAATTTACTTGAGGATATCCTCTCAGACCTTAGAGAATCTGTTGAAATAGGTTTAGATGCAGGAGTAAAAAAAGAAATGATGATAAGTGACCCCGGTATTGGCTTTGGTAAAACATATGAGGATAATCTTATAGTAATGAAGAATGTTGAGATGCTTCATAAACTTGGACTTCCTATACTGTTAGGGACTTCTAGAAAGTCAATGATCGGGCTTACATTGGATTTGCCGGTAGATGAAAGAGTGGAGGGGACTATAGCTACTACCGTTATAGGTGTAATTAAAAAATGCGCGTTTATAAGAGTGCATGATGTAAAGGAAAATTATAGAAGCCTGAAAATGACAGAGAAAATATTGGAAGCTTAAGTGTGAAAATATAAAAGAAAGGATAGCTGCAAAATATGAAGAAAAAACTGATAGCGACAGGTATTATTGTTTTAATCATTGCTTTATCTGTAGTATATTATTTTACCGGCAGATTTAAATACAATGAAGAAGGTATTACCGGAAATACGGCAGGAAACTTATATAACGAAGGACTTTTTTGTGAAAGTAACGGTTATGTGTATTTTGCTAACCCATATGATGATTATAGCTTATACAAAATGAATATTGATGGTGAAAATGTGGAAAAACTATATACTGATACAGTTTCGGATATAAATGTTGCAGGTGGATATATCTACTATACCAGATTTAATCATAAAAGCAGTGCAGATATAGTTTTTACGGGAACGCTATACGGAGTATTCAGATTAAAGGATGGTGATTCAAAGGTAGTTGCACTTTATAATGGCTTAGTCAATGAAGTAACATTATCGGGTAATTATTTATATTTCCAAAGCTACAATGATAAAAATCTATTTGAGCTTAGAAAAGTAAAAATAGATGGAAAAGAAGATACAAAGCTAAGTGATAAAGCGTATATTCCATCATCAGTTTCAAATGGAAACATATATTTTCCTGAGGTGGAGGGTAATCACAATCTTTTGAGATTAAATACTGAAACTGATAATATATCTGTATATAAAGAAGGTAATTTTTATATGCCTATTATTTGCAGCAATTATATTTATTACATAGATTTGGATAATGACAGAAAGCTATGCAGAATGAATATGAGTAATGAGGATGTGGATATACTAAGTGAAGATAAGTGTGTAAATTATAATATTTCAGAGGAGCAGGAAGTTATATTTTATCAGGCAGAAAATAGTACCACTGACCACCGACTTATGAAAATGGATTTGCAGGGAAATAATGTTGTGACAATAAGAGAGGGAGATTGTTTTAATATATCAATAACCTCTAAATATACATATTTTATTGAGAAGAATGGTGATACAGACTTATTGTATAGGATGAATACAAATGGTGTGTCAGTTCCTGAAGTATACTATGTCGAAGTAAAAGAATAATATTGATTTAATCAGTTTAAAGTGCCTATAGTATTTATAACAAATACTATAGGCAGTTCTATTATACAAAAATATAATGTATAAGGAATATGTGTTCTCAACTGGTACAGAAAATTGGAACAGGTTATTTGTGAGTGGGTATTTAAGAGGAGGATGTTAAACTGCCCTCTTTGGTATTTAAATTATTATACAATTCTATAACAGACTGTTTTAAAATGGGATGCATTAAGTATGGATTTAATTCCATAAGCGGTGTGAGTACAAAATCACGTTTTTGTATTTCGGGATGAGGAATTATCAAATCTTTTGTATACATTGTTAAATCATCATAAAATAAAATATCTAAGTCAAGTGTTCTGGGACCCCAGTGAAGCTCTCTTTTTCTGTCGGCAGAAGCTTCGAGTGATTGTAGCTTTTCCAATAATTCATTTGGAGTATAAATAGTTTTAAAACATATGCAGGCATTTAGAAAATCCGGCTGGTCAGTATATCCATATGGTTTTGTTTTGATAAAAGAAGAGGATTGTATGTCCTTTATCATAGAGTCGTCTTTTAGGCTGTTTATAGCAGTATTAAGATACTTTTCACAGTTACCGAGATTTGAGCCTAAAGCTACATATGCCGTATGATACTTTTTAATAACAGTTACGGAAACATCTTCAAATTCTAAATTTATAGGAGCAGAAGGCTTTCTTACAGTCACGGAAATATCTTCTGTTAATGGAAAATTTACAAGAATAGCTGTAGCTATTCTGTTTGCAGCAGTTTCTATTAAATCAAAGGTATTTTGGGTCATTATCTTATAAATTAAATGACTAATCGCATCATAGTTTGCTGTAAGTTTTAAATCATCTGTCAGACTTGCATTATATGTATCTACAGCAAGTGTTGCAGATACAAAGAAGTACTGGCCGTTTATTTTTTCGGTTTCAAGAACACCATGATGAGCAAATATTTTTAAATCTTTAATATTAATATAATCCATAGTAAATCCTTTTTTATTTATAAAATTACTTTTTCATGCTTTCATACATTATAAACTATAAGGTGTCGGTTTTCCAGTGGAATATAAACTGGAGTTTCCGTATTTTTATTTTAGACATAATAAAGTTCACTTTCATCTGTAGCTTTTTGTGCAGGACGTCTATGTTGCCTTGGGCAACAAGACTTTTTGAAGCTAAAAATAAAAATACGGAAACTCTAAATAAAGTTTACAATTCAAAAATACGGGAACTCAGGATATTATAATAATTTACATTTATCTTCCATATATGATATACTATAAGTTAGGATTTCAATTTAGTTATTAAATTAATTATTATTTTATATTACAAGGAGATAATATGTCAGAATTAAATCTTTTAAATATTCGTAAAGATATCGATGAGGTTGACAGAAAGATAGTAGAGCTTTATGAAAAGAGAATGTCACTTTGTAAGGAGGTGGCAGAATATAAAATTAATACAGGCAAACAGGTATTAGATAAAACAAGAGAAAAGGAAAAGCTTGAGAGTGTAAAAAAACTCGCTACAACATCATTTGATGAAAGGAGTGTTGAAGAACTCTTCAAGCATTTGATGAGTATGAGCAGAAAGCTGCAGTATAAGATTATGGCTGAGAATAGTCTTTTAGATGATACAATATTTGAAGCTGTGGATGAAATTCCTATAAAAGGAGTAAATGTTGTATATCAGGGTTTGGAGGGTGCATATGCCCATGATGCTGCCTGTCAGTTTTTTGGAGATGAAGCAAATCTTTATCATGTATCAGAATGGCGCGAAGCTATGGAGGATGTGAGAAGTGGAAAGGCAGATTATGCAGTACTTCCTATAGAAAATTCTACATCAGGTTCTATATCACAGGTATATGATTTGCTCATGGAATATGACAATTATATTGTAGGTGAGACTTTTGTAAAAGTAGAGCATGCACTTATGTCAGTAGATGGAGCTAAGGAGGAGGATATAAAGGTTATATATTCACATCCGCAATCGCTTATTCAATGTTCAAGATTTTTAGATGAACATAAGGAATGGCAGCGGATTAGTTTATCAAATAATGCAGTCAGTGCAAAAAAGGTAAAGGATGAAAACGATAAGTCACAGGCAGCAATCGCAAGTGTCAGAGCTGCAAAAATATATGGCTTGAATGTATTAAAGGAAAAGATTAATTTATCGGATGTAAATACTACAAGATTCTTCATAATAGGAAATAAAAGAGTATATTCAAAAAATGCGGACAAAATAAGTGTATGTTTTGAAATATCTCACGAGGAAGGCTCATTATACAGCATATTATCACATTTTATGTATAACAGGCTTAATATGACAAAGATTGAATCTCGTCCTATCGAAAACAGAAAATGGGAATATAGATTTTTCATAGATTTTGAAGGAAAGCTTGGAGAACCGGCAGTAAAAAATGCACTAAGAGGATTAAAAGAGGAAACCATTTCATTAAAAATATTAGGAAATTATTAGGGTTGATTTATATAATATAGTTGTTGAATTTATAATTTATTCATGCAGACACCCAGCCGGATATATGATATGTATGTATATCCGGTGGCTGTTTGAAAATCAATAATTTAACTGTAATTTGATAGCAACATCGGCTATATATCAGGATTATGTTGAATTATTACATTGGTTAAAGAAAGTAAGGAGGAAAGGATATGGCAAAGCAGAGCCTGAACGTGAGAAAGCCGGAAAACTATACAAACAGAGAACTTAGCTGGCTGGATTTTAATTACAGAATTTTGCAGGAAGCTAAGGATAACGCAAATCCTTTATTTGAGAGAATGAAATTCCTAAGCATTACAGCATCAAATCTTGATGAATTCTTTATGATAAGGGTTGCTTCACTAAAGGATATGGTACATGCAAAATTTGATAAGGCTGATATAGCAGGACTTAAACCTGAGGAACAGCTAAAGCTTATAGGAGAAAAGACACACGATTTTGTAGATATGCAGTATAGCACGTATAACCGTTCTATAAGACCGATGATGAAAAAATCCGGTTTAAAAATTGTACGTGCACATGAAAAGCTTACAGAGGAACAGAAGTCATATGTAGACAGATATTTTGAAGATGAGATTTTTCCTGTACTTACACCTATGGCGGTAGATTCATACAGACCATTTCCACTTATAAGAAATAAGAGTCTGAATATCTGTGCATTGCTTGAGACAAAAGAAAGTATCAAAAATAAAGCAGATGAAAAGCGGAAGCTTAAAACAATAAATAATCCAAACGGAAAAAAGAATGGAAAGAATGAGGCTGAAGAAATACAGTTTGCGACTGTACAGGTGCCATCGGTATTGCCTAGATTTGTGAAAATTCCTTCCGAGCTTCCGGAAGAAACTACAGTTATTTTGTTGGAAGAAATTATTGAAAGACACATAGATGAACTGTTTTTAAATTATAAGGTTCTCTGTGCACATCCATACAGAGTTATGAGAAATGCAGATTTGTCTATTGATGAAGATGATGCAGCAGACTTACTTAAGGAAATTCAAAAGCAGCTTAAGAAAAGACAGTGGGGAGAAGTAATCAGACTGGATGTGGAGGACAATATTGATAAGAGACTGCTTAAAATATTGAAAAAGGAACTGGGTATAAAGGAAGATGATATATACAGAATAAACGGTCCTATTGATTTGACCTTCCTTATGAAGATGTATGGATTACAGGGCTTCGAGGAATTTAAGGATAAAGAATTTGAGCCACAGCCAAACCCGGACATCAATTCCGATGAAAATATATTTGACCAGATAAAGAAAAAGGATATATTGTTACATCATCCATATCAGACCTTTGACCCTGTTGTTGACTTTGTGAAACAGGCATCAAAAGATAAGGATGTATTAGCGATTAAACAGACCTTATACAGAGTAAGCGGAAATTCTCCTATTATCGCATCGCTTGCGGAAGCTGCGGAAAACGGAAAGCAGGTCTCTGTTTTAGTAGAGCTTAAGGCAAGATTTGATGAGGAAAATAATATTAACTGGGCAAAAATGCTTGAAAAAGCAGGGTGTCATGTTATATACGGACTTATAGGTTTAAAAACCCATAGCAAGATTACATTAGTAGTGCGTAAAGAAAAAGATGGTATAAACAGATATGTGCATTTAGGAACCGGTAATTACAATGATGCTACAGCAAAGTTATATACGGATATGGGACTTTTTACCTGCAGCAGTGAAATAGGAGAAGATGCAACAGCGGTATTCAATATGCTTTCAGGATATTCCGAGCCTGAAAACTGGAATAGACTTTCTTTAGCACCTCTTTGGCTTAGAGATAAATTTGCAAATCTTATTAAGAGAGAGACAGAAAATGCAAAGGTTGGAAAGCCGGCATTTATAAGAGCAAAAATGAATTCTTTATGTGATAAGGAAATTATAGCATTGTTATACGAAGCATCAAATGCAGGAGTAAAGATTGACCTTATTATCAGGGGTATTTGCTGTCTAAAGGCAGGAATAAACGGACTTAGTGAAAATATACAGGTTCGTTCAATAGTGGGTCAGTTTTTAGAGCATGGAAGAATATTCCATTTTTGTAATAATGGTAAGGATGAAATATATATGGGAAGTGCAGACTGGATGCCAAGAAATCTTGATAAGAGAGTAGAAATACTTTTTCCGGTAGAATCAGAAAAGTTAAAATCAGAGGTAATCCATATATTAGATATACAGCTCAATGACAATGTAAAAGCACATATTATGCAGCCGGATGGAACTTATGAAAAACAGGATTTAAGAGGTAAAGTAAAGCTATGTGCACAGGAATATTTCTGTGCAGAGGCTGTAAAAAAGGCTAATAAGAAAAATAAAGTAAAGGAAAGCAAAAGAAGCTTTATACCGGTTTCTTAAAGATTTGTTATGGGATATATAGATTTACATGTTCATTCTAATAAGTCAGATGGTACATTATCTCCTGCCCAGCTTGTGAATCTGGCTAAGACAAAAGGATTAAAGGCCATAGCTCTTACAGACCATGATACTGTAGCAGGAGTATCAGAGGCAATAAAAGAGGGCAAAAGAAAAGGACTTATGGTAATACCCGGAATAGAGATATCTGCAGATTATAATGGCACAGATTTGCATATACTTGGCCTGAATGTAGATTATATGGATAAAGGTTTTAACAAAATAGTAGAGATATGCCAGAAAAGCCGTGTGGAAAGAAATAATACTATAATTGGAAAAATGAGACAGGATGGAATTGATATTTCAAAGGAAAAGCTTTTAGAAAAATTTGGAGATGTATCTGTAACAAGAGCACATTTTGCCAGATTTTTGGTGGAGAATGGATATGTAAGTCATAAGGACATGGCATTTGCAATGTATCTGAATAAAGGAAAGAAATACTATGTTCCAAGAGAAAGGGTTTCAGTTAATATGGCAATAGATATTATAAAAAAGGCAGGAGGACATCCTGTTCTGGCACATCCATTGCTATATAAAATGGGAAAGGACAGACTATGCAGTCTGTTTGACTATTTAAAAACTCTTGGACTTGAGGGCATAGAAGCTATATACTCACTTAATACACCCGCAGATGATGTGTGGTTAAAGAAAATGGCAGATAACTATGGCTTTTTTATTACAGGTGGTTCGGATTTTCATGGTAATAACAAGCCTGATATAGATATTGGCTCAGGTAAAGGAAATTTGAAAATACCGGAAATAATACTTGAAAATATTTTAGAATGAAAAGGTTTTGAGTTTTCATTTACTAAAACATAGAAACAGATTTTGTTTATAGGAGACGTATTATGGATATCTATGAGAAGTATAAGAAAATTGAAGATTTACCAATAGCTACAACTGTACAAGAACCTGAAACTAATAAAAATCTTGTAGGAGTAATTCATATTCTGCATGGAATGTGTGAGCATAAAGGCAGATATAAAGAGATGATGAATTTTTTTAGTAGTCATGGTTATATTTGTGTGATTTCAGATATGAGGGGACACGGAGAAAATGTAGAATATATCAAGGATTTGGGATATTTTGGTGAAAACGGTGCGGATTTGCTTGTAGAGGATGTTCATGCGGTAAATGTATATATTCATAATACTTTTCCGGATTTACCGGTAATATTGGTGGCACATAGTATGGGTTCGGTAGTCGGTAGAGCTTTTCTAAAAAAATATGATGCAGATGTTGATTGTGTATTTTTGTCAGGCTCACCAAGTGACAGTTTAGCAAAGTATATCGGATTTTTTATATCGGAGTTACAGTCTCTTGTATTTGAAGATACTGATAATTCCAGAATTTTAGATTATTATTTTAGCGGAAGACTTAAGAATAAATTTAGTGAAGAAGATAATAACAGCTGGCTTTGTAAGGACAAAGAAATAATTGAAAAATATAATAATGATGAAAAATGTAGTTTTACATTTAAAATAAACGGATATAATGCCTTGTTCAGATTAATGATAAGAATATATTCAAGAAGAGGATGGTCAGTTAAAAACAGCAGACTGCCAATATATGTAATAGTCGGAAGCGAAGATGTATTTGTAGGAAATGAAAAAAAGATAAGGCAGCAATTAAGATTACTAAAAAGCGTAGGATATGAAAATGTAAAATATCATACATTTGAGGGTATGCGACATGAAATTTTCAATGAGCCTGATCATATGCTTGTATGGAAATATATGCTTAGTAAATTAAAGAAAAGGTTGTAATTATGAATCACAATATACAGAAAAAGATAGCAGTTATAAATGATTTTTCGGGATTTGGCAGATGTTCAATAGCGGTATCGCTCCCTATCATTTCACATATGAAAATACAGTGCAGCAATGTAGTTACCAGTGTTTTTTCAAATCATACGGGATTTGATAAATTCTTTTTTGAGGATTATACGGATAAAATGCAGAACTACATTGATATGTGGAAGCATCTGGGATTAGAATTTGAGGGTATATACAGCGGGTTTTTAGGCTCAAAGAAGCAGATAAAGATAGTTGAAAAATTCATAAATGATTTTAAGAGCGAAAAGACTAAGGTAATTATAGATCCTGTTATGGGAGATAATGGTAAAGCGTATTCTACATATACGGAAGAAATGTGTAAGGAAATGAAAAAACTTGTTTCTTATGCGGATATACTTACTCCAAATGTTACAGAGGCATGTATACTTACGGATACTCCATATAAAGAAAAATTTACAAGTAAAGAATTATATAATATGGCAGAAGAGCTTGCCAAAAAGGGTGCAAGCAAAATAGTAATATCCGGTGTAAATATGGGCGAATATATTGGAAATGTGGTATATGAAAAGGACAAAATTAAAAAAATAATACGAATGAAAAAAGTAGGCATGGAAAGAAGCGGTACAGGAGATATATTTGCATCTATTATAGCAGCGGATTGTATAAATGGTGTGGATTTGGAGACTTCAGTTAAAAAGGCAGGTAACTTTATAAAGAAATGTATTGCAGCAACTGAAAAATATCAGGTTCCAAAAACGGATGGAGTATGCTTTGAAGAAGTATTATATACTTTGAAATAAACATTATGGAAGTAGAAAAGAGGATATGTTATGAATAAATCAATGACTATATTATATGAGTATCACAATAATCTGTACATTAACCTTACAAACAGATGCTCAAGCGCCTGTGTATTCTGTCTGAGGCAGACAAGAGAAGAAATGGATGGCTCAGGAAGTCTCTGGTTGGAGCATGAGCCAAGCTATGAAGAAGTAATTGCTGAATTTAGCAGATTTGATATGTCGAAATATAAGGAAGTTATTTTTTGTGGCTTTGGTGAGCCGACAGAAAGGATAGATGTTTTACTTCAGGTAGCAAAATACGTTAAAGATAATTTCGGAAGTAAAATAAGATTAAATACAAACGGACAGGGAAATCTGATAAATGAAAGAGATATAGTTCCGGAACTTGAGGGATTAATTGATTGTATTTCAATTAGCCTGAATAATCCTGACCCGGTAAAGTATCAGGAGATAGTAAGAAGTGTATTTGGTGAAAAGTCTTTTGATGCTATGATAGATTTTGCAAATGAAGCGAAGAAATATGTACCGGAGGTAATACTTTCCACAGTAGATACAACTATTTCAAAAGAAGAAGAAGCAAAGTGCAAAGAAATATGTGACAGTATCGGTGTTACGTACAGAATCAGAGAATTTGAGAATTAATCAGAGAAAAGGGAAACGATTATGAAAAAGATTATTTTAGCATCTGCGTCACCAAGAAGAAAGGAATTATTGACACAGATAGGCTTAGAGTTTGAAGTTATAGTAAGTGAAGCGGATGAAAATATATCCGCTGATACACCAGAGAATTTAGTAATGCAGCTATCAGCAATTAAGGCCGGAGCTGTATATGAAGAACATAAAATATCAGCGGATAATACGCTTATAATAGGTGCCGATACAGTAGTGGCAATGAACGGACAAGTTCTGGGGAAGCCAAAGGATAAAGAACAGGCAAAGGAAATGCTTAAAGCTCTTTCGGATAATAAACATGAGGTTTTAACGGGAGTGACCATTATTTTTGTAAAGTCGGGAAATATTGTAAAAGAAACCTTTTATGAGAAAACCATAGTGTATACATATCCTATGACAGACAGTGAAATAGATGAGTATATTGAAAGCGGAGAGCCTATGGATAAGGCAGGAAGCTATGGTATACAGGGAATAGGTGCTAAGTTTATAAAAAAAATAGATGGTGATTACAACAATGTGGTAGGTCTTCCTATTTCAAGAATATATCAGAAAATTAAGGAGATGTAATATGAAGTGGATTAAATATACTTTAAAAACTACAACAGCAGCCTGTGATTTAGTTATTGATATGATGACAGACGCAGGTGTAGACGGAGTTTTGATAGAGGACAACGTACCTATTTCGGAAGCTGATAAAAAGAGGATGTTTATTGATTTTCTTCCTGTTCTTCCTATAGATGAGGGAGTAAGCTACTTAAGCTTTTATCTGGAGGATGACAGTGATGAGGAAAGACTTCTCGCAGAAATCAGGACCGGTCTTGAGGAGTTAAAGGATTTTGTGGATGTGGGTGAGGGAACTGTTACAAAGTCTGAAACAGAAGATAAAGACTGGATTAATAACTGGAAGGAATTTTTCAAGTCCTTTACGGTAGACAATATAGTTATTAAGCCTACCTGGGAGGAAATGAAGCCGGAATATGAAGGGAAACTGCTTATTCAGATAGACCCGGGCATTGCTTTTGGAACAGGTATGCACGAAACTACACAGCTATGTATGAGACAGCTACTTAAGTATGTTAATGCGGATACAAAGATATTAGACGTAGGCTGTGGCAGTGGTATTTTGTCTATTGTAGCCTTAAAGCTGGGTGCGGCTAAGGCTGTAGGGGTAGATATAGATGAAAATGCAACTATTGCCACAAATGAAAATTTAGAGGTTAATAATATCCCGTCAGATAAATGTAAAGTATATACAGGAAATATTTTAGAGGATGAATCATTATGTGAAAAGCTTGGCTATGAGCAGTATGATATTGTAGTAGCAAATATTCTGGCAGATGTATTGTTACCGCTTACACCTATTGTGCCAAATCACTTAAAAAAGGGAGGTCTGTTTATTACTTCAGGTATAATTGATACTAAGGAGGAGGAAGTAAAGCAGGCTGTTCTTGATAATGGAAGCTTTGAAATACTGGATATTACAAGACAAAAGGATTGGTCGTCAATTACTGCAAGACGAATATAAGGAGATTTATGCATCATTTTTTTGTAGAACCTGAAAATATACATGATGAATATATAAAAGTGACGGGAGAGGATATAAATCATATTAAAAATGTACTTAGGATGAAGATAAAGGAACAGCTTTTAATAGGTGATGGAACAGGTAAAGAGTATACCTGTAGTATCTTGAATATCAGCGAAGAAGAAATATTACTAAAAATAGAAGATTTTAATAATGAGGGTAGGGAATTACCGGCGGATATTTATCTTTTTCAGGGACTTCCAAAATCAGATAAAATGGAGTTTATTATACAAAAGGCAGTAGAGCTTGGTGCAAAGGCTGTTGTGCCTGTTGCTACAAAAAGAGCCGTAGTAAAGCTTGACAGGAAAAAGGAAGACAGTAAGATAAAGAGATGGCAGGCTATTTCCGAAAGTGCCGCAAAGCAGTCAAAGAGAGGTATTATTCCGGAAATTTTTAATGTAATGAGCTTTAAGGAAGCAATAGATTATGTTAAAGATTTTGAGACAAGACTAATACCTTATGAAAACTGTGAGGATATGAAGATTACAAAGAAATCTATCTCCGAAATAGAAAAAGGTCATAGGATTGCAGTATTTATAGGGCCTGAGGGCGGATTTTGCGAGAACGAAATTGAATATGCAATAGAAAACGGTGTGACGCCTGTTTCTCTTGGAAAGCGTATTTTAAGGACTGAAACGGCAGGACTTATGATTTTATCCGTAATTATGTATGAGATAGAAGACTAATAATAAAACCTAAGGTAAAATATTCCTAAAACATGATTGTCTGACTTTTACACATTGACTGATGGAATAAAAATGCAGGGACTCAAACTGATATAATAAATTTATAATAAAAACAGAGGATTTATATGGAAGCATATTTGGACAATTCTGCTACGACAGTAGTGGCAGAAGAGGTAAAGGATATAATGATTAAAGCTATGTGTGAAGACTATGGAAATCCGTCTTCATTACATTTAAAGGGTGTGGAAGCTGAAAAATATATAAGAACTGCCAAAGAGATTATTAGTAAAAATCTAAAGGTAGAGGAAAAAGAAATAATATTTACCTCGGGTGGTACAGAGTCGAATAATCTGGCGATTATAGGCAGTGCAACCGCCAATAAAAGAGCAGGGAATCATATAATCACAAGCTGCTTTGAACATCCGTCCGTACTTAGTACAATGGAATTTTTAAAAGAGCAGGGCTACAGAATAACATACCTGCCGGTGGATAAAGACGGAATAGTAGATATGGAAGCTCTTAAAAATGAATTATGCGAGGATACTATTTTAGTTTCTATTATGTATGTCAATAATGAAATAGGTGCAGTAGAGCCTGTTAATGAAATATCCAAAATAGTAAAGGAATATAACCCTAATATAATATTCCATGTAGATGCCATACAGTCCTTTGGAAAATATGTGATTAATCCTAAAAAGGCAGGTATAGATCTTTTAAGTGTAAGCGGACACAAAATAAACGGACCAAAGGGCTCAGGATTTTTATATGCATCGGGCAAAATTAAATTAAATCCCATTATATATGGTGGCGGGCAGCAAAAGGGAATGCGTTCAGGTACGGAAAATGTTCCTGCAATAGCAGGTCTGGGGGAAGCCGTAAAGCTTTGTTATAAGGATTTTAATGAAAAGATAGAAAAGCTTATTTCAATAAAGGATTATTTTATTGATGAAATATCAGTTATAGAAAATATAAAGATAAACAGCAAAAAGGGAATGGAAGGTGCACCTCATATTGTAAGTGTCAGCTTCATAGGAGTAAGAAGTGAGGTAATGCTGCACACGCTTGAGGAAAGAGATATATATGTATCAGCAGGCTCAGCCTGTTCATCAAATAAGCAGAAGAATGTGAGTGCAACTTTAAAGGGAATAGGCTTAAAGCCTGAGGAAATAGATTCGACCATACGTTTTAGCTTTAGCTGTGATACGACAAAGGAAGAAATAGACTATACAATAGATGTAATTAAAGAAAATATATTAGTTCTTCGTAAATTTATAAGAAAGTAGGAAAAATTATGATTAAGTATAAGTCATTTTTGATTAAGTATGCTGAAATAGGTGTTAAAGGGAAAAATAAGTATATTTTTGAGGATGCACTCGTAAGACAGATAAGGCTTGCTCTAAACAGAATAGACGGAGAGTATAATGTTCATAAGGAAGAGGGAAGAATATATGTGGATACATTATCGGACTATGATTATGAAGAAGTGATAAAGGCATTACAATGTGTATTCGGTATTGTAGGTATTTGTCCGCTTGTACAGATTGAAGATAATGGCTTTGAGGACTTGTGTGAAAAGGTAATTTCGTATATAGATGAAGTATATGAAAACAAAAATATTACCTTTAAGGTCAATGCAAGAAGGGCAAGAAAAAATTATCCGCTGGAGTCAATGGAAATCAACAGGAAGGTAGGAGAAATAATACTGGACAAATTCCCGGAGATGAGAGTAGATGTTCACAATCCTATGCTTATGCTTAATATTGAAATCAGAAAGCATATTAATATATACTCGGAAACTCTTAAGGGACCTGGCGGAATGCCTATAGGTACAGCAGGAAAGGCAATGCTTCTCTTATCAGGCGGTATCGACAGCCCTGTAGCAGGATATATGATATCTAAAAGAGGTGTTGAACTGGAGGCAACATACTTTCATACTCCGCCATATACTTCTGAAAGAGCAAAACAAAAGGTTATGGATTTAGCTAAAAAGGTAGCGGTTTATTCAGGACCGATAAGACTTAATATTGTGGATTTTACTGATATACAGATGTATATCTATGAAAAATGTCCACATGATGAGCTTACAATTATTATGAAAAGAGTTATGTTTAAAATAGCAGAGCATTTAGCAAAGGAATCGGGAGCACTCGGACTTGTGACAGGAGAAAGTATTGGACAGGTTTCCAGCCAGACCTTACAATCTCTTGGTGTTATAAACGAAGTCTGTACAATTCCCGTATTCAGACCGGTGATAGCTTTTGATAAACAGGATATAGTTGATATTGCCATAAAAATAGATACTTATGAAACGTCCATACTTCCATATGAGGACTGTTGTACTACATTTGTGGCAAAACACCCTGTTACAAAGCCGAACATAAATGTAATAAAAAAGTCAGAGGAAAAACTTGACGAAAAAATAGATGAGTTAGTAAAAACTGCTATAGATACAGTAAAAGCAGTAACCATAGAAGCCTAAGAGGATTTGTAAAATATACATAACTTAATAAGATATAAATAATTATATTTGTTTCTTTGCAGAACAGATTTTGACATAAGAACAGAAAAAAAATGGGGGATTAAATCCCCCATAAAATCTTAGACTAGATTGTATATGGTTTAAGTACTTCTAAGATTGAATCGATATTGCTTTCATCTGCATGAATGCATAAATCGATAGGCTTAGATAAGTCGAGGCTAAAAATACCCATAATTGATTTTGCATCAATAACGTATCTGCCGGATACTAAATCAAAATCTGTGTCAAATTTTGTAATATCATTTACAAAAGCCTTAACTTTATCGATTGAGTTTAAACTAATTTGAACTGTTTTCATGATGGAAACCCTCCTATACTGAAAATATTTTAGTATCTTTTTTGAGAGAAATATATGTATCTCAACGTATACATATTACATTTAATATTAATAAAAGTCAATGATAAAATTACACAAAAATTTAAAGGAAATAATATTTATGAAAAAAGTAGCTCTTCACAACCTTGGATGTAAGGTTAATACATATGAAACTGATGCAATGGCACAAAGCTTAAGGGAAAAAGGATATGAAATCATGCCGTTTGAAGAAGGGGCAGATATATATATTATAAATACCTGCTCTGTTACAAATATTGCAGACAGAAAGTCAAGGCAGATGCTGCACAGGGCAAAAAAGCTAAACCCTAATGCTATAGTGGTAGCAACAGGCTGTTATGTACAGACTGCCGGTAAAGAAGCGTTGGAGGAACAAAATATAGATTTAGTCATTGGAAATAATAATAAGTCCCATATAGTTGATATTCTGGAGGAGTATATAAAAAGTAATAAAAAACAAATTGTAATAGATGATTTATCAAGGAAAACCAAATATGAAGACATGAATATGACAACGGTAACAGAGCATACAAGAGCTTTTATTAAGATACAGGACGGATGTAATCAGTTTTGCACATATTGTATTATTCCATATGCAAGAGGAAGAATTAGAAGCAGAGATTTGCAGGATATGATAAGAGAAATAAAAGAGCTTGCACATAATGGCTTTAAGGAAATAGTTTTAACGGGTATACATTTAAGCTCTTATGGAAAGGAAAAAGACCTGCAGGAGAAAAAAATTACACTTATAGATGCAATTAGAGAAACTGCCAATATAGAAGGAATTGAAAGAGTGAGATTAGGTTCTCTTGAGCCAATGATTATTACAGAGGATTTCTTAAAACAATTAAGGGATATAAAAGAATTCTGTCCTCATTTTCATCTTTCGCTCCAAAGCGGATGTGAAGCCACATTAAAGAGAATGAACAGGCATTACACTCCTGATATGTATTATGAAAGATGTAAAATGATAAGAGAGTATTTTGACAATCCTGCTATCACCACAGATGTAATAGTAGGTTTTCCGGGAGAAAGTGATGAAGATTTTGAAAAATGTAAAAGTTTTCTTAGAAAAGTATGCTTTTCAGAAATGCATATATTTAAATACTCAAAGAGACATGGTACTATAGCAGCAAAAATGGAAAATCAGATTGATGATAACAAAAAATCTATCAGAAGTGATATATTACTGGAATTGAATGAAATAATGAATTTAGAATACAGAAACAGCTTTATAGGAAAAAATGCGGAAGTATTACTTGAAGAAAAGATTTATTATAAGAATAAAGAATATCAGGTGGGATATACAAAGGAATATGTAAAAATAGGCATTATTTCAGAGAAAGATTTAACAGGAAAAATAGTAAATGTGACAGTTATTGAAAATATAGGTGAAATTTTACTTGCCCAAATATAAATTTTATTATAAAATACCTCTGTATAGTTGTGCGTGACAGATAAATTTCATATACTAATTGTTATGCAAAAAGAAAGGTAGGCAGCAATGAGTGTTATTAGTAGTACACAATATTTCAAAACAGTTGAAGAACCAAAGGTAGAAGTAGGCGAAGTATTAAAGGTAGTTTATAATGCATTGGTTGAAAAGGGATATAATCCTGTAAATCAGATTGTTGGATATATTATGTCTGGTGATCCAACCTATATTACCAGTCATAATAATGCACGTAGTCTTATTATGAAGGTTGAACGTGATGAACTAATAGAAGAGGCATTGACATATTATATCAAAAATAAGTTAGAGGATAATAAATAGCGGAGATAGTATTATGAGGATAATGGGACTGGATTATGGTTCAAAAACAGTAGGAGTGGCTATTTCTGACCCGCTTTTGTTAACTGCGCAGCCAATAGAAATTATAAGACGTGAGTCTGAAAATAAATTGCGACGTACACTTGCAAGAATAGAGGAATTAATTAAGGAATATGAGGTTTCAGAGATTGTATTGGGATTACCTAAAAATATGGACAATTCTTTGGGGGAACGTGCCGAAAAATCAATTGAATTTAAGGACATGTTAGAGAGAAGAACAGGTATTAAGTGTAATATGTGGGATGAAAGACTTACTACTGTAAGTGCCCATAAAGCCATGATAGAGGCAGGAATAAGACGGGAAGACAGAGGAAAATATGTAGATAGTATAGCAGCTGTGTTTATATTACAGGGTTTTCTTGATTTTCAGAAATAACACAAATATATCAGTTTATGTGAGTGAAAGAAATTTTAATTTATATATAAAGGAAAAAGTATATGGAAAAAATCAAATTAACAGTGCCTGACACAGGTGAAGAAGTGGAATTTTTTGTACTTGAACAGACTAGAATTAATAATACAAATTATATTTTAGTAACAGAAAACGAAGACGAAGAAGAGACAGATGCATATATTTTGAAGGATTTATCAAAGGATAGTGATGAAGAAGCAGTTTATGAATTTGTAGAGGATGACAAAGAGCTTGATTTGGTATCCGATATATTTGCAGAGCTATTGGATGATATTGAAATAGATAAATAAGATTTGAGGCAGTACTATGAACGAAGATTTTAAAGAAATACTTAAAAGTCACGGCTTAAAGGTGACTAATCAGAGAATAGTGGTTTTGGAAACTCTGTCCAGGCATAAAGGTGAGCATCTTACACCGGAGGAGATATATGAGATAGTTAAGAAAGAGCATCCGGAGATAGGACTTGCAACAATATATAGAACTATACAGCTGCTATGCCAGCTTGATTTAGTGGAAAAGGTAGTATTGGTAGATGGTATAGTGCGATATGAAATGGTTGAAAAACAAAAGGGAAAAGCACATCACCATCATCACATTGTATGCTTAGACTGTGGTAATGTTGAGTCCTTTGAAGATGATTTGCTGGAAAATTTGGAAGATGCTATTAGTAAAAAGACAGGCTTTGAAATAGTAAACCATGAGGTTAAATTCTATGGTTATTGTAATAAATGTAAAAAGAAACATATAAATTAGCAGTTTAATTATTTGGAGGTACAGATTTTGAAAATTGATGAAAATGAAAATACTAAAATAAAGATAATACCGTTAGGTGGTTTAGAGCAGATTGGCATGAATATAACGGTATTTGAATATGAGGATAGTATTATTGTAGTTGACTGCGGATTATCATTCCCGGATGACGATATGCTAGGAATTGATCTGGTAATACCGGATATAACATACTTAAAGGAAAATGCAAGTAAGGTAAAGGGATATATTATTACGCATGGACATGAGGACCATATCGGTGCATTACCATACGTTTTAAAGGAAGTAAATGCACCAATATATGCTACAAAGCTTACGCTTGGTATTATCGAAGGAAAGCTAAAGGAACACGGAATTGAAAAGTTAGTTAAGAAAAAGACGGTAAAGCATGGTCAGTCTATAAATTTGGGCTGTTTTAGAATAGAATTTATCAAGGTTAATCACAGTATTGCTGACGCAGCAGGACTTGCAATATTTACACCGGCAGGCGTAATTGTTCATACAGGTGACTTTAAGATTGATTATACTCCTGTATTTGGCGATACTACAGACCTTACAAGATTTGGTGAGCTTGGTAAAAAAGGTGTACTTGCACTTATGGCAGATAGTACAAATGTTATTAAGCCGGGATTTACAAGCTCTGAGAGAACAGTTGGAAAGACTATTGACCATATATTTGCAGAGAATACTACCAGAAGAATAATCATTGCAACCTTTGCTTCAAACGTAGACAGAGTGCAGCAGATTATAAATTCTGCCAACAAGTATGGAAGAAAAGTAGTAATTGAAGGCAGAAGCATGGTAAACATTATTAATACTGCCAGAGAACTGGAGTATTTAAAAGTTCCGGAAAATACTATTATAGATATTGAAGAAATGAAGAATTATACGGACAGCCAGCTTGTACTTATTACAACAGGAAGTCAGGGAGAGTCAATGGCTGCTCTTTCAAGAATGGCTGCTTCACTTCACAAAAAGGTAACTATTAAACCTAGTGATACAGTCGTATTTAGTTCCTCACCAATTCCCGGAAATGAAAAAGCAGTTTCAAAGGTCATTAATGAGCTTTCAATGCAGGGTGCAAATGTTATATTTCAGGATACTCATGTATCAGGTCACGCATGTCAGGAGGAGATTAAGCTTATATATTCTCTTGTAAAGCCTAAATATGCTGTTCCGTTGCATGGAGAGTACAGACATTTAAAAACTCATGCAGAGCTGGCAGAGGCTATGGGTGTGGATAAGGATAATATATTTATTCTTTCTTCAGGTGATGTACTGGAGCTCAGCAGTAAAGAGGGTTATGTAAATGACAGAGTACAGGTAGGAAGCATACTGGTAGATGGTCTTGGTGTTGGTGATGTAGGTAATATTGTACTGCGTGACAGACAGAATCTTGCCGAAAACGGTATTATTATTGTAGTAATGACCTTTGAAAAGTATAGTAATCAGTTGCTTTCAGGACCGGATATTGTATCAAGAGGTTTTGTATATGTAAGAGAAGCTGAAAATCTTTTGGAAGATGCAAGAAATATTGTTAATGATGCAGTTATTGACTGTATTGAGAAGAATATTGCTGATTGGGGCAAGATTAAGATGATTGTAAAGGAAACTCTTAGTGATTATTTATGGAAGAAGATTAAGAGAAATCCTATGATATTACCAATTATAATGGAAGTCGAATAGAGGTAATAAAATGAACGATAGTGTTAAATTCAAGGCAGAGGAATTAATAAGAGCAGTTTTAGACAGCGAAGAGTATAGAAATTATGACAATTATAGAAATTTATTATCTGAAAATCCCGAACTTAAGGACAGGGTGCAGAATTTTAGAAAAACCCGTTTAGAAACTGAATATAGCGGGAAAAGTGATAGAGAAATATCAGACCTGCTGGCTTCGCAGTATATAGATATCTTAAATAATACCATTGCAGCAGGATATTTAAATGCTGAACTTGAGGTTTGCAAAATGATGCAGCAGATTAATGAAATACTGATGGGCGGTTTACAATTAGAACTGGACTTTTTATAAGACTTTTAATATAATATAGTTTAAAATCTTAAATATGATGATATTATCTGTTGGTATTAATATATTGGACATGCTTAATATATTTGATTTATTTCGTATCAGAATACAATAAATGTATATTTTACTTAGTAAATACCGACGCAGTCTGAGCTTTTATATTTTCTATTTTTGGATTTATAAAGTTTAACATATTAAAATATAGATACTCAGCAAGCATAGATTATATCATGTAATAGATTGGAGATATACTATGAATCTAAAAAAAACATCCTCTGCCATATTAATGACATCAATTAAGATTGTTGTCTATCTGATTATAGCAGTAGTTATATATCTTGTACTCAGCAGGGCGTTTGCCTTTGGAGAACTGATATTAAGTGAAGATGGAATGGTTTCTAAAGGTAATGGTGTAGAAATACAGATTACAATACCGCAGGATGCCTCTTCTAAAGAAATAGGTGATATTTTAGAGAAAAACGGACTTATAAAAAGTTCATATGCGTTTATAATACAGGTAATATTATACGAAGCAGAAATTAAGCCTGGAAAATATGTATTAAATACAGAATACAGTCCGAAAGAGATTATAGAAGTACTTGATGCCACTACAGAAAATAACGAGGAATAATATGATAGTCAATGAAAGAATTGTATCATATATTCATTCATTAGAGAAAACCAATACTCCATTATTATGCGAGATGGAGAGGTTTGCAAAAGAAACTAATGTGCCGATTATCCGAAAAGAAATGGAAAGCTTTTTAAGAACTATGATTGCAATAAAGCAACCTGAAAGAATCTTAGAGCTAGGCTGTGCAATCGGATATTCGGCAATTCTTATGAGTGAATATATGCCTGAAGGCTGTAGTATTACTACAATAGAAAATTATGATAAGAGAATACCCATAGCTACAGAATATATAGGCAGAGCCGATAGAGGAAATGACATAAATCTGATATTCGGAGATGCCATGGAGGTAATACCGTCTTTAAAAGATAGTTACGATTTTGTATTTATGGATGCTGCTAAGGCTCAATATATTAATTTTCTTCCGATAGTACTTAATGTCATGAAAAAGGGCGGCATATTGATTGCCGATAATGTATTACAGGAGGGAGATTTGGTAGAGTCTAAATTTACAGTGACCAGAAGAAACAGAACAATTCATAAAAGAATAAGAGAGTTTCTTTACGAAGTTAAAAATACAGATGAGCTTACGACCAGTGTAATTCCTATAGGCGATGGTATTACACTGAGTGTTAAACGATAGGAGGATATTATGTATAGTAGACCGGAATTGCTTATACCCGCTAATAGTCTGGAGGTACTTAAGATAGCAGTTATATATGGTGCTGATGCAGTGTATATTGGAGGGGAAGCATTTGGACTTAGAGCTAAAGCGAAAAACTTTACTTTGGAGGAAATGAGAGAGGGCGTTGAATTTGCTCATAATCATCAGGTAAAGGTATTTGTAACGGCAAATATTCTGGCTCATAATAATGATTTAGAAGGTGTAAGAGAATATTTTGAAGAATTAAAGAATATCAACATAGATGCTTTAATTATAGCAGACCCTGCTGTATTTAATATAGCTAAAGAGGTACTTCCGGATATGGAACTCCATATTAGCACACAGGCGAATAATACTAACTATGGAACGTACAACTTTTGGCATAGTCTTGGTGCAAAAAGAGTTGTATCTGCAAGAGAGCTGTCTCTTAGGGAAATAAAGGAGATACGGGAGAATATTCCTAAAGATTTGGAAATAGAAACGTTTATACATGGAGCAATGTGTATATCATACTCGGGAAGATGCTTACTTAGCAGCTTTATGGCGGGAAGAGATGCTAACAGAGGTGCCTGTACACATCCCTGCAGATGGAAATATGCAGTAGTGGAGGAGTCCAGACCGGGAGAATATATGCCTGTATATGAAAATGAAAGAGGCACATATATATTCAACTCAAAAGACCTTTGTATGATTGAGCATATTCCTGAGCTTATGGAGGCCGGAATAGACAGCTTTAAAATAGAAGGAAGAATGAAAACTGCATTATATGTGGCAACGGTTGCCAGAACATACAGAATGGCAATAGATGATTATAAAAAGGATATTAATTTATATAAAGAGAGAATTCCGTTTTATAAATCAGAAATAGCAAAGTGTACCTACAGACAATATACTACAGGATTTTTCTTTGGAAAGCCTGATGAGAATACACAGATATATGAAAGCAATACTTATTGCAAAGAATATACATATCTGGGTACTATCGGAGAATGTGTAGATGGTCTTTACAGAATAGAACAGAAAAACAAGTTTTCTGTAGGTGAAGAAATAGAGGTTATGAAGCCTGACGGAAGAAATATTTCAGTGACAGTAAAAAAAATTCAGGATGAAAACGGTGAAGCTATGGAAGCTGCACCACATCCAAAGCAGATACTTTATATTGATTTAGGTATAGAATTAGACAGGTATGATATAATAAGAAGAAAAGAAGATTAAATGGAAAGGCACTTTAAGCGGCGTTCATACATAAAATGTATAAATGATGCTTGAGGTGTTTTTCTTTGGTAGCATTTAAAGAACCACTTACAAGAGAAGAGGAAAGTTTTTGGCTGAAGGAACTAAAAGCTGGTAATCAGAAAGCCAGAAACGTTCTTGTTGAACATAATCTGAGACTGGTTGCACATATTGCAAAGAAATATATGGGATGCGATAAGGAGATGGAGGATATGCTCTCCATTGGAACTATAGGATTGATAAAGGCGGTCAATACATACAAGGAATCAAAGGGAAATAAGCTGGTTACATATGCAAGCAGATGTATAGAAAATGAAATTCTGATGTTTCTTAGAAGCGAGAAGAAAAAAAGCAGGGAAGTAAGCATTTATGAACCTATAGGTACAGATAAGGAGGGTAATGTTATAAACCTTTTGGATGTGATTATGTGCGAGGATGAGGATATTATAGAGATTGGTGATACAAATGATAAGATAAGAGAAATATTTAATGGATATAAATTGATATTAAATGAGAGAGAACGGGAAATAATAAAGAGGAGATATGGGATATTAGGAGAAAAAGAAGTAACACAGCGGGAACTTGCAGAGGATATGAATATATCCAGAAGCTATGTTAGCAGAATAGAGAAAAAAGCATTAAGTAAGCTGAAGAAATATATAGAAAGTCATATTGACTATAAAGAGACGTAAGTATATAATCCAAGGAAAAAAAAGAATCATATATATGAAGAGGAAAAGATATGGATATACAGGTAATAATTAATAGTATGATTGAGTTATTTATTATGATTTTTATAGGATACTTATTATTTAAGCTTGGAGTTTTTGATAAAAATTTTAATCAAAAGCTTACCAAGCTTATTCTGCATGTAACTATGCCGGCATTAATTATAAATTCAGTATTAGAACAGACTGTTAAGCCACAGGCAAAGACAGTAGAAATGACTTTTTTTGTAGCGGTAGCTATGTATGTTTTAATGCCGGTGGCAGGTATTATAGTTGCAAAGCTAATTAAAGCAGATATAAAAAAGCAGGGACTGTATGCCTTTATGATGACCTTTTCAAATGTGGGATTTATGGGATTTCCAATCATAAGTGCAATATATGGAGGAACAGCAGTATTCTATACTGCAATTATTAATATTATATTTAATGTGGCATCATTTACAATAGGAGTAATGCTTTTAAAATATGGTGGCGGTGCAAATACAAAAATAAGTTTTTCAAAGATATTTTCTCCGGGTGTTATATTTTCTGTTTTAGCTGTTTTTATTTATATATTTAATATAAGATTTACGGCTACGATTGAAAAAACGATAGGAAATCTTGGTTCTACAACTACACCGCTTGCAATGCTTCTTATGGGTTCAACTCTTGCTACTATGCCTGTAAGACAGGTATTTAATGAGGGACGGATATATTTGTTTTGCATAATCAAGCAGATAATAATACCTGTAATTTTGTATCCTACAGTAAAATTTTTTATAAAGGATAATTTGCTTTTTGGAGTAGTAATGGTATTGTTAATGATGCCTGTTGCTACTAATGCCATTATGTTTACGATAGAATATAACGCAGATGAAAAGCTGGCTGCCAAATCCGTTTTTATATCTACAGTTATGTCTTTAGTGACAATTCCGCTTATTATATTTTTGTTTAAAATATCTTGAATTTTGTAAAAATATTTGATAAGATTTTTCTATCTTAATACTTATATTTTATTCTGTTATTTCTGTGATATTTTCCATAGAGATGTTTATGTTTTGTAAAATTAGGAGTGCATCCACATTAGGTGTAGAGATGCTGGAAGTAAATGTAGAGGTAGATATAAGTGATGGTCTGCCCAACTTTGATATGGTAGGTCTGCTCAATTCTGAGGTAAGGGAGTCAAGGGAAAGAGTACGGACTGCCATTAAAAACCAAGGTATATCATTGCCCCCAAAAAGGATTACAATTAATCTGTCGCCTGTAGATATCAGGAAGTCAGGGAATTATTTTGATTTGTCTATTGCCGTAGGTATTTTAAAATGTCTGGACATAATATCAGGTACAAATCTGGAGAATACATTGATTGTAGGAGAACTTAGCCTAAACGGTGATGTAAAAAGGATTGAGGGCATTTTAGCTATTGTAGCCAGAGCAAAAGAGCTTGGCTTTAAAAAATGTATACTGCCAAAGGAGAATGAGGCAGAAGGGGCTATAGTAGAGGGGATAAATATCTATGGTGTAACCGATTTAAGAAATGTAATAGAACTTATTAATGAAGGTTTTAAGACTCCGTCATTACATACGGATATATCAGAAATATATGCTTCTGCAAAGGCAGTATCATCCATAAATGATTTTTCAGAGGTATATGGAAATGAAGCTGTAAAAAGAGCGGTTATTATAGCAGCCTGTGGCAGACATCATTTACTTATGATAGGTCCGCCGGGAGCGGGAAAGTCAATGATTGCAGCACGTATTCCTTCTATACTGCCCAGACCTGATATAGAGGAATGTATAGAGATAACAAAAATACATTCCATAGCAGGGAAGCTAAAGGACTCCTCCTTTATGTTTGAAAGACCGTTTAGGTCACCACACCATACTATAACTGAGCAGGCATTAGTAGGAGGTGGGCAGATACCCAGACCCGGAGAGGTTACACTTGCCCATAATGGTGTACTTTTTTTAGATGAATTAGCTGAGTTTAAAAGCAATACTATTGATTCACTAAGAGAACCTATTGAGAATGGAGAGATTGTAATTAGCAGAACCGCTGGAAAGTATGTATTTCCTGCTAATATCATGCTTGTAGGAGCGACTAATCCCTGTAGGTGTGGGTATTATCCGGACAGAAGCAGATGCAGCTGCAGTGAACATCAGGTAAAAAGCTATATGGGCAGAATAAGCGGGCCGATTTTTGACAGAATTGATATATGCGTAAATATGAGAGCTATTGCATTGGAGGAAATTAAAGCCGGATCAGGTGAAATGTCTTCTGAATTTATGAGAGACATTGTAGAAAGAGGAAGAAATATTCAACGGGATAGAAATCCAAACGGAAAATACAACTCTAAGCTTACTGCAAAAGAAATAAATAAAATATGTCAAATGGACGAGGGGGCAATTAGTCTGTTGAATAAAGCATATGCAAGGTTTGGACTGAGTATAAGGTCATATTATAAAATTATAAAAGTAGCCAGAACTATTGCTGATGTAGAGGGAGAGATGATTATTAATATTAAGCATATGTCAGAGGCTATAAACTACAGGACGGTGAGGTGAAAAATGCAAGAGAGTGAATATTGGTTGTGGCTGTCGTATGTAGAGGATATGTGGCAGGCTAAAATGGAACTTCTGTACAAGAATTTTTCTAGTGCAAAGGAGATATATAATGCAACTGAAAAGGATCTACTTAATATAGAGGGAATTAAAAAAAGAGATGTATATAATATGAATAAAGGGAAGAAAGAAATAAATCTAAGTTCTATACTTCAAAATATGGCAAAAAAGAATATTAAGTTCACATATTTTTCAGATAAGGATTTTCCGCAAAAGCTGAAATTTATACAGTCACCTCCGATGATTCTGTTTTATAAAGGGAAACTTCCTGAAACGGACAGACACGCGGTTGGAATAGTGGGAGCAAGAGCCTGCACAGAATACGGAAGGGTATCTGCGTATAATCTGGCAAAAAGTCTTGCAATAAATGATGTGGATATAATTAGTGGAATGGCAAGAGGTATTGATGCTGTTTCGCATAAGGGATGTATAAATGGAAATGGCAGTACATATGCTATTTTAGGATGTGGTGTTGATGTATGTTATCCGGCAGAAAATATAGAATTATATGAGCAGATATGTGTAAATGGTGGAATTATTTCGGAATATATTCCAAATACTAAAGCATTAGCATGGCATTTTCCACAGAGAAACAGAATTATTTCAGCATTTTCCGACAGTGTGGTAATGATTGAAGCAAAAGAAAAAAGCGGTTCTTTTATAACTGTTGATTATGCATTGGAGCAGGGGAAGAGTGTATATGCTTTGCCCGGAAGAATTACAGATGTACTGAGTACAGGCTGTAATAAATTGATTTCTGAAGGTGCTTTACCTCTACTATCCGTAGAACAGATAATCAGCGGTTTTTTTGACGATATGAGATATAAAAAGGAAAATAAAAAAGAAAATAAAAAAAATATTTGTCTTGCAAAAGAATATAAGATGTTGTATAGTTGTCTCGGTTTATCGCCAATTACCGTAGATGAAATAATGTTAAAAACGGGACTTGGCATTGATAAAGTTTATGAAGGACTTATGTATTTACAAATTGAAGGAATTGCCAAAGAGGTAACTAGAGGGCAGTATGTAGTAGACTGTGAAAATTAAGAAAGAGAAGTGAGAGCATGGCGAAATATTTTGTGATAGTTGAATCACCTGCAAAGGTTAAAACAATTAAAAAGTTTCTAGGTTCAAATTATGAAGTATCAGCTTCAAACGGACATGTTAGAGATTTACCTAAAAGTACTTGGGGGATAGATTTTGAAAATGATTATGAGCCTAAATATATAACAATAAGAGGAAAAGGTGAAAAACTGGCTGAATTGAGAAGGTTAGTTAAAAAGGCAGATGTAGTTTATCTTGCAACGGACCCTGACCGTGAGGGTGAAGCTATTTCCTGGCATTTGTCTAATGCATTAAAGCTTGAAAATAAAAAAATGAAAAGAATAACCTTTAATGAGATTACTAAAAATGCTGTTAAGGAAGCTTTAAAGCATCCAAGAGAAATTAATATGAATCTGGTTGATGCGCAGCAGGCACGTCGTGTATTGGACAGAATGGTGGGATATGGCATCAGTCCTTTGCTTTGGGAAAAGGTAAAGAGAGGTCTTAGCGCCGGCAGAGTACAGTCAGTAGCACTTAGAATGATTTGCGACAGGGAAGAGGAAATAGATGAGTTTATTCCTGAAGAATACTGGACATTAGATGCCATACTTTCGGTTAAGGGAGAGAAAAAGCCTTTAGTTGCAAAATTTTACGGAGACAGTACAGGAAAACTTAACATTACCAGCGAATATGAAATTAAGCAGATAATGGAAAGTGTTAAAAATGGAGAGTTTAAGGTAAAAGAAATCAAGAACGGTGAAAGAATAAAAAAAGCACCAATACCTTTTACTACCAGTACTTTACAGCAGGAGGCTTCTAAGGTACTTAATTATTCAACTCAGAAAACAATGCGACTTGCTCAGCAGTTATATGAAGGTATAGATATAAAGGGATTTGGAACAATAGGTCTTATCACATATTTGCGTACAGATTCTACAAGAATATCTGATGAAGCAGATAAGATGGCGAGAGATTTTATTGGTGAAAACTATGGTGAAAATTATTTAATTAAGCAGGATACTGTAAAGAAATCCACGAATAAGATTCAGGATGCACATGAAGCTATAAGACCGACAAATATAAATCTTACACCAACAATTGTAAAAGAACAGCTTTCAAGAGACTTATTCAGATTATATCAGTTGATTTGGAAAAGATTTACTGCATCGAGAATGGATAATGCAAAATATGAAACAACATCAGTGAAAATTGAATGTGATAAATATATATTCAGTGTTACTACCTCTAAAATTGCTTTTGATGGTTTTATGTCAGTATATGTTGATTCTGAGGATGAAAAGCCGGAATCTAATTTACTGCTTAACAAAATTACAAAGGATACAAAGTTAAATTTTGAGGATTTTGATGCTAAACAGCATTTTACACAGCCACCTGCTCATTTTACGGAAGCAGCTCTGGTAAAGGCACTTGAAGAACAGGGGATTGGAAGACCGAGTACGTATGCTCCTACCATCACTACAATTATTTCAAGAAGATATGTGGCTAAAGAAAATAAAAATTTGTATGTTACAGAATTGGGAGAAGCTGTAAATAATGTTATGAAGACAGCGTTTCCGGTAATAGTAGATTCAAGCTTTACTTCAAATATGGAATCACTGCTGGATATGGTAGAAGAAGGCAGTGTTGCATGGAAAACAGTGGTTAGAAATTTCTATCCGGATTTGGATGTTGCAATTAAAAATGCAGAAAAAGCATTGGAAAAAATAGAAATTCAGGATGAAAAAACAGATGTTATCTGTGATGTTTGTGGAAATAATATGGTTATAAAATATGGTCCTCATGGAAAGTTTTTAGCATGTCCGGGATTTCCTGATTGTAGAAATACTAAACCATATTTTGAAAAGATTGGAGTTGCCTGCCCGAATTGTGGTGAGGATATTGTTATTAAGAAAACTAAAAAAGGACGGAGATATTACGGTTGTATTAATAATCCGGACTGTGAATTTATGTCATGGGGTAAGCCTGTTGATAAAAAGTGTCCGGAGTGTGCAGGATATATGATAGAAAAAGGGAGCAAAATAGTCTGTGCAGATAATAAATGTGGATATATTGAAAATAAATAGTGGACTATATTGCTGCAATTTGGTATAATTAAAGTATAGGAGGAAATCAATGAGCGTTCAACTATTAGATAAAACAAGAAAAATTAACAAATTGTTACACAATAACACTTCAGATAAAGTAGTATTTAATGATTTATGCGATGTATTATCGGAAATACTATCATCAAATGTTTTTGTTATAAGTAGAAAAGGCAAAGTGTTAGGTATGTGCAAAAATAAATCAGTAGAAACTATTGATTTATATATTGAAAATCAAATTGGCGGATATGTTGATAAGATATTAAATGAAAGATTACTTAGTGTTTTGTCAACAAAGGAAAATGTAAATCTTATTACTTTGGGTTTTGAGGAGGATTTGGCAAGAAAATATAAATCTATTATTACACCTGTAAATATTTCGGGAGACAGATTAGGTACCCTGTTTATATACAGAGAGGAAGAACAGTATGATATAGATGATATTATATTGTCAGAGTATGGTACTACAATAGTAGGACTTGAAATGTTGCGTTCCGAAAATGAAGAAGCTGCAGAGAACCTTAGAAAAAATCAAACAGTAAAATCTATTTTTGATATTCTTTCTTTTTCAGAGCTTGAAGCTGTTAGGCATATAGTTAATGAACTGGATGGTAAAGAGGGAATACTTATAACCAGTAAGATTGCTGACAGGGTAGGGATTACAAGATCGGTTATAGTAAATGCAATTAAGAAAGTAGAAAGTGCAGGGATAATTGAATCTAGATCTTCAGGTATGAGAGGAACATATATAAAAATAGTTAATGATTCTTTAATAGAAGAATTAAATAAATTAGATTAAGATAAAAAATATATAATATATTACTATATTACTGCAAGAATATTGCTTTATGGTTAAAAGGATTTAAACCATCTCACTCGTATGGATACGTACAGGTAAGGTGGTTTTTGTTTTGGTAATTTATGTTAAAGCACAATATATATGTAACAAAACTATAAATTACCACAAAATACGCTTGAAATTTTACACTATAGACTTTATAATGTAATGTAGTATTTTGGTTGCTATATGCAAAAAAATATTCTATTATTTGGCTATAGAAACTGATGCTTTCTATTTATGTGTGAAAGGAGAACAAAATGATCAGCTCAAATGCATACAATTATATTGATGTTTTATCAAAGGCAGCAGATGCTTCTTGGACAAGAAATGAAATATTAACAAATAATCTTGCCAATAATAATACGCCGGGATATAAAAGAAAGGATGTAAGCTTTGAAAACTATCTTTTTGAAGAATTAGCCAGTGGCTCAAATACGTCACTTAGAAAAAGAGTTGCAGATATAGATTTGTCAAACCTTAATGCAACAATATATACGGATTATTCAAATCTGTCATACAGATTAGATGGAAATAATGTAGATATAGATACAGAAAACGTTGAATATGCTTCCAATCAGATAAGATATAATACTTTAATTGACAGCATAAAGTATGAATTTAATATGATTAAAGCTGCATTACAGAATAATTAGCAGGAGGAAAGAAAATGGGTTTATTTACATCGTTTGATATTAGTGGTTCAGGAATGTCTGCACAAAGACTTCGTTCAGATATTATTATGCAGAACATTGCAAATGTATCTTCTACAAATACAGCTAATGGTGGACCATATAGAAGAAAAACAGTAGTTTTTGCGGAGAAAAGCGGGTTGAGTTTTGGAGACGTACTTATGTCCGTAACAGGAATGAATGGTACTGGTGTTAAAATTACCAGTATTGTAGAAGACTATGAAACACCAATGAATATGGTATATGATCCTGCTCATCCGGATGCGGATGAAAATGGTTATGTTACATATCCAAATGTAAATGTAGTAACAGAAATGACAAACCTGATTGATGCATCGCGTTCATATGAGGCAAATGTAACAGCTTTTAATGCTTCTAAGGCTATGGCAGCAAAAGGTTTAGAAATAGGTCAGAATTAAGTTATAGGTAGGAGAAAGATATGGCTGATATTGCAGGATTAACAGGAACAGCACTGGATTTATATAATACTGCTATTGGTAAAATGACAGGTAGTGGCAGTGCTACAGGAGTATCGGATGGATATAACAGTTCTTTTGCAAAGATATTATCTTCTGCAATGGAAATGGTTAATGAAACTAACGAGTTGGCATCAGAGGCTGAACAGGCAGAAATGAATTTTTCTTTAGGAAATGCAAACAGTTCCCATGAGGTTACTATTGCACAGCAAAAAGCGTATATGTCATTACAATATACAGTTGCTGTAAAGAATGCTCTGATAAGTGCATATAAAGAAATAATGAATATACAAATTTAGAGGTATTAAGCAATGAACGAAAGGGTTAAGGAAATCAATCAAAAAATAGTTGATTTATGGAATAAATATAGTAAAAAGCAAAGAGCCCTTATCATAAGTGTTACGTTAACATTAGTAGTTGCACTTGTAATTTTGGCATTAGTACTTACAAAGACTACATACGAGGAGCTTATTACATGTAACGATACTGTTTCAGCAGCAAATGTTACAGATACCCTTACATCAAACTCAATATCATACCAGACCAGAAACAATGGTCTGACAATACTTGTAGGTAGCAGTGATTTGGTATCTGCAAGTTATCTTATAGCGCAGGAAGGACTTACTGCTACAGGCTTCACAATGGAGTCGTATATAGAAAATATGGGCTTTTCTACTACTTCTGAAGATAGGGAAAGGCTTTATCTTAAGTATTTAGAGGATAAAATAAAGGATACGGTAGAATCCTTTGATTATGTAAGAAATGCATATGTGCAGATGACATTACCATCAGATAAATTATCTGTTTTAAACACAAATGAGCAGACATCAGTAGCTGTTAAACTTACACTTAATGGATCTATGCCACAGGGTGCGGCAGAATCTATGGCAAAGTTTCTGTCTACAGCAGTAGGCAATGACAGTACAAGTAATATTACAATTATTGATTCTAACGGCAATACTTTATTTGAAGGTCAGGAACTTACAGGTAATTCAGGCTTGTCTACAACTATCAGAAATATGATTTATGATAGATTTTATGATGAAACGGTACAAAAAGTTTCAAAGGCATTGGCAACTACACAGATGTTTAATACTATTACCGTATCGCCAAACTTAGATGTAAGCTTTGAAAAGACAGATCAGGTTGATACACGTTATTATAATGATGATGATGTACTTTTTAGTGATTATAATTACGAACAGAGTGGAGGTACAGTTTCAGGCGGTATTCCGGGTACTGATTCAAACGATGATGACACTACATATTATCTTCAGAATACTGATGGCACGACAGCGAGTCTTACCATAAACAAGCATGAATATGCAGTAAGTTCAACTGTTACACATATAGAAGGTGACCAGGGTACCTTGAACAGACAGAATTCCTCTATATCAGTAGTAGTTAATAAAAATATAATATACAACTATGATGTTTTGGAAGAAGCAGGCGAACTTGATGAGATTACATGGAATGAATTTAAGGCAGCCAATTCGCAGATAGTTGCACTTGATATTCCTGACGGACTTATTGAAATGATATCAGATACAACAGGAATACCTGTTGAGAACATTACAATGCTGAGCTATCAGGTGCCATTATTTGAAGAATCTGAAGGAAATGGTAATATTGTAAACAATGTATTACCAATAGTTTTGGCGCTTATTATTTTACTGTTCTTAGGTTTTGTAGTATGGAGAAGTCTAAGACCTGTTGAAGTGAATGAACTTGAACCAGAGCTTTCTGTTGAAGAACTTTTAACAGCTACTAAAGAAAATCAGGTTCCTGTTGAAGATATAGATCTTGAAGATAAGTCAGATACCAGAAAGGCAATAGAGAAGTTTGTGGATGAAAATCCGGAGGCTGTAGCATTGTTACTCAGAAATTGGCTTAATGACGATTGGGAATAAATGGAGGCAAGTATATGGCACATGAAAAAAAATCAACGGGTAGTGAATTATCAGGTGTTAGCAAGGCAGCGATATTACTTATTTCTTTAGGACCTGAAAAGTCAGCTACAGTATTTAAACATCTGAAAGAAGAAGAAATAGAACAATTAACACTTGAAATAGCAAATACCAGAAGTGTTTCTCCACAGACAAAAGAAGAAATTTTGGATGAATTCTATCAGGTTTGTCTTGCGCAGAAATATATTGCTGAAGGTGGTATCGGCTATGCTAAGGAATTGTTGGAAAAGGCTTTAGGAATGGACAGAGCACAGGATGTTATATCAAAGCTTACTGCCTCACTGCAGGTTAGACCTTTTGAATTTATTAGAAAGGCAGACCCTTCACAGCTATTGAATTTTATTCAGGATGAACATCCACAGACTATAGCTCTTATATTATCGTATCTGCCATCTTCTCAGGCATCACTTATTGTGTCAGCGTTGCCACTTGAAAAGCAGGCAGATGTAGCAAAGCGTATTGCTAAAATGGACAGAACCTCACCGGATGTAATCAAAGAAGTGGAAAGAGTTTTAGAGAGAAAGCTTTCTTCACTTGTAAATCAGGATTACACTATTGTTGGTGGTGTAGATGCAATCGTAGATATTTTAAATTCTGTTGACAGAGGTACAGAAAAACATATTATGGAAAATCTTGAAATTGAAGAGCCAGAGCTTGCTGATGAAATCAGAAGAAAAATGTTCGTATTTGAAGATATTCTTGCACTGGATGATAAGACTATCCAGAGAGTACTTCGTGAAGTTGACAACAATGACCTTGGTATTGCGCTTAAGGGCTCTACAGAAGATGTTCAGAATGTTATTTTCAACAACTTGTCAAAGCGTCTTGCTGCTATGATAAGAGAAGATATGGAATTTATGGGACCTGTTCGTATGAAGGAAGTTGAGGAAGCTCAGCAGAAGATTGTTAATATTATAAGAAAGCTTGAAGATACAGGAGAAATTATTATTGCCCGCGGTGGAGGTGACGAGATAGTTGTCTAATTTATATAAATATTCTGCTGTGGTATGTAATAATAATGAGAAAAAAGTTATAGATAACAATGAAATTATTTCTGAAAAAATTGTTAAGATAAAAGAAGCCTTTGAAAATAAGCAGACAGGTGATATGTCAGGAGATAATTTCACTCTCGGAATAGATGCAGAACACGTAGAGGAATTACTGGGTGATGAATATGATAATGAGGATGGTGTTCAGGCAGTATCGAAGGATGAACTGCAGAGTATAAAAGAAGATGCTGATACTATATTGGAAAATGCCAGGAAATTGGCTGAACAGATGGTTACCGAAGCAGAATCAAGAGCAAAGGCTATTATGAACGAAAGTATGCAAAAGGCAAATGAAGCTGCAAATGAAGCCTTTGAAGAGGGAAAAAAGAACGGATATGATGAGGGACTTAAACAGGGAGAGGAAACTATTAAAGCAAGAATAGCTGAATTAGAATTATATAGAGAAGAATTAGATAAGGAATATGAACAGAGAGTCAAGAAAATGGAACCTGAGCTGGTAGATGTTTTACTTAAGGTTTTTTCAGAGGTTACGAAAGTATTATCTGCAGATAAAAAAGATTTAATTGTTACATTAGTTAATAGTGTAATGAATGGTACAGAAGTTAGTAAAAACTATATTATAAAAGTCAGCAAAGATGATGCACAATTCCTGCGTGAAAATAAAGACAGAATACAAGGTTTGGTAGACAGGGATATTAATTTGGAAATAGTAGATGATCCTACATTAAAGAGAAGTCAATGCTTAATTGATACAGATTTAGGTATATTTGACTGCAGTCTTGACATACAGCTGGAAAATTTAATAGATGATATTAAAATTCTGGCTTGTTCAGGTGTTGACTATCTTAATTAAAACTGACCATAAGTATTAAAATGTTATGTGAATACACATATAGGAGTTATTATGCCGCTAATTAATTCTTCAAAATATTATTCATTATTAGAAAAAAACTTTATCAAAAAACTTGGTAAGGTATCTAAAATAGTTGGTCTTACTATTGAATCTATAGGACCTGATGCAAACTTAAATGATGTTTGCTCCATTGTTTCTAAGGATAATCCCAATCAGGTAATACAGGCAGAGGTAGTGGGATTTAAGGATAAAAGGATTTTGCTTATGCCATTTGAGAATGTAGATGGCATAGGACCGGGTAGTATTGTTATCAATACCGGAAATGGTCTTACCGTAAAGGTAGGCGAAGATATTTTGGGGAAGATTGTAGATGGATTAGGCAGACCTATTGATGGTAGTGAAATTGAAGATGGTTTTGAACAAAAAATTGAAGCGCTGCCTCCTGACCCGTTAAGCAGAGAAATAATTTCCGAAGTATTACCATTAGGTGTAAAAGCAGTGGATGGACTTATTACTGTAGGAAAAGGACAGAGAATAGGTATATTTGCCGGTAGTGGTGTAGGTAAGAGTACACTTCTTGCCATGTTTGCCAGAAATACAAAGGCAGATATAAATGTAATAGCACTTATTGGCGAGCGTGGACGTGAGGTTAGAGAGTTTATTGAACGGGATTTGGGCGAAGAAGGTATGAAAAGAAGTGTAGTTGTTGTTGCTACTTCGGATCAACCGGCACTTATTAGAAATAAGGCTGCTAAGACTGCTACAGCAATTGCAGAGTATTTTAGAAATCAGGGTAAGGATGTATTACTAATGATGGATTCGCTTACCCGTTTTTCCATGGCACAGCGTGAAATAGGATTAGCTTCCGGAGAACCGCCTGTTACAAGAGGTTATCCGCCAAGTGTATACAGCGAAATGCCAAAGCTGTTGGAAAGAGCAGGCACGTCTGATAAAGGTTCTATTACAGGATTATATACAGTGCTTGTAGATGGTGATGATTTTAATGAACCTATCACAGATACCGCAAGAAGTATTTTAGACGGACATATAATGCTGTCGAGAAAATTGGGACATAAAAATCATTATCCGGCTATTGATGTACTTCAGAGTATTTCCAGAGTTATGAGCCAGATAGTTACACAGGAGCAAAAGAAGCTAGCAGGTGAACTTAAGAATGTATTGGCAAGCTATAATGAGGCAGAGGATTTAATAAATATAGGTGCATATAAAAACGGTACAAACAAAAACATTGATTATGCTATATCTAAAATTGACACTGTTAATGAGTTTTTAATGCAGGGAACAGATGAAAAATACCAGTTTGACGAAGAATTGGAGATACTTAGGCAGATATTTGAGGATAAAGTTTAGAACAATGCAATATAATTAAAGAGATATTGTTTTAGGTGTTCATAAACAAAATGTCTTAAAATAATAATACATTTGATAAGTATTTGGTACCGGACGAGGTGATAATATGGTTAAGTTTAGATATAAAATGCAGAATATACTTGATTTGAAAGAAAAAATGGAGGAACAGGCAAAAACAGAATTTTCTGCCCGGGCTGAAAGGTTAAGGCAGGAAGAACTTAAGCTTACATCAATTTATGACGATATAAGTAAATATGAAGACAGAATAAGGAGTATGAATAACGAAAGAATAGATATTTTAGAATTGAAACAATGTAATAATGCAATAAATATAAAGCAACAACAGGCAGAAACACAACAAAAGGTTATAGTAATGGCAGAGAAGGATGTTGATATTGCCAGAGGAAAACTTAACCAGGTGATGGTGGATAGAAAAACTCAGGAAATTCTTAAAGAGAAAGCCTTTGAAGAATACAAAAAGGAATTAGAAGCAGAGGAAAATAAAGAAATAGATGAAGTAGTAAGCTTTCAATATAACAATGTTAGACAATAGGTGATAAAATGGCTAAGAAAAATAGAAATCAGGATATATATGATGATAATAATGACGAAAAGGGTGGTAACAAAATTAAGACCATTCTTATAGGAATAGCATTTTTAATAGTGTGGCTTGCAATATTTGCCGTTCTTATCAAATTGGATGTAGGTGGATTCGGAAGCAAGGTTATGAGACCGATTTTCAAGGATGTTCCAATTATAAACAAGATATTGCCGGATGATAATACAGAAGGAACAGATGAATATCCATATAAAAGTCTTGCAGATGCTATTACCTACATAAAAGAGCTTGAAAAAGAATTGCAGACAGCTAATGAAAGCCACAGTGCAGATAATGAAACCATAGAGGAGCTGAGAGCAGAGGTAGAAAGACTAAAAGCCTTTGAGGAAAATCAGAAGGAATACGAAGAGTTAAAGCAACAGTTTTATGATGAGGTAGTATTCGGAGATGATGCATTGCCTTATGACAATTATAAAAAATTCTATGAGGCAATTAATCCTGATTATGCAGAAACCTTATATAAGCAGGTACTGGAAAAATATATGTATGATGAAAATTATAAGGAATTGGCAAAGGCATATAGTTCTATGAAACCTAAAAAAGCTGCGGCAGCTCTTTATGAGATGACAGGTGATTTGGATACAGTTGTATCTATTCTGGAAAATATGGATACAAGCAGCAGAGCATCTATATTAGATGCGTTAAGTGATATTGATGCAGTTTTCTGTGGAAAGATTACTGTAATGTTAGCCCCTTAAGGGTATATCAGTCTTATGACTGTTAATATATACCGATGAATATTGAGGTATAAAGTATTAATATATACTAAAGTCAGTATTCAAAAAAATTTATAAAGAAGGAGGTGCAGAGATGGTAAGTTCAAACATTACAACTACAGGCAGTTATTTTGTAAATAATGTAACAAAGTCTGCAAAGGCAGGAACGAGTTCAGCTACAGAAACCTTTACATCAGTAATGCAAAAGAACACAGTATCTAAGAGTGAAAATAATTCTTCTAAGCATATTACAAATAAGTCTTCCGAATATAATGCAGAAGATAAAGCTGTAAACACAGATGCAGAAGACAAAGTAGAAGCGAATGATTCTAATGAGAAAATAGAAGATACTATCAATAAGTTTAAAGAAAAGACTAAAAAATCCGAAGCTGAAACTGAAGCCGAAGCTTCTGATGTAGTATCATTTTATTTTAAATCAGATATTGAAGAAAATGTTGATATTGATGAAGAGTCTGTAAAAGAAGTATTAGCTGGTTTGCTTGGCATTGATACAGATAAGATAGACAGTTATCTTAATGAATTAGGTCTTTCCGTAGAGGATTTGCTCAATTCTGAAAATGCCATGAAGTTAGCTATGATTTCAAAAGATGTAACAGAAGCTACAGAGCTTTTGGTAAATCATGAACTTGCAGAGGAGATAAAAGATTTTGCAGAGGAAATAAAAACTGCTGTAGTTTCCAGTGTGGATGAAAAAGTACAGGATGAGGCTGTAGTGGTAGATGAAACACAGGAAAATATTGTCACCGCAGAGAATAAAGAGGAAAATGGTAAAGCGGATAATTATTATGGAGACACAAAAAGTGACAATATTGAGGTTCAGATTCAGGGTGAAGCGATTACAGACAAACTGAATCAAATGGATAATAGTAACCAAAACAGTAAAAATACATTTGATGAAAAAAGCAGCAAAGAAAATGAGATTTTTTCAAACTTTAATGTATCAGGTGCAGGAAATATTGTAGATGATATTACTAATGCTATAGTAGATACTACAGAAGATGTAGACCAGGCCAGAATTATTTCACAGATTATCGACGGAATAAAGGTTAATGCAAGACCGGGAATAACTTCTATGGAAATGCAGCTATATCCTGAACACTTAGGTAAGGTTACTATTGAAGTTTCTTCAAACAATGGTGTTCTGAATGCAAAAATTGCTGCTGAAACAGAAAGTGCAAGAAGAGCAATTGAAGGGCAGCTTACATTGTTAAAGGATAATCTTAACAATCAGGGCATAAAAGTAGAATCTGTTGAAGTGACTATTGCAGGACATGGATTTGAAGAAAATCTTGAAAATGGTAATCGAAGAGATAATCATCCTCAGCATAGAAATCATCATGTAAGGAAATCATTAATGGATGAGATTAATGGTGAGGAAAGCTTTGATGATATTACAGAGGAAGCAAAAATGGAAACTATTGGAAATACAGTCAGCTACAGAGCATAAAAGAAAGAGGTGAAGAAAATGGCAAGCATTACAAATAACGTAACCCATCCAATGGATATAGTTGACGGACAATTACAGACAAATTACACTGAAACATACCAAAAGGAGGATACTAAAGGTACAACCCAGTTAGGAAAGGATGCCTTTTTAAAATTGTTGGTTACACAGCTTCAGTATCAGGATCCTTTATCACCACAGTCCAATGAAGATTTTATCAGTCAGTTAGCACAGTTTTCTGCTTTGGAGGAAATGCAGTCAATGACAGGTGCATTAGCTAACTCACAGGCATTAAGTTTAGTCGGAAAAAATGTAATTATGGAAGTAGGTAAGGCTAGTGGAGCCGCAACAACTACTACAGTTGCAGGATATGTACAGTATGTTCAGATGGTAAACGGAAAGGCATATTTATCAATTAATAATGAACTGTATAGCTATGAAGATTTAGATACAGTAGTAGATGATTATTATTTGAAACAAATATATGAAAATATGTCCGGAACTAATACAGATAAAGATACTGATTCAAATGATGCTACAAAGGACGATGCAAATAATGATACATCCGGTGGAGATAAAGTAGAATAATATAATATGTGATATTGAGCAATATGATTTTTATGTAAATAAAAATCAGGCTGACTATAATACTTAATGGATTAAGTAGGAGGTATGCAACATGGAAGTGCTTAATAAATTTTCTCCGGTTTCAATGGAGCAGATTGCAAATCAGTACTTAAACAAAAATAACAATCTGCCGGTAAATACATCGGATAAGGAATTAAGCTTTAAAGAAGTTTTAAAGCAGAAACAGGAGTTAAGTACAAAAAGTGAGTTAAGATTTTCTAAACATGCAAGTGAAAGACTTACAGACAGAAATATCAGTTTAACCGCAGAGCAATTTGAGAGACTGGAAAATGGTGCTAAACGTGCAGAGGCAAAAGGTATTAATGAATCATTGATGATTATGGATGATTTAGCATTTATAGTAAATGTGAAAAATAATACAGTTATAACTGCATTGGACCAAAAATCAGGTAATGGAAATGTTTTTACAAATATTGATGGAGCCGTTATTGTATAGCCGGACCTTATGGAGGCAGCAGGTTTCCGAATGACAGAGGAAACCGATAACGGACTTAAGGAGGTCATTTATTTATGATGAGATCATTGTATTCTGGTGTAGCAGGATTACAAATACACCAGACAAGAATGGATGTAATTGGTAATAATATTGCCAACGTAAACACGGTAGGATATAAAGCACAAAGGGCTGCTTTTAGCGAATTATTTTATCAGACCACACAGACAGCTTCAGGACCGAATGCTGAAACAGGTGCAGGTGGACAAAACGCAAAGCAGATAGGTTTAGGAGCCAGTGTTGCTCAGATTTCTATAAATATTACAGGTGAAGGCGGTAGTCAGTCAACAGGAAACGGACTTGACTTAAAGATTAACGGAGATACTTTCTTTGTAATTGAAAAGGGAGGAGCAAAATATTATACAAAAGCCGGTAACTTTACTACAGATGGATATGGTAATTTAGTTACAGGTTCAGGCGGACACGTTATGGGTTATGTAGCAGAAAGAGATCCGGACACGGGAGATTATGTAATGCAGACAGATGAGCTTAGACCTATTCAGATATATGGCTCTAAATATAGTACAACACCACCATCACAGACTACAGAAGCAAATATGACAGGTAATATAAATTCAGAAGATGAAAAATTTACTTCAAAGGGTGTAGGCTTTGCTACTTCTGATTTAACCGTATATGACAGTTTGGGAAATCTATATACAATACAGATGAGAATTGAACAGGATGCAGGAAGCACAACAGGTTATAAAATGTATCCGGCAAAGATTTTCAAGGGAACTGAAGAAGTAACCGATATGTCTGTAAGTTTTGGTGGAGATGCGGCTACAACAGTAACAGGAGTAGACGGAAATACATATAACGGAGTTGCGCTTACCTTTAATGGTACAACCGGTAAGCTGGAAGATACATCACCAACAAGCGTTAGTATTATTATAAACGGTGCGGATGGTAATCCCGCTCCTGCTTTCCAAATACCTATAAATTTTGACTTTTCAAAAATTACAACCTATGGTGGGGAAACAGGTTTGGAATCACTTTCAGGAGATTATGAAAATCTCGGAGCAGGTAAGGGTGTTGGTACCATGATTAGCGTAGGTATTCAGACAGATGGTAAAATTGCTGCTTCTTATAGCAATGGTGATACAGTATACATTGGACAGATTGCAGTTGCACAGTTTCAAAATGCTGCTGGTCTTGAAAAAGTAGGTGATAACCTATTTTCATCTACCAGAAACTCAGGTGAAGCTAATGTTATGGATATTTCTGCTGCCGGAGAGGATATGTCTAGTGGTGTTGTTGAAATGTCAAATGTTGATTTAGCTACAGAATTTACTGATATGATTGTAACCCAAAGAGGATTTCAGGCAAATTCAAGAGTAATTACAACATCTGATACCATGATTGAAGAACTTCTCAACTTAAAGAGATAATAGTGCTATCGGAAGCTATCGCAGGAAATATCTGTTTTTTGTGATAGCTTCTTTTGTATGTTACCTTGGTATAGTTATATGATTTTAAAACATTTTGGAATATATTGGGTATAAATAGGAAAAATGACCCAATATATTGTTACCATTTTCAATAATTTTATACTTTTTTTACTTTTTTTAATATATTTTTGTTGGTTTATCAAATAAAGTGTGGTAGAATAATATGAGGTTAGTATGATACATAATTCTAATATGAGGTTTTACTGAGTTTCATAGTTATAAAAGACTTTAACTATATAGTAATAGGATAGGTGAAAAAGATGGATTTAGCTACATTGATAGGTATAATTGGCGGTATTGCCCTGATTATTATAGGTATTATAACAGGGGATGATGGAGTGGCATCACTTAAAAACTTTGGTGATTTTATTTCAGTTGTTATTACATTAGGTGGTACACTGACAGGATTGCTTACCTCCAATACGATTGCTGATTATATTAATGGTTTCAAGAGCTTTAAATTAGCTATTAAGTCTACAAAGGTCAATGAAGGCGAAACAATTAAAAAGATTATTGATTTATCAAATGTTGCAAGAAAAGAAGGATTACTCGCCTTGGAAGAAGCAGCAGAGGATTTGGAAGATCAGTTTATGAAAAAAGGTGTGCTTCTTATCGTAGATGGTACAGACCCTGATTTGGTTAGGGCGATTATGGAAACGGAATTGACCTGTATAGAAACCAGACATAGCAAGGTCATTGGATTTTGGAATGATATGGCGGCTATGGGTCCTGCATGGGGTATGATTGGTACTCTTATCGGACTTGTAAATATGTTGAAGAATTTGGAGGATGCATCAACAATCGGACCTAATATGGCGGTAGCTCTTCTTACAACATTATATGGTTCTATGCTTGCAAACTGGGTAGCTACTCCTGTAGCAAATAAGCTCAAGGTGAACAATAACATTGAGATTATGCTTAAGGAAGTTATGATAGAAGGACTTTTATCGATACAGGCGGGAGAAAATCCTAGAGTTATTGAAGAAAAACTTAAATCGTTCTTATCACCAAAGCAAAGAGATGTGCTTGATGACACAAGCGGGGGTGATGAATAAATATGGCGAGAAAACAGAAAGCACCGGAGGCGGGTGGAGGTTCACCGGCATGGATGGCAACCTTTAGTGATTTGATGAACTTACTGTTATGTTTCTTCGTATTACTTTTCTCAATGTCTACTATTGATGCTGAGAAATTTGCTGAAGTAGTTGCATCCCTGCAATCTAGTTTTAGTATATTTGATGGTGGGTCTTCATCTATTACGGATGGAAATCTTATATCAAGTGGTGTCAGTCAGCTGAACCAGCTAAACGATTATTACAATAATATGGGATTAAATCAAGATGAAAACGAGGAGTTAAATCAAGAATCCATAAAAAAATACGAAGAATACATGGAAGGACAGATGATAGACAAATCTGAAGAAATAGCTGATAAGCTTGGTGAACAGCTGGATAGCAGCGGTATTAATTCAAATGGAGAAATAGATATAGATATTACAGCACAATATGTCCTAATGACTTTGAATGGAGCGTTGCTCTTCAATTCAGGAAGTGCAGATATTAAAGCAGATGCTGATGAATTTATGGATAAACTTGGAGAGGTACTAAAATCCTATGACGGATACAATATCCAAATCGTAGGACATACAGATACTGTTCCAATGGCAAACAACTCTGAATTTGCAGATAACTGGGAATTATCACAGGGAAGAGCATATACGGTTCTTAAATATCTTATAGATGAAAAGGGAATGGATGCTGAAACCATGAGTTGTATGGGTCGTGGCGAATACGAACCGATAGCATCAAATGAAACAGCAGAGGGAAGAGCAAGAAATCGTAGAGTTGAAATTAGAATATATAACGAATTAAGTAGTGAAATTAAATAACTACGGAGGCAGAAATGAAAAAAGGCTTAATAAATATTATTATTTTAATATTACTTATTACTAATATTGTGTTATCGGCAATTATTGTTTTTGCCGTTGTGCCGGCTATGAATGGTACAACTAATTTGGTGAAAAAAGTTGCAGAAGCAATTGATTTGGAAAAAGAGGGAAAGGAAGATTCGCGAGGCGACCTTACTATCGATGACATAGATACTTTTGCTTTTTCCGATAAGATACTTGTAAATTTGAAGACAGGAGAAGACGGAAAGAGTCATTACGCATCATTTAATCTTACGATTACACTTAATAAGAGTGACGAATCATATGAAAAGTATGCAGAAACACTTAAAAATAGCGAAGATTTGATGAAATCTAAAATTGACAATATTGTATCAAAATATACAAAATATGAAGTTGAAAATAATAAACAGGCTATACTTGATGAAATAGTTGCAGAGCTACGGACATTGTTTAATGACACAACATTTATATATAGTGCCGGATTTAGTGATTTTGTAACTCAGTAAGATTAACGAATTCCTAAGGGAGGTGAGAATTTTGGGCGAGGTACTTTCACAAAGTGAAATAGATAATCTATTAAAGGCGCTTAGTACCGGTGAATTAGATGTAGAGGATTACAAAGATAAAGATGAAAAACAGGTAAAGGTTTATGATTTTGCCAGACCTTCAAAATTCTCTAAGGAGCATTTAAGAACACTGGAAATTATATTTGAACATTATGGAAGATTATTGTATACTAATCTTCCGGCATACCTCAGAAAGAATGTCCAGGTTGAGGTGGTAAATTCAGAAGCGGTTGCATATTCTGAATTTTCAAATGCCTTATCAAATCCGGCATTACTTAGTATTGTTGATTTTGAACCATTAAAAGGAAATATAGTTATTGAGTTGGCAACAAACCTAGGATATGCTATAATAGATAGACTGCTGGGTGGAGAGGGAGATGCTATAGAAAGAAAAAGGGAATTTTCAGAGATAGAAACAATTTTAATAGAAAGAATTATGACAATATGTGTAGAGTTGTTACGCGAGCCATGGCAGAATGTTGTGGCTATAAAGCCAAGACTCATACGTATTGAAAAAAATCCACAGTTTGCGCAAATTATATCTCCACAGGAGATGATTGCAATTGTAACATTAAGTATAAGAATTGGTGAAGTGGAAGGACTTATGAATATCTGTCTTCCTTATATTTGTTTAGAGGAAGTTATGGATAAATTAAATACAAAGTACTGGTTCTCTACTATGAAAGAAAAGGATGAAAATACATATGAAGATATTATTGAAAACCTTATTTCAAAAGCAAATATACCACTTAGAGCTATTTTAGGAGAAAGCACAATATCAGTTAATGATTTTGTTAATCTTCAAAAAGGTGATATTATCAGGCTTAATTCTCAAGTAGGTCAAGAACTAGATGTATTCGTAGGAAATATAAAGAAGTTTAAAGTATTACCGGGAACTTCAAACAATAACTACGCAGTACGAGTAACGTCAATCATTAGGGAGGAAGACTAGATGGATGGAATGCTATCGCAAGATGAAATTAATGCATTATTAAATGGTATGGACACAGAAGACAGTTCGGAAAGTAATGATTCCAAAGAGGTAACCGTCGAATATTTGTCAGCCATGGAAAAAGACACGATGGGTGAAATTTCAAATATTAGCATGGGTACAGCAGCAACAACATTGTCTTCGCTTGTTAATCAAAAAGTCGATATTACGACACCTTCAGTTAATTTTTCAAACTGGAATGATTTGGTATCATCATATGATAGACCATGTGTATTTTTACAGATTTCCTATAAAGAAGGCTTAAATGGAAATAATATGCTTATTCTTAGGGAAAATGATGTTAAGATAATTGCAGATTTAATGATGGGCGGTGATGGCACAAATACGGATGGAGAGCTTGGAGAATTACATCTAAGCGCTATAGCAGAGGCAATGAACCAGATGATGGGTTCAGCTTCTACATCATTGTCTTCAATGTTAGGTACAAAAATTGATATTAGTCCACCAATAGCTGATTTAGTAGATTTAAATGAAGTTATGGACGTTGATGAAGTTTCGGATTTCTTCAAAGAAGATTTCGTAAAAATTTCATTCAGAATGACTATCGGCGATTTAGTTGATAGTGAAATAATGCAGTTATTCCCTATAGAGTTTTGTAAAACTCTATGTAATAAATTTGGTGTCGGAGACGAGTCAGCAGCTAGTGAACCAGCACCAGCACCTGTGCAAGAAGCACCACAGCCGCAGCAAATACAGCAGCCACAACAACCACAGCAGCCTATGGATCAGCAGCCACAGGGAATGCCAAATGGTTATGGTCAACCTATGCAGGGAATGCCAAACGGTTATGGAATGCCACAGGGACAGGGAATGCCAAATATGGGAATGCCAAATGGTTATGGTCAGCCTATGCAGGGAATGCCGGCATATGGTATGCCTTATGGAATGCCTATGCAGGAGGTTAATGTCCAACCGGTACAATTTCAGGCATTTTCACCTGACTTAGTGGCTGTAAACCAAAGGGAAAACATAAATCTTATTATGGATGTTCCTTTAGAGGTTACAGTAGAATTAGGTCATACAACAAAGTCAATTCAAGATATTCTTGAATTCTCACCAGGCACTATTATAGAGCTAAACAAAATCGCCGGAGAGCCTATAGATGTTCTCGTAAACGGAAAATATGTAGCCAAAGGCGAGGTAGTAGTTATTGAAGAAAGTTTTGGTGTAAGAGTAACAGAAATTATCAAATAATTTTAATCAGGAGAGAAGAAGCTATGGCAAAAAATATTTTAATTTGTGATGATGCAGCTTTCATGCGCATGATGATTAAGGATATTTTAACTAAAAATGGATATAACGTAGCAGGCGAAGCGGAAAATGGCAAGGTTGCAGTTGAAAAATATGCAGAGGTTAAGCCTGATTTAGTAATGATGGATATTACAATGCCGGAAATGGATGGTATTCAGGCACTTAAGAAGATTAAAGAAAGTGACCCGGGAGCAACTGTTATCATGTGTTCGGCAATGGGTCAGCAGGCTATGGTTATTGAATCTATTCAGTCAGGAGCAAAAGACTTTATAGTAAAGCCTTTCCAGGCAGATAGAGTTTTGGAAGCTGTTAAAAAAGCGGTAGGCTAATATGAGCATACTTGCATCAACGGGTTTGGATGGTGTACTTAGATTTATTGCATTATTAGTAGTATTTGCAATAGTACTGGGTGTTACATATTTTGTAACCAGATGGATAGGAAGCTTCCAAAAGGAAAAATATTCTAAGGGAAATATTAAAATTATCGAGGCAAAACAAATAGGCAATAATAAGTTTATTTATATTGCCAAAATAGGAAATGATTATTTTGCATTATCATCAGGAAAAGAAAATTTATCTCTTATAGGAAAAATAGATGAAGAAGGTATTACTTTTCCTGATGATTCTAATGATGTAGTATATCAACCATTTTCAAGTGTTTTTGAAAAAGTAAGAAACTTGAAGAAACCAAAAGAGTAGGGTATACAAATGAAACAGAAATTATTTAAACTAAATAAAATTATATGCCTACTGCTTGTTGTGATGTGTTTTATTATCATTAACAGTGAAAGTGTACAAGCTACAGAGGTACCTACTACTGGTGCAGGTAATGAGCAGGAGACAATAGATACATCGGGAAGCAGCGAGTTATTTGGCTTTACAGTTTCAACGGATTCAGAGGGCATAAGCAGTGCATTGCAGATAGTATTGGTACTTACTGTATTGGCATTATGTCCTTCCATTCTGATAATGCTCACGTCGTTTACCAGAATAGTTATTGTAATGCATTTTACAAGAAGTGCGCTGGGTACACAAAGTGCACCTCCCAATCAGATATTGATAGGTATTTCTTTGTTTTTGACAATCTTCATTATGTCACCTGTTTTTGGAAAAATATATGAAGAAGCATATGTGCCGTTTAGCAATGAAGAAATATCGCAGGAAGAATTTTTTGATGCTGCTATATCGCCTATAAGAGAGTTTATGTTTAATCAGGTGGATGATACAGACTTGGATTCAATTTGTCAGGTAGCAGGTATTACATCTGTCAGTACAAGAGATGATATACCGACTACAGTATTAATTCCGGCATTTATAATAAGTGAATTAAGAATTGCATTCTTTATCGGATTTATGATATATATCCCATTTCTGGTTATTGATATGCTTGTTTCGTCGGTACTTATGTCAATGGGTATGATGATGTTACCACCGACTACTATTTCGATGCCATTTAAGATACTGTTATTTGTATTAGCAGATGGTTGGAATCTGATAATTGTAAACCTTGTTGAAACATTCAATATATAGGATACTTGAAAGTTCATATTTTATCATTAAAACACATAAACTTCAAAGTAAAAATGTGAAGGAGCAAGATAGGAGGAAGCATGACGGTAGAAGCAGTTTTAGACATTGCTAGTGAAGCACTTTGGACTATAATTATTACTTCAGCACCACTTATATTGTTGTCTCTCATAATAGGTCTTGTAGTTAGTATATTTCAGGCAGTTACTTCGATACAGGAGCAGACACTTACCTTTGTGCCTAAGCTACTGGCAATATTTATTGGACTTATGGTATTTGGATCATTTATTTTGAATACAATAATTTCTTTTATGGAGACATTATGGAGTAGTTTTGGAGAATATATCTGATGAATATAGATATTGGTATTTCGCAACTGAATTTGGAATATTTTTTGTTGATATTGGTAAGAATTACTGCTTTCGTATATATTGCTCCATTTTATGGACAGACAAACGTGCCTCAACGAGTTAAATTGGGGCTTTCTGTGTTTTTAACGCTTATAATTTTTAATTTGAATCCCGGTACAGTACCGGAATATGATTCAGTACTTGATTATGGGTCACTCGTTGTTCAGGAAACTATAGCAGGACTTTTAATAGGCTTTTCGGCATTTATCTGCAATACTATAATATTGTTTGCGGGACGGGTTATTGATACTGATATTGGTTTGTCTATGGCACAGGTATTTGATCCGTCTACAAATACGCAAAATACAATATCAGGTTCAATGTATCAATACTTTTTGTTGTTGCTTATGTTAGCTTCACATATGCACATATTTTTATTAAATGCTATTGTTGATTCATTTAAAATAATACCTGTAGGAGGGTTTAATCCCCAGATAACGATGTACAATACTGTAATTGGATTTTTGAGGGATTATTTTATTATAGGATTTAGAATAGTACTTCCTATATTTGTAGTTATTTTACTTTTAAATTGTGCAATGGGTATAATGACAAAAATAGCAACTTCAATACATATGTTTTCTGTAGGAATACAGATAAAAGTATTAGGAGGATTTTTGATATTATTTATGACAGTATCATTGCTGCCAAGTATTGCAAATTTTATATTTGAAAAAATGCAGGATATGGTTATATCTATAATGCGTTCAATGAGTTAGCGGTAATATGGGAGTATGCAACCATGTGTTATGATATAAGGATAATTACACAATATCTGATATAAATGGATAGAGGAATGTTTATTATGAATAATAAATATTCTGTAGAAAGTAAATGTTCTACAGATGACAGCTATAGAATTTTTAAATTAAACCTACAGTTATTTGCAAAGGATGGACCCGGTGGAGAAAAAACTGAACCTGCTACACAGAGAAAATTAGATGAAGCAAGAAAAGAGGGTCAGGTTGCAAAGAGTAAAGAAATTATCAATGCAGCATTCCTTGTTATTACATTTTATATGCTTCAGTTTACCATTGGAAATATTGGAAACAGTCTGATGGAGGTTTTTAATGGGATGTATTCTCTTATCCCCAATTATAAGGATAGGGAATCTATAACTATATCTACAGCTACAGCTGTATTTGAAGAAGCTATATGGAGTTTTTTGTCAATTATAGCCCCATTTTTAATTGTTTGCGTATTTATAGGATTTATAGGTAATGTCGTACAGGTAAAATGGAAACCTACTGCAAAACCCATAACCCCCAAATTTAATAAGATAAGTCCTTTATCAGGATTTAAACGTATTTTTTCCTTACAATCCATAGTAAATTTACTTAAATCAGTAGCTATTGTAATTATTTGTTTGTATATTGTATATACAGAGCTTATGGATAATTTTAACGGGATTCTAAATATATATGAAATATCTTTAGAAGCAGGTATAATTCTTTCGGGAGAGCTTGTATTTGGGGTAGCTGCGAAAATCAGTCTTTTATATCTTGTTGTTGGTATTGTTGATTTAATATATCAGAGAAGAAAATTCAATGAAGATATGAAGATGACAAAGCAGGAGGTAAAGGAAGAATATAAAAACACAGAGGGAGATCCAACTATAAAACAGCAACAGAGAAGACGTATGAGAGAGGCATCTCAGAGACGTATGATGCAGAAGCTTCCGGAAGCAGATGTGGTTATTACAAACCCAACACATTATGCGGTAGCAATAAAATATGATTTGGATATTGCAGATGCACCTGTGGTATTAGCTAAGGGAGAGGACTATCTGGCAATGAAGATTAAAGAGGTTGCCAGAGAAAATGATATTGAAATTGTAGAAAATAAACCGCTTGCAAGAGCCATATACTCCAGTGTTGATGTTGGAGAAAAAATTCCACAGGAGTTATATCAGGCAGTGGCAGAAGTTTTAGCTTATGTATACGGAGTAAAAAATAAGGACATACCGTTAAATAAATAAACCTAAAAAAAATATAAAAAATATCAAGTAAATATATATATTGAGAAATATTTATGATAAAATAATTTGTCAGGATTTTAGTAATATATTTTGCAGAATCTAAAATTA
>CAMWKO010000018.1 GCA_947174885.1 uncultured Clostridia bacterium
TTTTAGTAATATATATTGCAGAATCTAAAATTAATAAATAAAGTTAAAGTATGAAAGCATATAAATAGAAATGGACATATTAAAGACTAATGAAAGGAGATAGGAAAATGAAAAAGTCAGATTTGGGATTGGCCTTATATCTTTTAGCTGCTATTGTATTTCTCATTATTCCTATTCCTAGTGGACTATTAGATGCATTATTGGCACTGAATATTGCAGTGGCACTTACAGTTTTATTTAATGCATTATTTTCAAAGGAAGCACTTAGTATGTCTTCCTTCCCTTCATTGCTTTTATTAACAACCTTATTCAGAATTTCTTTAAATGTATCATCTACAAAGCTTATCCTTGGTTCAGGTGACCCTGGAAAGGTAGTAGAAACCTTTGGTGAATTCGTAGGTGGTGGTGATTTAATTATAGGTATTATAGTATTTGTAATACTTCTTATTGTTCAGTTTATGGTTATTAATAAAGGTTCTGAAAGAGTTGCAGAGGTAACAGCCAGATTTACACTTGATGCTATGCCGGGTAAACAGATGGCTATTGATGCAGACTTAAATACAGGAGCAATAAATGATAAGCAGGCAAAAGAGAGAAGAGAAAAACTACAGGAAGAATCAGCATTCTTTGGAGCTATGGATGGTGCTGTTAAGTATGTAAAGGGAGATGCCCTTGCAGGTCTTATGATTACTGTTATTAATATGGTAGGCGGTATTGTAATGGGTGTTATGAGACAGGGTTTGGAGCTTGAGAGTGCTTTAAATAAATATACTATTCTTACGATTGGAGACGGACTTGTTAGTTCGATTCCTTCATTACTTATTTCTTTGGCAACAGGTTTGATAATTACTAAAGCTTCCAAGGAAGCAGATATGGGAGATACTGTATTTTCTCAGTTATTCTCTATACCAAAGGTACTTTGGTCAGTAGGTGGTACATTAATATTTCTTGGGATTTTTTCTGAACTTCCAATATACATATTTGTGCCATTAGGTGGTGTATGTATCTATTTAGGCATGAGGCTTAGAGACAGTCAGGGAATTTCACAGATAGAAGAAGAGGTCGAAGCGGAAGAAACAGAGGCAGAGGAGATACGAAGACCGGAAAATGTGGTATCCTTATTACAGGTTGACCCTATTGAGTTAGAGTTTGGATATGGTATAATTCCATTAGCGGATGTAAATCAGGGAGGAGATTTGCTTGACAGGGTAGTAATGATACGTAGGCAGATTGCATTAGAATTAGGTGCAGTTGTACCTATTATACGACTTAGAGATAATATACAGCTGAATCCAAATCAGTATATTATAAAAATAAAAGGAATTCAGGTAAGTGAGGGTGAAATTTTATTTGACCATTATCTGGCTATGAATCCGGGTATGGTAGAGGAAGAAATCACGGGTATTCCTACTTTTGAACCATCCTTCCATTTGCCTGCTATATGGATTACAGAAAATCAGAGAGAAAGAGCAGAGTCTTTAGGATATACAGTTGTTGACCCTCCTTCAATTATAGCAACTCATCTTACAGAGATTGTAAGAAGACATATTGATGAGTTACTTACAAGACAGGATGTTCAAAATCTTGTTTCAAATGTAAAAGAGTCAAATCCTACTCTTGTTGATGAGCTAGTACCAAAGCTTCTTGGAGTTGGTGAAATACAAAAGGTATTACAAAATCTTCTTAGAGAAGGAGTATCCATAAGAGACTTAGTTACGATTATGGAGAACTTGGCTGACCATGCAGTAACAACGAGAGATATAGACATTCTTACGGAATATAGCAGACAGAGCTTAAAGAGAGCAATTTCAAGCAAGTTTTTTGCACCTAATGAAACTACAAGTGTAGTGACTTTGGATCCTCAAATTGAACAGGAAATAATGTCTTCCGTAAAACAGACAGAGCAAGGCTCATTTATTTCATTAGATCCTGCTAGAGCTCAGAAGATTATAAACAGTGTTAAGCAGGAAACGGAAAAACTTGAGAATATGGGAAAAGTACCTATTATAGTTACTTCACCTATAGTCAGAATATATTTTAAGAAATTAACAGAAGAATATTTTAAGGATTTGATTGTTATATCTTACAATGAAATTGAATCAAATATTGAATTACAGTCAGTAGGGATGGTGAGCGCATAATGATAATCAAGAAATTTCAAGCATCGACAGAAACTGAGGCTATGATGATGGCTAAAGAAGAAATGGGAAGTTCTGCAGTTATCATGAATATAAAAACTATAAAACAGAGAGGCTTAGCAAGGTTTTTTAAAAATGATATAGTAGAAGTTACAGCTGCTCTGGAAGAAAGATTAAATACAGATAAGATTCCAACCAAAACGATTGATTTGGTAGCTAAAGAGCAGATAATGCCTGAGTTGGAGAATCCAAAGACAAATGCAATAGAAGAAAAGCTTAATAATCTTCAAAATATGCTTGAAAGCAAGATTAATAGTAATGAAAAGGAATTAGAAGAAAAGTTTGAAAAAAAGAATGATAGTGACGAAGAAAATAGTGTAAACTTAAAATTCATTCAACTTGTATATAGACAGCTGATTGAAAATGAGGTAGATGAAAAATATGCCAATCAGATAATAGGAGAAATAGAAAATTCTTTAAAAAAAGAATCTACTGTAGACAGTATTTTGGCAGGAATCTATCAAAAGATTATATTAAAGCTTGGACAGCCAAAGCCTATTGAGGCAAATGAAAAACATAGAAAAATAGTGTTTTTTGTAGGTCCGACGGGAGTTGGAAAAACTACAACTATTGCAAAGCTGGCATCTTATTTTAAACTTGAAAAAAAGATAAAGCTTGCACTTATTACTTCAGATACTTATAGAATAGCAGCAGTTGAACAGTTGAGAACATATGCCAATATATTGGATTTACCGCTATCGGTTGTATATACTTTAGAAGAGTTTAATATGGCGGTTAAGATGTTTGATAGCTATGACCTTATACTTGTAGATACAGCAGGCCGTTCTCATAAAAACAATGAACAGTGTAATGAGATGTTTCATTTAATTGAAGATTGTTCTATTGGTGAAAATCTAAAAAAAGAGATATATCTTGTACTTAGCGCAGCTACAAAATACAAGGATCTGATAATGATAAATGATGTTTATAAGCATTTAAAGAAATATAATATTATATTTACAAAATTAGATGAAACTACATGCTTAGGGAATATACTTAATATGAAGCTGGCTACAAATGTACCACTTTCATATGTTACAAGTGGACAAGCCGTTCCGGATGATATTGCTATAATTGATGCTCAGAAAATAGCAAGAAATCTTCTTGGTGGTAATGAATAATACCTAAGGAGGAAAATAAGATGGATCAGGCAGAAAAATTAAGAAACATAGTTAAATTACAAAATCAGCAAAATGACAGAGCAGCAAGAGTCATCACGGTAACAAGTGGTAAGGGTGGAGTAGGAAAATCCAGTACAGCTATAAATATAGCAATGCAGTTTAGAAAAATGGATAAAAGCGTAATTATATTTGATGCAGATTTTGGTTTGGCAAATATTGAAGTAATGTTTGGAGCCATTCCTAAATATAATCTATCAGATATGATATATAAAGGTAAGGATTTTAAAGATATTATAGTAAAAGGACCAATGGATATTGGTTTTATTTCAGGGGGGTCCGGAATAAGTGGTCTGGGCAACATGGACAGAGATCAGGTGGGGTATTTAGTCTATAAGCTAAAGGAGTTAGAATCTTTAGCGGATATAATAATTATAGATACAGGTGCAGGAATTTCAGATAGTGTATTGGAGTTTGTAACTACATCTTCCGAGGTGGTGCTTGTTACTACACCAGAACCTACATCTATAACTGATGCTTATGCATTGCTTAAATCATTAGGCACAAGAGTAGGATTTGAAAAGGAAAGTACCAAGATAAAGATATTGGCGAATAAAGTTTCAAATTATGATGAGGGTAGAAATTTATACAATAAGCTAAATCTTGTAGTTGATAAATTTCTAAAGATTGAGTTGGAATTTTTGGGAATTGTTCCGGTAGACAATAATATGTCGAAGGCAGTAATACAGCAAAAGCCTGTATCAATGCTTTACCCTAATTCGCCGGGAACAAAAGCATATGAAGAAATAGCAGTAGCATTACTTGAAGACAGAGAAGGCAAGGATATAAAGAAAAAGGGAATAGCAGCAGCATTTACAGGTATGTTTAAGAAAACGCAATAACTATTTATTAAGCAGGAATAGAAAACTTGAAGTATTAGGAGGCAAGAAATGCTAAGTAAAATAATAGGTGTTGGTAATAAAATTGAATTGACCAGAGTAAGCCAGACTTCAAGTGGTACACTTGGAGATATTGATGAAAACAAAGTATATGTGAGCCAGGTGTATGACATTATTGATGAAGACAGAATTAAAATAGCCGTTCCAGTAGATGGTAGAAAAGTTGTGCTTATGCCAAATAATGTAAGAATTGATGCATGCTTTTATACTAGCAAGGGTTTATATCAGGGCAGATTTGTAATTGTTGACAGATATAAAGAGGGAAACATAATGATTCAAGTCATAGAACTTATTAATGAACTAAAAAAATTCCAAAGACGACAATATTTCAGACTTGACTGCACTATGAGTATTACATATAAGGTTATTGAAGAAGAAAATGTAGAAGAATATTACCAGATTGAGGATTTATCAAAAGAATTGGAAAAGGAAATTCTCCTTCCTGCTATTGCTTTAGACCTCAGTGGTGGCGGTATGAGATTTGTTTCAAGGAAAAGACATAATAAAGATGACATGTTGGCAATTTTACTTGGAATAAATTATGGTGAAATAATAAAACAATATGGAATACTTGCAAAGGTAATAGGAGTAAACACCTCTAAGAGCAATAGTAGTCTGTATGAGCATAGGGTTGAGTTTAGTAACGTAACAAGCGGTGTCAGAGAAGACATTATTAAATATATATTTGATGAAGAAAGAAAGCGGCGAAAGAAGGAAAGCGGTCAATGAATAAAAAAAACATTTTAGTAGTGGATGACTCTGCACTTATGAGAAGACTTATATCTGATATAATAAATTCAGATAATCGGTTTATAGTGAAGGATTTAGCTACTAATGGAATAGAGGGACTTGATTATATAGTAAAGAACCATGCTAAATACGATGCTGTTATCCTGGATGTGAATATGCCTAAAATGAATGGATTAGAGCTTCTGGAACAACTTCAAAAGCATTGTATTAAGATAACGGTTATTATGGTAAGTACTCTTACCAAGGAAGGTGCTAAAGAGACAATTATAGCTTTAGAAAGAGGAGCTTTCGACTTTATTACAAAGCCCGAAAATTACCTTGAAGCGAAAGAGAATAGCTTTAAAAATCGACTATTAGATATGTTAGTTGTGGCTACAGGTGCTCCTGCCATTACACAAGCTGCTGATATGAGTGTAAAGGAAACATCAAGAGCTGAAAAGACGTCAATGAAGCGTCAGGAAGCTTTTTCTTTGAATTCAAAAAATAATGATGAAAAGAATTATGTAGCTGTAAACAAACGTATGCAATTTGCTCCACATAAGAGATATACCGGTAAAAAGGAAGGTAAGAATAAACTGGTTGCATTAGCGTGCTCTACAGGAGGACCAAAATCATTGCAATTAGTTATACCTAAATTACCTGCCAATTTAGATGCACCGGTAATTTTAGTACAACATATGCCGTCAGGTTTCACCAATTCATTAGCACAAAGACTAAACGATATTAGTAATGTCAGTGTTAAAGAAGCTGCTGATGGTGATATTTTGAAAAAAGGTTATGTTTATATTGCTCCGGGTGGAAGGCAGATGAAGGTTTGCAAGACAAATGCTGGATACAAAATAGCAATTCTTGATGAACCTGCAAGGGATGGATTAAAGCCTTGCGCAAATATCATGTATGAATCACTTATGAATTCGGATTATGATGAAATTACATGTGTTATTTTAACCGGTATGGGTGCCGATGGTACAAATGGAATCGGAATGCTTGGTGAAAAGAAAGAATTATATGTTATTGCCCAGGATGAAGAGACCAGTGTTGTTTATGGAATGCCCAGAGCCATTGCAGAGGCAAAGCAAGTGGATGAAGTTGTATCACTGGACAAAATTGCCGATGCTATTACTAAGAACGTGGGGGTGCTAAACAATGGATGTTAGCCAATACTTAGAGATTTTTATTGATGAAACTAAAGAACATTTACAAACACTTAGCGAACAGCTTATGATTCTTGAACAGGAACCGAAGAATGAAGAGAGTATTAATGAAATCTTCAGAGCGGCACACTCATTAAAGGGTATGGCTGGTACTATGGGTTTCAAGAGAATGCAGCATCTTACACATATGATGGAAAATGCGTTCTCAGAGGTACGTAGTGGTAATCTAAATGTTACCGAAGATTTAGTAGATATTTTATTCCAATGCTTAGATGCATTGGAAGCGTATTTAGACCTTATCATGGATTCCGCAGATGAAGGAACGGAAGATAATGAAGCAATTATTACAAGATTAAATAATTTTATGTCTGGCGGTTCAAATGCACCTGCTCCGGTAGCAAAAGCAGAAGAGCCAAAGAAAGAAGAAAAACCTGAAGGTGGTTCACCAAATACTAAAAATATTAAATTAGCAGATTTTGAAATTCATGCGATTAATGAAGCACTTGAAAAAGGCTTAAATGTATATACGTTTACTGTATATGTTGATGAAAACTGTATACTTAAAGCGGCAAGAGCATTTTTGGTATTTAAGGCCATTGAAGAATTAGGTGAAATTATTAAATCTAATCCTTCTGTACAGGATATTGAAGATGAAAAATTTGATTTAAGTTTTGATTTGTTTATTATTTCAGGTGAGAGCATAGATAAGGTTAAAGCTGCTATTGAAAATGTATCAGAGATAAAAGGTACAGAAAGTAATAAGATTTCTGAAAAGATTTCTAATGGAGTAATTACAGAAGAAAAACCTAAACAGGAAGAAGTAAAGGAAACTGTTCCGGCGACTACCTCAAATGTTCCTGAGAAGCCTAAAACTGCTCAGGCACCAGCTAATAAAACATCAGGTAAACCGGTTGTTAACAGAACTGTAAGAGTAGATATTGAAAAATTAGATGTTCTTATGAATCTTGTTAGCGAGCTTATTATTGCTAAAAACGGATTGGTATCTGTTAGTGCAACAGAGGGAAATGGAGAAAATTCTCAAAGCTTTAATGAACAGATTGAATATCTTGAGAGAGTTACAACAAACCTTCACGAATCAGTTATGAAAGTTCGTATGATGCCTATTGAGACAGTTACCCAGAAGTTCCCTAAGATGATAAGAGACCTTTCTAAGAAACTTGAAAAACAGATGAAGCTTACAATCACCGGTGAAGATACAGAACTTGACCGTACCGTTATTGATGAAATCGGTGATCCACTCCAGCATTTGCTTAGAAATTCTGCTGACCACGGTCTTGAGAGTTCAGAACTTAGAGCTGAAAGAGGAAAGGATCCGGTTGGAAGTATTGTATTAAATGCATATCAGGATGGTAATAATGTAGTAATTGAGGTAGGTGATGATGGTAATGGTATTGACGTTGAAAAGGTAAGAGATAAAGCTCTTGAAAAGGGTAATATTACACCTGAACAGGCTGAGACGATGACGGACAAAGAAGTTATTGATTTGTTGTTTAAACCTAGCTTCTCAACAGCAAAGAAGGTTACGGATGTTTCAGGAAGAGGTGTTGGACTTGATGTTGTTAAGACTAAGATTGAATCACTTGGTGGTGATATTGAGGTTAAGACAGAATTAGGAGAAGGTAGTACGTTTATTATCAGATTGCCACTTACACTTGCTATTATTCAGGCACTTATGGTTGAAGTTGGAAATGAAAAGTATGCTATTTCATTAGGTTCAATCCAGACTATTGAAGATGTAGAAAAAACAGAAATCAAATATGTACATCAAAAAGAGGTTATTAACCTTAGAGGTAGCGTAATACCAATTATCAGATTACATGAAGTACTTGATATTGAAAAGGCAGATGAGGAAGCAGATACATTAACTGTTGTCATTATAAAGAAAGGCGATAGACAAGCAGGTCTTCTTATTGACAGACTTATTGGACAGCAGGAAATTGTTATCAAGTCCTTAGGCAAATATATTGCAAATAGCAGCAAATTGATTAGTGGTGCCACTATACTTGGTGATGGTGAAGTTGCACTTATCATTGATGCTAATACATTAGTATAGTGGAGGTGCTGAGATGGATAATAATAAAACAGAATACAATTCAGTACAGTACATAGTTGTCAATTTAGGTGATGAACAGTATGGTATTGATATTAAATATGTAGATAATATCGTCAGACTGCAAAAAATTACAAGAGTACCAAAGGCACAGAATTTTTTCAATGGAGTAATTAATCTTCGTGGTGAAATAATTCCCGTAATGAGCGTAAGAAAACGTTTTGGGTTGGAGGCTGATATATTTACGGATAAAACAAGAATTATCGTAATTAAACCCGAACAGCAGGAAGCTATTGGTATCTTAGTAGATGTGGTTAAAGAAGTAGTTACTTTAAAAGAAGACCAGATTGAAAAAGTATATGCAGATGGCAATGATGAAAAGAGTAAATTTATTACTGCGGTAGGTAAAAGTCATGATAATCTTATCTCATTAATGAATATAAATGGAGTTTTAGATTTTCAGACACTTTAAGAAATGAGGTATATATGTCAAAAATTGACTTGAGCAATTTGGATTCAGTACAATATGATGTTTTGAAGGAAATTGGAAATATTGGTGCTGGAAATGCAACAACCGCCTTGTCTAAAATGCTTGATGTTAAAATTGATATGAAGGTTCCAAAGGTCCAGTTGGTAGATTTTTCGGAAATTTCAAATATAATAGCTTCTGAAGAAGATATTATGGCAGGTATTCTCCTTTATTTAGAAGGTGATGTAAACGGAATGATGATGTTCCTGTTGGAGGTTGATTCGGCTAGAGCACTTGTTAGCAGCCTTATGGGGAAGCCTGTGGATGTGTCAAAAAAAGGTTCTCCTGATTTTGATGAAATGGAATGTTCAGCATTAAATGAAATCGGAAACATTATTACAGGTGCATATCTTTCAGCGTTGTCAGATATGACAAGACTTACAATAATATCAAGTGTGCCTGGATTGCAGATTGACATGGCGGCAAGTATATTAAGTGTACCGGCGATAGAGTTCAGCAAGATTGGTGACAGAGTGTTGCTTTTAGAAACACAGTTTGATGCCGATAGCAGTATTAACGGATACTTTATTTTAGTACCGGAACTTGATTCGTATGATACAATATTAAATTCATTAGGTTTATAGATAGGAAGACAAAATTATGGGAGAAGTCATTAAAGTAGGTATGGCTGACCTAAAGGTTTGTACAGTTCCTGATAGCTTAACTACATTAGGTCTTGGCTCTTGTGTTGGCATTGCATTATATGATAGGACAACTAAAATAACAGGACTTGCACATATAATGTTGCCTAGCAGTAAAGAAATCTGCAATAATTCTAATATAGCAAAATTTGCTGATACAGGAATAGAAGAAACAGTTCGTCTTATGAAAGCGAAGGGTGCAAAGGTCAGCAACATAGTTGCAAAAATTGCCGGTGGTGCTCAGATGTTTGCTTTTTCTACAAATAAGAATGAAATGTTAAATGTTGGAGACCGTAATGTATATGCAGTCAAAGAAAAATTGAAAGAACTTAATATTCCGATTATTGCTGAAGATACAGGTTTGAATTTTGGAAGGACTGTAATTATAGATTCAGAAACAGGAATTTATACAATCAAAGCGGTTGGAAAAGATATTAAAGAAATTTGAGGAACTATAATGAAAGAGCGATTTAAATATATTCCATCAATTGTGATGCTTTTAGCTGGATTTATAGCATGCATAACTACTATAGTAAATAAATATGATATTATAGAAACATTAATTATTATATTAGTGGTTTTAGTATCGTTTTATATAGTGGGTCTTATAATTAGAGCTTTATTTAATAAATTCATTATAGTAGAAGTGATAGAAGGAATAAAAGAAAGTGAAGAAGCCGTTGAAGGAGAAGAAGATGAAAACCCTGAGGCTTCTGAAGCTTCCTTAAATCCAGAGGAAGAAAGTGAAGTGTAATATAGTTGCAATAGTATATACTACTAAAAGGGAACTAGGAGGAGCTTTGTTTGACATCAGATGATAAGAGCAAATTATGGGAAGCTTATTCTAAAAATAGAACAGCTTTATTAAGAGAACAGATTATAATTGAATATGCACCATTAGTTAAGCTAGTGGCAGGAAGACTGAGCATGTATTTAGGCTACAATGTTGAATATGACGACTTGGTAGGCTATGGAGTGTTTGGTCTTATTGATGCTATTGATAAATTCGATTATAGTAAAGGTATTAAATTTGAAACCTATGCCAGTCTTAGAATCAGAGGTTCAATTCTTGACCAGATAAGAAAGATGGACTGGATACCAAGAAGCCTAAGGCAGAAGCAGAAGAAAATCGATAATGCGATGAACAAGCTGGAAATAGAGTTGGGCAGACCTGCAACAGATGAGGAAATATCTAAGGAACTTGGTATTTCAGAAGAAGAATTGACTAATTGGCAGGGGCAGGCAAATGTTTCAAATGTAGTATCTTTTGATGAATTTATAGAGGCAAGTGGAGAAAAGGAAACTGCACCGGTTAGCAGAAATCCATATGAGCAACCTGAAGAGGTAGTAGAAAAGGCTGAGATAAAGAAACTATTGGCAGAATCTTTAGAAAGCCTGACAGATAAAGAAAAGAAGATAATATTATTATATTATTATGAGGAATTGACCTTAAAGGAAATCAGCAGAATTTTAGAGGTATCAGAATCCAGAGTTTCTCAGTTACATACTAAGGCACTCCAGAAGATGAAAGCAAAACTAGGAAGCGTAGCAGGCTATGTTTTTAATAACATAAATTATTAGGAGATTACTATGGCATATAGAAACAGCTATTTCAGTTTAATTATTTCAGATACTGGAATAATGATGAAATATTATCCTCCAGAGGATGGTGGCGAGAGACTTAAAATGGAGGATGTTACTAAATATCTGGAAAGAAATAGAATAGATGAATGTGATTTGAAGCTAATAAGTGATACCATAAAAAAAGATGAAGAAGAAGAGGTACTTATTAGCAAAAAAACTGTGTACAAAATTGATGAATATATGGAGGTAATGGTTACACCGGATAAAATGACAGCAACGGCAAGATTCTATCCTCCTTCAGATAAAGGCAACAAATTGTCTATAGAAGAAATTTATAGTGGTTTAAAGAATCAAAAGATAGTATTTGGAATAGAAGCTAAAAATATCGAAAGGCATATATCAAATCCTGTGTATATGTCACAGATAATAATAGCAAATGGTAAAAAACCGGTACATGGACATGATGCTACTATTGAGTACAAATTTAATACTAACCGTAAAGCAAAACCACAATTAAATGAAAATGGTACAGTTGACTTTCATAAGTTGAATAATATCAGCCATATTTTAGCAGGTGATGTTCTTGCTATATTACATAAAGAAGACCCAGGTACATCGGGAAAAGATGTTTATGGAGAAGAGGTTAGGCCCCCAAAAGTAAATAGAGAGGTACTTAAGCATGGAAAGAATATTCAATTAAGTGAAGATGGAACAAAGCTTATAGCGCTCGTTGACGGTCATGCAATTTTAGAGGGCGATAGAGTATTAGTATCTAATGTATATAATGTAGAGAATGATGTAGATAATTCTACCGGAGATATTGATTATAACGGAAGTATTTCCATAAAAGGCAATGTTAGGGCAGGATTTAAGATCAGAGCTAAAGGAAATATAGAAATACAAGGTGTAGTAGAGGGTTCAGTTATTATAGCTTATGGAGATATTATAATACAACGTGGTATTCAGGGAATGGGAAGATGTCAGATAGTTGCAGGAGGAAACCTGGTTTCAAAATTTATAGAGAATGCACATATATCAGTAAACGGATATATTGAAACCGATAATATTTTACATAGTGAAGTTTCAGCAAGAGGAGATATATTTGTACGTGGTAAAAGAGGAAGTATTATAGGTGGAAATGTACGTTCTACAACGCTTATTGAGGCTGCATGTATAGGATCTACTATGGGAACAACTACCTGTGTTGAGGTAGGTAGTGATCTTGTAATATTAGATAAGGTTAATAAGTTAAAAAAAGAAATTGATGAAAAAAATAAAGAAAAAATAGAGACTACACAAAATATTGCAATTCTAAAAAAACAGGTGGAAAAAGGTAAAAAAGAAAAAATACCATTAATGAATTTAAATTTAAAAAAGCTATTAGAATTAGATAAAGAAATTGAAACGCTTTCTTTGTTTTATGAAAAAGGTGTAAGTCAGTTGTCAGAAAATAAAGACGCGAGAATAAATGTAGTTAAAACTATATATCAGGGCTGTAAGGTTACAATTTCAGGTGACTATATTTTAGTGCATGAATCATTGTCAAGATGTTCATATAGAAAAGAAAAATCTGAAATTAAAGCATTTCCGCTATAAAATGGAGGCGTTAATATGATTGGCAGAACAACAGCTATTCAGGCTACTATGCAAAGAAGTGATGATAGTGCCGTAATTAAAAAAGGTGAAGAAAACAAAGGAGAGCTTAACCAGTTAAATGCTCAGAAGACAAATGAAAAAGAGGTTCAGCAAAAAGCAGAGGATGTTGTCAAAAAGGATAATGCTGATTATAATAATGAGAAGTATGATGCTAAAGAAAAGGGAAAGGGAGAATATTATGTAAATTCTAAAAAAAAGAAAAGAAAAAAAGATGAGGAGGAAGAAGATGGAGTTGTAATAGTAAAACACAGCGGTGGATTTGATATTAAGATATAAAAATTCAAAAAAGTGGATTATTGTTTGCGCTGCTAATATATGATAAAATGTATTTGAAAAATTCACATAGAGAGGAATGCAATGGGAGCACTAGAAATTTTTTTAATCATATTTGGTATTATAATAATAATTGTAAGCTTTGTTTTTGGAGAGCATTTAGCTGCAATGGATAATAATCCTGAATATGATACAAATATAGCGGGAGTGACTAAGGAGATAGTAAAAAAAGAGGTAGAAGCTGAAGTTGCCAATGTAATTGATGAAAAGATAGAACAGGCAGAAATTAAGCTGGATAAGATTACGAATGAAAAGATAATGGCATTAGGAGATTATTCAGAGGATGTAAATGTAAAAATTACAAAGAATCACGATGAAGTAATGTTCCTGTATGATATGCTAAGTGATAAAGAAAAGACTATTAAAAATACAGTAAAAGATGTAGAATCACTTAAGGTCAGTGTGAAGCAGATGGCTGTAGCAAATGATTTTGCAAAGCAATCTATAGAAAAGAAAAGCGAAGTTTCTAAAACAAAGACGAAAGATTTGTCAAAATCGGGGAAAAAAAATGTAACCAGTGATAATAAAAAAGAGTTAAATAGTAATCAGGAAACAAAAACTGATTCAGAGGATAGTAAAGTGTCTACAGCAAGCGAGGATTTGAAAAGTAAAAGCAATGTATCTGAAGAAGTTTTAGATGAAAAAGGTAAAGATAACAAATCTAAAGTTGAGCCTGAGAAAATTCAAAATAACAATAAAGAAATTTTAGATTTGTATAATCAAGGAAAAACAAATATTGAAATAGCTAAGCAGCTGGGTTTGGGTATGGGAGAAGTCAAATTAGTTATTGATTTGTTTAAGACTAGAAAGTAAAACATAGAATGTTATTTTGCTAATATATATAAATCTGGTTAAAGTACTGTAGAATGGGGCGGTCGCACTAAGTACTGAGGATAGAAGATATAGTATTGATAAATGTTAAATCTTGCTATATCCTGTGGTATTTTTCCTAAATGCGGCAGTCCCATTCAGGAAAGCACTAGGAGGATAAAATGAAACTCAAATATTATTTGCGAGGGTTAGGAACAGGTGTATTGTTTGCAACTCTTGTATTATTTATTTCGTATACATATCATAATACGGATGCTCAAATTAAAAAGAGAGCAAAGGAATTAGGTATGGTGGAAGCATCGGAAACTACACCTCATTTTGTTGATAATACAACTGCAGGTGATGGTGATGATACAAAACCGGATGAGAAAAAAACTGGAGATGATGCTAATACGGCAACCAAGGAAAATAGTAGCTCAAAGGATGAAACCACAACAATAGAAAATAATACAACTAAGGAGAATAATACAACCAAGGAAAATAATACACAGGATACGACTACTTCTTCAGAAAACCAAACAACTGCAGGAAATAATAGTCAGACAGAATATGAATTTACTATTGTAAGTGGCATGGGTTCTTCACAGGTTGCACAGCTTTTATATAGTGCAGGAATAATTGATAATATGGAAGAGTTTGACAGGTATCTTGTTAGTAACGGATATGCAGAGAGAATAAGAACAGGTATATTTAAGGTAAGAGCCGGTAGTTCTTATATGGATATAGCATTACTTATTACAAATTAGAATTAGAGTGTTAAAATGAATTAATTTAGAGTTTCCGTATTTTTTATTTTTAGTTTCAAAAAGTCTTGTTGCCAAAGGCAACATAGACATCTTGCACAAAAAGTTGCAGATGAAAGTGAACTTTCGTCTGCAACTTTTTATGCAAGATGCTTACATCATTATGATGATGCAAGCTTTTTGAAGCTAAAAATAAAAAATACGGAAACTCAAGGAATTAATATATTGCAGGCTTACAAGAGTATTCTGTAATAAGAGATTTTGACATAATAATCATATAAAAAGTCCTTGCAGTAGGACTTTTTTTGTGTTATAGTTCTAAAGTCGGCTGTTTATAGGCTGATAAATAACACACATACAGATGTCTAGAAGGGTGCTTTTGCTCGAAGTTTTCTAGGCAGGTGAAGTATGTGGAAGAATATATAAACTCGGAGGTAAAAAAATGAGCGTAATTTCAATGAAACAGTTATTAGAAGCAGGTGTACATTTCGGACATCAGACAAGAAGATGGAACCCTAAAATGGCAGAGTACATCTACACAGAAAGAAATGGTATCTACATTATTGACTTACAGAAGTCAGTAGGTAAAGTAGATGAAGCTTATAAGGCAATCGCTGATATAGCTTCAGAAGATGGTACAATTCTTTTTGTTGGTACAAAGAAGCAGGCTCAGGATGCTATTAAGTCTGAAGCTGAAAGATGTGGTATGTACTACGTAAACGAAAGATGGTTAGGTGGTATGCTTACAAACTTCAAGACAATCCAGAGCAGAATTGAAAGATTAAAAGCTATTGAAGCTATGTCAGAGGACGGTACATTTGATGTTCTTCCAAAGAAGGAAGTTATTGAATTAAAGAAGGAATGGGATAAGCTTGAGAAGAACCTTGGTGGTATCAAGGAAATGAAGAGACTTCCGGATGCTATATTTGTAGTAGATCCAAAGAAGGAAAGAATCTGTATACAGGAAGCTCATGCATTAGGAATTCCGCTTATCGGTATTGCTGATACAAACTGTGACCCAGAAGAATTAGATTATGTTATCCCAGGTAATGATGATGCAATCAGAGCTGTAAAGCTTATTGTTGCTAAAATGGCAGATGCTGTTATTGAAGCAAAACAGGGCGAAACAGCTGAAACAGTTGAAGATATAGCTGAAGAAATTGCAGAATAATAATCTATTATCATTTATTATTGGAGGATTTAAAGATGGAAATTACAGCATCTATGGTTAAAGAACTTAGAGAAATGACAGGTGCAGGTGTTATGGCTTGTAAGAAGGCATTAGTTGAAACTGATGGTGATTTCGATAAGGCAATAGAATTATTAAGAGAAAAAGGTGAAGCTACAGCTATTAAAAAGGCTGGAAGAATCGCAGCAGAAGGTACTGTACTTGCAATAGTAGAAGGAAACAAGTCAGCAATCGTTGAAGTAAACAGCGAGACAGACTTTGTAGCAAAGAATGACAAGTTCAGAACATTCGTAGCAAATGTTGCAGAACAGATTCTTGCTTCAGATGCAAAAACAGTAGAAGAATTATCAGAGGAAAAGTTTATTAAAGATGATTCTAAGACAGTTAAGGAAGAATTAATCAGCCAAATTGCAGTTATAGGTGAGAATATGTCAATCAGAAGATTTGAAAAAATCGTTACTGATGGCGTAGTAGTTCCATATATTCATGGTGGCGGAAGAATTGGTGTATTAGTAGAAGCCAGTGCTGATGTAGTAAATGACGAAGTAACAGAAGCTCTTAAGAATGTAGCTATGCAGATTGCAGCTCTTAATCCAAAGTACACAAGCAGAGATGAAGTTTCAGAAGAGTTCATCGCTCATGAAAAAGAGATTCTTTTAGCTCAGATTAAGAATGACCCTAAGGAAGCTTCTAAGCCGGAAAAGGTTATTGAAGGCATGGTTAATGGTCGTATCAATAAAGAGATGAAAGAAATCTGTCTTTTAGATCAGGTTTATGTTAAGGCTGAAGATGGCAAGCAGTCAGTAGCAAACTATATTGCAGAGGTTTCAAAGGCTACAGGTTCTAACCTTGCTGTTAAGAGATTTGTTCGTTTTGAAACAGGCGAAGGCCTTGAAAAGAAGAATGAGAATTTTGCTGAAGAAGTTGCAAAACAGATGGGAAATTAATCCATTTTATAAAGAACTATCAAAAACGCTGTAAACATGTATGTTTACAGCGTTTTTTGCATTTGTGTGTTGGCAATGTAAGATGTGCCTGTGCTTACACAGGAACATCCGAGCGAGCCTGCGACCTGAGATATCACAAAGTGATTCTTAGGTGAGCTATAATAACTTAGTGTAAAATGTCGCTATAGATCTAATAATACAAAGTATCAAATATTATAGTATATATATTAAGTAGTTTAATAACAATTATTTTCTCAGTACGGTTTTTAAAAGAGAGAGCAATACCACCTTGTATATAATTTATGATTTTCATAATACTAATTAATAGTAATAATATACTTAAATAAAAAGTATAGGAGGTATTATGAAAGAAGCATTATATATTATATTACTTTCTTTGGGCTCTATTATTACAATTTTTATACTTACAAAATTAATGGGATACCGTCAAATGTCACAGATGAGTATGTTTGATTATATTAATGGTATTACAATTGGTTCTATTGCAGCAGAGATGGCAACTTCACTTGATAATAATTTTATTCAGCCTCTTATAGCAATGATTGTATATGCTTTAACTGCTGTTTTTTTATCATGGACAAGCACAAAATCCATGAAGCTTAGAAGAATGATAGAAGGCAAACCACTTGTTCTTATGAATAATGGTGAGTTATATAAGGAAAATTTAAAAAAAGCAAAAATTGATGTATCAGAGTTTCTGGTACAATGCAGAGTAAATGGATATTTTGATGTTTCTAAGCTTCAAACAGCAATATTGGAGGGTGACGGTAAAATAAGCTTCCTTCCAAAAGCATCTAATCGTTCGTTAACACCTTCAGACATGAATCTTTCTCCAGAACAGGATTATATGGTAGCAAATGTAATCATAGATGGAAAAATAATGGAAGAAAATCTTAAGCACACAGGTAATGATGAAAAATGGCTGAAAAAACAGATTAAAGCTCAGGGAGGAGATTCTATAGAAGATGTTCTTTTGGCAACGTGTGATTCATCGAATAAAGCATCTATTTTTCTAAAAAATAATTGTAAGAAAGTTAAAGACATTTTAATGTAATTGCAAGTCAAAACTATATGAAGATAAAATAATCATTATTTTTGATAAGAAGTTATTTCTATAAGTATGGTTTTTGGAATCTTAATTTTATTAAATCTTTCAGGCAGGAATGTAAAAGGATTTATGTCGAATACTACTATATCGGCTACTTTACCAATGGTCAGAGTAGCCTTTATATTTTATAATATGTACAATAGAATAAGAAAATGTGAATAATTCTATATGTAATATTTCAGTTGGAATAATATGTCTCAGCTCTGAGTGATATATCTATAGAAAATATAGAAGATAATTTGTCAGAAAAAAAGAAAAAATGTATAAATTTGTTTGAAATAACTGCCAAATTATGGTACAATTAGGATATCTTTAGTAATAGCACATTTAAAACATGAAGTATATAAATCAAATACTAATGTTTTTATATTTTAAATTAAACAGTAAATTTATTAGTATCTTTATTATATAAATCTTATAGTTTCTTAGTTATATTCTCGGTTTTCGTTAAATTAATAAATATTAGAGCTTCAAAATCAATATTAATGCTATTATTACTCACACCGGATAAAGTATATTGTATAAATTAATAAATAGAATATATTATGTTGTTTTAAGTAAATCCAAAGTAATAGTGGATATAAATCAGTATTACAGACAACGATTAAATTTATATTTTAGGAGGAATTTTCATGGGCGTACTGTATCTGGGAAAAAATTTTTTGAATGATAAATCTGATTTAACAGTAGGTAATGAAATTATGCCTGATAAAAAGCATGAGAGTACATACAATACAATTTATCAGAATGATAAAGAGATTGTATATGTCAGTCAGGATAATTATTATGTTGCAGATTTAGACAGTGGAAAAGATGTTGTATATTATTGCGACAGTGCAACCTCTTGCATAGTTATCATTTCTGTAGGTTATAGTGAAGATTATAAGAAAAACTTAGCTGTAGTCAGTCATCTCAGCAGACCTGGAAGATTTAAGGATTATTTCTCAAAGGTGGAAGCTCTTTTTAACGGAGAGATTGATATTTACGCAGCCGGAGCAAACCCGGCTTATCCGTGCTTAAAAAAGGATGGTAGTTATGATTATACTGCATTAAGAAATGCTACACAAGTATCGCAGTGGGTTTCATCAAAAAGTATTGAACAGGAATCACAGAGTGATTCATTAGGAAGTGTTAAGATTAGGCAGGCAAGCTTAAAATTTGGACAAGGTAATCCTTCGGTTTATAATAATAATCTGGATTGCTATTCCATAGCCTGTGATAAAAACATCAACATTACCGTAAGTAATGACAGAATATATTTAACAGAGGAACAGAGGGACCCTACTGGTGGTGTACAGACTTTATTTTGTATGTATGGCAACCCTGACTTGATAAGAAATCAGGCAGAGAGTTTTTCAGATGATGAAATTGCGGTCTTAGTTCAGAAGGCTCATGATAATAATCTTGAGCAGGCTTCGGAGATGACGGATGAGGAAATATTAAATACATATTCCTCAACGCCTCAATATGAAGTGCCTTGGTTTTGTGATTCCATCCGACAGGCAGGTTTATTTGTAAAGACATATATGAAAGGAATGTAAAGTTATGTGTACAATAGGAAATTCATTTTATAAAATAAATGGTATTGATGTTCAATCAGTTTTCAAACAATGTGATTTAGTTGATGCAACTCAATTTTTAACTCCGGTTGTAGAAACTGCCGTGAATGAAAATCCAACAGGAAATACTCCGGAAACTATACGTTATGTTGCATTTACCCGTATTAAAGGGAAAGAACATCCGGCATGGGCGGGCGTCAACGAATATGGTGTAAGTTTTGTTGCAGCGGACTCTTATCTTGATAAAAACAAAGAAGAAGATTGTCAGGCGGAAACTTCAAACAGAGCCAGCGTGTTTGATATGTATCTGAGCATAATAACATCATATACTACTGCAAAAGAAGCTGTTTTAATGGCTAAAAAGTTCTATGAGACAGAAGATTATGCAGATGTTTTAACAGATATTCTGCTTATTTCAGATGAAAAGGAAATGTATTTTATTGAAACGGTAAAAAAAGAAGTGCGAATTATTAAGAGGATTAATGGACACTTTGCATCTGCAAATCATTGTAGAATGTTTTATGAAGCTGTACCTTATGATCAGAATCATAGCACATATTTACGTTTAGAAAGAGCTGAAAAAATTTTACAAACAAGGTCAGATATTGATGGAATAGGAGATCTTTTAAGAGATTCTTATTATGGAAAAACTGTATGGTCTGTTTGCAGATATGCAGGCTTGACAGAGCTTGATAATGATAATACTTCAAATACTGATGAGGAAATGTATTACACTCAGGCTGCGGTTATTTTTACAATAAAGCCAGACGTTGTTGCAGGTAATAAGCCTCAGGTTATTTGTGAATATGTAATTAATAATAATGCATCAGTTGAAAAAGCAGGTTATTCATGGAAACCTTTTGAAAATGAAGAACCTAAAGAAGTTACTTATATCGGGAAAGGTGAGAATATTATCTAGTTAAGAAAAATATTATAACGTATGACACAAGAAATTATTTCTATAAAGGATTAAAAACATCTGTACCCTGCAGATTTTTCTCTTGTTGTAACAGTTCCACTTGATTTACTGCATATGATGGATATAATGTTTCATTGAATAAATTTGATAAAGGCATTAGCTATGTAAAAGCTGTTACTGTTATTGAAGTTACTTTTTTTGAATCTGGTCATTATTTGTGTGTAAGCATTACAGGAATATGCAGTTGATAAAGTGGAGAAAAACAGATTGCTCAAGTAATTGCTTTTACAAGTGCATTCTGGTTAGTATTTTATAATGTGATAGATAAAGTGCTGCGTAACTTATAGTTTAGAGATATAATATGCGAATATAGTTTATTAATTGTAAATTATGTCAGATTTTGCTATTACTTAATATATAATTTTATATTTTATAAGGATAGAGGGATAAAAGTGAATATAGCAGTTTGTGATGATGATATTAACTGCATAGATAGAATATTGCAGTTATTACAGCCGTATAGGGAGACAGAAGAATTAAGTATTAACACATATTTATCAGGAGAAGAATTTCTTGCAAAAATTGATGAAGCAGTGAAATATGATATTATTTTTTTAGATATAGAAATGTTAGAAATCACAGGAATAGAAGTTGCATATAGATTAAGAAAAAAAGATAGTAAAGCAATTATTATTTTTATAACGAATCATTTGAACTATGTATCAGATACTTTTAGACTGGGTGCATTTCAGTTTCTTGTGAAACCGATAGATAAAAAAGCTTTTTGCTACGACTTTGAAAGAGCAATAAAAACTTATAAAAAAACTCATAAATTTTATCAGATTAGCTGGAGAAATACAAATCATATTGTAGAATATGGGGATATTTATTATATTGAGGGATTTAACAGACATTTATACATATATACTGACTCTGAGAAAGAATATGAGTGTGTAGGAAAGCTGCAAGAGGAAGAAAAGAAGCTTAAATCATATAATTTTGTCAGATGTCATCAGGGTTATCTTGTGAATTTGAGTAAAATTAAAGAGATTAATAAATCAGATATAGTATTAAAAAGTAATGCTAAGATTCCAGTAAGTAGAAGGTATAGATTGGAATTATTAGAAGCATTTAATTTGTTTTTGGCAGGGAAATTAATATGAATATACTTTTTGACATAATAAAAGTAGCGAGTGTTTTATTAGAGATTCTGATTGCTTTAAATCTTTTTAAAATGATATCTAATAAAAAACAGATACCGATATATATTGAAATAATTATTAATATAGTTTGTATTACTGTGCAATCGGTCGTAATTATTTTTATTAGTAAGCAGACAGTTGTTTCAATAACATTATTTTTATTAATAGTAGCGTTGTCTTTTGTGTATAATCTTACATGGCAAAAAAGATTCTTTTTTTCTATATTACTAATGATTTTATATACATTATCTGAAATAGTCATAGGGTTAATATTAGCTATGATTTCAGAAGTATCCGTGGAACAATTGAGTGGCAATATCTTATATTATATGCAGGGTGTATTGGTTTCTAAATTAATTATGTTTTTCATTATTAAAATTATTGGATATTTTAGTGTAAAGTCGGAAGCCAATGTATCAAGATATGTATTTATACCTTTTATGGCACTCCCGTTAGCAACTTTTTCGGTTGTGTATGTTATGTCGGAATTTATGTTTCAGTCACAACCAGGCTCATCTTTAGTTATTTCAACTATAGCAATTATTTTTTTGATAATTTCAAATGTATTGGTGTTTTATATGTTTGAATATCAGTTAAAAATAACCGAGGATAAAAAGCAGGAGCAGATGATAAAGCAACAGCTGGAATATAAAGCTGAATATTATAAGGAATTATCAAGAAGGCAGCATATTACAAATAAAACTATGCATGATTTAAAAAATCAGTTATTTGCATTGAGGGAAATATTTAAGAGTAATACAAAAGAAGGGATTGATAAAATAAATATTATTTGTGAAGATATATTATCGGTATGTACGTTAAGATTTACCGGTATAGAAGCAGTTGATGCTTTAATCACGGCAAAGTTGCAAATGATGAGGGAAAAGAATATTAGATTTTCAAATTCCATATACATTCCAGAAAATAATTATTTAGATATATTGGATTTTTGTGTATTATTGGGAAATTTGCTGGACAATGCCATAGAAGCAAATGCAAAGGTGCCGATTCAGAATAGATATGTTAATTTAAGCATTATACAACAACTTGATTATATCAGTATTAATGTTAGTAATACTGTAAGTGAAAATGTAAAGATAGAAGAAAATAGGATAATTACCACAAAAAATCATAAGGAGTTACATGGATTTGGATTAAAGAGTGTAAAGGAGATTGTAAAAAAATATAAGGGAAATTGTACCTTTCAGCAAATAGAGAACAAATTTGAAGTAATTATAATTTTGAAAAACAAATAAATATGTCAAGTTTGCAGAAAAAAAGACTACTTTTGAAGATTGGGTTGAATAGAGAACAGAAGGATGATAATTTCATGTCAAGGAGGAAAGAAAATGCTTACACACATGGCACAAGGGTTATCCTCTTTTTTTATATCAAGAGATATTATTAAAGAAGAGGAAAGAAAAATATACGATTACTGTTTTGAAATACTTTTAGCAACGGTAATTAATTTGTTTGCTATGGTTATACTTGCTTTTGCAAGCGGAACAGTAATACCAACAATTTGTTTTATTGTAGGATTTATTGTTATTAGAGCAACAGCAGGAGGATTTCATGCAGAAACTCATATTGGATGTTTTATAATTTTGATAAGTTTATATATTGCATATCTGTTTTTGATATTAATAATACCAAACTTTATTTTGAGTATTATTACAGTCATATTCTGTATAATATCATGGCTGTTAGTTGCCGTTTTTTCTCCAGTCGAGGATTATAATAAACCCTTTAGTAAAGGAGAATATAAGAAATTTAAAATTGTAAGTAATATTGCAATATTTGCAGTATCATGTATATCACTTATATTTGTTTTCTTATTTAGGGAAGTGAAATATGGATTCTCGACTGCTACAGGAATGTGTGTAGTATCGTTCTCCTTAATAGCGGGAACCATAAAAAATGAATTAAGGAGACTTGGAAAAAATGAGTAGAAAGGAGTGTAGTGAGTGACTAAAATTAAAAAAGTATTAATGCATATGGGAAAAGTTATACCTGCTTTCGCATTAATGCTTGGAGTAGTATCGAATTCACAGGCATGTGTATGGTGGTTTCATCAGCCCAAAGTGCCTGAACAGATGAGAAATAAAAAATAAATCTATAGATTTATTTTTTATTTGATTTTAAAAGGAATTTGCAGGAAGAAGCTTTGTTGTAACATATATTTATCATAATAGTGTGCACAGCTTATTATGGTACATATAATAAAGCAGAATTCAAAATTATTTTTTAGGAGGAAATTATGAGAAAACTATTATCAAAAAAGATTTATAGCACAATTCTAAAAAAAGCTATAACATTTATGATTATGGCTACAGTTTTACTGACCGGTATTATGGGAATGAATGCTTTCATTTCTGATGTTCAGGCAACGTCTATATATACAACCTTGTATTTTGTAGATAGTACATCTGAAAATTGGATAAGTAATGATGATGCGATTATAGAATTGGTGGATAACACTAATTATCATACCAGCTATATAATGACTAAGGTAGACGATAATACATGGAAGGTTCAGGTACCTAATAGTACATATAATGTTACATTTAATCGTTATAATTCAGATAAGACAACACAGTGGAATTCATGGAGTGCAGGTGGAAGAAATAATAATAACACTTATTATGCACAGGGACATGAGTATGGATACTGGGGTATTACTGAAGAAGAGCCGGATGATCCGGATGATAATGATGAAATGTATTATAAAGAACCAAATCCGGAAGACATTATTATAGATGATGAAACCGGTATTATCTATGTGAAAAATCAATTATTGATTAGCGCATTACCAGGTGTTTCAAAAAGTATTTTTGAAGCAATTATAGACGATTTAGGTGCGGATATTGTTGGATATATCGGATTAACAAATGATTATCAGATAGAGTTTAGGGAAGAAAAAACCTTAGAAGAAATACAAAACATTGCAGCATATATAGATAGCTTTAGTTTTGTTTATGAGGTAACATTAAACACTGTTTTAATAGAAGGGTCTGATATTACAACTACAAACGATACCTTATATAATGGTGATGATTGGAATGAAGAGGTACCTGATGGATATAATTGGGGTCTGGAAGCATTAAAAATTCCAAGTGCATGGGATTATAAAGAGGATTTTAGTCCGGTCAGAATCGGATTAATAGATAGTATGTTTGATATACATCATGAGGATGTATCGTTTGAACAGACATTCAATAATACCAGTAGCATTACTAGTGCACACGGAACCCATGTAGCTGGTATAATGGCAGCCACAACAAACAATGGAAAAGGAATTTCTGGTGTTGTAACAGCTTCATCACTATACGGATATTCAACAGCTGGCGGAACAGGTAATATGCAAACGGTTATGATGTATAAATATGCCTTTGCAAGTTTGATTTCAAAAAATGTAAAAGTAATTAATGTAAGTCAGAATACAGGAAGACTTCAATGCTTTGCTGCTTCCAGAGGAAATGTAAATGCAATAAACTATGTAAAAACAAATGCAAGTATACTTGGAAACTTTCTTGATAAACTGATTTTACAGGGATATGATTTTGTAATCGTAACTGCAGCAGGTAATGTTGAAAGCCTAGACTATTGTGTCAGTGAATCCTCAGTTTACGGATATGAAGAATGGAATCAATACTCAACAGGAGAACGATTATCTGGTAATGCATTGGCATATTATAACAGCTACTTAAATGCTATTGAACTGGAAAGCGTAAAAGCCAGAATCATAACAGTTGGTGCAGTCGGTCATACTACAAGCGGAACAGGCGAAAACGGAGCTACAACATTTTACTATGCATCATTTAGTAATACCGGTTCCCGAGTTGATGTGTGTGCACCGGGTGTAGATGTTGTCAGCACGATACCATCAAGCATTTATAGTTATATTAATATTTCTGGATATGATACGATGAGTGGAACATCGATGGCAGCACCATATATTAGTGGATTAGCAGGAATGCTTTATCAGGCAAATCCTGAATTAAGTGGTGTGCAGGTAAAGAATATTATTTGCAATAACATTGGTATTAATGTTAGTGATTCACATGGAAATATTTACGGTATGCCGGATGCAGAATTTTGTGTACAGGAAGCGATAGAATTAATTGGAGATAATACAGGCTCATTATTGCCTAGTGGTATATTGGCAGGTATGATTACCAATTCTCAGGGTACTCCACTGGAAGGAGTAAAGATTACAGCATACAGAACAAGTGTGGGTGAATCAAATCTTGAAAACTATTATACAATAGGAACAACAGATGAAAATGGAAATTATGAAATGGTATTAACACAGGGTACTTATAATTTAAATATATATGCTGAAGGTTATTTACCATGTGTAATTGAAAATGTAGTTATTAATCCTGAACAAACAACATATATGGAGAATATAATTGTTATTCCTTTTAGTTTAGAGTATTTTACATCAGATGTGGATGGCCATGTTATTAATGCACTTAATGGTAATTCAATTGAAGAGGCAACTGTAAAATTTAGAAAAGGTTGGAATAACAAAACCGGAAATTATGTTAAGAATATTAATGGTCAGGAGGTAACAACCCAGACAAATGTTTCAGGTAATTTTTCTATATCATTACCAATTGGCATTTATACAGTTGAAATTGAGAAAAACGGATTTGTTACAGGATATTTTAATGTCGTGTCTACATCAGGAACATCTTCAGGTGTTCAGACCATGGTACTTACACCGGTCTTATCAGAAGATGAATATAGAATTGTATTAACATGGGGAGCAACACCATGGGATTTAGATTCACATTTGTCATATTATGATGGCGATACCCGTTTAATACATGTGTATTATTCTGATAAAAAAGGTAATTTAAATGGAGAAACTATAGCAGAGTTAGATTTAGATGATACAACAAGCTATGGTCCGGAAACAGTAACTATTTCATTAGATGCAGGGCTGTTAAATGATGGCGTATTTAAGTATTCAGTACATGATTATACAAATAGAAGCAGCACAAATTCAAATGTTTTGTCAATGTCAGGTGCAGTTGTCAGAGTATATAAAGGAAATGACTTAATTACTACATATAATGTGCCACAAAACAAAGAAGGAACTGTATGGCATGTATTTGAAATTACAAAAGATGGTATTGTATCAATTAATGAATTTGAATATAATTCAAATGTTTCTTTGATTAATTAAGAGGGGGAAATTAATGGAAAAAAATTTTTATTGCATAGTTATTTTACTTATGTGTATTGCAATCATAACGGGTTGCGGTCAAAACGAAGTGGTATCTGGTAATGAAAATGAACATCAAACAGATGTTGCAGAGGATAAGAATGGAAGCGAACATCAAACAGACGCTACAGAGGATAAGAGTGGAAATGAAAATCAAACAGATGTTACAGAGGAGAAGAACGGAAATGAAAATCAAACAGACGTTGTAGAGGAGAAGAACGGAAATGAAAATCAAACAGACATTTTAGAGAATGAAAATATGCCTGAAATTGTATTTGATTACACATTTTTCTATGAAGCTAATGAGCCCTATTCGTATATGTTTGTGTTCATTGACAAATATGGTAATGTATATTATGGGGATAATGAAATTTATTTTTGTAATGCAGAGGAAAAAATGCACTTATATCAAAATCTCATAAATGATACGGATTGTAAAAAGATAAATGTTGCTGATATGAAACAATTACAACAAAAATATGATTTATTAAAGCAAATTGTAAAAGATGGAAATAATAAGGTTACAATAAAAGAATCTGTATTGGATGTTTGCTTGGGTCAGTATACATGGACTGGATATTATTATGATGAAAATGGTAATCTGAATACTCTTACTTTATATGGTGAGGGTGACAGCAGCTATATCAACAATGATAATAGGGCAAAAGAAATAGCGGAATGGATTAGTGGTTTAAAAAATAATAATTAAAAATATTTTTAAACATTAAGGATTGTTTAGTATTTTATGTAAAATATAAACAATTAATACAATATATGTTCAGTTTATAAGTGAGAAAAAAGATTCTGTCATTACAAAGAAATTATTTCAAAATGAAATGCTTACTAAAAGGTGTAGACATGTTAAATGCTCTACGCCTTTTAAATATATTATTTTAATTTTTCTGCAATACATTAATTAACTTGAGTTTCCGTATTTTTTATTTTTAGCTTCAAAAAGCTTACATCATCATAATGATGTAAGCATCTTGCACAAAAAGTTGTAGATGAAAGTTCACTTTCATCTACAATTTTTTATGCAAGATGTCTATGTTGCCTTTGGCAACAAGACTTTTTGAAGCTAAAAATAAAAAATACGGAAACTCTAAATTAATTAAGTATAGCCCTCCACACCATTACCGATTAAAGACTCTGTATCTATCATATAATCATTAAAATTATTTCCATTTATATATACAGGTATCATCATTCCCGGATAATACACAAATGACAGGTCTGTGTCTGTCCAGAGATTAGGACTTTTAAAGCTGTATTGTTTTCCTGTATTCATATCAGTATATGTACAATGTATTATAAATGGGTGGCGCTCTTTGGAAGTAATGTTTGTATTATGCTCTACATAATCAACTTTTGCCATAACACATTTATATCGACGTATACCTTTTCTTGCCATAATAAAACTAAAAAAACCGAAAGCAATAAATGCTAAGCCAATAACTATTAAAACAACAGAAACTATTATTATTCCACTACCTAAATCTATTTTATAGGGATTATCAGGATCACATAACAAAGTAATTTCCTTGCCCACATACATATTAATGCTGTAATATCCAAGATTTATATATTCATATTGCACTCCATCATATTCATAGTTTACATATGTGGTATACGTTTTGTCTCCGTTACTATCATATCCACTCTGAATATCAACAATAGTTGCACTTATCTCAACAGCGTTCTTTTTAAATTCCCATTTTGTATATGCATAAATAACACCCACTGCCAGAATTACAATGCCTATTATCATAAATATTCCATAAATAATATACTTCTTGATTTTACCTGATTTACTGTTGGTAATATTATTCACCATTATATACCTTGCCTTTCCTAATTCCAATTAACATTATAAAACCATAACTGTACATTCACCTGCTACACTATGTAAGCTCTTTTATACTGATATTTATATCATTATAACACATTTCCGACTAATTGTTCTTAATAATATTCGGTTCTTTTAACGTTTCTTATGAAAAATCTTTACAGTCAGCTATAAACCTTCTGCATACTTCTTTATATTTAGGGTTGTTCTGTTCTAATTTAGTTATAGTTGTAAAATAGTCAATATTTTGATATGATTAGTCATAATAATAAAATCGTTTTGGTATGTATTTTTAAAATATATTTTTTAAATTATAAGATATACAAAATAATAAAATTATAAAGGTACAATAATAAATGGAATGTATCTGTTATAGTAATGCACAGGAGGTGATTGATAAGTTTTGGTAGGATTCCATTCAAATCCATTTTTTAGACATAGAGTATGGAGAGTTATTAGGAATGGGTGTAGCATGCAGATTAGAGAAAATGTGTCAGGATATAGGGATTGTATGTGTGACGAATCAGAAATCAGAACTAAGGGATAAATTGAAAGGTTAAAAAATTTCATTGACGGAAGTATATTTTTGAAAAAATATAAATTACTTGTTTTTATATGTGGCATCATTATTATATGTACTGCTTGTAAAAATGATTATGGAAAAAACAGTGAAGAAAGTAAAGAAACAGAAAAGACAGGTACAACCAATAAGGAAAATGAATTATTAAATTATGAAAATCTGATAATGACAATAATATGTAACTATCCGGAGAATGATACAGGAAATATATATTATTTTTTAGCTATAATGAATGATGGCTCTGTATACTCAATGAAATATTCATTAAATGAAAGTGGTTCTGATAATAATAACTTTTTAAAAAAATTGTATACTTGTGATGATTCGCTTTGGAGCTTATTTGATAATGTCGAACTGCTAGGAAAACTTTCAGATGAAAAGGTTTATTTAATAAATGAAAATATTATGAAAGTTAATTTGGATAGTGATTATTATGATAGGAAAAGTGAAGATTTTGGGATAGAACCTGAGGATATTGAGTTTATTCAATATAATGCATGGTGTTATCCGTTGATGTCTGAAGGAAACAAAAAAGCATTTCATGTTAAAACATGGGGAGCTGCTAGAGGTTGCTCCTATGAAACATATGATGAAATGTCAGTTACTATTCTTGAGGCTATTATGGAAGATGAAATTTATAAGCTGCAGAATGCTGGTTACATAGCTAAATAAATTATTAAAAACAGATAAATAATATTACATAATACTATAATGGGAAATAACTGCGAAGTTAAAATTGCGTGATGAATTAGAATTATGGAGGAAGAAAACAGAATGATGAAAAAATTATTAATTATATTTAATGTGTTGATAGCAGTAATTTCTTTTTTTACATTTATTATTGGGAATGTTATAATTACCTTTGGGAATAAAGTAAATGGTGATTTTTTTGTTTTAGGGGGATATGCTATTATTATTGTTCCTATATTAATTAGTTTTATTGTTAATATGATTATGCTTATAAAAATAAAACAGAAAGTAGTTAATAATATTTTTTTAAATCTTTTAATTATAATTGTAATCAATATAGTTCCATATTTAACTGCGTATTTAATTTTTTGGAATGAGATTTAATAATATTATTTAAAATCATATCAATGAATTATTTAAGAAATATATTGAACTAAGTAATAAATTGAAAGGTTCAAAAATTGGAGTTGGGAGCCAGGTTTTATTGATTATGGCTGTTTTTCAGATTATAATTTATATTAATTACAGAGTAAAAAGATTGGCTACAACAAAATATAAGCTTATATACATAATAACGGATTTATTTTTTGCACTGATAACAGTCTTGTACTGGTCTTTATGGATTTGACCATGGATTTGACCATGGTGGTTTTTTGATATTATTTATCTGTTCTAATAAAACGGAAAATAATTAATAGAAAATTTTAATAATGGTAATGAGATGATTTTCAAATTATGAATAAGGACAATGATGAAACTATTAATAGATAGCTATAAGGGGAAATATATAGAGGGAAATTTTAAGACAGTAAGTAATGATATGAGTGGATTCAAAATGACAGAGATACAAAAAATAATAAAAACAAAAAAGATTAATCCTTTCAGATTTATTAAAAAGATATAAATAATTGATAGGTTGAAAATGTAGTTGTTACAAATTTATAACTGTTTACAATATCAAAATGTTGTAAATATCTTGCATACTTTTTTCTTTAGTGCTAAACTTATCTAAGTTTAAGCACATTATTTTTGTGTGGTATCTTATATAAATACTTTGGTATTTATAAGAAAGGAAGTAATAGTTTATGGAAAAGAAGAATATTGATTGGGCAAATATTGGATTTGGTTATCAGGATACTGATAAGAGATTTGTATCAAATTATAAGAATGGTGCATGGGATGAGGGTACTTTGACAAGTGATAATACAGTTACAATTAGTGAATGTGCATGTGTTTTACAGTACGCTCAGACATGTTTTGAAGGATTAAAGGCGTATACAACGGAGGATGGACATATTGTATGCTTCAGACCTGACCTAAATGCTTCTCGTATGAAGGACTCATGTCTTAGGCTTGAAATGCCGGTATTTCCGGAAGATAGATTCGTACAGGCAGTTAAAGATGTTGTATTAGCAAATGAAGCATATGTTCCACCATATGGCTCAGGTGCTACATTATATATCAGACCATATATGTTTGGCTCAAACGCAGTTATTGGTGTTAAGCCGGCAGATGAGTATCAGTTTAGAATTTTTACTACTCCGGTAGGTCCATACTTCAAGGGTGGTGCAAAGCCTCTTACAATTAAGATTAGTGATTTTGACAGAGCAGCTCCTCATGGAACCGGTGATATCAAGGCAGGTCTTAACTATGCCATGAGCTTACATGCAATAGTTACGGCTCACAATGAAGGCTATGCTGAAAATATGTACTTAGATGCAGCTACACGTACAAAGGTAGAGGAGACAGGTGGAGCCAACTTCTTATTCATTACAAAGGACGGAAAGGTAGTTACACCTAAGTCAAACAGTATTCTACCATCAATTACCCGTCGTTCACTTATGGTTGTTGCCAAGGATTATCTTGGACTTGAAGTTGAAGAAAGAGAAGTATATGTTGAGGAATTAAAGGATTTTGCTGAGTGCGGTTTATGCGGTACGGCAGCAGTTATTTCACCGGTAGGAAAGATTGTTGACCATGGTAAGGAAATCGTATTACCAAGTGGTATGGATGAGATGGGACCAACAATCAAGAAGTTATACGATACATTAACAGGTATTCAGATGGGAAGAATCGAAGCTCCGGATGGATGGATTGAGGTTATTAAATAATACAGAAAACCAAATAAATGTAAAAGAGTAAATAGTAAAATAATTAAATATTTTATATTAAATATTAAGACAGTTCGCTTGTACCATCCTGTCTATAAAAAAAACCAGGACTATCAAATCGAATAGGGTAGTCCTATTCGATTTTTTTATAACAAAAAATTTTGTCATTACTTTAGGAGGTAATATGTTTACGCTTATATCAGAAGGTAGCTTTGATGCGGCACATTTTTTACATGGGTATAATGGAAAGTGCAGTAATATTCATGGCCATAGGTGGAGAGTTGTAGTGGAAATATATAGTGATACTTTAAAGGAAGATACACATACTAGAGGTATGGTACTGGATTTTGATACCTTAAAGGAGGATATAAAAAGTGAGGTGGATTATTTTGACCATTCACTTATTATTGAAAAATCATCGCTACGAGAAAAGACATATGAGGCATTAAAGGAAGAAGGAATAAAGCTTATAGAGGTAAATTTCAGAACTACAGCCGAAAATTTTTCAAAATATTTTTATGAAGTTTTTGAAAAAAAGGGTTATCAGGTCAAAAAGGTAAGTGTATATGAAACACCCAATAATTGTGCAACATATTATAAATGTATAGATTAATGGTGAGGAAATAGCTATGGCAGAATTTAAAGTTGTAGAAAAATTTGTAAGTATTAACGGAGAAGGTGTAAGAGCCGGACAACTGGCAGTATTTATAAGATTTTTAGGATGTAATCTGAATTGTAATTACTGTGATACAAAATGGGCAAATACAGATAATACTGCGTATGAAGTAATGAATGAGTTTGAAATATACAAATACATTAAGGATACAGGGGTTAAAAATGTTACTTTAACGGGTGGTGAACCATTATTCAGAGATTATATGGTGGTGCTTTTAAGGCTTTTAGGAGTGGATGAAAGCATCAACATTGAGATAGAAACGAATGGAAGTGTGGATTTCTCCGGGCTTTTGGAGGTATGTAAAAATATAAGCTTTACAATGGATTATAAGCTTCCGGATAGTGGTATGGAAGCTTATATGTGCCTTGGCAATATGGAGATACTTAGAAAAATAGATACTGTCAAATTTGTATCAGGAAGTATAGAAGACCTGCAAAGGACTAAGGAGATTATAAAACAATATAATCTGACGGAGAAATGTCATATATATATAAGTCCTGTTTTTGGAAAGATAGATCCGGCAGATATTGTGGAATTTATGAAAGATAATCATATGAATGATGTTAATTTACAGCTGCAGCTGCATAAGTTTATATGGAGTCCTGACAAAAAAGGTGTGTAATGTGAAAGGAAGATTAAAATGGCAATAGATACAAATGCAATTAAAGAGCATATAAAGGGAATTATTGTTGCATTGGGAGATGACCCGAATCGAGAAGGTCTTTTAGATACACCGGACAGAGTAGCGAAGATGTATGAAGAGGTTTTTGAGGGGATGAATTATACAAATGATGAAATTGCTGTTATGTTTGATAAGACCTTTGACAGTGATATGGATTTTAATGATGGTGATAAGGATTTGGTTGTAGTTAAGGATATTGATATTTTCAGCTATTGTGAGCATCACCTGGCATTAATGTATGACATGAAGGTGACTGTGGCCTATGTACCAAAAGGTAAGGTTATCGGACTTAGCAAAATAGCAAGAATATGTGATATGGTATCTAAAAGGCTTCAGTTACAGGAGAGAATCGGAAGTGATATAGCAGATATAATGCAAAAGGTTACAGGCTCAGGAGATGTAGCAGTGCTTATTGAGGGATGTCATAGCTGTATGACTGCAAGAGGTATTAAAAAAACAGCAGCTAAGACATATACAACTACTCTTAGAGGTAAATTTAAGGATGACATCAGTTTGCAGATGAGGTTGAAATAGTATGAAAGCATTAGTTTTATCCAGTGGTGGGGTAGATTCTACCACCTGTCTTGGAATGGCAGTAGAAAAGTATGGGAAGGAAAATGTAGTTACACTTTCTGTTTCTTATGGACAGAAGCATATAAAGGAAATAGAAGCAGCAAAAAATGTATCTGAATATTATGGTGTAGAGCATTTATATCTGGATTTGGCAAAGATATTTCAGTATAGTGACTGCTCTTTATTATCTCATTCAGATAAGGAAATACCCCATGAATCCTATGTTAATCAGCTTGCAGAAACGGAAGGAAATCCTGTTTCTACATATGTACCTTTTAGAAACGGATTGTTTTTATCTTCGGCAGCAAGTATTGCATTATCAAAGGAATGTGATGTGATTTATTATGGTGCTCATAGTGATGATGCGGCAGGTAATGCCTATCCTGACTGTAGCAGTGCTTTTAATAACGCAATGGGACAGGCCATATATGAGGGAAGCGGTAAAAAACTTAAAATTCTGGCTCCTTTTGTGGAATGGACAAAAAAGGATGTAGTTAAAGAGGGGTTAAGACTTAAGGTTCCATATGAGCTTACCTGGAGCTGCTATGAGGGAGGAGATACACCTTGTGGTGCTTGTGGTACATGTATTGACAGAAGAAAAGCATTTGAAGAAAATGGTGTGACCGACCCCGCACTTAGAAAGGAATAGATATGGAAGGAAGAAGTAGTGAAGAAAAAAAGGGAATTACTTTACTGGGAAATAAAAATGTAGAATATGCTATGGATTACGCACCTGAGGTTTTAGAAACATTTGTAAATAAACATCAGGATAATGACTATTTTGTAAAGTTTAACTGTCCGGAGTTTACAAGTCTTTGTCCAATCACGGGACAACCGGATTTTGCTACTATTACCATCTCCTATGTGCCGAATGTAAAGATGGTAGAGAGTAAGTCATTGAAGCTGTATTTATTCAGCTTTAGAAATCATGGAGATTTTCATGAGGATTGTGTAAATATTATAATGAAAGACCTTATTAAGCTGATGGAGCCGAAGTATATTGAGATTTGGGGAAAATTCACTCCAAGAGGCGGTATTAGTATAGACCCGTATTGTAATTATGGAATGAAAGGTACAAAGTGGGAGGAGGTTGCCTTTAACAGAATGGCAAATCATGATTTGTATCCTGAAAAGGTAGATAACAGGTAGATTAAAGTTTTCTTTCATCTACAATTTTTGTGTAAGATGTATATGTTGCCTTTGGCAACAAGACTTTTTGAACTTAAAAATAAAAATACGGAAACTCAAGAATAATATTAAATGATGACAAAATACAAATTAGGATATAAAATAGATATGTTTGAAAAATATTAGGAAAAAGGTTATGAATAAAACTCAGACAATAAAATCAAGGAGATTTTAATATTATGGAAAACAAGAAGGAAAAGATAATTTTAACGGGTGACAGACCGACAGGAAGACTTCATGTTGGTCATTATGTCGGCTCATTAAAAAGAAGAGTAGAGCTGCAAAATTCAGGCAAGTTTGATGAAATATATATAATGATTGCAGATGCACAGGCACTTACGGATAATGCCGACAATCCGGAAAAGGTACGTCAGAATATTATTGAGGTGGCACTGGACTATTTATCCTGCGGATTAGATCCTGCTAAGTCTACACTGTTTATTCAGTCACAGATACCGGAGCTTACAGAGCTTTCTTTCTATTATATGAATCTTGTTACAGTATCAAGATTGCAGAGAAATCCTACTGTTAAGTCTGAAATTCAGATGAGAAATTTTGAGGCAAGTATTCCTGTAGGTTTTTTTACATATCCTATTAGTCAGGCGTCTGATATTACGGCCTTTAAGGCTACTACTGTACCTGTAGGCGAAGACCAGCTTCCGATGCTTGAACAGACAAAGGAAATTGTCCGTAAGTTTAATGCTACTTATGCAGATGTACTTATAGAGCCTGAAATTTTACTTCCGGATAATAAAGCATGTCTTAGACTTCCGGGTACTGACGGAAAGGCTAAAATGAGTAAATCGCTTGGTAACTGCATATATCTTGCGGACAGTGAAGAAGATGTTAAAAAGAAGATTATGAGTATGTTTACAGACCCTAACCATTTAAGAGTAGAGGATCCGGGTAAGGTGGAGGGAAATCCTGTATTTATATATCTGGATGCGTTTTCAAAGCAGGAGCATTTTGAGGAATATCTTCCGGAATATGCAAATCTTGATGAACTTAAAGCACATTATACACGTGGCGGACTCGGAGATGTTAAAGTGAAGAAGTTCTTAAATGCAGTAATGCAGGAGGAGCTGTCACCTATAAGAGCCAAAAGAAAAGAATTTGAAAAGGATATACCTGAAATATACAATATCCTTAAGCAGGGTAGCGAGAAAGCAAGAGAAAAGGCAGCAGCTACACTTGATGATGTAAAAAGTGCAATGAAAATTAATTATTTCGAGGATAAAGAACTGATAAAAACCCAAAGCGAAAAATACAGATATGAGGAATAACACCGAGTTGTTTACAACAGGGCCGTAGTGATAGGGAAAATGTAAATAAACACTGAGTTGTTTACAACAGGGCCGTAGTGATAGGCAGTTTGTGGTGTATGGCTCGTGAATAAAGCCTTGCTTTATGCCCTCGCCCATAAAATTGACAAGCAATTTTATGGTATGATGATAGAATTGTATTAATAATAAATATATATTGCAAGAAATGAAAAACACTATATTTTATAATGGTCTTAGTTTAATGAGATTGTATATAAATATAGTGTTTTTTTGTTTAAACATCATAAAGAAAGTATCTTACAGAGGTAGTTTATATAATATATATGGAGAGACTTATAGCAGATTAAAAAATATTTTTGGAGGTTTTTTATGAATTTTGCAAGTGTATACCATAGGAGTGATGAAAATTACTGTTATCCTTTGGATGAAAACAGACTGTTGATAGCTATTAAGACAGGATATGATATAGATAGAATTGTATTGTATTATGGTGACCCTTTTTCAAAAGGTATTGCAGGTGGCAATGAAAACTGGACAGGTATGCCTATAGAGATGGATAAGTGTATACATTTAAAATATCATAAGCTGTGGCAGGTAATAGTTACCCCTGAATTTAAAAGATGTAAATACTATTTTGAACTTCATAGTGGTGAAGAAGTAATGTGTATGATGGAGGATGATTTCTATTTGCCAAGTCATATGGAACATACAGGTGCTACAGGACAGTTTTTTATGTTCCCATGGATGAACGAAAGTGATATCGTAAGGGTACCGGAGTGGGTAAAGGACACAGTATGGTATCAGATTTTTCCTGAAAGATTTTGTAACGGTAATCCAAACAGAAATAAGTCAAATGTAAAGCCTTGGAAAAGTGAGCCGGTTCGCTGGGACGATTGGTATGGTGGAGATTTAGAGGGTGTCACTATGAAGCTGTCATACTTAAAAGATTTGGGAATTACAGGATTATACTTAAATCCTATATTTCTTGCAGGTTCAAACCATAAGTATGAAACCACAGATTATGAAGTGGTAGATCCGGGCTTTGGAGATGATGAGGTAGTAAAAAATCTTGTGGCTACAGCACATGATATGGGTATAAGGGTTATGTTGGATGGTGTATTTAACCACTGTGGTTATATGAACCCTAAGTGGAAGGATGTAGTGGATAATGGCCCAAAATCAAGATATTATGACTGGTTTTATGTAAATAGCTGGCCATTTGATAAACGACGGGATACCAGAGACGGAAAGTTTTATTCTTTTGCATTTGCGGCATATATGCCAAAACTTAATACGAATAATAAAGAGGTAGTGGAATATCTTACAAGTGTATGTAATAGCTGGATTGATAAGTATGATATTGACGGAATAAGATTTGATGTAGGTAATGAAGTGTCACATACATTTCTAAAACATTTAAATAAAGAGCTTAAGGCTAAAAAAAGTGACATTTATCTTATGGGTGAGTTATGGCATGATTCAGAGAGCTGGCTTAAAGGAGACGAATATGATGCAGTTATGAACTATCCGTTAGTTAATAGTGTTACAGCCTTTTGGATAAAACATAATTTTACTAATACAGAATTTGAATATGCACTAAACCGTTGTTATAACTTATATAGAAGACAACAGATGGAAGTAGCATTTAACCTGTTTGATTCACATGATACAGACAGAATTATGCATAGAGTAAACGGAAATATTGATGCACTGTATCAGCAGATGATTTTACTCTTTACTGTAGCCGGAAGTCCATGTATTTACTATGGTACGGAGATAGGTATGGAGGGTGGTTTTGACCCTGATTGCAGAAGATGTATGCCTTGGGAAGATATTGATTCAGGTAAATATAATGACAGAATAGATTTTATGAAAAGGTTAATTAAACTGCGTAAAACAATTCCTGCATTTAAAGAAATAGATATTGAATATATTTATGATACCGATAATAACAAAATTTTACACTATGTAAAGAAAGATAATTGTGGACATAAATATCATATTATATTAAACTGTTCTAGTGAAGCTATTCAATATAATATTAATGGAGAGATTATTATTTCAAATAAATATGAGAATGGCTTAATATTACAAAACGGAGCTGTTATATATGAAGAAAATGAATATAGCAATTAAATTATTTAAAGAAAAAAATATTTTTTCTGTTATCATAGGAGTTGTTGTATTTATAGTTTTTTTGACATTTTTATTTTGTATTACAATCGGAGGTGGCGATAGAGTCACCTCTGATTTGAATGAAAGTAAAATGGCACAGGAGAATATAACATCACAAAAGACTACCACAGAGATGATTACAACGACGGAGCCGACTACTACGGAGATAATTACAACGACAGAACCGGAAACTACTACTGTACAGGCAGAAACCACAACACCTAAGCCTACCATGCCGTATGTAGAGGTTAATGGTGATTACTCTCATATCGGATATATTACTCCTACGGATGGAGTAGTAACAATGGCATTTGTAGGGGATATCAATCTTAGCGAAAAGATAGAAAACTATTATAACAATTCAGGTCTTGATGGGTTCTTATCCAAGAATCTGCAAAACATATTTTTAAATTCTGATATTTTTGGCATAAATCATGAATATGTATCCTCTGATGCAGGGGATGAACATAAGGTAGATTATGAAATATGGTATTACAAAAATCCTACACGCAGACAGTATATTTTAAATGAAATGGGAGTAGATGTAGTAACTCTTGCAAATAATCATACAATGGATTATGGTGTAGAGGGACTTATAGATACAATGAATTCTTTAAAAGCAAGGAATATTGCTTATGTAGGTGTAGGAAATAATTTAGAAGAAGCTAAATCTGCATATATACAGGATGTAAATGGAAAGAGAATAGCAATTTTAGCAGCAAACAGAGTAGTACCAAGAGTTGATTGGTATGCATATGAAAATAAGCCCGGACAGATGACTACTTATGAAAGTACTGACAGATTCGGAATGATTAAAGAGGAAATAACAAGACTTAAAACTATTGAGAAGTGTGATGTAGTTGTAGTTATGGTGCATTTTGGAGAAAATAAACAGCCTATAGTACAGGATTATCAGAAAAATGTGGCAAGAGGATATGTGGATGCAGGTGCAGATATAATTGTAGGGTGCCATACCCATACCTTGCAGGGAGCAGAAATTTACAATGATAAATATATATTCTATGGTGTAAGCAACTTTTTATTTGAAAACTATTTAATAGATTCAGCAGTTGTACAGGCATCATTAGATGAAAATAATAAACTTACAGTAAAGCTCGTACCTTGTATTAGTCAGAATTATCAGACACATGATGTATGTGGGAATGAAGCAAAAAGGATTTTTAGGGAAATTGAAGCACTTTCCACAAATATTGTCATAGATGATGATGGAGTAGTTAAACTGAAAAACTAAAATTTTGTCTTTTATTATTGAGTAATATATGTTACAATGAAATCGTATGTACTTAGATGAGAAAGGGTTTGTTTTATATGGCTGATGAGAATAATCAGATTACAACTCAAAGACGTGCAAGAATTAACAATATGAAAAAGGTAATACTACTTATTGCCTTAGTATTGATTATAATACCTATTATTTTATGTATTATTCTTTCTATAAAAGTATGCAGCCTGGAAAATCAGATAGATGATTTGCTGGATATGAAAAAGGACGGAAGACTTACTGCTTATGTAGATGAAGAAGGTAATAAAAAACTAATTATTAATAACCAACCTGTACAATCACAAGCTAAAAATCAGGGTATAGTATCTGCTGATAAAAATGAAGAGGATACTAAAAAAGAGTCAGAGGATAATTCTACTGACAATACAGAGGAAAATAACAGTGAAAATAAAAATATTCCTAATGAAGAAACTACTACGGCAGATACTTCAAAAAGGGGATATGGAAAAACTGTATGCCTGACCTTTGATGACGGACCTAGTGGAAATACAGAAAAAATAATAGAAATATTAGATAGGTATAATGTTAAGGCAACGTTTTTTGTGATAGGAAAAGAAGATGAGGAATCCTTTGAAAGGTATAGGATGATTGTAGAAAGTGGAAATGCCATTGGACTTCATTCATATACACATGATTATGCAAAAGTATACAATTCAATAGAGGATTTTGTGTCAGAGATAACCAGAGTACACGATGTTGTCTACGAAGCTACAGGAGTAGATACCAGATTGTTTAGATTTCCGGGAGGAAGTTCCAATTCCACAGTTACAAAGATGGATATTCATGAATGTATAGACTATTTAAATGAAAATGGATATACATATTATGATTGGAATGTTTCCAGTGGTGATGCAGCAACACGTCTTGCAACAGTCGAACAGATAATGGAAAATATAGAGAATGATTTGTTTAAGATGAACACAGCTATAATCCTTATGCATGATGCAGAATATAAGCCAACTACGGTGGAGGCATTGCCACAGCTTATAGAGATGCTTTTGGATGAAGGATTTGAGATAAAAGCAATTGATGAAACTATTCCGACAATACAACAAATAAAAAGCCAATAGGCGATGGAGGTTAATATGAGCTTTCTTAAAGAATTTAAAGATGATTTAGCACAGGCAGTTAATGAATTAGTATCAGAGGACGCAACAGAAGTGACTACTACAAAGAAACAAAGCAAAGCAAAAAAGGAAAAAGAACAAAAAGAACAAAAAGAGCAAAAAGAAATTATAAATACGCTTGATGATGATATGGATAGCCTTGATTTAGATAAAATCAACAGTGTTTTAGATGCTGTCGATGAAGAAATAGCAAACAACGAGCTAGAAAATCAGGTGGAGGATAATGAGGATATTTATGATGATATTGATGAGGAAGAAACAGAAGATGTAAAGGATGAGCCGGAAGAAACAGAAATTGAAGAGAATGAAGAATATGAAGATGAAAATATACTTGCAAAAGATATTTCAAGGCTTATGGAAGATGAAGATATTGTAGTGGAGGAAGAAGAAGTGAAAGAAGTAGAAGAAATGAAAGAAGAAATCAAAGAAGAAATCAAAGAAGAAGTGTCAGAGGATGTAGTTAGTGATGAAGTGACGGATATTACAAAGGGTACAACTATTACAGGTAATATTTCTTCAAATGGTTCTATAAACGTATATGGAAGTATTGTAGGAGATATTAGCTGTAAAGGAAAGCTTACAGTTACAGGTATGATTAAGGGTACCTCAGAAGCAAAGGAAGTATTTGCAAACAACTCTAAAATTGAAGGTGATGTAAAGAGTGACGGTGCTGTAAAGGTAGGAAACGGTACAATAATTATTGGTAATGTATATGCTACATCAGCAGTTATCGGAGGTGCCATAAAGGGTGATATAGATGTACACGGACCTGTAATTGTAGACAGTACAGCAGTAGTAAACGGAAATATCAAGTCAAGATCAGTACAGATAAATAATGGTGCAGCTATTGAGGGCTTCTGTTCACAATGCTATGCAGATATAGATTACAAGGCATTATTTGATGAAACCTTTGGAAAATAATCAGGTATATGTGTTTATAATTTCTTGAATAAAGAAGCAAATCTGTGATTTGTACCTAGAGAAAAGGAAAGGAACATTTTTAAAATGGGCAAATACAAGAGAATTATTTTAAAACTCAGTGGAGAAGCATTAGCAGGCCCTAAGAAAACCGGCTTTGATGAGGCTACAGTTGTGGCTGTTGCAAAGCAGGTAAAGGTTTTACTGGATGAAGGTATTGAGGTTGGTATTGTAATAGGAGGAGGCAATTTTTGGAGAGGCAGAACCAGTGAGAAAATAGACAGAACAAAGGCAGATTCTATAGGAATGTTAGCAACAGTTATGAACTGTATATATGTATCAGAAATTTTCAGAACAGAGGGTATGATGACACAGGTTCTGACACCTTTTGAATGTGGTTCGTTTACAAAGCTTTTTTCAAAAGACAGGGCAAATAAATACTTTGATAAAGGTATGGTAGTATTTTTTGCCGGTGGTATTGGAAATCCTTACTTTTCAACAGATATGGGTACAGTACTTAGAGCTATTGAAGTTGAAGCAGATGTTGTATTATCAGCTAAATCTATTGATGGTGTATATGATAGTGATCCTTTCAAAAATCCTGATGCTAAGAAGTATGATAAGATTTCAATTAATGAAATTATTGATAAGAAGCTTGGTGTTATCGATTTAGCAGCTTCGGTTTTAGCCATGGAGAATAAAGTACCAATGCTAATATTTGGTCTTAACGAAGAAAACAGTATTATTAATACCGTAACAGGAAAATTTACAGGAACAGAGATAACTGTAGATTAATTATATTATGTTTATTAGTTTGAAATGATTATACAAAGATAAATTAATACAAAGAAATTAAATGTGATTTATTCACTTAGAGATTTAATTAAAATTATTTGAAAGGATTATTAAAATGGACGAGAGATTATTAGAATTTGAAGACAAAATGGAAAAAAGCCTGGATTCGTTAGTAAATGAATTTGCAACTATAAGAGCAGGAAGAGCAAACCCACATATTTTAGATAAATTGAGAGTAGACTATTATGGAACACCTACACCATTTCAGCAGGTTGCCAATATATCAGTACCTGAAGCCAGAATGCTTCAGATTCAGCCATGGGAAGCAAGTCTTATAAAAGAAATCGAAAAGGCAATTCTAAATTCAGATTTGGGTATTACACCAAACAATGACGGCAAAGTAGTACGCCTTGTATTTCCTGAACTTACAGAGGAAAGAAGAAAAGAATTAGTAAAAGATATAAAGAAAAAGGGTGAAAATGCAAAGGTTGCAGTAAGAAATGTCAGACGTGATGCAAATGATTTATTCAAGAAACAGAGCAAAGCAAATGAAATTTCAGAAGACGAAGCAAAGTCATTGGAAGATGAAGTACAAAAGCTTACAGATAAGTATGTAGCTTTAGTAGATAAAACAGTAGATGACAAATCAAAAGAAATACTAAGCATATAACTCTGAAAGAGTTATATGCGCGAGGGAGCATATCGAAGATATGCACACGAAGTAAAAAAGCATATAACTCTGAAAGAATTAATGCTTTAAAAAATCATTTAAAACTGAAATCAGGACATCAATATGGCAAAAAATGAAATAGATATTAGCAAACTAAATATTCCGAATCATGTAGCGATTATATTGGATGGCAATGGCAGATGGGCAAAAAAGAGAATGATGCCTAGAAACTATGGACATTCAAAGGGTGCCAAGGTAGTAGAGAAGACTTGTGAGGATGCATACAATATAGGAATAAATTATTTAACAGTGTATGCATTTTCTACTGAAAATTGGAAACGTCCTCAATCAGAGGTCGATGCACTTATGAAGCTTTTAAGCAACTATCTTACAGATAGTATTGAGCGCTCAACCAAAAATAATATGCGTGTAAGAATAATAGGTGATAAGACTGATTTATCCGCTGAACTTCAGGCAAAAATTGAAGAACTTGAGAATGCTACAAAGAATAATACAGGTTTAAATTTTACAATAGCACTAAACTACGGAAGTAGGGATGAAATGATCAGAGCCATGAGAAAAATGGCATCAGATATAAAAAATGATAGTTTGCAGGAAAAAGATATTTCAGAAGAGGTGTTTAAAGGATATTTAGATACAAATGAAATGCCGGATCCTGATTTACTTATAAGAACAAGTGGAGAGGAAAGACTTTCTAACTTTTTACTTTGGCAGTTAGCATACACAGAGTTTTATTTTACAGATTGCTTATGGCCTGATTTCAATAAGGATGAGCTTATTAAAGCAGTACTAGCTTATAACAATCGAGAAAGAAGATTTGGTAAAATAAGTCCATCTAATCAGGAGGAACATAATGTCAATAAAAAAACTAATGAATAAATCTTTTTTGACAAGGGCAATTAGTGGTATAGTTCTTTTGGTAATAATAGTAGTTGCCGGATTGTTAGGTGGTGATGTCTTATTTGCACTTACAGGTATAATATCACTAATAGGTCTATTTGAAATCTACAGAGTAGTAGGAATTGAAAGAACATTACTGGGTATATTTGGATATATAGCAACAATAGGGTATTATGTAATTATTAGATTTTTTGATAAAGGGTATATTATTCCTTTAATTATAGGTATGCTTCTTGGAACTTTAGCAATCTATGTCTTTACATTTCCAAAATTTTCCACAGAGAAGATTTCTGTAGCGGTTTTTGGTTTTATATATGTTCCGGTTCTTATGTCATATCTTTATCTGGTTAGAATGACTGACGATGGTATTTATACATTCTGGCTTGTATTTATTGGTTCATGGATATGTGATACATGTGCATATCTTACAGGAGTAACCTGTGGCAAACATAAAATGGCACCGGTACTTAGTCCTAAAAAATCAGTTGAGGGAGCAATAGGCGGAATTATAGGTGCGGCTGCAATAGGTGCAATTTATGGAATAATCATAGGAGGACATTTAGAATCAGTAAAATATCCGGAATTGGCATTTGCTATAATGTGTGGAATATCAGGGCTTGTTTCTATGATTGGAGATTTAAGTGCATCTGCAATTAAGAGAAATTATGAAATAAAGGATTATGGAACTCTGATTCCGGGACATGGTGGAATATTAGACAGATTTGACAGTGTTATATTTATAGCACCGGTTATATACTATATTTTGGCATTATTTATGTAAGTAGAGGCGACATACAAGATGAAGAACATTTCTATTTTAGGTTCAACAGGCTCAATAGGTACACAGACTTTAGATATTGCGAGAAGAAATGAAGATATAAATATAGTAGCTTTAGCTGTTTTAAAAAATATATCTTTATTGGAGGAACAAATCAGAGAGTTTCATCCGGCGCTTGTATGTGTATGGGACGAAAAAAGGGCAAATGAGCTAAAAATAAGTATTTCAGATACAGATACGAGGGTTGTATCAGGAATGGATGGTTTAATTGAATGTGCTACTATAGCAGATGCAAATATTGTAGTCACAGCGGTTGTAGGAATGATTGGAATCAGACCGACTATAGAGGCTATAAAAGCACACAAGGATATTGCTCTTGCAAATAAAGAAACGTTAGTTACAGCAGGTCATATCATTATTTCATTAGCAGAGGAATATAATGTAAAAATATTACCTGTAGATAGTGAGCATAGTGCTATATTCCAGTGCCTTAATGGAGAAAATAGCAGGGAAATAGAAAGAATACTTCTTACAGCTTCAGGTGGACCTTTTAGAGGAAAAACAAGAGAGGAAATGAAAAATGTTAAGGTAGAGGATGCACTAAAGCATCCAAACTGGTCTATGGGAAGAAAGATTACCATAGATTCTGCAACAATGGTAAATAAAGGATTAGAGGTTATGGAGGCTAAATGGCTTTTTGGTGTTACTTATGAGCAGGTAGAGGTGGTCGTTCAGCCACAAAGCCTTATTCATTCTATGGTAGAATTTAGGGATGGTGCTGTTATGGCACAGCTTGGAACACCGGATATGAGACTTCCAATACAATATGCATTATATTATCCCCAAAGACGAAAACTCGAAAGTGACAGAGTAGATTTTAAAGCAATACGAAATATTGAATTTTATGAGCCTGATATGGAGAATTTCAGAGGCTTAAGGTTAGCATATGAAGCAGGAAAAACAGGTAATAGTATGCCGACAGTATACAATGCAGCAAATGAGCGTGCTGTAGCAAAATTTTTAGATAGAAAAATAGGCTTTTTAGATATTACAGATATTATTGAAGAAGCTATGAATAGACATAAAATAATAGAAAATCCTAATATAAATGAAATACTTACGATAGAAGCTGATACTTATGAATTTATAGAGAGCAGGTGGTAGTTTGAGCATTTTAATGGCAATAATAGTATTTAGTATATTAGTATTTATACATGAATTTGGACATTTTTTACTGGCTAAGAAAAACGGTGTAAAGGTCATAGAATTTTCTATTGGTTTTGGACCTAGAATATTCAGCTTTGAAAAGGGTGAAACCAAATATTCATTTAAAATTATTCCATTTGGCGGTGCCTGTCAGATGTTAAATAAGGATATGGTACCAGAAGAAGAAATGGCAAATGAGGATTTAAGCAAATCATTTGAAAGCAAATCTGTATGGGCAAGAATGTCTATTGTACTTGCAGGTCCGATATTTAATTTTATTTTAGCCTTTGTACTGGCTATTATCGTAATAGGTACAGTAGGTTATGATAAGCCTTATATTACAGATATCGGAAAGGGTTCAGCTGCTGAAGCAGCAGGTTTACAGGTAGGAGATGTTATTACTGAATATAATGGTGCAGACATATCTATTTCAAGACAGATATATCTTGAAAATTTTGTTCATCCAATATCAGAGGATCCTATTGTTGTAAAGTATGAAAGAGACGGAGTAGAATATGAAACTACAATCTACCCGCAGTTTGTACAGAAATATGTAATCGGATTTACTTATACACTTAGTAATGAGCAGGTTGAATTGAAGGAACTGACAGAGGACGGCCCATTGGCGAAAGCAGGTGTGTTAAGTGGTGATAAATTAGTTTCAGTCAATGGTATAGAAATGAAAAACGGTGAGGAGTTAAATGCATATTTTGAAGCTAATCCACTGACAGATGAGGAGGTAACCCTGGTTATATCAAGAGCGGGAAAGGAAATAGAGTATGCAGTTACTCCGGTTTTATCAACGGGAAGTTATTCAGTAGGATTTTCTTACAATATGGGAAGAGTAGAAACGGATGCACTTGGAGTACTTAAATACAGTGCCGTGGAAGTAGGATACCAAATAAGTACAGTATTTAAGAGTCTTGGAATGTTATTTACAGGTCAGGTTACGGTAAATGATTTTTCAGGTCCTGTAGGTATTGTTGACTATATTGATACAGCATATCAGGAGAGCAAAAGTGACGGATTATTGTATGTATTCTTAAATATTGCAAATCTTACCATGCTTTTATCAGCAAATCTTGGTGTTATGAATTTACTTCCTATACCGGGATTAGATGGAGGCAGATTTTTATTCCAGATATTGGAGGTTATACTTAGAAGACCTGTTAAGCATGAGGAATATTTTCATCTTGCGGGTATGATATTGCTTATGATATTTGCAGTGTATATAATGTTTCAGGATATATTCAAATTGTTTTAACAGCAGGTGATAAAATGTATAGGGATAATACAAAAACCATAAAAATAGGAAATAAGGCTATTGGTGGCAAAAATCCTATTCTTATTCAGTCAATGACTAATACAAAGACAGAAAATGTAGAGGATACGGTAGCACAGATAAAATTACTCGAGGATTGTGGCTGTGATATTATCAGATGTGCAGTACCTACTATGGAAGCCGCTAAAGCATTAGCGAAGATAAAAAAGCAAATCAGCATTCCTTTAGTTGCAGATATTCATTTTGACTACAGGCTGGCAATTGCAGCTATGGAAAATGGTGCTGACAAGATTAGAATTAATCCGGGAAATATTGGCAGTACTGACAAAGTAAGGGCAGTAGTAGATGTTGCAAAAGAGAGAAATATACCTATACGGGTAGGTGTAAACAGTGGCTCTCTTGAAAAAAATATTCTTGAAAAATACGGTAAGGTAACAGCTGAGGGGATAGTAGAAAGTGCCATGGATAAGGTTAAAATTATAGAAGATTTAGGATATGATAATCTGGTAATCAGTATTAAATCTTCTGATGTAATGATGTGTGTAAAAGCACATGAATTGATTGCAGAACGAACTGAATATCCATTACATGTTGGTATTACAGAGGCAGGCACATTATTTTCAGGTAATATAAAATCATCTATCGGATTAGGTATGATTTTGGGACAGGGTATTGGAAATACTATAAGAGTTTCGCTTACTGGATCTCCGTTAGAGGAAATAAAGACTGCAAAGCTGATATTAAAAACTCTGGGACTTAGAAAAGGTGGAATTACGGTTGTATCCTGCCCTACATGTGGAAGAACACAGATAAATCTTATAGAGCTTGCAAATCAGGTAGAAAATATGGTTACAAAATATGAACACTTAAATATAAAGGTGGCTGTAATGGGATGTGCCGTAAACGGACCGGGTGAAGCAAGAGAGGCGGATATAGGAATAGCCGGAGGCATTGGAGAGGGGCTGCTTATTAAAAAGGGTGAAGTAGTGAAAAAAATGCCGGAAAGTGAATTATTAAACTGTCTTGAAGAGGAACTTAAAAATTGGAACAGCTAAAAGAATTTACGGAGGTTTTTCCTGAACTTAAATTTGACAGTATGATTTCCGGTGAGATTCTAAAGGAATTATTTTCAAATGTTCAGGTCGAAAAAATTACCTCAAACAGAGAAAAAAATCAGATTAATATTTATATTTACAGTAAAAAGTTGATTGAGAAAAAGGATATTTCTATAGTAGAAAGAGCCATTGAAAATCAGCTTTTTTCTAATGCCATGATTTCCGTAGTAATTAATGCCAGATTTGATTTATCAGACCAGTATACTCCCCAAAATCTTTACAAGTCTTATAAAAGCAGTATATTAGCGGAGCTTAGGGACACCGGTATTATCATGTATAATATTTTTAAGAAGGGTAATGTAAGATTTACTGAGAATACTACATTAAATATAGATGTAGAAGACACTATGTTAAACCGTGAAAAACTTAATGATTTAAAGAAACTGCTTGAAAGTATCTTTGAAGAGAGATGTGGTGTGACAATAAATGTATCTTTTAATATGGTAGAGGCAAAGCTAAATAAATTTTCCAAGCAAAATGAGCTTATTACTAAGAATGAAATAGAAGAAATTTCAAGAAGAGTAGCCGAAATAGATGAAGAGAATGAGAAAAAAGAGGCAATAGCAAAGGCAAAAAATGGCGGTAAGGAAGGTGAATCTGTTACAGTCAAAGCTAAAGGTGATGCGGATAGTGCAAATGCAGGAAGCAGAGTGTCACAAAAAGACAGCAATAACTCTAATACAGGCGCTGCATCATCAGGCAGTAATGTTAAAGCTGATACATATGGAAATACCGGTAATAATTCTAAATCCCCTAATAGTAATAGTTATAACGGTAAGGGATACAATGGATACAGACGGGAGAGGTTTACAACAAAGGAAGAAAATCCTGATGTAATATGGGGACGCAGCTTTGAGGGGGAAATTATTAAACTGTGTGATGTTTCTGCTGAAACAGGTGAGGCTGTTATGCAGGGACAGGTAATGAAGCTTGAAACAAGGGAAATAAGAAATGAAAGAACGATAGTTACCTTTGCAATTACAGATTTTACGGATTCAATATGTGCTAAAATTTTCTCTAAAAATGAGGATTTAGTAGAACTCCTTGCAGAAATTAAGGAGGGAGCATTTATTAAAATTAAGGGTGTGGTTATGTTTGATACTTATGATAAAGAGGTATCAGTATCTTCGATTGTAGGTATTATGAAGGGAAAGGATTTCAGGGTAAAGAGAAAGGATAACAGCATTGAAAAGAGAGTAGAGTTGCACTGTCATACAAAAATGAGTGATATGGACGGTGTTTCGGATGCCGGAGATATAATTAATCAGGCTATTAATTTCGGACATAAGGCACTGGCAATAACTGATCATGGTTGTGTTCAGGGCTTTACGGAAGCATTACATGCCATAGATAAAATAAAGGGAAAATATAAGGCAAAGGGTGAAAGTCTGGATTTTAAGGTGATTTATGGTGTAGAGGCATACCTTGTAGATGACTTAAAGGATATAGTGACAAATTCAAGGGGGCAGTCCATAGATGATACATATGTTGTATTTGATATTGAAACTACCGGTTTTTCCGCGTTGACGGATAGGATTATTGAAATAGGTGCCGTAAAGGTGGTAGAGGGGAAGATTGTAGATAAATTCAGCACCTTTGTAAATCCGAAAGTGCCTATTCCATATAAAATTGAGCATCTTACAGGCATAAATGATGAAATGGTAATAGATGCAGAAACTATAGATATAGTATTACCAAAGTTTTTAGAGTTTTCCAAGGGTGCCATAATGGTAGCACATAATGCAGACTTTGATATGAGCTTTATTATGCAAAATGCAAGAAATATGGGAATAGAATATGAGGCTACATATGTGGATACGGTAGCATTGGCAAGAGTATTAATTCCATCCATTTCAAGATACAAGCTGGATAATGTTGCAAAGGCATTAGGAGTTTCTTTGGAAAATCACCACAGGGCAGTCGATGATGCAGGCTGTACGGCAGAGATTTTTGTAAAATTTGTGGAAATGCTAAAACAAAGAGAAGTTTTTGATTTAAATTCGGTCAATGAATTTAGCAAATCCACTCCGGAGGCAATAAAGAAGCTGCCAACACATCATGCAATAATTTTAGCCTGTAATGAGGTTGGAAGAATTAACCTGTATAGGCTGGTTTCAGATGCACATATAAAATACTTTAGCAGATTTCCAAGAGTACCAAAGAGTGAATTTTTAAAATACAGAGAGGGATTAATTATAGGCTCTGCCTGTGAGGCAGGTGAGCTGTATCAGGCAGTATTTGGAGGAAAGAATGATGCAGAGATTGCAAGGCTTGTGAATTTCTATGACTACTTGGAAATACAGCCTCTTGGTAATAATATGTTTATGGTGAATAAGGGAGAGGCAACACTTGAATATCTTATCGAAGTAAATAAAAAGATAGTAGAGCTGGGAGAGAAATTTAATAAGCCTGTTGTGGCGACATGTGATGTACATTTCCTAAATCCTGAAGATGAAGTATACAGAAGAATAATTATGTCAAATAAGGGATTTGATGATGCTGATAATCAGGCACCGTTATACCTTAGAACAACAGAGGAAATGCTTGCGGAGTTTACATATCTTGGAAGTGATAAGGCATATGAGGTAGTTGTTACAAATACTAATAAAATAAGTGATATGATTGAAAATATATCACCGGTATTTCCTGACAAGGCCCCGCCTGTTATTCCAAATTCTGACCAGACACTTAGAACTATATGTTATAATACGGCACATGAGATGTATGGTGAAGAACTTCCTGAGGTGGTGACAGAGAGGTTAGAGAGAGAGTTAAACTCTATTATATCCAATGGATTTGCCGTTATGTATATTATTGCCCAAAAGCTGGTATGGAAGTCAAACGAGGACGGATATCTGGTAGGCTCAAGAGGTTCTGTAGGTTCTTCCTTTGTAGCAACTATGGCAGGTATTACAGAGGTAAATCCGCTTAGACCACACTATCTTTGTAAGAAGTGTCATTATGCGGATTTTGACTCGGATGCGGTAAAGCCGTTTGTGGGTGGTGCAGGCTGTGATATGCCTGATAAGAACTGTCCTGAATGTGGAGAGCCTTTACTAAAAGCAGGATTTGATATTCCATTTGAAACTTTTCTTGGATTTAAGGGAAATAAAGAGCCTGATATTGACCTTAATTTTTCGGGAGAATATCAAAGTAAGGCACATGAATATACGGAAGTAATATTTGGTAAGGGACAGACCTTCAGAGCAGGTACTATCGGTACGGTTGCAGAGAAAACTGCATATGGATATGCAAAGCATTATTTCGAAGAGAGAGGTATTGAAAAGAGAAGATGTGAGCTTGAGAGAATATCTAAGGGATGTGTGGGCGTAAGAAGAACTACCGGACAGCATCCAGGTGGTATTATTGTTTTACCTTACGGTAATGAAATATATAAATTCACACCGGTGCAAAGACCTGCTAATGATATGACAACTAAGACTACTACCACGCATTTTGATTACCATTCTATTGACCACAATCTTTTAAAGCTTGATATTCTCGGACATGATGATCCTACAATGATAAGAATGTTAGAGGATTTGACGGGACTTGATGCTAAGACTATACCGCTTGATAATAAAGAGGTTATGTCACTGTTTGAATCTACGGAGGCACTTGGAATTACACCGGAGGATATTGATGGCTGTGAGTTAGGCTCACTTGGTATTCCTGAATTTGGTACGGAATTTGTTATACAGATGCTTAAGGATACAAAGCCTAAGACCTTCTCTGATTTAGTAAGAATCTCAGGACTGTCGCATGGTACGGATGTGTGGCTTGGTAATGCACAGGCTCTTATAGAGGAGGGAAAGGCTACAATTTCTACAGCTATATGTACCAGAGATGATATTATGACATATCTAATCAATAAGGGTATGGATTCCGAGTTGTCATTTACCATTATGGAATCAGTCCGTAAGGGTAAGGGATTAAAGCCTGAGTGGGAGGAGGCTATGCTGGCAAATGATGTGCCGGACTGGTATATCTGGTCCTGTAAAAAGATTAAGTATATGTTTCCAAAGGCACATGCAGCAGCATATGTAATGATGGCATACAGAATAGCATATTTTAAGGTATTTTATCCGCTGGCATACTATGCGGCATATTTTAGTATCAGGGCATCTGCCTTTAACTATGAACTAATGTGTCAGGGACAGGACAAGCTGCTATATTATATGGCAGATTATAAAAAGCGGAATGACTTAGGTGAGCTGTCACAGAAGGAACAGGAAACATTAAAGGACATGAAGCTGGTACAGGAGATGTATGCCAGAGGCTTTAATTTTACAAAAATTGATTTATATACTGCACAGGCCACCAGATTCCAGATAGTAAAAGACAAGCTTATGCCTGCCTTTAGTACTATTGACGGAATGGGTGATAAAGCGGCTGAGGCAGTAGTGGAGGCGGCAAAGGACGGACCGTTTTTATCAAGAGATGATTTCAGAGATAGGACAAAGGTCAGTAAGACAGTAATTGATTTAATGAATTCATTGGGATTGTTTGGAAATTTGCCTGAGAGTAATCAGCTGTCATTATTTGATTTGTAAAAATATGTAAATTAACAGGAGTTTATTAGAGTTTCCGTATTTTTTATTTTT
>CAMWKO010000019.1 GCA_947174885.1 uncultured Clostridia bacterium
GCTGTAGTGATAGGAGTATTATGGTATAATAACACCGAGTTGGGTAAGCAACTCGATGTGAGGCTGTATTGATAGGGGTATTATGGTATAACAGGCTCGTGTATAAAGTTTCACTTTATGCACTCGACTCATAAATTGTTATACAAATACAGTATAATTAAACTATAAGTAAATATATAAAGGAGATATTATGAGAGAATACTATACACAAATGGAAGCTGCAAAGAAAAATATTATTACACCGGAAATGAAAATTGTAGCCGAAAAAGAATATATAGAAGTAGAAAACTTAAGGGAGCTTATAGCGGCAGGATCAGTTGTAATTCCTGCAAACATTAATCATAGGTCATTATCACCGGAAGGTATTGGAAGCGGTCTTAGAACAAAGATAAATGTAAATCTTGGTATATCAGGAGACTGTAAAGACTATGATGTGGAGATGCAAAAGGTAGATATGGCACTTAAGTTCAAGGCAGAAGCTATTATGGATTTAAGTAACTATGGAAAAACAAATACCTTTAGACAGCAATTAATTGAAAAATCCACAGCCATGATAGGTACGGTGCCTATGTATGATGCTATTGGGTATTTGGAAAAGGATTTGCTTGAAATATCTGCAAGGGATTTCTTAAAGGTAGTTGAAGCTCATGCAAAAGAGGGCGTAGACTTTATGACTATTCATGCAGGTATAAATAAAAGAGCTATTGAAGGCTTTAAGCGGGATGGCAGAATGATGAATATTGTATCCCGTGGCGGTTCATTACTTTTTGCATGGATGGAGATGACAGGAAACGAAAATCCATTTTATGAATACTATGATGAAGTACTGGAGATACTGAGAAAATATGATGTTACAATAAGTCTTGGTGATGCACTAAGACCGGGATGTATTGATGACAGCACTGACGCAGGACAGATAGGTGAGCTTATTGAACTTGGCTATCTTACAAAGAAAGCTTGGGAAAAGGATGTTCAGGTTATGATAGAGGGACCGGGGCATATGGCATTAAATGAAATTGCAGCTAATATGGCATTAGAAAAAAGAATATGTCACAATGCACCATTTTATGTATTGGGTCCATTGGTTACTGATATAGCACCGGGATATGACCATATTACATCAGCTATAGGTGGAGCCATTGCAGCTGCATCAGGTGCAGATTTCTTATGTTATGTTACACCGGCAGAACATTTAAGACTTCCGGATTTAAGTGATGTAAAAGAAGGTATTGTAGCAAGTAAAATTGCAGCTCATGCAGCGGATATTGCAAAAGGACTTCCCCATGCAAGAGATATTGATAACAAAATGGCAGCGGCACGACATAAATTGGATTGGGACGAAATGTTTACATATGCTATTGATGAAGATAAGGCAAGAGAATATTATGAGAGTACGCCGCCTGCTGAGAGGCATACTTGTTCAATGTGTGGTAAAATGTGTGCCGTGAGGACTACAAATATGATTTTAGAGGGTAAAAAGGTAGAATTTTGTACAGAAATGTAATTTTAGGTATACACAAAGTGTATTTGAGTAAAAATTTTGTAAAATTTATTAAAACTATTTACATTTTTTGGAATGACTAATATTATATAGTATTATAAACTAAAGAATAGGGAGGATATGTAAGTGATATACATAGTAGAAGATGATTATGATGTGTTTGAGATTGAGGCTTATGCACTAAAAACGGCAGGGTATGAGGTAATTGGATATAGAACGGGTACGGAGTTGATGAAAGGTCTGAAAAAAAGACATCCTGAACTTATAATATTAGATTTTATGCTTGAGGAAGAAAGTGGAATTGATATTTTAAGGGAGCTAAAGAAGAGTAAAACGAATATGAATATACCGGTAATTTTTATAACATCTAAAAGTATGGAGCTTGAAAAAGTAAGAGCGTTAGATGCGGGTGCAGATGATTATATCACGAAGCCGTTTGGAATTATGGAATTGGTTTCAAGAGTAAAAGCAGTACTAAGAAGATTTAATGTTTCTGAAAAGAAGAAAAAAGTAATTTTATCTTATGATGAATGTATAACACTGGATGAGGATAGACGAGAGGTAAGAGTAGATGATAGGCTTTGTAAGCTTACATATAAAGAATTTGAACTTTTAAAGTATTTGATGCATAATAACGGTATTGTTTTGTCGCGTGATAAGATTATGGAGAACGTCTGGGGATTTGATTATCAGGGAGAAACCAGAACTGTAGACATGCATATAAAGACATTAAGACAAAAGCTCGGTGAAAAGGGCAAATCAATAAAGACAATTAGAAATGTCGGCTACAAATTAGATTAATTAAGGGGTTATTATGAACAGATTAGATTACATAGGATTGATATCACATGAAGTAAAGACACCAATTGCTTCAATTAGTGGTTATTCGGATATTATTAGAAATGGTATGGCGGATGAAGAAACTACCTACAAATATGCCAATAATATATACAGAGAGTCAAATAGGATGGCAAAGCTGGTAGATGATATGGTGTATATACTAAAGTCATATGAAAACGATTTAATACCAGAACTAAGCGATAAAGTTTTTAGCAGAATTTTTATTAATGCTATTGATAGAATTAAGGAGCAGTATGGATATCTGGGAGATATAGAGGTTAATTATAGTGAAGCTTCTGAAATCGAGGAGAATGAACTCAAGGTAGATGAATTTATGTTTGAGGAGGCTATCTATAAAATACTTGAAAATTGTGTAATTCATGGTAATAATCAATACAAAAATGATAGCAGACTGCCATATGTCAATATAAATATCGTTATCACAAAGTTTAATGATAAAATAAAGATAGAAATATCAGACAGCGGTAAGGGTATGTCAGAGGATGTGGCTAAAAGGTCATTTGAACTTTTTTATAGAGAAGATAAAATAAAATCACGTTTTATGGGCTGCAATGGTGTAGGATTGTCTGTTGTGGATAAAATAATAGCAGTACATGGAGGTAAATGTAATATTAGTAGTAAGGTCAATGAAGGTACTATAGTTACAATAATTATCTAGAATAAGACTTGAGGTATCGAATGGAATTATATGAAATAAAGGACGAGCTGGAAAAGGTTATTCTGATTGCGGTCAACACAAAAGATGAAAAGGAAACAGCTGCCTCTTTAGACGAGCTTAAGGAACTGGTAGAAACAGCCGGTGCTATTCCGGTGGGTAGAATGATACAAAACAGAGAACAGATAAATAGTGCTACCTATATAGGAAAGGGAAAGATTGAAGAATTAAAGGAATATATAGAGAGTCTGGAGGCTACGGGCATTGTATGTGATGATGAGTTATCACCTGCACAGCTTAAAAATCTTGAAGCGGCTCTGAATACAAAGGTTATGGACAGAACTCTTATTATTTTGGATATTTTTGCTAAAAGAGCACTGACTAAAGAGGGTAAAATCCAGGTAGAACTGGCACAGCTTAAATACCGTTCGGCAAGACTTGTAGGTCTTAGAAGTTCATTATCAAGACTTGGAGGTGGTATCGGTACGAGAGGCCCCGGTGAGAAGAAGCTGGAAATGGACAGAAGATTGATTTCTGACAGAATAGCAGAGCTTAGACGTGACATTGAAGATATAGAAAGACATAGAGATTTATCCAGAAGTAAGAGAAGTGAAAATTCTATCCCTGTAATTTCAATCGTAGGCTATACCAATGCAGGAAAGTCTACACTTTTAAACAGACTTACAGATGCAAAAATTCTGGAGGAGGACAAGCTGTTTGCAACACTTGACCCTACCACCAGAAATTATAAGCTTCCGATGGGACAAGAGGTTCTTTTTACTGATACGGTTGGTTTTATTAGAAAACTGCCTCATCATTTAATAGATGCGTTCAAATCTACACTTGAAGAGGCTAAATATGCTGATATTATAGTTCATGTAGTAGATGCATCAAATCCACAGGCAGATGCACATATGCAGGTGGTTTATGAAACACTTGACAATCTAAAGGTAGGTGAGAAACCTGTCATTACTATATTAAATAAACAGGATAAAATTGGAGAAGAAAATAATATCATCTTAAAGGATGAAAGAGCTGAATACGTCATAAAGGCTTCCATTAAGCAGGAAATAGGAATAGGTGATTTAGTAGAAGCAGTAGAGGAAATACTAAAGGAGAGAAGTATTTATCTTGAAAAGGTTTTTGATTATGGAGAAGCAGGTAAGATTCAGCTTATAAGGAAATATGGACAGCTTATTTCAGAGGAATATGTGGCAGAGGGCATACTTGTAAAGGCAAATGTTCCGAATGAGATATATGGAAGATTATGATTGTAGAGTAAAAAGCTATTAGCAGTAAGATTATTCTCTTGCTACTAATAGCTTTTATATGTTATTATACAAAGAGTTGTGGTTTTTTAGTAATTCTAAAACCATCAGGTGGCAGTAAAACTGAACTAACCCACAGTATCTCCATAGTATAGAATACAGTCCTTGGAGAGGGACTATAAACACTACTACTATAAATACGAGGTAGACTAAAATGAGTTATGCTGATAAATTGTTTATAGATATGTGTAAGGATATTATTGAAAATGGTGTAAGTACAGAGGGAGAAAAGGTAAGACCAAAGTGGGAGGATGGTTCGTTTGCTTATACAATTAAGAAATTCGGTGTGGTAAACAGATACGATTTATCTAAGGAATTCCCTGCTATGACTTTAAGGAAGACAGGCATTAAATCCTGCGTTGATGAGCTGCTTTGGATTTGGCAGAAGAAATCAAACAATGTAAAGGATTTAAACAGCCACATATGGGATAGCTGGGCAGATGAAACAGGATCTATCGGTAAGGCCTATGGATATCAGCTTGGAGTAAAGCATCAATATAAAGAGGGAATGATGGATCAGGTAGACAGAGTTATATATGACCTTAAAAACAATCCGTACAGCCGTAGGATTATGACAAACATATATGTTCATCAGGATTTGAATGAGATGAATTTATATCCCTGTGCATACAGTATGACCTTTAATGTTACAGGAGACAGGTTAAATGCTATTTTAAATCAGCGTTCGCAGGATATACTTACGGCAAATAACTGGAATGTATGCCAGTATGCGGTATTAGTTCATATGCTTGCACAGGTGTGCGGTTACAAAGCAGGAGAGTTAGTACATGTTATAGCAGATGCACACATTTATGACAGACATATTCCGCTTGTAAAGGAACTTATAGAAAGACCTGTTTATGATGCACCTGCATTCTGGATTAATCCTGAAATCAAAGATTTCTATGATTTTACGGTAGATGATATAAGGTTAGACAACTATGTGACCGGTCCGCAAATCAAAATTCCGGTAGCAGTATAAGAAAGGAAAAGGCTCATTATGAATTTAATAGTTGCAGTAGACAGAAACTGGGGCATTGGATATAAAAATAAGCTTTTGATAAGCATTCCGGAGGATATGAAGTTTTTTAGGGAAACTACTACAGGAAATGTGGTAGTAATGGGAAAAAATACACTGCTTAGCTTTCCGAACGGGAAACCACTTAAAAACAGGGAAAATATAGTGATTACACATGATAAAAGCTTTAAGGCAGAGGGTGCAGCTGTTGTAAACAGTATTGAAGAGGCACTGGAGGAAATTAAAAAATACAATACTGAAGATGTTTATGTAATAGGTGGTGGAAGTATATATGAGCAGATGCTGCCATATGTGGATACAGCATATGTCACATATATTGATTTTGCATATCAGTCAGATACAAGAATTCCGAATCTTGATGAAAGTAAGGAATGGAGACTTACTGAGGAAAGTGAAGAACAGACATATTTTGATGTAGAATACTATTTTAGAAAATATGAGAGAATAACACCGAGTTGTTCACAACTCGGTGTACCGAGTGCATAAAATCTGTGATTTTATTCACGAGGTTGTAGAAGCCAGCCAATATGTTGTTCTTGAGTAAGTACAAGGCTTATGACTAAAAGTACTTGCGAAATGAAAGTTATTAATGTATATTTACTTTAGCAAATAAAGGAGGACATATATAAATGAAAGAAAAAGTTATTTTAGCTTACTCTGGTGGACTTGATACCACTGCCATTATTCCATGGTTAAAGGAAAATTTTGATTATGAAGTTATTTGCTGTTGTATTGACTGTGGTCAGGGAAATGAACTTGATGGATTAGATGAAAGAGCAAAATTATCAGGTGCAACAAAATTATACATAGAAAATATCGTAGATGAATTTTGCGATGACTACATTGTTCCATGTGTTAAAGCAGGTGCGGTTTATGAAAACAAGTATTTGTTAGGTACTTCAATGGCACGTCCGGGTATTGCAAAAAGGCTTGTAGAAATAGCACGTAAAGAAGGTGCTACAGCAATCTGCCATGGTGCTACAGGTAAAGGAAATGATCAGATTAGATTTGAGCTTGGTATTAAAGCTCTTGCACCTGACCTTAAGATTATTGCTCCTTGGAGAATGACTGATGTTTGGACAATGCAGTCAAGAGAAGAGGAAATTGAATATTGCAAACAGCATGGTATTGACCTTCCATTTTCAGCAGATTCAAGCTACAGCCGTGACCGTAACTTATGGCATATCAGTCATGAGGGTCTTGAACTTGAAGATCCTGCAAATGAGCCAAATTATGATCATTTATTAGTATTGGGAACTACACCTGAAAAAGCTCCTGAAGAAGGAGAATATGTTACTATGACATTTGAAAAGGGTGTTCCTACTTCCGTAAATGGAAAAAGCATGAAAGTTTCTGACATTATCAAGGAATTAAATGCTCTTGGTGGCAAGCATGGTATAGGTATTATTGATATAGTTGAAAACCGTGTTGTTGGTATGAAATCCCGTGGTGTATATGAAACACCGGGCGGAACAATCCTTATGGCGGCACATGAACAGCTTGAAGAGCTTGTTCTTGACAGAGCTACTTATGAAGTAAAGAAAGATATGGGTAATAAGTTTGCCCAGATAGTATATGAAGGAAAATGGTTTACACCACTTCGTGAAGCTATTCAGGCATTTATTGACGTTACACAGGAATATGTTACAGGAGAAGTTAAATTCAAGCTTTACAAGGGTAATATCATCAAAGCAGGTACAACATCTCCATATTCATTATATAGTGAATCACTTGCAAGCTTTACTACAGGTGAGTTATATGATCACCATGATGCAGAAGGCTTTATCAACTTATTTGGTTTACCGTTAAAGGTTAGAGCCATGAAGATGCAAGATTTAGAGAAAAAATCTAATTAATACTAATAATGATATTTTCGTGTCATTCACGCATAACAGAAGTTAGCAGAATTTAACGGAAGATAAAAGAACTTATAGGAAGCCTGAAAACCACTGTGTTTTCAGGCTTTTTTGGACATCTCGACTCGAAAACCACACCAAAATCAATGTCGCAAAGGATATTTGATTTCGCCCGAGTTCTAAGAAATTTCTAAAGGCAATTCTTAGAATTCCTCATAGAACAGGGCTGTTTTTTTCCATAATTATACCCGTTTGGCAGTGCAAAATCAAGCCCCGACTATGGCAAAGAACACCCAAAGTCATGTGAAAAAGTAAGCATAGAGGGAGCAAATCTGACACATGATTTTGTTGACTGCGTTTTTATTGAGTATTGCTTAATTCATAGTATAAATCAAAATTTTCTGTTGATCGAATATTGTATTGGTTTTTGAGGATATCAAAATCTCGATCTAAAATTTTCATAATATTGGGATCATCATTGGAAAGATCAATATTACTCGCATTGCAAATTTCAGGAAAAATATTCCTTAAAACATAATAAAGCATCATGGATACTTCAAAATATTGCAACAATGGGTATTTAACATGTATGGCACTTCCATGTGTATATCCGTGACACATTTTATACAGGCACTTTATATCGTCTAAAGTATCGGACTGTGCATCGTTGGATTCCCTCATTAGATAATCAAAAATTCCGTATATTGAATATCTGCTGTTGGTTGTTGAATCGTAAGTGACTATGCTGTCAAGCCAACCATAGTGCAGATAATCAACCTTACTTTTTGATAATTGATATTTACGTTGGTTATATAGTTTATTGAATTTGTCAGGATATTTTTGACTGCAACAAGACTGTTCTATCTCGAACCTACAAAATTCAGAATAAGCTTCTTCAGCCTCTGGATGCTTTTGCAGAATAAGCGTTTTTATGTATAGCTCAATCATTCCTCGGCATAAAGGATATGCATTACTTAGAAAATTGTTTTCCATCAAAGTTAAAGCGGATAATGCTATGTTTACTATATCTCCATAATTAATAGCCAACCAATTGGAACTGTTGCTCAGCAGTACAATAGATTTCATGCACATAACAAACAACTCATAGGGTACTGGAAAATAAAGAAATTCATCACCGACCAGCAGTTGTTTTTTTCGGTAAAATGCACTACCGCATTGACGAAGCTTTATTTTTTCTATCGTCTCTTCAATTAACTGATTTTGATAAGCTTCACTTTTTTCGTTACTGCGGATTTCTTCTTTTGTGAGAAAGATAGAGTGATGACGGTGTATTCCAAAGATTATTCGGCATATATCATATTCAGGAGTTTCATCGCTCCCTGTAACAAGTCTTGCGCTATCAAAATGGATATGATAATATTCTAAAAAATTAATGCCGAGTTCACAAATAACGGAGCTTTTGATTTTTATTAAGAAACTACCATTCATTTTGCCCTTGAATAATTGCTTTAAGGTTTTATTAGTTTCTTCGTTTATTGCATTTGGATCAAACATCATTGGAGTGAATGTGGGAATAATCGAATTATTCATATAAAATGCCTCTTTAAGTTGATATCAACAGTGTATCATAAAATGTAGTGATTTTCAATTCCCTCGTTTATGCAGGATTTGCTCCATTTTTATATGATGCTTGTGTTACATATAGCATATTATTTATGGAGCATATCATACAATAGGAGCATTTCCGTGTAAAATAAATTTGTATATTTATTATAAGAAAAATTATATTTATATTTTTTTAATTATGTTTATAAAATTAGGAAAATTTAATTTTGCATAGAAAATGTATAGTATTAACTTTAAGAAAATTGAAAAAAACAGTTGAACATATTAATAAATAGTTGTATATTTATCGAGCAGACTATATTGATTTGTTTTTCATATGGTCATAGTAAATATATCAGGTTGATATAGCCGGTTCTTAATCTTATATAAGAAAGATAAATAAGAATATGGTTATATTCCCATAAGGAGATTTTTATGTTAGAGAAAGAGATGGAAAGTTATCAGGAAAAAGCAAAGGTATTAATTGAAGCCTTACCATACATACAGAAATTTAACAGAAGAATTATCGTGGTTAAGTACGGCGGAAGTGCAATGGTTGATGAAGAACTGAAAAGAAATGTTATAAAGGATGTAACGTTGTTAAAGCTGGTAGGATTTAAACCTATTATAGTACATGGTGGTGGCAAGGAAATCAGCAAATGGGTTAAGATGTCAGGAAAAGAGCCTGAGTTTATTAATGGATTGCGTGTAACTGATGAAGATACTATGGAAATAGCTGAGATGGTATTAGGAAAAGTAGGAAAGCAGCTGGTTTCATTGGTTGAAGAGTTAGGAGTAAAGGCTATAAGCATAAGTGGAAAAGACGGAAAGCTTTTAACCTGTGAAAAGAAATATTCAGACGGAAAGGATATTGGATATGTTGGTGAGGTAACAAATGTCGATGCAAAGATCCTATATGATTTAATTGAAAAGGACTATTTACCTATAGTCAGTCCAATAGGAATGGATGACAGTTACCATGCCTATAACATTAATGCGGATGATGCTGCCTGTGCCATTGCAAGAGCAGTCAATGCTGAAAAGCTTGCATTCCTTACAGATATAGAGGGGGTTTATAAAGACCCTAAGGATACAAGTACTCTTATTTCAGAGCTTACAATAGATGAAGCTAATGCTCTAATGAGCTCAGGAAATATAGGCGGAGGTATGTTGCCAAAGCTTGCAAATTGTATAGATGCTATTGAAAATGGAGTTTCAAGAGTGCATATTTTGGACGGAAGAATTTTACATTGTCTTTTACTTGAAATATTTACAAACAAAGGAATTGGAACTGCAATTATAAACAATAAGGCAGAAAGATTTTATACAGAAAAGTAAATATAATGTAAGCGATATATGATATAAAGTAAACAGATATATAAGCAATGGAAAATAAGAATTAAACAAAATATAAGTAATAAAAAATATAAAGGAGAAAGAATATGACTTCACATGAATATATGGAAGAAGCCGAAAAGGTTCTTCTTCATACCTACAACAGGTTTCAGCTTGTTTTGGACAAGGGTGACGGAGTAAAGCTATATGATGTAGATGGAAAAGAATATTTAGATTTTGCAGCAGGTATAGCCGTATTTGCATTAGGTTACAATAATAAAAAGTTCAACGATGCTTTAAAGGCACAAATTGACAAGCTTATACATACATCAAATCTTTACTATAATGTGCCGGCCATTAATGCAGCTAAAAAACTCGCAAAGGCAACCGGTTTTGACAGGGTATTCTTTACAAACAGTGGTACAGAGGCTATTGAAGGTGCTATTAAAATCGCGCGTAAATATGCATATTTAAAGGACGGAAATACTGACCATGAAATAATAGCTATGGAACATTCATTTCACGGAAGAAGTCTTGGAGCATTGTCCGTTACAGGAAATGCTCATTATCAGGAGCCGTTTAAGCCTTTAATTGGAGGTATTAAATTCGCAAAGTTTAATGATATAGATAGTGTTAAATCACTGGTAAATGAGAAGACCTGTGCTATTATATTTGAGACGGTGCAGGGTGAAGGTGGTATATATCCTGCTACGGAAGAATTTGTTAAGGAAATCAGAAAGTTATGCGATGAAAAAGATATTGTGATGATTTGTGATGAAATTCAGTGTGGTATGGGTAGAACAGGTAAAATGTTTGCATTTGAGCATTATGGTATAAAGCCTGATGTAATTGCAGTTGCAAAAGCACTTGGATGTGGTGTTCCGGTAGGAGCATTTGTATCAAATGAAAAGATAGCAAGTGCTATGGTACCGGGAGACCATGGAACTACTTATGGAGGTAATCCGCTTGCCACTGCGGCAGTAAATGTAGTGTTTGATTTGTTTGAAGAGTATAATATTTTGGAAAATGTAAATGAAGTTTCAAAATACTTAGAAGAAAGATTAGATGAGGTTGTAGCAGAATTTGACAATGTAGAAGCAAGGCGCGGTAAAGGTCTTATGCAGGGACTTATAGTTACTACACCGGTAGGAGATATAGTTAAAAAGTGTATTTCTAATGGGCTGCTTATCATTTCGGCAGGAAGTGATGTATTGAGATTAGTACCCCCGCTTATTATTACAAGGGAAGATGTAGATAAGATGATTGACATTTTGAAGAAATCATTATAACCTTTAAGTACATTGATTGCCTCGTTCATAATATCAAGGATTATGTCCGGGGCATTTATGCGAGTGAAATTGTTGGTTTTTTCGTTTATATTTATTTTTTAGCAGAGCAGGAGGATATATTGTGAAAGGAAAAATAATTAGTGCATTGGCAATGTGTGCTATTGGATTTTTGCTAATTGCAACAGCTACATCCCATAAAGATGATTCAGATACGTATAAGAATGCAGAGGAAACAGCCACAAGTAATGATAAAGGTAATACTATAAAAATATGGTATGCATATAAGGGTTATGAGGATTATATAAATAGTGCCATAGAAGAATATAAGGCAGAAAAGAAATTAGATATTAGAATCGAGTTGGAATATATCAGTGAACCCGGATATTTTGATTATATTAACAGTAAATCAATAGAAGGTAATGGACCGGATATATTTTTAATGGGAAGTGAATATTTAGAAAAGGCGTATTTGCTGGGACTGTTGGAGGAAAATACCAATTTGGAAAAATTCAGCGAGGATATATATGGAAGTGCGGCAATATCGGCTGCCCAATATAATGACAAGCTATATACTTATCCACTGGGCTTTGATGTATCAATGATAGTTATTAACAACAGCTATGTATCAGATGAAATTAATTCATTTGAAGATATAAAAGCATATGCTGATAATTTTAATAATATATCTGAAGATGAACATGTTGGAGAAGCTACTGATGGTGATTCAGTATTTAGTAATGTAAAAGGTATTTTGTCATGGGATGTTAACACATTGCTATTCAACTATGGATTTGTCGGTAATAATATAAGCTTTTATGAGGAAGGAAATAAAAAAATAAATATTAATAATACAGAGGTAAAAAAATCGGTTGACAGTTATCTGCTTTTAAAGGATTATTTTTCCCTGACAGGAGAGGAAAACTATAATGATATAAAGAACTCCTTTTCAGAGGGGGAAATAATATTTACAATCGCAGGAACAGATATTATAAAAACTCTTTCAGATAAAGAAATTGATTATACCATTAAAGGAATGGTTAATCTTACAAATGATATAGAGTGTAAAAGTCTGGCATATATAGATTTATTGGCAGTTAATCCAAGGTCAAACAATATCAGTATCGCAAAAGAACTTGCAGAGTTTATATCTTATGAATATGCCGTAAATATGTATGATATCAGTGGTATTATTTCATGTAGAAAGGATATTACATATGAAAATGACAAATTGAATGATTGTGTAAATATATATGACAATGCGATTATTATGCCAAATCTTCTTGAGACAGAAGATTATTGTATAATAATGGAGGAAGCACTTAAGGCTATATGGAATGGCAGTGATGTAAATGAAATTCTGGGCGATTTACAAAATAAATATTCAGAAAGAATAAAATAATGAATAAATACCTCCCACAAAGGAATAATATATATATCTTTTGTAGGGAGGTCGTTTTTTTGGGATATATTATTGCACTGATATCGGGAGCACTTATGAGTATTCAGGGTGTATTTAATACAGAGGTTACAAAAACAGCAGGTATGTGGGTTACTAACAGCTTTGTGCAGTTATCAGCATTTCTGGTATGTATAATAGCCTGGTTTGTAACCGGACGTGAGAATATAGGAAAGCTTTTTGAAGTAGACCATAAATATATGCTTTTAGGTGGGGTAATAGGAGCTGCCATAACTTATACGGTAATTAAAAGTGTAGGAAATTTAGGCCCTGCAAGATCAGCACTTGTAATTATTATTTCACAGCTGTTTGTAGCATACTTAATTGAACTTTTTGGACTTTTTGGAATGGAAAAGCAGCCATTTTTATGGAAAAAGGCAATAGGAATAGCTATAGCAGTTATTGGATTTATAATTTTCAGATGGAATGAAAAGTAGTTTGAGTATCTGTGTTGATATTGTCAACAAGAATTTCTGAATTTTAAACAAAAATGCAAAAGCTAAATAAATTATGCTGATGTAAGCTTTTTAAATCTAAAAATAAAAAATACGGAAACTCAAGAAATAAATTAGTAGTTGTAAATTGAGGAAAAGTTATGTAAAATTAGTATACAGCATTTGTGAGAAACCTCTTTTCAAAGGAGGTAAAATGCTAAAGAGGAATAATATTAAGTATTTAGCTGTTGTTATCGCAATATGTGTTGCCGGATTTGTACACTATCTGAAGTTTTGTGAGTCTGATATTACTATAAATGTTAAGGATGGTGATACAACAACCGCTTATGATGCTGTAGAGACTTCTGATAATACTATAAATAATATAATATGTGTGTATATTACCGGATGCATATCCGTACCCGGAGTTTATGAGGTACCAAAAGACAGTAGAATTGTTAGTGTGGTAGAAGCAGCGGGAGGACTTTTAGAGGAAGCAGATACAAGACTTGTAAATATGGCAAAAGAAGTATCTGACGGTGAGCATATACATATATATTCCATATATGATGAAGTGGAAGATGAAAGTGATAGATATTCTGACTTGATTAATATAAATACAGCTACAAAAAGTGAACTTATGACTTTAAAAGGAATTGGCGAGACAAGAGCTGAAAGTATAATTGAGTATAGAGATAAATGTGGAGGGTTTAATTCTATTGAAGATATTATGCTTGTATCAGGTATTAAAGAATCGGCATTTGAAAAAATTAAAGATTATATATGTGTTAAATGAAAGAGGTAGTTATGGGACAAAAGGTTTTAGTTGTTGATGATGAAAAGCTTATTGTTAAAGGAATAAAATTTTCACTGGAGCAGGACCAGATGGAAGTTGATTGTGCATATGATGGTGAAGAAGCAGTAGAGTGTGCCAGAAATAAAGAATATGATATTATTCTTTTGGATCTGATGCTTCCAAAGCTGGATGGATATGAGGTATGTCAGCAGATTAGGGAATTTTCAGATGTTCCAATTATTATGCTTACTGCAAAGGGTGATGATATGGATAAGATTTTAGGCTTAGAGTATGGGGCAGATGATTACATTACAAAGCCATTTAACATATTAGAGGTCAAGGCAAGAATTAAAGCTATTGTCAGAAGAAATTCAAAGCATAACAAAAAGGAAGAAAAACCACATACGCTTGAAAAAGGCGATTTAAAACTGGATATAGATAGTAGAAGATTATTTATTAATGATATAGAAGTAAATCTTACAGCAAAAGAATTTGATTTATTAGAAATTTTAGTATTAAATCCCAATAAAGTATATAGCAGAGAGGTGCTGTTAAATACAGTTTGGGGATATGATTATCCAGGAGATGCAAGAACAGTTGATGTTCATGTTAGAAGATTGAGAGAAAAGATAGAGGCAAATCCAGGTGAACCAAGATATGTACATACAAAATGGGGTGTGGGTTACTTCTTTCGTGGTTAGATAGATGAAATCAGTATTTAGAAGAATTATAAGAAGTGTTAAAAGCATAAAATTTAATTTGTTTGTTCTGATAATAAGCGTAGGAATCCTGCCTTTGGCAGCACTTAGTTTATATATAGTCAATTACTATGAGTCGACTCAGATAAAAGAGCGTCAGGATAAAATCTACAGTATGGCATATATGATTAAGAACCTTATTATTTCTACAGATTGTTTAAACAGTACTGCTACAGTTACCACTGCCCAAAGTGGCGGAGTGGCAACAAGCAGTACTGGTTTTGATGCAGTTTCAATAGAATTAGAGCAGTTGACAGGTATATATTCCGGAAGAATCATAATCGTTGATTCTAATTTTACCATTATTAAAGATACATATGTAATAGACGAAAAAAAAACATGCCTGACAGAAAGTGTAATTAAATGCTTTGAAGGTAATGAAATTAATAAATATGACAGTGAGCTTAACAATATTGAAATAGCATTACAGGTATCTGGAAGTAATGATGCTAAGGGTGTAATATATTTTAATTTTACTACCTCTGATATACAGAAAAAGACCAGAGATATAAATATTGCTTTAGGTGAATTCATTTTAGTTGTGTTTGTGATACTTATAGGTGTGGGTATTGCTTATACATTTCTGTTTGTAAAACCATTTAAGCAGATGGAAAAAGAGGTTAACAGAATTAAAACAGGAAAGATTGAAGAGGAGTTATCAGTGGGAGGATATACGGAGATTGCTAATGTAAGCAACTCTTTTAATCATGTACTTAAAAGACTTAGAGACATAGATAATACAAGACAGGAGTTTGTTTCAAATGTATCCCACGAGCTTAAAACACCTATTACATCCATTAAGGTTTTGGCGGACAGCTTACTTAATCAGGAGGGAATACCTGCTGAAATGTATCAGGAGTTTTTAGGGGATATTGTGGAAGAAATAGACAGAGAAAATCAGATAATAACGGATTTGCTCAATCTTGTAAAATTGGATAAAAAGTCTAATGATTTGAATATATCAAGTGTTAATATAAATGAAATGGTAGAGAGGGTTTTAAAAAGATTAAAACCACTGGCGGCTAAGAAAAACATTGAACTTGTATTGGAAAGCTTTAGACCGATTATGGCTGAGGTAGATGATGTTAAAATGACTATGGTGGTTTCCAATCTTGTTGAAAATGCTATCAAATATAATGTTATGGATGGTTGGGTAAGGGTTTCATTAAATGCAGATTTAAAATACTTTTATATAAAGATACAGGACTCAGGAATAGGTATTCCGGAAGAAGACCAAAGCAAGGTATTTGAGAGATTTTACAGAGTGGATAAGGCAAGAACAAGAGAAACAGGCGGTACAGGATTAGGACTTGCTATTACAAGCGGTGCTGTTCATATACACAATGGTGAAATTAAGTTATATAGTGTAGAGGGAGAAGGAACTACATTTACAATCAGAATTCCGTTAGCTTATGCAAAGAACAGCTAGGAAAGGATAATTATGTTTAAAGTCAAAACAGTTACAATATGCATAATAATGATGATGTTGCTTGGCATCTCAGGCTGTGGAAAGACAGCTGATGATTTTGAAGTAAATCAGGAAGGTTATGATATATATTATATTGAAAAAGAGAGCTATAAGCTTACAAAAGAAAAGTGTGTGATAGAGGAAACTGATAGTAATAAGCTTATCAGTAAGCTTATTCAGGCTATGATGAGTCCGGAGAATGAGGAAAATGCTTCTGTTATAAATAGCAGGGTTAAGATATTAGATTATTCCATAACAGAAAACATTATATATTTAAATTTTTCGAGCGAATATTCTTCACAAAATACAATAGAGGAGCTTTTATGCAGAGCTTCATTTGTACTTACGCTTACACAGATTGAGGGGATTGATTTTATAGGTGTAAATGTAAATGGCCAGCCGCTACTATTTAAGAATAATACGGTATCTCTTATGAAAGCAGGAGATTTCATTGATATATCAGGAGATTCTATTATAAAAAATAATTCTGCAGAGGTAACATTATATTTTGCAAATGAAGCAGGAGATATGCTAAAGGGTGAAAAGGTATCGATTGAATATAATAATAATTCCACCTTGGAAAAGAGTATAGTTGAAGCTTTGATTGCAGGACCAAAAGAGGAAGGATACTATAGAACTATTTCCGAAAAGGTTACGGTATTAGATGCCTTTACAAGAAATGGTATATGTTATGTTTATTTTGACAGAACTATGAGAGACAACCTGTTTACTGTTAAGAATGAAGTTATGATTTATTCAATAGTAAATTCATTATCAGAGCTTACTTATATAAGTAAGGTACAGATAATTATAGATGGGGGAGGCAGTAAGAATATTAACGATACAATTTCCATTGAGGAAGCATTTACCAGAAATTTAGATTTATTGGAGAAAGCAGAGTAATAGTACATTTCTGCAATTTAGAGCCTGATGTAAGGGAGGAATTTATATTAACAGACCACTGGTATGTATAGCAGTAGCGTTTGTTTTTGGAGAGATATTATATGGAGTAGATTTAAGGTATAAGCTGTTAATAAGTATATTTTTAATATTATTTCTGATATATTTCAAATTTATAAAACTGATAAATACTTTGCTTATAATAGCAATAGTTATAAGCATATTTGCAGGAAATATTTCTATTACTGAATTATCTGAAAAGTATCTGTATTATGAAAATATCCGGGATGAAATATGTATTAAAGGAAAAGTGTGGGAGCTTGTAATCACAGAAAGCCAGTATAAGGTGGATGTGATAAGCGAGGGTTATCATTACTATGTATATATTGATAAGAAGGATATAAAAAGTGTATTAAAAAATAATGAATATACAGAAATATATAGAGGTATAAGTAATGATGAATGGACTGATAGTGTGAAAGAGTACATACAGCCCGGTAATCTGATAGAGGTTACAGGAAATATAATTGATATGAACACCGGCAGAAATCCGGGAAATTATGATGAGAAAGAATATCTGCATAGTATAAAGGTAGTAGCAAAGATAAAGGCAAAAGAGTTTAAAATTATTGAGAATAGTAAAAACGGATTAAAAATATATTTATCTCAATTACAGGAAAAGCTGTGTAATAGTATAGATAAGCTTACAGATGAAAAAACATCAGGAGTATTAAAAGCAATGCTGTTTGGAAGCAGGGAGGATATTGATAGTGATATAAAGGAAAGCTATAAAAAAGCAGGTATTTTACATATAATCAGTATTTCAGGACTTCATATAGGAGCATTAGGGGCTGTTTTATTCAGAATTTTAAAGAAAAGATTTAGTCATTATACATCTACGATTGTAAGTGGGACTGTAATGGTGATGTTTGGAATACTTACAGGGGGAAGCGTATCTGCAGTTAGAGCTGTAATTATGTTTATAATATCGCTGGGTGCTAGAATTTGTGGCAGAAAATATGATTTAAAATCTTCTATATCACTAACGGCTATTATAATGCTTATAGATAATCCATATTACATTCATAATACTTCTTTTAAATTGTCAGTAATGGCTATTGTAGCTATTGCATTTGTATATGAAGAATTTTATGAGTTTGTATCAGTTAAAATCAGTAATAGTAAAATTAATAAAAGTAAAGTTAATGACTGTAATAGAGAGATGTTTTATAAATTAAGGGATAAAGCTATATCAGCATTTTTGGTAAGTATATCAGTATCTCTTGTGACAGCACCTGTTATAGCATCAGCATATTTTGAAATTTCTTTATATTCTGTGTTTGTAAATTTATTAGTAATTCCACTTATGAGTATAGTATTGATATCGGGACTTATAGCGGTATTTGTCTCAATTATAGCAGTAAAGTGGGGTATATTTTTTATTGGGTTAGATACGGCTATATTAGATTTATATAATTTTTTATGCAAGCTGGTGGAAAAACTGCCATTTAACAGGATATGTCTTAAGCAGATGGATAATAAGACAATGTGTATATATTATGGCGTATTAATATTAATCGTAATTTTTATGTATATTGTTAATTGTATTAATAGAGGGGAAATTAATAAAAAATATGATAACCGTACATGTATAATAAGTAAAGTATCCCCATTCTTAATATCAGCAGGGATATTCATTCTGTCACTATTATTGCTGAAAAAGGATATGACTTTTATTACATTTATAGATGTGGGACAGGGGGATTGTACATTTATAAATGTTGAGGGAAAAAGAATATTGATAGATGGAGGAAGCAGTGATGTAAGTAGTGTCGGAAAGTACAGAATATCACCTGTGATTAGAGCTTATGGCTATGATACTATAGATATAGTATTTATCTCACATACAGATAATGATCATATATCAGGAATAAAAGAAATCATAAGGGAGGAGCTTCTTGATATAAAACTTGTGGTTTTGCCTGATATAACTGATGAGGATAGCTATGATGAATTTGTTGATTTTTTAAGTATAAATAGTGTACCTTGTACTAAATTAACAGCAGGAAACAGCATAAAGATAGGAGAAGCTGATATTTCAGTATTGAGTCCGACAGAGGATATGGCAGGGGATATAAATGATAAATCGCTTGTATTATTGCTTGAATATAACAGGATAAGGTGTTTGTTTACAGGAGATATTTCAAAGGTGACAGAGCAAAATTTAGTAAAAAAATGTGATAATATACTTGAAGATACAGATGTTCTGAAGGTGGCTCATCATGGCTCGAAAAATTCCTCAGGGGATGAATTTTTGAAAAGTGTAAATCCTAAAATAGCCGTAATATCATGTGGAATTAATAATATATATAATCATCCGCACAAAGAAGTACTAAGCCGGTTGGAGAACGGAAAAACAGAAATTTATAATACAAGTGAACATGGTGCAGTATTTATAGTAATTAATGAGAAAAATCTATTGACAGAAACTTTCCTTTGAATTAGAATATTAAAGATGTTTGCATAGCGTCCGCATAACCTATGTGCAAACTGCGAAACTGATTGGTTTCTTACTCTCTCAAGGAAACCAGTAATACAGATTTTGTGGAGGTAACAAAATGGCTAATATTAAGTCAGCAAAGAAAAGAATTCAGGTAACAGCAGTTAGAACAGCAAAGAATAAGGCAATTAAATCTAAGGTTAAAACAGCTATAAAGAAAGTTGATGCAGCAATCGCAGCTAAGGATAAGGAAGCAGCAGCAGCAGCACTTAAGGCAGCTACAGTTGAAATTGACAAGGCAGCTACAAAGGGTGTTTACCATAAGAATAATGCTTCAAGAAAAGTTTCTCGTTTAGCAACTGCTGTAAACAAGATGGCTTAGTAATAAATTCGCAGTAAAGACTGTCGTATTAGTGATATTCACTGATACGACAGTTTTTTATAAACGGAGCAGTAAAGGCAGTTGTATTAAAAAAGGAGTACCTTCGGTGCGTAATATATTAAATGATATTAAAAATAATGAATATAAAAGAATATATCTTCTCTATGGTGAAGAGGGATATTTAAAAAAGCAGTACAAAAGTAAAATTACTGAGGCAATATGTGGCGATAATACTATGAATTATTCATATTTTGAGGGGAAAAATGTGGATATTAAAGAGGTAAAAGGTATATCAGATACCTTGCCTTTTTTTGCTGATTTAAGATTAGTGGTTTTGGAAAATACCGGATTTTTAAAAAGCTCAAATGAAGAATTGGCAGAGTATCTTCTAAATGTTCCGGAAACTACCACGATATTAATAGTGGAACAGGAGATAGATAAGAGAAACAAAGTTTTTAAGACTATTAAGGATAAGGGATACATATGTGAAATGCAAAAGCAGAATACAGCATCCCTGCAAAAATGGATTGTTGGAATTTTGAATCAAAACGGAAAGAAGATTACAGAAACAACAATTAATATATTTTTGGAAAAAGTCGGGCAGGATATGGATAATATCAGCAATGAAATAGAAAAGCTTATATGTTATACAGGCGATAGGGAGGTTATTACCATAGAGGATATAAATGATGTATGTACGGAACAGATTACCTCTAAGGTGTTTGATATGATAGATGCACTTGGGTATAAAAACAGAACTAAGGCACTGGATATTTATTATGATTTAATTTCAAACAAAGAGTCGCCGCTTCTTATATTGTATATGATTACAAGACAGTTTAACATTATGATACAGCTTATGGAGCTAAAGAGTCTGGGAGCCGATAATAAAAAAATGTCAGAGAAAACAGGACTTGCGCCATTTATTGTAACAAAGACTCTAAAGCAGATACAGAATTTTAAGAATAGTGTTGTTAAAGAGGCACTTTTAGAGGGAGTTGAGTTGGAGGAAAAGATAAAGGTAGGTAATATAAATGAAAAGATGGCTGTGGAAATGCTGTTAATAAAATATTCAGAAAAGTCGTAGATTTAATAGTGAGACAATAATATTCCAATTATAGAATATTTAAGTATATGCCAGTAAAGACCAGTCAATATGATATTTACTTGAGTTTCCGTATTTTTTATTTTTGGCAACAAGACTTTTTGAAGCCAAAAATAAAAAAATACGGAAATTCTAAGATGTTTAACTTAAAATTGTAAAAGGTCAGGAATAGATTTAGGATAATTAAATAAAATAGGGCAATAATATTTATAACTATTTTGAAAGGTATGAGGGAAATGGATAAATATCAGATTAAAACTGACTTGGCACTGGAAAGACGGGAAAGCTACAGTGGTACAGAGGTAGAAATTCCGGGTGTAGCTATTGATGAGAAAATCTATAAGGGTGTTAAAACGACCAGAGTTAATATATTTACAGAAGAAGGTTCTGAGCTTATGGGAAAACCTATGGGTAAATATATTACTTTGGAAATGGAGCAGGAAGCAATTTATGAGGACAGTAAAAATATCACAAATGTATTATCTAAAGAAATCAAAAAACTAATTCCAAAGGATGTAGATGGTTCAATATTAGTAGTAGGTCTGGGAAACAGAGATGTAACACCTGATGCGTTAGGACCAAAGGTAGCAGGAGAGCTTAATATCAGCAGACATTTAATAGACAATGGAGGAGTATGTGCAGTAGTACCGGGAGTTATGGCACAGTCAGGAATGGAATCTGCGGAGATGGTAAAAGGAATAGTAGATGAAATTGGAATAAAATGTGTAATAGCTATTGATTCGTTGGCGGCACGAAGTGTAAGGAGATTATGTAATACGATACAGCTTACCGACACGGGTATAACACCGGGTTCAGGCGTTGGTAATTACAGAAGCGGACTGAATAAAGATACCATAAATGTGCCTGTTATAGCCATAGGTGTGCCTATGGTGGTGGATGCAGCAACTATAGTATTAGATACAATGGATGCACTTATTAAAGTGCTTAGTGAAAATACAGTATTTAATAATATAAAGGATACGATTGACAAATTCGATGATAATGACAAATATCAGCTTGTAAAAGAGCTGTTGGAGCCGCAAATAGGAACATTATATGTTACACCAAAGGATATTGATGAGAACGTGGTTTTAATGGGAAAAATAGTTTCAAAGGCAATAAATAAAGCAACTCGTGGTAATAATATTTCAACCTTTTAATATAATTAAATATAAAATAATTATAGATATAAAGGAGAGTACAAAATGGATAAAAAGCTGAAAAAAGCCGGCATTTTATTGCTGGTATATCTTTTTATTTGCTTTATACGCCTTTTATCAAAGGATTCAATGATAAATGAAGTTAATACATTAATAGAAAGTAAGCTAAAAAACTTTATTATATCCGCTGTAAGCGATAATATAGGAATATTGGGTTTTATTCATTCAAATAGTAGCAGTGGTGATTTTGATTTATATGAAAAATTGGGACAAAATACAGGATATTTTGCTTATCTGACAGAGGAAAAAAGAGAAATAGAATTAGTGCTGTATGATCCGAACAGTTCAGATAAAAGTAACCTTTACTATAGCGGACAAAATGAGAATGGCGGTAATCCGTTAACAGGAAATATGGGACTGCAAAATGGAGCTGCTAATAATAGTTCTGAAGGTAATACAACAGATAATGAGATTACAGAGGAAATGTTAAATGCAAATAATGGAAGTATAGTGTATTCAAAGGAACAATTATCAGATTTTAATTTTTTATATAACAACCTATATGTAGTTACAGAGAGGGCAAAATTATTAGAATCAGATTTGAATATAGATGAACTGTTGAATATAGATAATACGATTAAGGGCGGAAATTCCGCACCACAAATCCTTATATATCATACACATAGTCATGAGGAATTTGCAGATACAACAGGGGTAAATACTTCAAATATAGTGGCTGTGGGTACATATTTAGCAGAGGTACTGTCAAAGGAATATGGGTATAATGTAATTCATTGTATTGAAAGCTTTGATGAGGTAAATGGAGTATTTGACAGGTCAAAGGCATATACATATGCTACACCGGCTCTTGAACAGATATTAAAAGATAATCCGTCTATAGAGGTAGTGCTGGATATACACAGAGATGGATTAAAAGAGGGAAGTCCAAAGCTTCTTACATATATAAACGGAAAAGCCACTGCAAAAATAATGTTTTTTAATGGAATAAGCAGAAACAGCAATGGTGAAATAGGATATTTATATAATCAGTATAGAAAAGAAAATTTAGCCTTAAGCTTAAAAATGAAACTTAAGGCTATGGAATTGTATCCTGATTTTACAAGAAATAATTATGTAGATGCCTATCAGTATAATCTGCATCTGCGTGCAAACTCAATGCTGATAGAAGTAGGGGCTCAAAACAATACTTTTGAAGAGGCAAAGAATGCAATGGAGCCATTAGCTGAAATTCTTGATAAAATATTAAAGGGAGAGTAATTACTTTGAACCGGTAGAGCCAAAGCCGCCTTCTCCTCTATCAGTTTCATTTAATTCATCTACTTCAGTAAAATTAGCTGTAAGGTATGGTGTGATAACCAGCTGTGCAATACGCTCTCCGCTTTCGATAAATAAATCGTGGTCAGAATGGTTGTGTAATGCAACTATTACTTCACCTCTATAGTCGGAGTCAATTACACCTACCTTATTAGCAGGTGCAAGACCTTTTTTACAGGCAAGACCGCTTCTTGCAAATATCAGACCTGCAAATCCGTCAGGTATTTCCAAGGCAATACCTGTATGAACAAACTCAGTAGTATGAGCTTTTATCATGACATTGCCATCCATACAGGCATAAAGGTCAGCACCGGCAGCATAAGGTGTGCTATAAGTTGGAATAATAGCCGCTTCTTTTATTTTTTTAATATTTATGTTTTCTTTCATAAGTATTTCCTTTCTAGTGTATCCTGTCATCCCAGAGAATTGTTTTCCCGGAGGATAAGGACTCTTTTAAAAGAATTGTTTTCTGATTTGAGGAGCCTTTAAATCGTAGAGATAAATCCTTAAGCTCCTCTATAAATTCTCCGTCTACTAATACATCAATGTATGATAATAATTCTTTGGTTTCAGGATATTCCTTAATCATTCTTCCTAATACATCCTTTTCAAAGTCATATCCTGTAAAACACCAAATTGATTTATCGGGTAATTTTTCTCTAAATTGCCTTAAAAGAGGAAGCAGTCCCTGCTGGTTTGTCTGTTCCAGTGGCTCACCACCAAGAATAGTAAGACCGGCTATATGAGGATTACTTACATATTCAATAATATAGTCAATTTCCTTTTGTGTAAAAGGTTGTCCGTAATTAAAATCCCAAGCCTCTTTATTAAAGCAGTTTTTGCAGTAGTGTGTGCAACCACTTACAAATAAAGACATTCTTACACCGGGACCATTAGCTACATCCATTATTTTAATAGAAGCGTAGTTCATATAATCTCCTGACTGATACAGCTATACATGAAGTACTCTTGAGTTAATCTCTTTTGTTTTACCAACATTCCAGAAATTTTCACCAAGATAACCACAGGTACGTCTTGTGACGTTCATTTTAGCGTGATCTTTATTATGGCACTGTGGGCATTCCCATTCTAAATTGTCATTAATAATGATTTCTCCGTCAAATCCACATACATGGCAGTAGTCGGACTTTGTATTAAATTCAGCATACTGAATATTATCATATATAAATTTAACGATTTCCTCCAAAGCCTCCAGATTGTGACGCATATTTGGTATTTCAACGTAGGATATAGCACCGCCTGAAGAAATGTTTTGGAACTGACTTTCAAAGGTGAATTTTGTAAATGCGTCAATCGTCTCTCTTACATCTACATGGTATGAATTGGTATAATAGCCTTTGTCAGTAATATCAGGAATATCTCCAAAACGCTCTTTATCAATACGTGCAAATCTGTAGCATAGACTTTCGGCAGGAGTGCCGTATAAGCCGAATGCTATACCGGTATTTTCTTTCCAGGTATCACAGGCACTACGAAGCCTTTTCATAACCTTAAGAGCAAATTCAGTACCTACGGGATCAGTATGACTTACACCCTTCATAAGCTTTGTAAGCTCGTATAATCCAATATATCCTAAAGATATGGTAGAATATCCGTTGTGGAGAAGCTTATCAATAGTTTCGCCTTTTTCTAAACGTGCAATAGCACCATACTGCCAATGAATAGGACTGACATTAGAAAGAGTACCCTCTAATGCCTGATGTCTGCACATAAGTGCCTCGAAGCAAAGAGAAAGTCTTTCTTCAAGGAGCTGCCAAAATACTTCTTCATTACCTTTTGCTATAATACCAATCTGAGGAAGATTGATACTTACAACACCCTGATTGAAGCGGCCTTCCCACTTATAGTTGCCGTTTTCATCTTTCCATGGACTTAAGAAGCTTCGACAGCCCATACATGAGAAAACATTACCCTCATAGTTTTCACGCATTTTTTTGGCAGAAATATAGTCAGGGTAGAGTCTTTTTGAAGAGCATTTAACAGCAAGCTTTGTAATATAATCGTATTTACCACCCTTAAGGCAGTTATTTTCATCTAATACATATATCAGCTTTGGAAATGCAGGTGTTACATATACACCTTTTTCGTTCTTTATGCCCTGAAGTCTCTGGTTAAGAATCTCTTCAACTATCATAGCGACTTCTTCTTCGTATTCATAACCATCTTCAATGTTCATAAATATAGTAACAAAAGGTGACTGACCATTTGTAGTCATCAGGGTATTAATCTGATACTGCATAGTCTGAACACCTGAACGAAGTTCGTCATGAATACGGTCATTAACCAGTGATTCAATAAGCTCAGGTGTCATTTTATCACCATAAATCTCAGTAAAGTGCTGTCTGTATTTTTCTTTACTTTTTCTTAAATATTTGCCTAAATGTTTTATATCTACAGACTGTCCGCCATACTGACTGCTGGCAACAGCCGAAATAATCTGAGTCATAACAGTACAAGCTACCTGAAAGCTCTTAGGACTTTCTATAAGCTTTGCATTCATAACTGTTCCATTATCAAGCATATCACCAATATTAATAAGGCAGCAGTTAAAAATACTTTGTAAAAAGTAGTCAGCATCATGAAAGTGGAGTACACCCTGTTCATGAGCTTTTGCAATTTTTTCCGGTAAAAGAATACGTCTTGTTAAATCCTTTGAAACCTCACCGGCAATTAAATCACGCTGTGTTGAGGCAATAATCGCATTTTTGTTTGAATTTTCCTCCATTACATCCTTATTACTGTTTTTGATAAGACTTAAAATGGAATCGTCAGTTGTATTTGACTTTCTGACAAGTTCTCTTGTGTAGCGGTATTTGATGTATGCCTTTGCAAGCTCGAATTTTTTTTCAGACATAAGCTTCTTTTCGATAATATCCTGAATGTCTTCAACCTGCATCATATCTGCACCTCTGGATTCAATAGATGCAATAATGTTATAAATTTTATCCTCGCTAATCTGTTCTTCCTTCTCTACACCTTCATTTGCCTTCTCAATGGCAATGGCAATTTTGTTACGGTCATAATCTACCTGTCGACCGTCTCTTTTTATAACTTTCATTTTTGCCTCCTAATACTTCAATCAAAAATGCCTGCACTTCCAACTTAAGTACAAACTAAAAGTTGAAAGTCTGTTTAAACCTTGCTTATCCCTTTAAAATATAGTTAATTTTATAGCTTGGGCATACTTGTGCCATGCAACAAAATGTATTATAGCACCTATATAATTATTTGTCTACAAAATATGGAAAAAATATTTATGACAAACACAAGATATTGTGTTATAAACGTAAAAATATAAAATTTATAAATAGGTAAAATATGGTAAAATCAAGAGTTTTTGTATATTTTTGTACACTATATAGAGTATGTAATATATTTCATTATATACAATATATAGTTTATTTGATTATCAGCATTTTTAAATTGTAAGCTTTATGAACACTAAATAATAGAAAAAACTAAAACTCAAAATAGTTTGTATAGTTTGTGCAAAATAATCTTAGATATACGGAAATTAAAGTGAGAAAATATGGAAAAACTAAAAAATCCCGCAATAGCGGGTTTTTTTAAAAAGCTTCCAATCGGAATCGAACCGATAACTGGACATTACGAGTGACCTGTTTTGCCGTTGAACTATGGAAGCACTTAATTAAATATATAGAAAAATAAGTATAATGTCAAGAACATAATGTCAAGAACATAATGTCAAGAGTATAATGTCATGAGAATAGAGAACAGAGTTTACACATTTTTTATTTTTAGGTCAACAAAATCCTGCTGCTATGAGAAATACAGAGATATATTCAGATATAGAAATATATGCGTATCTTCAGTATTTTCTCTTCTTTAAGAGAGGCAGGGCTTTATGACTGCTAAAATAATAACTATGGAAGTAAAGAGCAGATAAAATAAAAAAATACTTGCATTTTATTAATTGTGTGATATAGTATAACAATATGAAAAAAACAAATGTCCGCACAAGACGGACATGAATAGGAGAAATGAAAAAATGAATCAGAAATTAAGAGTTGGAATTTTAGGCGCTACAGGTATGGTAGGTCAGAGATTTATTTCATTATTAGAGAATCATCCATGGTTTGAAGTGGTAGTAGTAGCAGCAAGCCCACGTTCAGCAGGTAAGACATATGAAGAAGCTGTTGGAGACCGTTGGAAAATGACAAAGGCAATGCCGGAGGCAGTAAAGAAGCTTGTGGTTATGAACGTAAATGAAGTAGAAAAGGTAGCTTCATTAGTAGATTTTGTATTTAGTGCAGTAGATATGACTAAGGATGAAATCAAGGCAATCGAAGATGCATATGCAAAGACAGAAACACCGGTTGTTTCAAATAACAGTGCGCACAGATGGACACCTGATGTTCCTATGGTAGTTCCTGAAATTAATCCTGAGCATTATGAGGTAATTAAGTTCCAGAGAGAAAGATTGGGTACAAAGAAAGGCTTTGTAGCAGTTAAGCCAAATTGTTCTATTCAAAGCTATGCTCCTGTACTTAATGCATGGAAGGAATTTGAGCCGGTTGAAGTAGTTGCTACAACATATCAGGCTATTTCAGGTGCCGGTAAAACGTTTAAGGATTGGCCGGAGATGAAAGAAAATATAATTCCGTTTATCGGTGGAGAAGAGGAGAAGAGTGAACAGGAGCCACTCAGACTTTGGGGCAAAATTGAAGATGGCATTATAAAGAAAGCTGCTTTGCCTGTTATCACAACACAGTGCATAAGAGTACCTGTACTTGACGGACATACAGCTGCTGTATTTGTTAAATTTAACAAAAAACCTACAAAGGAACAGCTTATTGAAAAGCTTGTAAGTTTTAAAGGACTTCCACAGGAACTTGAACTTCCAAGTGCTCCAAAGCAGTTTATTCAGTATCTTGAAGAAGATAACCGTCCACAGGTTCAGCTCGATGTAGACTATGAAAACGGCATGGGTGTATCTGTAGGTCGTCTTAGAGAAGATACAGTATATGATTATAAATTTGTAGGATTATCACATAATACAGTAAGAGGAGCAGCAGGAGGAGCGATTCTTTCAGCTGAAATGCTAAAGGCATTAGGATATATTGAAGCAAAATAATTTGACATTATACCATAATCCCTATCACTACGGCCTTGTGGATAAAATCACAGATTTTATCCACAAGGCACACCGAGTTGCTTCTCAACTCGGTGTTATTATACCATAAAATCATACTTGGGGCATCCTCCATGTGGAAGATGCCCCAAGTATTTATATGAATAATAGTCTTTATCTTTAATCATTCTTTTAGTCAATATTGAGTCAATATTGATATTTCTTTTTGTATATTTTCAGAAAAAGTATAGTTACCATTACAGCCATAATCACTGCTGTAACAATAGAAAACCGGATAACGTCCACTTCCCAGAATAGAGGAAATATTATAACGGTAGCAATCACCATTATCACAAATAGTATAAAGAATTTTCATTGCAAACATCCACAAGTACGAAATCATACTAATGTCAAGCTGTTAGAAAAAATGCTACATAATATATTTATTACATAATAATTGCATATGTTTCTTAAATAATAATATTATTAAATTTCAGTAACAAAAAAAGTATTATTTTGCCATAAAAATATAATAAAAAATGAATTGATTTTTATAATCTTCTAATATATCATATATATGCTTATAAAAAAGATATTCCCTTTTCGGAATTGTGTACCTGCTGAAAATATATTATAATTACACTGATAAATCCTGATTTTGATGAGGTGATTTGATTAAATGATTGCAATTGATTTTGGAAATCTTTGTTTTAATGTTGGTGTTTCAGAACAGAATATTTTGATTGTTGTAGCTCCCCAAAATGAATTTCTATCTTTAGATGATTTTATAACAGAGGCTTTGAAATTTTTGGAATCAGATGAGAATTTTTACGATCATTGGACTGAGATATATAAAAATCGCACTAACTTACCAGCTTCTGCGGATGATATAGCGTGGATGAAATCAAGATTAGACGAAATGAATAAAAATGTAAAAATTCTATATGAACCAGTAATCAAAGCAGTAAATGTTATCCCGCCTAAATGGAATGATATAACTTTAGGATTAGAAACTAAAAACGAATACATTTTATATTTATGGGGTACATCAGCATAAATTCCGGTTTGTCGGATAGCTATCCAAATTGCATCAAAATCAAGGAATATTTAGGTGCTTCTTAGATATTCAAAAAGAGCAGAGGGAACAATTTTCCGAAAAGAGAGAAAATATAACATGATTCTTGAAATTCAGTATTTTCTATTTTATTTATGATTTATAAGACCTAAAATAAAAATATGGAAACTACAGAATAAGTTTTTCTGATTTTATAAAATTTGCAAGATAAATAATGAAGCATATTGAATTGAAATTGAATTAAAAATAATTTTTATGAACCCAAAGTCAAATACCTTCATAGCAATTTACAGGGCATGTAACCTGATTGCACAGTAAAGATGCGGGAATAAAAAGATAGGTTCAATAATAAGGAAAGGAAAAGAACATGAGGAAGAGAATGGTTGCTACTATACTTGCAGGAGTAGTAATTTTAAATACAGGATGTGGAAATACTACAGATAATGATACTACTACAACAAAAAACAGTACTACTACAGAAGACAGTACTACTATGGAAGAAATTACTACAACAGAGGAAATCACTACTAATAATATAGAAGACACTACTACGACAGAAATAGATTATTCTAAAGTAGTTGACAATTTTAAAGATTTTGATATAAATGCTAGTAGGATAAATGTACCTGAAGATAAAATTATTGAAGGATATGATTTTTCCGAGGATGTATTTATAGGTGATTCAAGAACAGAAGGTCTTACGGCATATGCTGTGCTTACTACATCAACAGTGCTTGCAACAAGAGGACTTATGGCCAGCAGTGCACTTACAAATAAATTTATTGATGTCGGAAATAATGAAAAATCTACAATTATTGATTATTTAAAGGAACATAAATTCAGAAAAGCATATATTATGCTTGGATTAAATGAACTTGGCTGTGTTATAGATACATATGTAAGCAGCTATAAAATGCTTATTGATGAGATAAGGGAAGTAAATCCGGATATAGAGATTTATATTCTTCCGGTTATTCCAATGGTTGAAGAAAGAACAGATGAGGTATATAATAATGAAATAATTGCCATCTTCAATGAAGAATTAAAAAAGATATGTGCTGAAAAGGAAGTTCCGTTTATTAATGTATCGGCAGCTCTTATAAATGAAGAAGGTACATTGCCGGAGGAATTGAGCAGAGATGGTATTCATCTTAATACAAAGGGTTTGACACGAATGGTGAATTACCTAATATTAGCTACTCAGAATTAAATTAAAAGGGTTATACTAAATAAAAAAGAAAGAGAGATTATCTATGAGAAAAAGTATTATAGGCATAGTTGCAATAGTTACAAGTATAGCCCTTAGCGGATGTGGCAGCACAAACAGTGATAATGAACAGACTAAAAAGAATATTGATATAAATGAAATACAAAGTGAAGTAGCCAAAGCATATGGGGATGACTATATTCCTTCTTATGAGTTTGATGAAGAATATATAAAGGATGTTTTTGGGTTATCAAAGGATTTGTATGATGAAATTATAGCTGAGGGTCCAAAGGTATCATTCAATATTGATACATTTATAGCTGTTAAGGCAAAAGAGGGCAAGGGTGAAGAAGTGTACAAAATACTATCTGACTATAGAGAAAGTCAGATAAATGATGCTATGCAGTATCCGACAAATGCTATAAAAATTCAGGCTTCAGATGTGAGTGTATATGGTGATTATGTATTTTTTACGTGTCTGGGTGTAATTTCCGAGGAGTCACAGAATGAGGGAGATGAAGCAATTTTAGATGAAGCAAAGCAGGATAATAAAATTGCAGTTGATATTATAAAAGGATTTTTTGAGTAACATGGTTTTTAGTGATTTATTATTTTTATTTAGATTTTTACCAATAGTATTGCTTATATATTTCATAGCACCCAAAAAATTGAGAAATGGAATACTGTTTTTTTCGAGTCTTGTATTTTACGCATGGGGTGAACCTGTTTATGTATGTTTAATGCTGTTTTCAACATTAGTGGATTATGTTCATGGAAGACTGGTATATAGATTTAAAAATAATGGAGAGCTTAAAAAGGCTAAGATTGTAGTAGCATCATCTATGATTATCAATCTTGGTCTTTTAGGCTTTTTTAAGTATGTGGATTTTTTTATAGGGTCAGTCAATAGTGTATTTGGAAACTCTATTGAGTTTTTGAACGTTGCATTACCTATCGGTATATCTTTCTATACCTTTCAGACTATGTCATATACTTTGGATATTTATATGAATAACGAGGAGCCACAGAAAAACATTATAAATTTTGGAGCATATGTAGCGATGTTTCCACAGCTTATTGCAGGACCTATAGTTCAGTATAGAACCGTAGCCAATGAGCTTAGGAGCAGAAAAGAAAATATAGATGATTTTGCATTAGGTGTCCGCAGATTTATATTAGGTCTTGGAAAAAAAGTGTTGTTAGCTAACAGTACAGGTGCGGTATGGACGGAAATTAAAAATCTTCCGGATGCAGACCTTACAGTTGCAGGTTCATGGATTGGTATTATATGCTTTGCGTTGCAGATTTACTATGATTTTGCAGGATATTCGGATATGGCTATAGGACTGGGTAAAATGTTTGGTTTTAACTTCCCGGTAAACTTTGACTATCCATATCTTTCAAAATCAGTCACGGAGTTTTTCAGAAGATGGCATATATCATTAGGTAAATGGTTTAGGGACTATGTATATATTCCGCTTGGAGGAAACAGAAAAGGACTGTTAAAGCAGGTAAGAAATATTATGATTGTATGGTTTCTTACAGGCTTTTGGCATGGAGCAGCCTATAATTTTATTTTATGGGGCTTGTATTTTGGTATTTTATTAGTTATTGAAAAACTGTTTCTTTTAAAGCTTTTAAATAAAATTAATGGGGCATTTGCACATATATATGCGTTGTTTGTAGTGCTTATAGGATGGGTATTATTTGAGTTTGATTCCATGAACGCAATGGGAAGATTTTTCTCATGTATGTTTGGTTTTGGAGGCTTTTCATTATGTAATGATTATACACTATACCTGTTGATAAACAGTGCGGCAGTTATAGTTATTGCAGCTGTTGGAAGTACTCCTTTACCTAAGCTTATAGCAGATAAGATATTGATGAAGATTAACAGTAAGGAAATATTATCCGCAATAGCGGAAAATATTGTACTGGTTATAGTATTTATGATATGTCTTTTCTATTTGGTGGCAGGCAGCTATAATCCGTTTTTATACTTTAGATTTTAGAGGTGCTGTAATATGAAAGAAAATAATATAAAAAAGAGTAAAAAAATATCCATAAAAAATTTAGTGACAGTTATAGTATTTCTAATACTTATAGGTGGCTTTACTATATGCTCATTTTTAAAGCAGGATACAGACTTTTCAGAAACGGAAAACAGAGTGCTTACAGAAAAACCGGAAATATCCGCAGAGGCTATATTTGATGGTACATATACCTCTTCGTATCAGGAATATGTAAGAGACCAGTTTCCGTTTAGAAATGTTTTTGTAGCCTTGAGAAATTACTGTGAGTCATTTCTGAATAAGACAGAGATTAATGAGGTTTTAATTTGCAATGATGACTACTATATAGAATCTCATAAAAGGGGAAATTATGAGTCAGAGTTGGCAGATATAAACAGACTGGCACTTGGGACTTTCTGTAACAGATATAAAGAGATATTAGGAACAGAACATATATCAGCAATGATTGTACCTACTGCACAAAGTGTTATGACAAATAAATTTAAACCGGGAATGTATGCTTACAATCAGGAAGAATACTTAGATAAAATAAAAGAAACTGTAGGTGAGGATATCTTTATAAATACAAAAGATGTATTATCAGAATATAATGAGGAATATATCTATTATAGAACAGACCACCACTGGACCACATATGGAGCATATATTGCCTATAGGGAATGGGCCCAAAAAAAGGGGATAGAGGCATATGATATGGAAGATATTGCTATAAGGGAAATATCCAATGATTTTTTAGGCACTATAAATTCAAAGCTGAATATGAGTATGAAAAAGGATACTATAGTAGAATATACAATAAAAAACGTAACTTTTGAGATTGATTATAACATGGGCTTGGAACAAAAGGATAATTTCTTTTACGAAGAATATCTTGCAAAAAAGGATAAATACAGTTATTTTTTAGGTGGAAATCCGGGACTTGTAGATATTACGTCAAGCAATAAGAATGGTAAAACTCTGCTTATTATTAAGGATTCATATGCTAACTGCATAGCACCTGTTTATTCAGCAAATTTTGAAAAAACATATATAATTGATTTAAGATTTTTCAATATGAGTATAGACAGTTTTATTGATGAGAATGAGGTTACGGATATACTGGTGCTATATAATGCAGACAGCTTTGCCGGAGATAAATATGTAAAGAGAATTAAGTAGGAGAATACAACAATGGTATTAAATGTTGAAAATTTAAGTCATGGCTTTGGTGACAGAGCTATTTTTGATAATGTTTCTTTCAGACTGCTAAAGGGTGAGCATATCGGGCTTGTAGGAGCAAACGGTGAAGGAAAATCTACTTTTATGAATATAGTGACAGGAAAGCTTATGCCGGATGAAGGAAAAGTTGAGTGGAATAAAAATGTAAGGGTAGGATATTTAGATCAGCATACTGTATTGGAAAAGGGTATGACTATAGGTGAGGTATTAAAATCTGCATTTAAATATTTATTTGAGCTTGAAGCACATATGAATGAAATCTGCGACAGTCTGGCAACTGCAGAAGATGATAAAATGGCAGAGATGATGGAGGAGTTAGGTACTATTCAGGATATTCTTACAAACAATGATTTTTATGTAATTGATGCAAAGGTTGAGGAGGTAGCGAGAGCATTAGGGATACTGGAGCTGGGATTAGACAGAGATGTCTGCGAATTAAGTGGCGGACAGAGAACTAAAGTGTTATTGGCAAAGCTATTATTGGAAAAGCCGGATATATTACTTTTAGATGAGCCTACAAACTATTTAGATGCAAATCATATTGAATGGCTTAAGAGATATTTATTGGATTATGAGAATGCTTTTATATTAATATCCCATGATATTCCGTTTCTTAACAGTGTAGTAAATATTATTTATCATATGGAAAATCAGAAACTTGACAGATATGTGGGAAATTATGATAAGTTTAAAGAAGTATATGAGGTTAAAAAGTCACAGCTGGAGGCCGCCTATAAGAGACAGCAGCAGGAAATAGATGACCTTAAGGATTTTGTGGCAAGAAATAAAGCAAGAGTTTCAACCAGAAATATGGCAATGTCCAGACAGAAAAAGCTTGATAAAATGGAGGTTATTGAACTGGCAAAAGAAAAACCAAAGCCGGAATTTAACTTTAAAAATGCAAGAGCCTCCGGAAAAGTAGTTTTTGAAACTACAGATTTGGTTATAGGATATGATGGAGTACCACTTTCAAAGCCTATTAATTTTAGAATGGAAAGAGGGGAAAAAATTGCTCTTATAGGAACTAACGGTATTGGAAAGAGTACATTTCTAAAGAGTGTATTGGAACTTATTCCGCCGGTAAGCGGAAAAAGCCATTTAGGAGATTATTTGTATAAGGGATATTTTGAACAGGAAATGAAGGCAGGAAGCAATACATGTATAGAAGAAATATGGGAGGAGTTTCCTTCTTACTCCCAGTATGAGATTCGTTCTGCACTGGCTAAGTGCGGACTTACTACAAAGCATATTGAAAGTCAGGTACGTGTGCTTAGTGGTGGTGAGCAGGCAAAGGTCAGACTTTGTAAGCTTATTAATACAGAAACAAATATATTGCTTTTGGACGAGCCTACTAACCATTTAGACGTTGATGCAAAGGAAGAGTTAAAAAGAGCCTTAAAGGAGTATAAAGGAGCCATACTCTTGGTATGTCATGAGCCTGAGTTTTATGAGGGATTAGTAGATAAGATAATTAATTTAGAGGAATATTCTTTACTGGCGTATTAATATTGAATATATTTTATGCGTTAGGTCTTGATATAGAAAATGATAGTACTTATATGATTAAATCATATAAGTACTATCATTTTTTATATATTAATAATATTAGGAATTTTGCAGCTGATAATAATATAAGATTTAAAAAAATTGCAAAAGACACATAAGTACGTTTTATAGGACATAAATAATGGTATTATATTGGCAGAAGAGGTAGTCAGGCAGTTACCTATGGAATATGTACATATAATGTTAAAGGAAAAGAGGTATAATCATGTATATTTTATCAAATCTTATTTTTACATCCGTGGTTTCTTTAGTAATAGTAATAGCTACATATCTGCTACAATATTGTTCAAGTATCAGTCCCTGCAATATTGAATTTGACAAAAGAAGAAGCTCTGAAATTAAATTAATGATACAGTACAACAGGCTTTTCAATAAAATATTTAACACGGCAATGCTTTTGATAATGTTATGTGTGACAGCATCAATAATTTTAGAAGCAAGTGGATTTATGTTATTTATAGTAATGTTAGAGTTTATATATTTTGTATTTAATGTTATTGTAATGTCTGCAATGTATATAAGGAGTAAGATTTACTGGTACAGATTAGAAAATTTTAAGGTGGAAAAAATGAGAAAAAATAATGTGAAGAAATGCTAGAGTCTTGTAATATACTGCCACACATAAATAAAATTTTAACATAAATAAACAGTTTACAAATAAAATTTTATAATCAGGATAGAGAATTTTTATATTTGTGCGGCAGCTTTATTTCTAAATATTTTTAATATTAGGTTGCTCAAAATAATCTAAGCAATAGTTTAAATCGCTGATACTGTAGTCATGGTTTTCAAGGAAGTATCTTATAATCAGGTCCGATTTATCTGAATTGGTAAGAGCATAGCCTGCAGATTTAAGTAATGCCCGACATTCTTCATAGGAAAGTTGTAATACAAAGGATAAAATTACAGCTTCACCCTTACTTGGATTATACTGTGGATTAGAACGTAACGTTTCAAAATAATTTTTCCCTAAATGAAATTTATCACATATCGCATTTGCATCAAGATTGCTATCAGACATATAGGCAGTAATTATCTGGCTATATGTATCAGGATTACCATGATTTTCATACCACTCTTCGCATTTAATACGGTCAGGATCAAATTTTAAAGAAAGAGTATTATATTTGTATTTTTCAGAATTGCGCTCTCTGACAAAGTGAACCTGAGTAAAAATTTCTACTTCTCTGCAAAGAACCTGTCTTTTTTTTGTTTTTTTTCTTTTTGATGAACTGAATATTGACATAAATTCCTCCGAAATAATATATAGTAATTTTTCTTTTGAATTTTAATAAATCATTTATATATTAGAATGAAACATTAAGATATAATATAAGCAACGAGCCAAGTGAAAGAGTATACGCTTACATTTGGCGACTGCAGATAATCATAAGCTGTGCTTATGATATAATATTTTAATATTATATACAAAATTTTAAAATAAAATATAATAAACAATTTTTGCCTCAAATATTTTAGCACATTTTTTATAAAATGTATATTGATGTTTTTTGAAAATCCATTTTTTATTTTATGATTCATAAAGTCAGGATACATTGTACAAAAAAGATATAGAAAAGTTTCCTTTTTGTTACATTTTCTATTTTCAGGATTTTAAGATTATAGAACTAATTAGAAAAATGTGAATCTTTAAAATTATATTTAAATCAAAAAAACTGCAGTTAAGTAAAAACAGTTGTAATTTTTTTGAATTTTTATATAATAAAATATATTGATAACAGCTTTAATTCGGACTTATGTCTGTATATAAGGGCTGTATTATATACTTGTGAAGTCTGTATTTACATTTAAAGATAAATAATATAAATTTATATTGTTTATTTAAAGTACTTTGCAGATATTCAGATATAGTTAAAGAAAGGAGCAGATACATATTGTATCTGATGATTAATTCTACAATTAATCATTGAAAATATTATGTTAATGTCATATTCGTATTCATATTCGTATTCATATTTGAGTGTAGAGGATTTGCTTTTGGCATTGCTACCAAGTATTGTTATAGGGTTGGTGTGCCTTCTTATATGTTTAAAAATAGCAACTTCAAGGGGTGCATCCAAGGCATTTTGTCTGTTCGGTCTTTTAGGAATAATTGGTGTTATACTTACAGCAGTTATTACGGCTAATCGTCAAAACATGAATAATAATTATCCTAATAATGCAGGAGTCTATCCTAATGGTGCAGGGGGAAATCCAAATATGGGTATGGGAAATTATCAGAACGGACAAAGTAGAAATTATGTTTCACCACAGAATGGATTTAATAATCAGGCAAATAGTCAATATCAGAATTTTAACAGCAATGTAGAAACCGTCAATAGTGATAATTATGAATTTAAAGGTTCTATGAATGTTTGCGGAACACATGATGGAGAATATGAAACATACGATTCGACTTATGAGGGTTATGGAGAAAGACATGATTATTCTTACAATTTAAATGGCGAAAACATAAGATATGAAAAAAATGTATGTCATCACTGTGGTGCAAAGCTTAAAACTTTTGCCAAATTCTGTGAAGAGTGTGGAAGCAGAGTATAAAGAGAATTACGAAATTATATTGAATTTTAGTATATTAAATAAATTTTTTAAATTTAAATATCAAAACCTGTCTTATATGGAAACAGATATCATATAATGAAATTGACTAAATGTCAGATACAATATATGGTATCTGTTTCTTTGTCAAAATGACTTTGGTGTCCACATTTTCATGGTCAAAAAAAGAAAAAATATGTAGACTATTTTGGAAATATGTGAGAAAATAGTCCAAGAATTATTTTTGAAAGGAGATTCATAATGATTTACACTAACGAAGTTAAAAACATGTGTCCAGTGGCACAGGGCGTTCATCATGGCGCAGCACCAGTACCTACAGAAGGTAACTGGGTAAAAAATAAAGAAGTAAAGGATATTTCAGGTTTTACACATGGTGTTGGCTGGTGTGCTCCACAGCAGGGTGCTTGTAAGCTTACACTTAATGTTAAAGAAGGTATCATTCAGGAAGCATTAGTTGAAACTATCGGATGTTCAGGTATGACACATTCAGCAGCTATGGCAGCGGAATTATTACCGGGTTTAACAGTTATGGAAGCATTAAATACAGATTTAGTTTGTGATGCTATAAATACAGCTATGAGAGAGTTATTCTTACAGATTGTTTATGGTCGTACACAGAGTGCATTCTCAGAAGACGGTCTTGCAGTAGGTGCCGGTCTTGAAGATTTAGGAAAGGGTCTTAGATCTCAGGTTGGTACTATGTATGGTACATTAGAAAAAGGTCCACGTTACCTTGAAATGGCAGAGGGTTATGTAACAGGTATTGCTCTTGATGCAGATGATCAGATTATCGGTTATCAGTTCGTAAGTCTTGGAAAGATGACAGATTTCATTAAAAAGGGTGATGATCCTAATACAGCTTGGGAAAAGGCTAAAGGTCAGTACGGCAGAGTTGCAGATGCAGTTAAGATTATTGACCCAAGACAGGAATAGGAAAAGGAGGACTTTAAAATGGCATTATTTGAATCATATGAAAGAAGAATTCCACAGATTAATGAAGTATTAAACAGCTATGGAATTTCATCTATAGAAGAAGCAGAAAAAATTACAAAGGACGCCGGATTAGACGTATACAACATGATTAAAGGCATTCAGCCAATCTGTTTTGAAAATGCGTGTTGGGCATACATAGTAGGTGCAGCGATTGCTATTAAGAAGGGAGCCAGAAAGGCTTCAGAGGCAGCAGCAGCTATCGGTGAAGGTCTTCAGGCATTCTGTATCCCTGGTTCAGTTGCTGACCAGAGAAAGGTTGGTTTAGGACATGGAAATTTAGGTAAGATGTTACTTGAAGAAGAAACAGAATGTTTTGCGTTCCTTGCAGGTCATGAATCATTTGCAGCTGCCGAAGGAGCTATCGGTATTGCTGAAAAGGCTAATAAGGTTCGTCAGAAGCCATTAAGAGTTATCTTAAATGGTCTTGGAAAGGATGCAGCCCAGATTATTTCAAGAATAAACGGTTTCACATATGTTGAAACAGAAATGGACTATAAGACAGGCGAAGTTAAGGAAGTATTCAGAAAACCATATTCAGACGGACTTCGTGCAAAGGTAAACTGTTATGGTGCAAATGATGTAACAGAAGGTGTTGCTATTATGTGGAAGGAAAATGTAGATATCTCAATTACAGGTAACTCTACAAACCCAACAAGATTCCAGCATCCTGTTGCAGGTACATATAAGAAAGAAAGAAACGAAGCAGGAAAGAAGTATTTCTCAGTAGCTTCAGGTGGTGGTACAGGTAGAACACTTCATCCGGATAATATGGCAGCAGGTCCTGCTTCATATGGTATGACAGATACAATGGGTCGTATGCATTCAGATGCACAGTTTGCCGGTTCATCATCAGTTCCTGCTCACGTAGAAATGATGGGTCTTATCGGTGCAGGTAATAACCCAATGGTAGGTATGACGGTTTCTGTTGCAGTTTCTATACAGCAGGCAGCAGACGAAGGTAAGTTCTAGGAAATACAGTATTTTTAAGTGCTGTCAGAATTTATGGACAGTTCTTTGGCAAATTACGGTATAGTCATTCGTGACTATGCCGTTTTTTCTATTTACAAAGTTTTTGAATATCCTATATACAGCGATTACATAGAATTATGAGAGTATTGAACTAACTATCAATTATGATATAATATAGGCAACGAGCCAAGTGTAAGGGTTTACACTTACATTTGGCGACTGCGGATGGTCATAAGCTGTGCTTATGATATAATATAGGCAACGAGCCAAGTGTAAGAGTTTACACTTACATTTGGCGACTGCGGATAATCATCTTAGTAGTAGCTTTTTAGCTTTGTGAGAGTGACGGGATAACTAAGGAAACCACTAAGAAAGGAAATATGTTATTCATGAAAAGGAAAAAGACACTTCCGGCTGATTTTGAAGAAATTCTTAAGAGGGGAGATATAGAGGAAATAAGGAATGTTTTAGAAAAGTGCGAAGTGGATGCGCATAAACCATATGAAAAGAAAACAGTATTGTTTTTTACCGAGCTTCCGGAAGAAATTATCCGTTATTTGGTACTGGAGAGGGGAACAGATATTAATCAATTATCTCAGCATAATAATACGGCTCTGGCAGAACATGCTTTTTCGCATCTAGAACACATTCCGTTATTTATTGAATTAGGGGCAGATGTAAATTATTATGAAGGCTTCGGTTCTACTCCTATACATCAGGTTGCAGGATTTCATCGGGTGGAAGGCGTAAGAGAGTTATTAAAATATGGAGCAGATCCGTCAATTCGTTGTGGCTGGTATAAGGATAATGCAATGGAGCATACGTTAAAGACCTGTAGAAATATAGATATCTGTAATACGGCAGAGATTGCGGAAATGTTAATTGAAAAAGGTGTAACTGTTACAGAGGAAATGAAAAAAGAAGTTGTTAGGATAGGCACAGATTTTGAATTTTATCGTTCAGAGATGGCTCCGGAGTGTGTAGAGGAAATAGAACCTGAATTACAGAAGTTATATGATTTATTTTCAGTATCTCCTGTTCCAAAGAAACAGGTATATGATGGAAAAACACCAATTACAGTAAAATCTGATACATGGCAGAAACAGCATGAAGAGCTTTGGAATATGCTGGTACCGGGAAAAGGACAGGCAAATACCGTTCAGGGTGAAGTGATTCGTATTATTGGAAAAATAAGTTGTGAAATATTGGACAATGGTGCAATTAACTGGGATAAAGAGTATAGGAAGTTAACAACAGCTCTGACAGGATATCTTCAGATGGGTAAGCCTGTAGAAAAGGATGTATTATTAATTGCAAAAGGTATATGTGCAGATTCTGATGAGGATGAATTATACCGGTTGTGTGAAGCCTGTGTAAAATGGGTATTGGCAAATCCTAATCCGATAGGATTGGATAGTGTAGACTATAAAAGGTAGACAGAATATAATAATCACAGAAAATAAAAAGGAAACTTGTATGAAACCGGAAATCAAAAAAGAAAACGTAACACCATTATTTGAATCAAAGTTTATAAAGGTTTATGACCTTGAATTGGAGGAGGGCAGGCATTATTATGATGCTACCAGAAGAAATAAAGAAGATTTGGTGGCAACCAAGTCGGAGGAGGAATTTAAGAAAATGCTTCCTGATGCAGTCAGTTGCGTGGTTATATTAAATCAAAAAGATACACAGCCCCAACTTTTGCTTAGCCATGAGTTCAGATATCCTGCGGGACAGTTTTTACTGAGTGTGCCTGCGGGACTTATTGATAAAGAAGATAAGGAGCTTGAAAATCCGCTTTTTATTACGGCAAAGCGTGAACTTAAGGAGGAAACAGGTATAGATTTTAAAGATGGTGATGAGATTGAAGTAATTAATCCGTTTCTGTTTAGTACTCCGGGGATGACGGATGAAAGTAATGCACTTATAAAAATTGTAATAAATCAGGAAGAGATACCAAGTCTCTCACAGGAGGGGGCTGTTGGAAGTGAATGCTTTGACGGTTTTTCGTTATTGACAAAAGAGGAAGCCGTGAAAATACTAAAATCGGGTGTGGATAAATATGGTATATTTTATTCGGTATATACCTGGGCTGCTTTAATATATTTTGTAACAGATATGTGGAAGTAGATATTTCAATTTTTAACCTGAGTTTCCGTATTTTAAAATAAAAATGCGGAAACTCAGGAATTTTTAATGCTTGAACAGATATTGTACTTAGAGTATAATCAGTATATATAAATAAAAATTTCCAATAAGCTTCATAGAAGAAATACTTAGAAGGAAAAGAAAGCAGGAAAACGGCAATGCAGATGGATGATTTGTTTTTAAAAGCGTGTAAAAGCGGACAGAAAAGCGTTATCGCCAATTTTTTGAAAAAAGGAGGTATTGATGTAAATAAGAGAGATGAATCCGGACTTGCACCGATTCATTATGCTTGTTTAAAGGGCATCAAGGATGTGGTTAAATTGCTTATGGAAAACGGAGCAGACATAAATCTTGCTTCAAACCAAAGTATTACACCATTCCATATGGCAATGAAATCAGGTAACAGGGATATAATAAAATTATTAGCAGATGAGGGAGCAGACGTTAACGCAACCGACAATAACGGTATGACGCCTCTTATGTATGGAATAGAAGCCAAAAAGGTAGAGGCTGTTTTATATCTGATTACATTGGGTGCTGATATTTCTGTTACGGACAATAAGAACAGGACTGCGATGGATTACGCAAATGCATTTGGCTTTACTCAGATTGTAGAGTGTATGTCTAAAGATAATGCGCAGAATGTTGATGCTGATGGAAATACTCCACTTCACCAGTCTTGTTATAATGGTCAGAGGGAAGTGGTTAAGATGATGGTACAGGATGAAAATGTAGATGTGAATGCACGAAATGATGATGGTCAGACTCCGTTATTCATAGCCGTTGCACTTAATAATCTGGCTATTGCGGAAACTTTATTGGAGGCAGGAGCAGATCCAAATAAAACATATAAGGATGCTACAAGTCCATTGCAGGCAGCAGTGATAAAAGGAAATGAGCATATGACTGAAATGCTTATAAATTATGGAGCAGACATTAATCATAGCAATAACAGAGGTGAAACGGCACTTATATTAGCGGCAAGGAACGGAAGGAACAATATTGTTTCCGTGCTTATTTCAAAGGAGGCAGATGTGTCACGGGTGGATAACACAACACATACGGCACTTTCTTATGCAGCAGAGGCAGGCTATAATGAAATAGTAGAAATGTTGATTATGGCGGGGGCAGAAGGTTAGGGACAGTATTTATAATTAACAAATATTGCAAAAACTTAATTTTGTATGTAAAAAGCTAAAACTATAAAATAATAAAAAAGAAGGAGATTGTAAACTGCCCTTTTTCAAATATGATTATGGGCAGTATCGCAAATAATTTGCGATGTGCATGGATGTAGTAAAGATGATAGAAGAAAAAGAATTACGTGAGTTAATGACAAAAACAGGTGAGGCATATATAAAGGATAAGACAGAAGAGGGGACAATGTATGCAAAGGAAATGATACATAAGCTGGATTTTACGCAACGTAGGGATCAGGAGGCTCTTATACAGGTAATAGGTAATGCACTTGTAAAGCATGATGAATTTGAGGTCTTGGATGAACTTAAGGCTGCAGGCTTTAATTTTAATATGAGATTTGAAAGAGGAATTACTCTGATGGAGTTCTTTCAAAAATATGATAAATTCAATTCGGATGACAGAGTATATAAGAAACTGGAAGAATTTGGCGTAAGATCTGTTGCAGAGAGTATGTCACTTAAAAAACTTCATGAATTATTTGAGAATAATGAAAATGAATATAATCTGTGGTGGGATTGTAAGGTACCGTTTACCGATTATAATTTTCGGGTAGCATCAGATGAGTTTAAGAATGGGGTTACGGAACTAATGGAGCAGTTATCAGCTGATGCTTCGACAGAAATAGGAGAGAGCGGATTGTCACCATTACATCAGCTTGTATTACATAATTTTTATGAGGAAACAGAAAATATACTAAAAAAGGGTGCAAATCCTAATGTCCAAGGTGGTAAGGGAAAGGGATATAATGCAGATGCCTATATGGGTATTACTCCGGTACAACTTGCCTGCTATATGGGAAATTACAACATGGTAAAACTGCTGGTAGATAATGGAGCAGATACATCGCTTTGTGACGATATGGGAAGAAACTGTTATCATTTTCTGGCAAGCATAAATTATGATAAGCTTATGGGAAAACTTATGGGACAGTATAAAACCATAAATCAGAGAGAGGATATTTTTTCTTTGCTTAAGGGAGACATTAATGCAAAGGATAAAGATGGCATTACTCCAATTGCACAGCTTCTTTCAAGCAATAATATGAAGCTGCCAAAGCTTCTTATAAAGAGATATATTGATGCAGGTGCAGATATAACTGCAACAGATGATGATGGAAATAATGCACTTATAAATGCAGTTATAAATGAAAGTGTTACTTCATCCATGCTACTGATGGATAATAAAGATTTGATAAATTCTCAAAATAATGATGGTGATACTGCTTTGCATATTGCTGTAAGAGAAGGATATTTTGAAATTGCCTATGCACTTATAAACAAGGGAGCAGATACCGGTATTGCAAATAACAGTGGTAAAACAGCAGCAGAGCTTATTGAAGATGAAGATAATGAGACACTTAAAAAACGGATTTCTTCAAAACGAATGCTGCCTTTATCTGAACAGAAGCGTATTATTGAGCGTGTTTGCTTTTATATTAATGAAGAAGATAGTGATAAGCTGACATTTGCTTTAGATTGTGCGGAAAGAATGTTAAAGGAAATTGATGAAGATGATGATGATGAACTTTCTTATATTTTGGAAATAATAGGAGATATATTAAGGGGAGATAATGAATGTAGTATTTTAGATATTGTACATAATTTGGGATTTGATTTTGGAATGCCAATAACCCATTCCAGTACAATGACAAATATTCGTGATTTCTGTATAAGCGATAATTATGGAATTAAGACAATTAAAAAGATGAATGAACTGGAAGTTGATTTAGATAGTGCTTACTTAAAAGGAAAAACACCGGTAAATATCGTGGCAGGATTGCAGGAGAGAGACTCATTTTATCGTGATGAAAGTGAAAAATACTGTGAGGAAACAGTATCATATTTCAGCACAGAATCTATGGAGCTTTTGAATGAAGAAGGTTTATCAGCATTGCATTTGGCTGCAAGGAATAACCATTGCTTAATGCTTCAGGCAATGGCAGAAAAAGGTGCAGATGTAAATATTACAGCAGATGCACCGGCAGAAATCGGAATGACACCACTTCATTCAGCATGTATATATGGTAATGCAGATATGGTTGAGCTGTTAATTAAATTAGGTGCAGATGATACAATGAAAAATGATAAAGGTGAAACTCCGGCTCATATGGCGGTTCAAAAGAAGATATTTTATAAAGAGATAAGAAACGAAGTTCGTATAAAGATGTTGGAAGCATTGTCAAATGTTGATATTCCGGATAATGACGACAGGACACCGCTTATGCTGGCTCAGATGCAGGATTACAGTACAGCCTATGAAGTTACAAGTACTTTTTTAGATAAAGAAGTGGATGTAAATCATACGGATAATAATGGAAATACGGCATTGTTATTGCATACAGACAGACATTGTAATAAGGACGTGGTCAAAGAATTAATCCGTGCCGGAGCAGATATAAATGCCAAGAACAAGGATGGTAATACAGCATTACACTTTGCACTTAAAAATGGTAATGTTGATGTTTCACGTTTTCTGGTTAAGAAAGGAGCAGATTATCAGGCAGTTAATAATAAAGGAGAAACACCTATGGAAATCGCAGTTGAAAAGGGTTATGAAACTGTGTTAGAACTGATGATGTAGGTAGAAACATATTACTGTCGGCTCATATAAGCTGTGAGGATAAAGATTTTTGGATAGCAGATATATAGAAATAAGGGATTAACAACTAACTTATAGAAGAGGATAGGCTTGCAGGCCTATCCTTTTTGTATAATTAAAATTTATAGATGCGTTTTAACCATAATACACAGAGTAAAATATTCTTTACTTTGTATTTTATAAAATCATCTGCAGCCTGTTTTATATAATATTAGAAAAATCTTCATTTGTAAATGATAGAACAATCATAT
>CAMWKO010000020.1 GCA_947174885.1 uncultured Clostridia bacterium
AGATGCTTACATCATTATGATGATGTAAGCTTTTTGAAACTAAAAATAAAAAATATGGAAACTCAAGTTTATTATAATTTAATCTTCTTAATCATCTGGCAGAACTCTGCATTATTTTTTGTCTTTGAAAACAAATCAATAATCTTTTCAACAGTTTCCTCCGGTCTCTGATTATTTGTAGCTCTTCTGATAATATCTACTGCTTCTTTTTCATCTCCATTTAAGAGCAGGTCATCACGTCTTGTGCCTGATTTTAATATATCTATAGCAGGAAATACTCTTCTTTCCGAAAGCTTTCTGTCAAGTACAAGCTCCATATTACCTGTACCCTTAAATTCCTCAAAGATGACATCATCCATTCTGCTGCCTGTTTCTACAAGTGCAGTAGCTAAAATAGTAAGGCTTCCACCCTCTCTCATATTTCTGGCAGCACCAAAAAATCTCTTTGGCATATGTAATGCTGCCGGGTCAAGACCACCTGACAATGTACGTCCACTGGCAGGTATTACTATATTGTAAGCTCTTGCAAGTCTTGTAATACTGTCTAAAAGAATCGTGACATCTTTACCATGCTCTACTAAACGTTTTGCTCTTTCTACTACCATTTCAGATACTCTCTTGTGATGCTCCGGTAATTCATCAAATGTAGAATATATTACCTCAACATTACTTCCCTCAATTGCTTCCTTTATATCTGTTACTTCTTCCGGTCTTTCATCAATAAGCAATACAATAAGATGCATTTCCGGATTGTTTCTTATTATAGACTTTGCTATCTCTTTAAGTAAAGTAGTTTTACCTGCCTTTGGTGGAGATACAATCATACCTCTCTGACCCTTTCCTATAGGAGACATTATATCTACAATTCTCATAGCCATATTGTGTCTGTCTGTTTCCAGCACAAGTCTTTCATTAGGAAATATAGGCGTTAAATCTTCAAAATTTTTACGTTTCATGGCTTCTGCTAAAGGAACACCATTTAATGTATTTATAAATAGCAAAGCACCGAATTTTTCATTCTGTGTCTTAATTCTGACCTTACCTAAAATTATATCTCCGGTTTTCAGACCGAACTTTTTAATCTGAACAGGAGATACATATACGTCATTATCTCCGGGCAGATAATTTTCGCATCTTATAAAGCCAAAGCCATCCGGCATAATTTCCAAAATTCCGTTAGCCACCACACCACTGTCAAGGCTTAAGTCTATTTGTTCCTCAAGTGCCTGTTTTCTAAGCATTTCCTGCTTCTGCTGCACTGAAATATATGGTTGTACAGACTGTTCCGGTGTTATACCGATATGCTTTGAAGCCTCTGCTGCTGTGGCAAATTTATTATTTCTGGAATTTTCCGTTCTTTGAACATTCTCCGCTTTTTGAGCATTATCAAGCTTGGCAATACTGTCTGTCCTTTGAACACTATCATTCCTCTGATATCCTTCACTTTTTTGCTGATTAATATTTCTTGATGTATATTCAGTTCTCTGATGATTTTCATTTCTATATGATGAATTTGCTGTACTTTTTGCAGGACGTTTAGACATCTCAGTAGTAACTAAAGAGTTGCTTTCCTGTTTATTTTCCTCGCTTACTGCTTTAGTTCTGTTACTATGGCTGCTCTCATTTTTAATTTCCTTAATTTCTATACTATTTTCACTTGATTTCTCATTACCCTTAGCACTACTTTCACCTGCGTTTTTTCCTGAATCTGCTACTTCTAATATTTTATCAATTAATGCAGCTTTTCTCATAGTGGTAATTCCTTTGATTCCATTTACCTTTGCAAGTTCACGCAATTCGGTCATTGGTAGTGTTTCAAGTTTCGCTCTCATATATACGATTCCTTTCCCTAAAAATGATATAAATAAAACTGGATTATATGTATTGAAATAACTACTGATTGTATGATTTCAAGATTCTTCTGTATCACTGCTTACAAAAGAACAACATAAACTGGATTATACACTATTTTCTTGTAAAATGATAGTATTATTTTTTTAATTTTTGTGCTAATATATATTCTGAATGTAAAAATACAATTTTCTATTATAAATCTTAAGTTAATGCAGTTTCTATTTTAGGATTCATAAATTCTATTCTAACCTTTATGAACCCAAAAATACTGAAACTCATATACTACAAATAAACGAAAGGAACACATTATGACAAATACCGAAAAAGCTTTAATGCTTCATGAAGAATGGTGTGGTAAGATTTCCACAGAATCAAAATGTTCAATAAATTCCAGAGAGGACTTAGCCCTTGCCTATACTCCGGGTGTGGCTGCTCCTTGTGAGGAAATACATAAAAATCCTGAAACAGCCTACAAGTATACAATTAAACAAAACACTGTTGCTGTAGTTTCTGACGGTTCTGCTGTTTTGGGTCTTGGAAATATAGGTGCTCTTGCAGCAATGCCTGTTATGGAGGGTAAATCTGTTCTTTTTAAAGAATTTGGCGGTGTAAATGCATTTCCTATCTGTCTTGATACTCAGGATACAGAAGAAATCATTAAAACAGTTGTTAATATTGCTCCTGCTTTTGGAGGCATTAATCTTGAGGATATTTCCGCTCCAAGATGCTTTGAAATAGAAAAAAGACTTAATGAGCTTCTTGATATTCCTGTATTCCATGATGACCAGCATGGTACTGCCATTGTCGTTTTGGCAGGTATTATCAATGGTCTTCGTATTACAAAGAAGGATAAATCAAAATGTAAGGTTGTGGTAAATGGTGCCGGTTCAGCAGGTATTGCCATTACAAAGCTGTTACTTACATATGGTATAAAGGATGTTACAATGTGTGACAGAGACGGTATTATACATAAGGACTATGAAGGTCTTAACTGGATGCAGAAATCCATGACCGAGTTAACTAATCTTGACAACAAAACCGGTACTCTTGCAGATGCCCTTATAGGTGCTGATATATTTGTTGGTGTTTCTGCTCCAAATATGGTAACAGCTGATATGGTCAAAACCATGAATAAAGATGCCATAATTTTTGCAATGGCTAATCCTGTTCCTGAAATCATGCCTGATGAAGCAAAGAAAGCCGGTGCAAGAATCGTAGGTACAGGTCGCTCAGATTTTCCAAATCAGGTAAATAATGTTATTGCTTTCCCGGGTATATTTAAGGGTGCATTAGAAGGCAGAGCTTCCATTATTACTGAAAAAATGAAGCTTGCTGCTGCAAATGCCATTGCTTCGTTGGTTTCCGATGAAGAGCTTAATGATGACTTTATTCTTCCTGAGGCCTTTGACCCACGTGTTTCAGATATTGTTTCAAAAGCAGTAATGGATAATATTGAACCGGACGGAACAAACAAAAAATAAATATGTACATAAATTCTTTAAATGATTATTTAAAAAAAAGCTTTGGTGATAAGGTATATAAAATATCACTAAATGCAGGTCTTACCTGCCCTAACAGAGACGGAAAAATAGATACAAGAGGCTGTATCTTTTGCAGCCGCGGAGGTTCGGGTGATTTTGCCCAATCTCCAAAGCTGTCTATTACTGAACAAATAGAATCCGGAAAAGCTTTAGTATCCAATAAGATTAAATCAAACAAATATATTGCTTACTTTCAGGCTTATACTAATACTTATGGAGATATTAACTATCTTCGTAAAGTATTTTTTGAAGCTATAACCCATAAAGATATCGTAGCTGTTTCCATTGCAACTCGACCTGACTGTATAGATAAAAATACAGCCTCCCTGCTTTTTGAATTAAATAATATAAAACCTGTTTTTGTAGAGCTGGGACTTCAGACCAGTAATGAAAACACGGCTGACTTTATTCGCAGGGGATATAAAAATAATGTTTTTGAAACCGCTGTAGATTTATTGTCAGGATTAAATATAGTTGTTCATATTATAATTGGTCTTCCCTTTGAGAAAGAGGCTGACATACTTAATACTATAAAATATATCAATCATTTTCCTATTCATGGAGTAAAATTACAACTGCTCCATATACTAAAGGATACTGACCTTTATACTTACTATTTAGAAAATTCCTTTAAAATACTATCACTTGAGGAATACGGCGATTTACTCATTATGTGTATAAAACATCTTCGTCCTGACATAGTTATCCACAGACTAACAGGTGATGGTCCTAAGAAGTTATTAGCAGAGCCTATGTTTAGTGCAAATAAACGTATGGTTTTAAATTATATTAATAACAGATTACAAAATGAAAATATAGTACAAGGCAGTCTATATAGCTGCTAGACGGAGGATTTTATGGCACTGGAGCAACTAACATTATATAAATTTATGACTCTGTATATGTTAAACAAAGTAAACTTTCCTTTAACAAATAATCAGATTTCCAGATTTTTTTTGGATAAGGAATACACAACCTACTTTGTTTTTCAGCAGTTTTTGTCAGAGCTTTTAGAGGTCAGGCTAATTTCCTCAGAAACAGTCAGAAATACCTCTTACTATAAAATAACTGATGATGGCAGAGAGACTATTGAGATGTTTAAAAACAAAATACCTGTTGCCATTATAGATGATATGGACATCTTCTTAATTGAAAATAAATATGAGCTAAGAAACGAAGTAGGTGTCATCTGTGACTATTATAAATCCACCACACAGGACTTTATTGTAAACTGTAAAATCAATGAAGGCTCCTCTACTCTTATAGATATGAATTTATCTGTTCCATCTGAGGATGTTGCAGAAATGATGTGCAACAATTGGAAGGAAGCCAGTGAAGAAATATATAGAAACATTATGAAAAGACTAATGAAGGAAGTATAGCAGCTATACTTCCTTTTCATATCCTACGATATTATCTATCAAATCCCATATCTCATCCCTGCCCTGCTTTGTCTGTGCAGAGAACGGGATAATAACTGTTTCAGGTTTTACATTTAAACTGTTTTTAATTATCTTAATATTCTTTTGAATCTGGCTTCTGTTAATTTTGTCCAGTTTCGTAGCAATGATAATAGGTTCATATCCATTATATACAATCCAATCATACATTTCCCTGTCATTTGCAGATGGCTCGTGTCTGATATCAATAAGCAGAAAAACGGCTTTAAGCTGTTTTGAGCTTTTAAGATAATTTTCAATCATCTTACCCCACTTTGCCTGTGTTTCCCTTGAAACCTTTGCAAAGCCGTAACCCGGCAAATCTACACAATACATAAAATTATTAATATTATAGAAATTAATGGTCTGTGTTTTTCCCGGCTCAGAGGAAATTCTCGCAAAGGATTTTCTATTCATAAGAGCATTAATAAGCGAGGACTTACCTACATTTGACTTACCTGCAAATGCCACCTCAGGTTTGTCATTTTCAGGCAGCTTGCTTGTAATACCACAAACAGTTTCCAGTTCTAAGCTTTTTATAACCATATACTTTTCTCCTGTTTTTTCTGTTTTAATATAATATAAGAATCATAAAATATAATAAGGACTATCACATTAAAATCAAATATAACCATTCAGTTTATATCTAAGCTTTATCAGCTTAATATTGCACGGCTTTGTTCTAATGCGACAGCCCCAAGATATAATAATCAATTAGCTTGCTCTGTATACAAGTTCAGGCTTCTCTTTCTTCTCTACAGCTTCCTTTGTAATTATACATTTCTCTACATTTTCTTCTGATGGTACTTCATACATAATATCCATCATACAATCTTCCATAATAGAGCGTAATCCTCTTGCACCAGTTTTACGCTTTACTGACAATTCAGCTATAGCGTCAATAGCTTCATCTGTAAATTTCAAATCTACGTTGTCAAACTCTAACAGCTTCTGATACTGCTTTATAATAGCATTCTTCGGCTCTTTTAAAATTCGTACAAGATCTTCCTTTTGAAGCTTATCAAGTGTAACTGTTACAGGCACACGACCAATAAATTCAGGAATAAGTCCAAACTTTACAAGATCCTGAGGCATTACCTGATTAAACAGTTCTGTTGATTCCTCACTTCTCTCTAATGCTATATCTGCATTGAAACCAATAGATTTCTTATCTATTCTTGTTTCAATAATTTTCTCCAATCCGTCAAATGCACCGCCACAGATAAATAAAATATTTGTGGTATCTATAGGAATAAGCTCCTGATGTGGGTGTTTTCTACCACCCTGCGGTGGAACGCTTGCAACAGTACCCTCCAATATTTTAAGGAGTGCCTGCTGTACACCTTCACCGGAAACATCTCTTGTTATGGAAACATTTTCTGATTTCTTTGTTATCTTGTCAATTTCATCCACATAGATAATACCATATTTTGCCTTATCCACATCATAGTCTGCCGCCTGAATAAGTTTAAGCAGGATATTTTCTACATCCTCGCCTACATATCCAGCCTCAGTAAGTGCCGTAGCATCGGCGATGGCAAATGGAACATTTAACAGCTTTGCTAATGTTTGTGCTAAATATGTTTTCCCTGAACCTGTTGGTCCAAGCATAAGTATATTACTCTTTTGTAGTTCAACGTCTAAATCTTTTCCGGAGGTTATTCTCTTGTAATGATTATAAACTGCAACTGACAAAGCCTTTTTAGCTTCATTTTGACCTATAACATACTGGTCTAAAAAGTCTTTTATTTCCTTTGGCTTCATCAGATTAATCTTAAAATCCTCAGGTTCAAGATTGTCATCCATTTCTTCATCTAATATTTCTGAACAAATATCAACACATTCGTCACAAATATATGCATCATTTGGTCCGGCTATGAGCTTTCTGACCATCTCTTCAGTTTTACCGCAAAAAGAACAGCATAGCTTTTTTATACCATTATTGTTGTTATCTTTACCTGCCAAAAATCCATTCACCTCGATTCTGTAGTATCAGTATTATTTATTAGATGATTCTGTTCTGTTAGTCACAATATAATCTATTAAACCATATTCTTGTGCTTCCTCAGCTGTCATATAGTTGTCTCTTTCCGTATCTCTTTCGATTACTTCAAGAGGCTTTCCTGTATTTGCCGCAAGAATTTCGTTTAATTTCTTCTTTGTCTTTAAAATATGCTCTGCTGCAATCTGAATTTCTGTAGCCTGACCTTTAGCTCCGCCAAGTGGCTGATGAATCATAATCTCCGCATTTGGCAGTGCAAGCCTTTTACCCTTTGTACCGCCTGATAACAGAAACGCACCCATAGATGCAGCCATGCCCATACACATAGTAGATACATCACATTTAATATAATTCATAGTATCATAGATAGCCATACCTGCTGTAACTGAGCCACCCGGACTGTTAATATATAAATGAATGTCCTTATTTGGATCCTCTGATTCTAAAAAGAGTAACTGTGCAACAACTAAGCTGGCTGTTGTTTCATTTACTTCTTCACCCAGAAAAATAATTCTTTCCTTTAAAAGTCTTGAATAAATATCATAACTTCTTTCGCCCCTGCTGGTCTGTTCAATGACATAAGGCACTAAACTCATACATATACCTTCTTTCTAAAATACATTATTTAGCCTGTTCAACAATAAAATCAACAGCCTTTTGAACTGCAATATCAAGCTTCATGGAAGTCTTCTCCTTGTCGCTGATCAGCTCATTAAGCTTTTCAACCTCCATCTGATACATAGAAGCCATCTTTTCTAATTCTTTGTTGAATTCTTCCTCTGTAGCTTCAATATTTTCAGCCTTTACTATGGCTTCAAGTACTAATCTGCTTTCAATAGTTTTAACAGCCTGTGGTCTCATCTGCTCTACAAGCTTATCCGGTGTCATACCTGTAAACTGCATATACTGTTCCATTGAAAGACCTTGTGAAGTAATTCTTCTTGCAAAATTATCTGCCATTGTCTTAACCTGTAAATCAATCATTGGTTCAGGTATTTCCATTTTAGCATTTGAAACAACCTTTTCTACAATATCTTCTTCAAGCTGTTCTTTAGCTTCTTCCTCTTTCTTTTCTACAAGCTTTTTCTTTAAATCTTCCTTGTACTCAGCTAATGTATCAAAATCAGAAACATCCTGTGCAAAGTCATCATCAAGCTCCGGTAATTCCTTAGCCTTGATTTCCTTAACAGCTACCTTGAACATAGCCGGCTTACCCTGCAATTCTTCTGCCTGATACTGATCTGGGAAAGTAACATTAACCTCAACTTCTTCTCCGATATTCTTTCCAATAAGCTGATCTTCAAATGTATCAATAAATGAATGAGAACCGATAGTTAAAGGATAATCTGTTCCCTTTCCGCCTTCAAAAGCGACACCATCAACAAAGCCTTCAAAGTCTATAGTAACCATATCTCCATTTTCTATAGCTCTGCCTTCTACCGGTACCATTCTGGACTGTTTATCTCTTTCTTCATCTAAAGCCTTATCTACTTCTTCATCTGTAACTTCTACTGACTTTCTTTCAACCTCAATACCCTTGTATTCACCTAGTTCTACTTCCGGTTTTGTAGCAACCTCTGCCGTAAAAATGAAAGGTTTTCCGCTCTCAATCTGAACAACATCGATTGAAGGCTGTGAAACAATATCTAAATCACAATTTTCGATTTCTGCAGCATATGCTTCCGGAATAATTTCATTTGCAGCATCTTCGTAGAAAACGCCAACGCCATACATTTTTTCAATCATTTTACGAGGTACTTTACCTTTTCTGAATCCCGGAACACTCATTTTTCCTTTATTTTTCTGGTATGCCTTTTCAATTGCTTTTTCAAATTCCTCTGCCGAAACCTCAATTGTAAGTTTTGCCATATTCTTTTCTAAAACTTCTACTTGTAAACTCATTTAGCCTATTCCTCCTTAAATTTGACCATAGCATCAAAAGATTATATCATAATTAATCTGTATTGTCATTATTTTTAGACAAATTTTAGTAAAGTTGGAATTTAATTCTGCTTCTCCTCAACCGTTTCTAAAACCTGTGTAGTACCGTCACTAAAGGTTACTATTAATTTTGAAACCTTATAATTTGCATTATTTTTTGTAGTATAGCTTACATCAGTACGTGTAGATACTATATACTTTGAAGTTGTAGATTTTAGCTTAACTATTTTTCCTGATAGCAGTTCTATACTATAGTATCCCAGTTCTCTAAAAGATGTCGTTGCTGTTCCTGCACTTGTAATAATCTGTCTGTGCGTTGTAGTCTGATTATTATTTTGTGGCTTAGTAGTCGTCTGGTTGTTATTTTTAGAGGTTGTAGCCGATGTGACCCCACTACCGTTCGGATTCTGTACTGTATTATCATTGCTGTTTGTGTTTCCGGTTACATTATTGTTTGCGCCACTGTTATTTGTACTTTCACCTGCATTATTGTTTACTCCACCATTGTTTATGCTTCCGCCTGTATTATTGTTTGCCTCACCATTATTTGTATTTCCGCCTGAGTTATTGTTTGCTCCCGTATTATCGAGGTCGGAATTGTTATCTCCACTGCCATTTCCGTTATTTTGATAGTTATTTTCCTCTCCATTATATGTATCAGAATTATCTACACTATCTCCTGCATTTTCTCTTTCAATAATGGTTACAACTATCTCTCTGGTATATTCTTTATCACCGTATTTGAATGTATACGTAGCTTTGTAATCTCCTGCCGTAAAAATATCCACCAGGGAGGCATCTACCCATATTTCCATTTCATCATATTTATCAATATCATTCACATTAATTCCTGATAAATAGTCTATATCCTCACCTATATAAGACCTTATGTTGGAAATTTTAATATCCGGTTCATCACCTGATAAATCGACACTTCCTGAAGCTACTCCAATTTCACTTCCATATTCTATTTCTTTTTTTCCGCAGCCGCAAAATGTTATAATTACAATACAGAATAATAGAATAAATTGTAGCTTCTGTATATTTATTTTTATTATATTCTTCATAATTAACAAATAAATTGAACCTTTCTAGCCATTGCATCGGCATTTTCCTTATCTGTAAATATTTCAAGTAATCTTAATCCCAGCTCAAGAGACGTTCCAAGTCCCCTGCTTGTGGTTATATTTCCGTCAGTCACTACCCTGTCCGGAACATATACAGCACCTTCAAGCTTATCCTCAAAGCTTGGATAACAGGTTGCTTTTTTGCCCTTTAATATTCCAAGCTCACCATAAATGCTTGGCGCTGCACAGACTGCTGCTAACAGCTTATTTTTATCATTAAACTCCTTAATCTTACTACAAAGCAATTCATTTGACTTTAAATTAGGTGTTCCCGGAATACCACCCGGTAAAAAAATCATATCCACTTTATCGAAATCTATATCTTCAATTAACTCATCTGCAATAATATGAATATTGTGTGAGCTGACAATTTCCTTCCTACCCATTACAGATACTAAAACTGTTTCTATACCACCTCTTCTTAAAATGTCTACTACTGACAAAGCCTCCACCTCTTCACAGCCATCTGCTAAAAAACAACATACTTTACTCATTTTACCTCCAATATACTTTTGCTTAAAAATTTTCCTTATGCATCTGTATGCCTTAGCATATTAATAATAATATCAATTATTTAGCCATTTATCAAGTTTACTTTCTGCCAAAGGCAACATAGACATCTTGCACAAAAAATTGCAGATGAAAGTGAACTTTCATCTGTAACTTTTTGTGCAAGATGCTTACATCATTATGATGATGTAAGCTTTTTGAAGCTAAAAATAAAAAATACGGAAACTCTAGTTAGTTACCTCTTGACTAAAGTACAAATAAATGCTAAACTATAGACCGTTCAGTTACTTGCGGGTGTGGCGGAACTGGCAGACGCGCTAGACTTAGGATCTAGTGGGAGACCGTGCAGGTTCGATTCCTGTCACCCGCATTATTCATTATATCGATAGAAAACTCGAACTCTCAATTTAAATCACAATAAAAATCAACTTCCAATTTTTAAAGCATATTAATTTATTACGGTTGCCACAATAAGAGAAAATCTGCAGGATATAGCGTTTTTAATGATATAAAAAACATATCCTGTAGATTTTCTCTTGTTGCGGCAGCACCTATATAATTTTAGATATTCAGTCAATTTTCTATACTATCTCACTTCTCATCTTTAACAGTATCTTTTTTTCCATTCTGCTTACCTGCACCTGACTGATACCAAGCACCTTTGCAACCTCCATCTGCGTTTTATCCTTAAAATATCTAAGTATAATAAGCTCCTTTTCCCTAGGCTTCAGATTATCCATAAGTTCTTTAAGCATCATATGATTTATTAATTTTTCCTTTTCATTATCTCCAAATATATCCTTATCATTTACCTGAGGACTGATACCGCTTTCAGACAGCTTATCCACCAGATAAATTTCATTACCGTCGCTTTGATATATCGTTTTGTGTATTGACTCCACCTCAACATTTGATTCCATTGTCATAATTATCTCTTCTCTGTTCATATTAAGCTCAGTAGCAATTTCATCAATAGTAGGCTCTCTATTCAGCTTTACACTTAAAATACTTATTGTTTTGTTAATTTTATAGCTGTTCTCCTTTAGTGTCCTACTTATTTTTATAATTCCATCATCTCTTAAAAACCTTTTTATCTCGCCGGTTATCATAGGTACTGCATAAGTAGAAAACTGTACATTAAAGCTCATATCAAACTTATCTATAGCCTTTAATATACCTATACATCCTATCTGAAACAAATCCTCCATTTCATAGCCACGGCCTGAAAATCTTTTAACTATGCTCCAGATTAGCCCCATATTTTCATTAACTAATAAATCTCTGGCCTCCTTATCTCCCTCATGGGCCAGTTTTATCATCTCTAAATTATCCATTACTTCACCCTTATCCAAGTAACCCAATTCTATAATTAAGCTTCCTTACCTATACATTTTTTCATTTTTACGGTAGTACCTGCATCTACCTGTGATATTACTTCTACCTCATCCATAAATACTTCCATAAAAACGAATCCCATTCCACATCTGTCCTGCTCCGGTTTTGTAGTATATAACGGCTCCTTTGCCTTTGAAATATCTTCAATTCCACATCCATTATCAGATATCTCTATGTATAAATCCTTACCTCTGGTATATAAATTCATATTTACATCACCACTTTCATATTGATATCCATGTACAATAGCATTTGTAACGGCTTCTGACACAGCCGTTTTAATATCACTTATTTCCTCAAGCGTAGGGTCAAGTCTTGTGGCAAATGCAGCCACAATTACTCTCGCCAATGCCTCATTTTCAGATATACCGTCAAAGGTTACCGTCATTTTATTCTCTGTTATATTTAATTTATTCTCCATTTTACTATTTCCTTTCAATTATTTTATAAAGCCCTGAAATAACAAAAATACGTTCAATATTTCCACTTATATTTGTAACATATACTTTTCCGTCCAATGTTTTTAACAGCTTGTATCTTCCCATGATAATACCTATTCCTGAGCTGTCCATGAAGCTTGTCTTCTCAAAGTCAAAAATAATGTCTCTGACTTTCCCCTGTAGTACCATATCATCAATTTCATCTTTTATTAAGCTTGCATTATGATGATCCAGTTCTTTATCAAGTATTACTCTCATTTCTCCATTTTTAATTTCATAGTTCATTCATATATACTCCCTTCTATTTATTTAAGCCAGCAAAACCGGCTAACTTTCTGTTATATTAGAAAAAGGATAGTATCAGCTATCCTTTTTTCTTACGTATATTATTATTTAATATTAATTACATCCCTTATTATGGCTTGTACTAATTCAGGTATGATTGTGAATATTCTGCATACTCTGAATTTGGTGCTATCTCTATAACTTTATTAAAGTATGCTCTTGATTCATCTGTGTTTGCATTATTGTTATTTTTATAAATTGCCTTGCCAAGTCTGTATAGATATGAAGGTTCTTGATCATTCATATTTACACAATGTGTATATGCATCAATGGCATTTTCCCAGTCATTATTATTTGAATACTGTGAGCCCAAATTATAGTAGTACTGTCCTGCCTTTTCAAATGATAATTCCTTTAGTGAATTATATAATTCCTTAAAGCCTTCACTTTCAGAAGAAATATCCCCTAACTCCAGCAATACATCTGCAAGCTCTACTGCGTCCTCATTCGATAAATTCACCTTTGAAACAGTCTCTAATGATAATGTCTTTTTAGCAATTTCTATAAGCGCATTTGTGTTTTCAGTACTTGCAACAATATTTGCTGCTGATTCAGCCTGTGCTTTATAAGCATCTCTCTCACTTTCAAGCTCAGCTACCTGTGATTGCAGACTGTTAATCTGCCCATTTGATTTATCTAATCTTGATGCATAATCCGTGATCGTATCCTTATACTCTGATGCTGCATTACTTTCCTTTGCAGGAGTTACCAAAAAGTAAACCATTGCCGCACCTATTACAATACCTATAAGTACATTAATAAAAGTTACAAGCGCATAGTTTGTTTCTTTATAGGTAGAGCGTGGAATAATTACATCATTTCCACTAAGAGGCTTTACCTCTTCCTCCTCCTTTGGCTGCGAACTCTTTTTTCCTGTTTCTTCTTCTACTAATCTGTCTGTTTCTCTTAAATATTTAATGGCAAGAGTATTATTGACATCTATTTTTAAAACCTTATTAAGCAATTTTTTGGATTTGCTATATTCCCCTTTTTTCATATAAAGTAATGATAAAATCAGATATCCCTTAATCAGATTCGGATTAAGGCTAAGTACCTTTTTCAACTGAATAATTGCTAAATCATCATTTCCTTCCCACGCATAACCCAATGCTATATTGAACTTCCTTATGGTCTGGTTCATTGTATTTAACTTGTTTGGATTACTCTGTATACTTTTAATATATTCGTCTGCAACATTCTTTTCAGGCTTTATATTTTTGCTGATAACCCATTCGCTTAATGCTTCTACACACTCACCCATTTCAATATATACCAGTCCTAAAAGGTTTCTGGCATTTATATTGTTCTTATCTATTCTAACACTTCTGCGCAATAAATCTGCTGCACCTGATAAATCTCTGACTCTTGCCTTGGCAAGTCCCATATTGTAGTAACTGTTAGACATTTTAACTATTTTTTTATATATAATAACATCCGTTCCACAGCTCTCACAAATATCTGAATCTGAAAGAACACTATTACATCTAAAGCATCTCATCAGTTATTCTCCTTAACTTCCTTCATCATCTCTATCATAATATCAGTAAGGTCAGTTACATTATTGTTATATATTGCATCTTCAGCCTCGTCTACTTCAAGACTTGGATGAAATTTTTTAATTTCTTCATCAAAATTTATCATAATTGCCTCCAAAAATTGCTTTTATTTCGCCAACCATATATAGTGAACCTACGCAGAATAATACTTCATCATCATCTTTAATTTTTTCAGCATATGTAACAGCTTCTTTTAAATCACTAAAGCTATAAACAGGTGCATTTACATTTTGCTTTAGATATGATGACATTTCTTCTACTACTAATGCTCTGGCATTTTGAACAGGTGCAACTAAGTATCCTTTACAATTTTTAATTTCTGCAATTAAATCCATCATAAGATTGTATTCTTTTTCTTTAACTACAGAAAATAAAATATATATACTTCTATCCTTGGATATTTCATTTGCATATTTAACAAACTGCTCTATGCCCTCATAGTTATGAGCACCATCTAAATAGATATTTTTTTTGATTTCTTCCATTCTACCCTGCCATATAGTTTTATTTAATCCATCAACTATATGTTTTCTTTTCAATTCATCTGCTAATACATAATTAACAGCATTAATTGCCAATGCAGCATTAACAGTCTGATATTCCATTACAAATGGAATTCTAAAACATCCATACCTATCATACATATTAGAAATAGAAAAATCAATAGCTTTATTATTTTTTCCTAAAATAGTGATGTCCTCAGATACTGTTTTTATGGCTGATGCTCCTGTCTGCTCTGCCTTTTCACATATAACCTTATCTACAGTAATATTATCTCCAAAATAAAATACCGGAACTGCTTTCTTTATTATACCTGCCTTTTCGCCTGCTATTTTTTCTATGGTATCACCCAGTATTTCCATATGGTCCATACTAATAGTTGTAATAATAGTGGCAATCGGATTTTCAATAATATTGGTAGCATCAAGTCTTCCGCCCATACCTACCTCAAGCACTGCATATTCTACGTTCTTGTCTGAAAAATATGTAACTGCCATCAGGAAAATATATTCAAAAAATGTAGGAAGATATTTACCTCCATACAATTCCTCTATTACAGTTTTTACTTTAAAAAAAGTTTCACAAAAATCTTCATCTGATATATCTTTACCATCAACCTTTACACGTTCATTTATCTTTACTAAATGTGGTGATGTAAATAATCCTACGCTTTTTCCCATACTTAACAATATTGAATTAATAAATGCACAAACAGATCCTTTTCCGTTTGTTCCTGCAACATGGAAAACCTTGAATTTCTTATGAGGATTTCCCAATCTTTCCAGTATTCTATAACAATTTTCATTAGATTTTATTTTATTAAATTTGGGTATATCAAGAATATATTTTACACATTCATTGTAATTCATAGCTTTAACTTTCTGTAAAATCAAATTTTGTTATAACCTGTACATTATAATCATTCTGTTATAATTTATTAGTCACATATATGTGGAAATGCATCTAATCGGCTTATTTTCCACAAAAATAAACCCGGAAACTGATTTTCAATTTCTAGGTTTATTATAAAGGTGTATAGAAAATATTCAACTATTATTTTTCGCAATTTACGACACCGCAGCGTGTTGTGAAAGCCTGTTATACCTTAATCTGTGTATTTTTATAAATTTTTAATTTTCATTTGCCATATAACACTTTAATGAGCTAATTCAACTTATCAGGAACAACCGGTACACTTGTATAATCATCCTCCTGATACATCCTTGTAAGTATCTTATCCTTTCTTCTTATAAACACAATTTTTTCATAGTCATTATCCAGCTTAAGCATAACTCCGTCTATAGATATTATAGTCCCCTGATATGCCATCTCCTCTGCCACTACTTCTGCACTTTTTGCAAGTTCTATTCTCATTCTTATATTTTCAATATCTCTCTTTAACTCTGCAATAGTAGCATTTTTTTCTATTTTTGTTCTTGTAAGCAACAAAAGCATTTCTTTATCAGCCTGCTGCTTATTTGAATTAAGAAGTTTCATAGCCTTTTCAATCTTTTTAAGTTCTTCACTCTCCTCCTCCAGCTTTGTTTCTTTTAACTTCAAAGTAGCTTCAATACTGTTCTCTACTCCCACTGAAATCCTCGTAAGTACCTGTCCTGCACTTCCTATACATTTAGTTCTTACCATCCTGTTAGCTTTAAGGCTTCCTCCCACAATAGATGACGTTTTGCCATATATATTTATATCATTATAGGCAGTAACTATAGAATTGACCACACTATTTGCCTGCACACAATCTCCACTGTATATTGACGAGTTTTCAATAAACTGTGCAAAAATGTTTCCACCTGCCTCTATCTTAGCTCTTCCTCCACCCAGAATACCTCTCTTTATCAGGATATTTTTACCGGCAGTAATATATGAAGCCTCTACTACCCCGTTTATAGTTATATTTCCGGTTGCCTTAATGCTCATTCCGGAAATAACATTTCCCATTATTTCTAAATCACCCCTTACATCTAAATTGCCCGTATTTAAATCCACATCACTGGGAATTGTAGAAACTTTTGAAACATTAATTAAACCATTTGAAGCATCCACTTTCCCATCATAGGCTGCATAATATTCCATACAGTCTTCTGATATGGTAAATCCTTTCCCTCTAAGCGGTGGCAAATTTTTTGCTACAGCTGCCTTTATAATCTTTCCTTTAACAGTACATCCATCGCTACCATCTACCTTAGAAATATATCTTGCTAATAATTCACCCTCACTAACACTCTGAAACAGATTAAGATTGAGATAATCTACCGAGCCATCCTCTCTAAGCTTTGGTTTTTTATTAGGCGCAGTATTAAAGGTATACATATAATATCCGTTTTTTCCGTCTACCGCCTTTTTACCGCTGGCTACTACCACAAATCTGCTATATGCTTTCTCACTTATCATTTCACTGATGATATTTTTATTTATGCCATATACAATTCCATTTTCGCCTAAAAACGTAATGATATCCTCTAAAACGTAAAACTCAGAATCATCTACTATGTCCAGACATATTTTACACTCTGTTTCATCTTCATTAAGCTTTATCTGTATATATTTTTTTAGTTCCTCCATAGTATCTACCTCCTGATATTAAGAGTATTAAAATGCAATTATATTCAAATTCACGAATCATATATATATTTATATTAACATATTTCTCTATATAATCCTAGTATTTTCTTGTCTCTCCTTAACGTATTTACAATTATTTTTCAGATTCACTTTATCAAGCCTACCTTTGGCTCATTGCTCGCAGGAATCATAACTACCGGCTTAGCCGGTAGTTTGTTCTGCCCATATAAGTGGCTGTTACCGGCACTAAAGTCTAAATACTTATCAAAAAGTTTGCCAGCCGCAACATCATTTACTTACCAAGCCCTAAAGGGCTTTTCTATTTGCTTAGTTTTACTGGCTCACCCGTAAACTGGTCTATATATTCTTTCAGTGTCATTTGATCATATTCCAAATCTTCTTTTATTTGATTTTGTATATATTTTTGTATCTTTTTTGCATTTTTCCCTACTGTATCCACATAATATCCTCTACACCAAAAATGCCGATTTACATATTTGTACTTCAAATTTGCATGTCTCTCAAATATCATTAGCGTACTTTTTCCTTTTAAATATCCTACAAAACTTCAAACACTTATGCTCGGTGGTAGTTCTACCAACATATGCACATGGTCTGGACATATCTCTGCTTCTACAATTTTCACACCTTTTCTCCTGCATAGTATACTCAATATATTTGCTATGTCTTGTTTCAACTGTCCATATGCAACTTTTCTTCTATTATATTTCGGTGTAAAAACTATATGGTACTTACAATTCCACTTCGTATGTGATAAACTATTAACATCCATTTTTGATACCTCCTTTGTTTAGTACGGTTGGCGAACCTATACTAATTATAACATCGGAGGTTTTTTACTGTAAGCTAAAGCATCTGAGGACACACCTGCATAGCAGATGGTTTATTTGTACGAGATACAAATAAAAAAGTAGCAGTCTGACGAAACAGACTGCTGCTTTAAATCTTTTTAATTGTAATGAAACCGATACCCAAAGGTTCAAGCCAACACCCATCGCAATTTTCGGCATTGTTTCATTATTCTGTGTCATTATGCTTGTACCTTATACTATTATGATTTTATTTGCCGTAATGAATAAAACCTTGCTATTTAAGCGGTATTTGGTTTAATTCCAGCCAGACTGCAACATCCTGTGAAAGCGTGCTACCGCCCGAATAGTGAATGGATAACCCTTCACCCAGCGTGGAATTTGGAGCCAGCTTTGCAATAGCAGTCAGACTCTGTCCAAAGCGGCCGCCCCCATGACTGCAAAACGGTACGATGGTCTTGCCGGTCAGGTCATATTCCTCCAAGAAAGAAGCGATCGGCATAGGAATCGAAGCCCACCAGTTCGGATAGCCCAAAAGGATCGTGTCATACTGCTCAAAATTCTCTACATGATTCCTGATCTCTGGCCTTGCCTGAATATTTTGGTCGCGCTGTGCCTCATCGAGAACGGTATTGTAGCTGCTTGAATAGGGGTTCACAAGTTCAATTTCAAAGAGGTCTGCGCCCGTCTGGCGCTGAATTTCTTCCGCGATTCCTCTCGTATTGCCACCCCAAGAGAAGAACACAATCAACACATTTCCGTTGCCGGTGGCTTCACTGCCCATCCCCGTACTGACAATGCTGCCGGTTCCGTTTACAGCGTTCCTAACAAGGCGGATTCCGAGATTAAAGCTGCCCCTGTCCTCTGGCAAGGCCGCTCTGTAGGCCGAGCGCATATTCTTGGCAAAATCGTTCCAGCCGCCGCCACGATAGACACGGCGCGTCCCGGCTTCCGGACCAGTAGGATCAGCTTCATCAGCGGTATTGTATTCGCCATAGTAATCCCACACCCATTCGCTGACATTGCCGTGCATATTATAAAGCCCCCAAGCATTGGGCGAAAAGCTATCTACGACAACCGTTGATTGTCGGTACTCTCCCGGTTTCGTTGAAAGATTTCCTTGTGAGAAGTAATTATCCTCAATCTCATAGGGATAATGACCGTAATAGTTAGATTCCTCTGGACTGATGGAGTTTTCGGTATTAAAGGGTGTAGCTGTTCCGGCGCGGCAGGCATATTCCCATTCCGCCTCGGTGGGCAGACGATAGCCGTTTGCGCTTCTGTCCCATGTGACAATTTGGCCATCAATGGTATAGGCGGGAGTGAGGTTTTCTTTCTGGCTGAGCGCATTGCAATAGGCCACAGCGTCCAGCCACGACACATTCTCCACCGGCAGATGGTCTCCGCTGAAATTGGAGGGATTGCTGCCCATAAGAGCCGCATAGTCGCCTTGTTTCACTTCATAGGGGCTGATATAAAAATCGCTGACCGTCACAGTATGCTGGGTTTCGTCCGCCGAGCGCCACGGTTCATTCTCCGGGCTGCCCATTGCAAAGCTGCCGCCTTTGATGAACACAAAGCCATCCTGCATCATAACTGTCTGAGCGGAGGGCTGACTTGGTTCGGCAGAGGTTGGTGTATTCACCTCCACATTAGAGCCACTGCTTGCCGGCGATTCTGCCGGCTCACTTTGCCACGGCTCGCTTTGTGAGGGCAGATTCAGTCCTACCACAACAAGGACACAGACAAGCACTGGAATGGCAAAAGATAGAGCCTTCCAGCCCTGTCCACTTGCCTTTTCCTTTTCGGATTTCCTGTTAATACTGCGCAACAACTTGTTTATGTAATATGCAATTACCGCAAACAGCCATATCATGGCGGCAGTTTCAGCAAAGTAGATAATTGCTGCTTTTGCTTCATCGAACATTACAAAATGCGTTTGCAGGAATAGATAATCTGCTATACGCTGGGTTAAAAAGGCGTATATACCATATATGGACACGGCAACAGCAACGATGCGAGAAAACCACGCCCTTGCCGCACTCTTTTCATAAATGTGGAACAGCTTTCTGCCTATTCCGATGAACAGTTCCATGTGCATCCCAAGATGTGCCGACATGAGAATCAATCCCCAATAAGAGGCAAAGAGATGAAGTTGCCTTGCAAGAATCATTCCAACGTTAATGGGGAGAAAGTCAAAGACAAAGCCGGACATCATAATTCCACTGACTCCCAGCGCCACCATATCCAGAAGGAGCAGCAGATTAAATATCGTACTAAAAGCACGGGACGGGATGTACTTCCCCTTGTAAAAACTTTTCCACCAGCCCAAATTAAGGATATTATGTGCAATGAACAGCGTAAGCATTGCGGTGCCGAGCCATTCGTGGATTTCCTGCCCGATCAATATTTCCGCCATCAAAAGCGGCAGAAGAACGATCATGGCAAGGTCAACAATCCGTTTTATGATTTGTTTTGGTTGTTGCATAGTGTTCTCCATTCTGCCGCCTTGCATATCTGTAAATGGTATTGTAATCTCCATCAAGCGGCTGGATGGAGAAGCTGTCCTGTTGCTGGATAAATCCGGCGCAGGCATTTCAAATCATTTATTGTTTAATTTATTTCAAGTCCATTTGCCCATGCAAGCACATCTTCGGCAGAGGCACCGGCAGAAAAGCGGTGTCCGTCGAGCCATGTGGCTGTGCTGGCGGCTGATTTCAGGGCCGAATCGCTACTACCAAATCCGCTGCTGGCGGAAGTACAGAACGCTACAAGAGTCTTTCCGGAGAAATCGTAGCTTTCAATAAAAGTACTCATAATTCGCGGTGCTTCGCCCCACCAGATGGGATAACCGATAAACACAACATCATACTGCTCCATATTCGAAATTCCGCCGGATATTACCGGACGCGATCCGGGATCATTCATTTCAACCGATGAGCGGCTCTTTGAATTACCATAGTCCAAATCTTCGTCTGTATAAGGCTGTTCCGGCACGATCTCGTAAAGGTCGGCTCCAAGTCCGTCCGCCAGCTTTTGCGCCACGCCCTCTGTGTTGTTTGTCGCGGAGAAGTAGGCGACAAGGATTTTACTGTCCTTTGACTCACTGCCTGGTTCGAATGCAGAATCATCATCGGACGTCTCGCTGGACTGCTTGTTTTGGCTCTCTGTTTCAGCAGGCGTCATGGAATTATCCTCCGTTTGAGAGTTATCCATGACGTTCTGCGAAGAGCCGGTATTGCTGTCATTCCCCGTCGGTTCGTTACTGCTGGTACAGGCTGCAAGTGACAATGTCATCAAGACAGCCAACAAAATCATTGCAATCTTTTTCATTTTATTTCAAACCTCCATATTGTGTCTCATCAACCGGCTCCAGCCATTCGTTAGAGCCATTTTCTCCCGGAACTTCGATTGCCAGATGGGAAAACCAGCTATCCGATGCCGCACCATGCCAGTGCTTTACTCCGGTAGGAATGTTAATACAATCACCTGGCTTCATCGGGGTAGCTTCCTTGCCCCATTCCTGATACCAACCACGTCCGGCAACGCAGACGAGAATCTGTCCGCCACCCTGATCAGCATGGTGAATATGCCAGTTGTTACGGCAACCCGGCTCAAAGGTCACGTTGAAGATACCAACTTGAGAGGTAGAAACAGGAGCGAGATAGCTCTGACCGCTGAAATATTGCGCGAATCCGTCGTTGGGTGCACCTATGGGAAACACCATCTCGGCGGCGTGAGCAACCTTATCGTCTTGTGTGGGCACAGTCTCCGTCCACACTTCCTTTGCCATATTGAACACAGCCCAGCCCTTCGGCCATCCTGCATAAAACGCTACATGGGTAATGACGGCGGCGATTTCCTTTTTCGTCACACCCGCTTTCTTGGCATTTTCCAGATGATATTTCAGCGACGAGTCCGTCACACCGGACGACATTAGCGCCACCACTGTGATGATACAGCGCGTCTTGTGGTCAATGTCAGGATTGTTCCAATTTTCTCCGAACAGCACATCGTCATTGTAATGCGCAAAGTCAGGTGCAAACTCTCCTAGTGAGTTTCTTCCTGCGGTTTGTACTATTTTTTCAGCCATATTCTTTTCCATCCTTTACTTGATATAGTTTGTTGTAATCATTTCGTGTGATAGGGATCGCTCTTTCAATTCTTCAGCCGGATAGCCTACCGCAAGAGCGATCAAGGGTTCAAATCCTTCGGGGATTTCCAAAAGCTCCGTATGATTAAGTTCCGTTATCATACGCATGGTTTCCAAATCGCCACATATATACACTGCCCAAACCCATATTGGTTGCTGTCAGGTGCATCTCATTCACTACGGAAGCAACATTTGCCCACTCAATACCCGGTTGAAGCTCCTGCTTTCGGTGTGAAACAAAGATGACCATTGGAGAATCGTAAAGTATCTCCTGATTCTGGACAACCGTAAGGTGGATATCCTTGTAGAGTTTGCTCCCAACAGGGACCCGGTTTGCCACATCCAAAAGTGCCTGCAAGTGGTCATCGGATATCTGTTTGGGCAAGTACTTTTGGGTAGACTGCCTTAACTGCAATACTTTTTCAAATTCCATACCAATTCGCTCCTTTTATACCACATTTCCGGCTCTTTGCTTGCCATTCTGGGCCATGACACCCGCAAGGGCGTGGGGGATATAGAGTTCTTCCAGATAGGCAATCTCATCTTCTGACAGCTTCAGATCCACAGCTTTGACTGCGCCGTCAATATGAGAAAATTTGGTTGCACCAACCACAGGAGAAGTGACCTTTGTTAAGAGCCACGCCAGAGAGATCTCCGTCATGGAAACGCTGCGCTTTTCCGCAAGCTCTTCCACGCGGCGAATGATCTTTACGTCCGCCTCTGCAGTGGTGTCATATTTGAACCGTGCGTAGGAATCCTGCTCAAACCGCTTCGATGTTTCGCCCGGATGTCGGGAGAGTCTGCCGCTTGCCAATGCACTGTACGGCGTCATAGCGATCCCCTCCGAAGTGCAGAACGGAGCCATCTCGCGTTCTTCCTCGCGGGCGATCAGATTATAATGCCCCTGAATGGAGATAAACTCGGTCAGTCCATTGGCGCGGGCATAGTAGTTGGCTTTCGCAAGCTGCCACGCAAAACAATTAGAAATGCCGATATACCGCACCTTGCCGGATTTCACGGCGTTGTGCAACCCTTCCATGATCTCTTCCATCGGAGTATGATAGTCCCACATGTGATAAATATAGAGGTCTACATAGTCGAGACCGAGATTTTGAAGGCTCTGGTTCAGATAATTCTCAATGTGCTGTTGCCCGGTAACACCGCCGTCGATCTCGTCCTGTGTCCGGGGCGTAAACTTAGTTGCAATCACATAATCGTCCCGCTTGGCAAAATCCCGCAGCGCCTTGCCAACAAACTGTTCACTGGTACCGTTCTGATAGACAATGGCGGTATCGTAGAAATTGATTCCCATGTCTAAGCCATGCCGGATAATATCCCGTGTTTCTATCTCGCCAATCGTCCAGCTATGCTGGCCGGTGGCAGCGTTTCCAAAGCCCATACAGCCCATACAGATACGAGAAACTTTCAAATCCGATTTTCCTAAATTCGTGTATTTCATCGTTCAAACCTCCATATCAATTTTTTAATAAGCACTTCACACAGTTATAAGTGATCTCGTAAATCGTCATAAATACATAATTCACACCTGCTTCCTCCATAGCTGTCCGCTGTTTTTCATTGACAACGGTATAGGGATAGATCCCAAACATGAATGGGAAAAAGGTGTATAGAAAATTCTGCTTATTTGCAACCGACATATCCGGAAAATACTGCTCCAAACAGCGCAAAACCGTATGCAGGGATTCTCCATAGGCCACCTTGAATTCAGTCAGGCGCTCGGGGCGGCAGCTGCTCTCCATGTCGTAATGATTCATGGACATGATCTTCAAAAGCTGTCCGCGCTTCTCCAAAGACCGTGCCAGCTTGTCGGCAAATTCGTCTTTCGTGAGCGTGGTATTTTCTTTCATGATCTGACTCAGCTCAGCAATCCACAGCTCATATTCTCGCTGCAAAAGTGCCAAAAAAATTTCTTCTTTCGTCTGAAAGTAGTTATAGATTGCAGTGCGGGTAAAGCTGGTGGCGTTGCCAATCTCCTTAATAGTAATGTCTTTGAAACTCATCGTTTTATAGAGTTCTTCACAAGCGTTTATAATTTCTTCTTTCCGGGCGTTTGTAAGCTCCGGTGATCCTTTTGGCATTTTGTTTCCTCCTTACCTCTCTGTTTTCACTTGCTTCCTTTTGCTTTATAGCGTTTCTGAAGATTTCAGGGAGAGACATTTGCCGATCACATCTCCGGTTTTCAAATACTCATAGGTTGGAAACTCAAACAATACCGGTTTCAGGGAACGGTAGTCGATCTTTCCTTCTTCGTTCAGGCAGCTTTCCTCCACATAGGTGTTGTCAATGGTGCAGATGAAACTCTCGAAATTCGGAGTGTTATATACATCCACAACGCTGCATTCCATGGTAAGCGGGGCCTTATGAATGATAGGGGCGCCACCTGCACCAAGCTCATAATCAAACAGCACCGATTTGTCTACCTTTGCTCCGCTGACAGATCCAGCGTAATCCGCTTGAGGTAAAATTTCCTCTCCTACAATGTTAATAGATAGCTTTTGTTTATCTTTAATTATGCCATTGATAAAATGAGGCGCGGCAAGACTGACAAGCATTCTATCATGCCCAATAATCCCTACATGGGCCACCAATGTCCAAGTGGGCTTTTCACCATTCATCGCACCGATGACCGTAACGGGTGTAGGGTATAATGCTAACTGTGAGCCAATGTTCTTCTTCATTTGGAGTCCTCCTTGTAATCTATTCTGACACTGTGTCATTATTTATATTATACTTGCGTTCTGACACAGTGTCAATATATATTTGTATTTTTTTGGACTCAAGGCAATATTTCACATACTGTTCACAAATTTCAAAATTAGGCAGACTGATTGCACCCCCATAATGGATATGTAGGTGCAATTCCACTTCGTATGTGATAAACTATTAACATCCATTTTTGATACCTCCTTTGTTTAGTACGGTTGGCGAACCTATACTAATTATAACATTGGAGGTTTTTTACTGTAAGCTAAAGCATCTGTGGACACACCTGCATAGCAGGTGGTTTATTTGTATGAGATACAATAAAAACAGAGCATATAGATTCGTTTTCTATATGCTCTGTTGTCTTCCCGGTCAAATACCCTGCAGCAAGCTACACATCATCAGGCTTGCATCACAGCAGACCTACTTATTCTTAAGCTGCTCAAGTCTTTCAGTAACCTGCTTCATCATCTGTTCATACTTAGCCTGCTTTTCCTTTTCTTCATTAAGCTTAGACTCCGGTGCTTTATTTACAAAGTTCGGATTTGAAAGCATTCCGTTTACTCTTGCAAGCTCCTTAGTCAGCTTTTCCTGCTCCTTAGTCAGTCTTTCGATTTCCTTTTCAATATCTACCAGTTCGTCAAACGGAATATATATGGCAGCATTTGGAATCATAGTGGAAACAGCATCCTCGTCTATACCTGTCTTATCAGCCTGTACAACCACATCACTTGCATAAGAAAGTGTAGCAAAGAATACTTTACCCTCTTCAAAAATATTTCTAATCTTTTCATCTTCCGAAACTACATATACCTTTGCCTTTTTGCTTGGTGCAACATTCATGGAAGCTCTTAAATTTCTTATATTTCTGACTGCCTCCTTTATAGTTTCAACGCTTTCCTCCTCAGACTTAAATGCCATGTCTTCACTATATTCAGGCCATGCGGAAATCATAATTGATTCTTCTTCCTCTTCAAGGCTTAAGAATATTTCTTCAGTTACAAACGGCATATACGGATGAAGAAGCTTTAATGAAGTGACAAGTACCCTGTTAAGTGTATATAAAGCAGCTGCCTTTGTATTATCCTCGTCATTGTATAAACGCGGCTTAACCATTTCAATATACCAGTCGCAGAATTCTTCCCAGATAAAGCTGTAAATCTTATCTGCCGCAATACCAAGCTCATACTTTTCCAGGTTTTCGGTAACATCCTTTACAAGGTCATTACACTTGCTTAATATCCATTTATCCGCATTTGTAAGTTTATCCGCTTCAACCTTTTCGATTTTGCCCTCCGGCATATTCATCATAATAAATCTTGAGGCATTCCATACCTTATTGGCAAAATTTCTGCTGGCTTCAACTCTTTCCCAATAAAAACGCATATCATTACCCGGTGCGTTACCTGTAATAAGTGTAAATCTAAGAGCATCTGCACCATATTTGTCAATAACCTCAAGCGGGTCAATTCCGTTTCCAAGGGATTTACTCATCTTTCTTCCAAGAGAATCCCTTACAAGTCCATGTATAAGTACTGTATTAAACGGTACTTCCCCTGCGTGTTCAATACCGCTAAACATCATTCTGATTACCCAGAAGAAAATAATATCATATCCTGTTACAAGAGTTGTGGTTGGATAGAAATAATCCATTTCCTCTGTCTTATCCGGCCAGCCGAGTGTTGAGAACGGCCATAATGCTGAAGAAAACCAGGTATCAAGTGTATCCGGATCCTGACGCATCTTCTTACCACATTTTGGACATACTGCCTCATTGTCTTTTGTAACCACCATTTCTTCACAATCATCACAGTAGAAAGCAGGAATCTGATGTCCCCACCATAACTGTCTTGAAATACACCAGTCACGAATACTCTCTAACCAATGGAAATATGTTTTATCAAAATGCTCCGGAACAAATTTTGTCTTTCCTGTCTTTACTGCCTCAATAGCAGGTGCTGCAAGAGGTTTCATTTTCACAAACCACTGCTTTGAAACTCTAGGCTCTACAGTTGTACCACATCTGTAGCAGGTACCAACGTTATGACTGTAATCTTCAATCTTTACTAATGCACCCTCTGCCTCCAGATCCTTAACTATGGCAACCCTTGCTTCGTATCTGTCCATTCCCGCATACTTTTCATAATCCTCCACAATCCTTGCATCCTCTGTCATTACATTAATAACAGGAAGGTTATGGCGAAGACCTACCTCAAAGTCATTAGGGTCATGAGCCGGTGTAATCTTAACTACACCCGTACCAAAATCCATCTCTACATAATCATCTGCAACGATTGGGATTTCTCTATGAACAATCGGAAGAATAACTGTCTTGCCAACCATATCCCTGTATCTGTCATCCTTTGGATTTACGGCTACGGCAGTATCACCAAGTAAGGTTTCAGGTCTTGTAGTTGCAAGATTAATATATCCACTGCCATCGCTGAGCTTATATCTTAAATGCCAGAAATGACCTGCCTGCTCCTCAAATTCAACCTCAGCATCTGAAATGGATGTAAGACACTTTGGACACCAGTTAATAATTCTCTCTCCTCTGTAGATAAGGTTCTTGTTGTAAAGATTTACAAAAACCTCCTTTACAGCCTTATTACAGCCCTCGTCCATAGTAAATCTCTCTCTGTCCCAATCACAGGAAGAACCTATCTTCTTTAACTGACTGACAATTCTTCCGCCATACTGCTTTTTCCATTCCCAAGCTCTTTCAAGAAATTTCTCCCTGCCTATTTCTTCCTTTGTAATGCCTTCATTACGCATAGCTTCTACAATCTTAGCTTCTGTAGCTATAGAAGCGTGATCTGTTCCGGGAAGCCAAAGAGCCTCAAAACCCTGCATTCTTTTAAATCTTGTAAGAATATCCTGCAATGTATTATCCAGTGCATGTCCCATATGAAGCTGACCTGTAATATTTGGCGGTGGCATAACAATAGTAAATGGTTTTTTATCTCTGTTTACTTCTGCATGAAAATACTTTTTGTCCTGCCACACCTTGTATAACTTATCCTCAATTTCAGCCGGATTGTAGTTTTTTTCTAATTCTTTTCTCATGGTTACAATTTCCTTTCTCTCCAAATAGTCTAAAATCACATATTTCTTATGCAGCTTTGGCATCTACAGTGTAGGTATTTCCATTATATAAAAAAGCCCTCCACGCAACATATGCGTGAAGGGCGAAAATACGCGGTACCACCTTCATTTGAAAGCTGTCTCATCTTATCCTGTAACGTGGACGACTCCGTCATTTCCTACTATAAATACTTTCAGAAATGCTGCTCTTAGGCTACCTTCAATACCTCATACAATAAGCGACCTTTCAGCTGCGAATCACTCTCTCTGTAAAGACTCGGTATCTACTCCTCCTAGTCATAGCATTATTTATATACAAATCATAGTTTATGATTTACAAAGGTTTTTGTCAATGTATTTTTCACATTTATTTCTGATTTTCATATATTATGGTATAACCAAAGGTTATATGTATAAAGGAGTTTTTATGAAGGATTATTCTTTTTTAGTTTTAAGCGGTGACGACAGACAATTGGCATTATATGATTATCTGAATGCTAACGACTGTGATTGTGTATACTATGATGCTTCAGAATTCAGTTTAAAAACTTTAGTTAAAACTTGCAAGGTTATTCTTTGTCCAACTCCTTTTACAAAGAATAATGAAACTATACACCAAACCTCCTCTATTAAAAGAGAAGCTGTTTCAATAGAAGATTTTTTAAAGGTTCTTAGCAGCGACAATATTGTAATTGGATATGGTTTTAATGAAAACCTTAAAAATAATTTTAATTTAAAAAATATCAGATATATAGATATGTCAGACAATTCCTTCTTTTTGCGGAATAACGGCATACTTACAGCAGAAGGAGTGTTGGGCAGTATTATTACTTCTACTCCTTTTTCATTAAATAAAGCTGCCTGTCTGATTACAGGCTTTGGAAATTGCGGATTACACATCAGTGATATGCTTTTTAGACTGGGTGCCGATATTACAGTTTTCGATATAGATGATGCATTAATATCAAAGGCACTATCCTTTGGTTTTTCTACACTAGATACCTTGGAAAGCGTACGTCTTTCCAGCTTTGATATTATTATAAATACCGTACCGGAAAATATTTTTACAAAAAACCTTAATAAATATATGAATAAATCCTGCTATATTTATGACATTGCCTCTGCACCGTTTGGTTTTGAGGATGAACTTATTAAAGACTATAAACACTATACCCGTCTTCCCGGTATTCCCGGAAAGCTGATGTCAAAATCGGCAGGAGAATTAATTGGCAAAACAGTTCTGATGATTTTAAAAGATTTTGAAAGGAAGTAATCATATGAAATATGATTTTCATGATAAAAATATCGGTATAGCCTTAACCGGCTCTTATTGCACCTACGAAAAAACTTTTATGGCGCTGAAAAAGCTAAAAAGTACAAACGCAAACCTGTATACCATATTTTCAAATAATGCCGCAAATACAAACAGCCGTTTTGGAAATTGTGACGACTTTATATCTTTAGCTACTGAAATTACAGGAAAAGCACCTATTGTAACCATACCGGATGCCGAGCCTATAGGTCCTAAATCAATGCTTGATATTTTAGTAATTGCACCTTGTACAGGTAATACTCTTTCAAAGCTTGCTAATGGTATTTCAGATACTCCTGTACTTATGGCAGCAAAATCACATTTAAGAAATAATAAGCCTCTTGTTATTTCGCTTTCTACAAATGATGCATTGGGCATGAATCTTAAGAATATTGGTATTCTGTTAAATACAAAAAATATATATTTCGTTCCATTTGGACAGGATAATTATATCAGCAAACCAAATTCAATGATTGCCCATATTGAACTGCTTTGTGAAACTATTGATAATGCACTCCGATATAAACAGCTACAGCCGGTAATACTAAGTCCTTACGACCTGGTAAACCCTGAAAAGCTTGCCCTTTCAGCCAATGAAATTAATTAAAGGAGTTTCTTATGTGTGGAATTGCAGGATTTTACCAAAGCAGCTTTAATTATCTAAAGGACGGAATATGGGAAAACAGATTAATTAAAATGAAACAGTCAATTAATCACAGAGGTCCTGATGATAATGATATTTACTTACGAACTCATATAGGTCTTGCCCATACCCGTTTATCCATTATTGATTTGGAATGCGGCAAGCAGCCTATGAAGTGCTGTTACAACGGAAAAAGTGGTGTTATCTGCTATAATGGTGAAATATATAACTATCCTGAGCTAAGAGCCGTGCTTATGGCAAGAGGTGCCAGCTTTAGAACCGATAGCGATACCGAAGTCATTTTAATGGGATATCTGATGTATGGCACAAGCTTTTTTCAATCCTTAAACGGTATATTCGCCTTTGCCATATATGACGAAACTACTGATGAACTTATAATTGCAAGGGATCATCTTGGTGTAAAACCTCTGTTTTATCAGGAAATGGCTACCTCCTTTGTGTTTGGCTCCGAGCCTAAAGCATTATTTGCCTATGGCATTTTACCTTATTTAAATGCTGACAGCTTTAGAGAGGTATTAGGGTTAGGCCCTGCAAAGACTCCCGGAAACGGTGTATATTCCGGCATGAAAGAGCTGCTTGCCGGCAGCTATATGATAATAAAGCCATCCCCGGGTAATGACTGCTATAAAACAGAAACTCATTTTTATTGGAAGCTTGCACCTCGTGAAATAACCGACAGCTATGAGGATGCTTCAGAAAAAGTTTATTATCTTATAAATGATGCCATTAAAAAGCAAATGATTTCAGACATTCCTATATGTACCTTTATGTCGGGAGGTCTTGACAGCAGCCTTGTTTCTGCTATATGTGCCAGAAATCTGGCAGTTGATGATAAAACACTTACTACATTTTCATTTGATTTTGTAGATAATAATATTAACTTTAAATCTAATGATTTTCAGTCCACATTGGATAGACCTTTTGTGGATATTATGAAAAATCATATCAAAAGTAATCATTACTATCTGGAATGTAATAATGAAACTCAGGCAGACTATCTGCTAAAAGCTGTAGATGCAAGAGATTTTCCTTGTATGGCAGATGTAGAATCTTCACTTCTCTACTTTTGCAGCTTAGTAAGTAAGCAGGTAAAGGTAGCATTAACCGGAGAATGTGCTGATGAAATTTTTTGCGGTTACCCATGGTTCCATAAGAAAGAGCTTATGCAGCACAACAATTTCCCTTGGTCATATGACTTTGATGCACGAACAGTATTTCTTAAAGATGAAATAAAGGAACTTTTAGACCTCGAAAACTACTCAAGGGCTGCTTATGAAACTACTATGAGCAATGCACCTGTCTTAACCAGTGACAGTCCTGATGAAAAGATGCACAAACAGACTACTTATCTTAATGTGGTATGGTTTATGCAGACACTTCTTAGCAGAATGGATAGAACCAGTATGTATTCAGGTCTCGAGGCAAGAGTACCTTTTGCAGACTATAGAATTTTAGAATATGTATATAATCTTCCTTGGGAATATAAATGCCATGATGGTATTCACAAAAGCCTGCTTGTAGAAACAGGAAAAAATCTTCTTCCTGATGAAGTATTATACAGAAAGAAAAGCCCTTATCCTAAAACGTATGATTTATCCTATGAAAAATTGCTTGCAGACAGACTTCGGAGTACTTTGCAAAACGAGAAATCGGCATTGAGAGACTTTGTAGATTTAGATAAAGTATATACCTTTCTGGATTCGCCAAAGGATTATGGAAAACCTTGGTATGGTCAGCTAATGGCAGGTCCACAAATGATTGGATACTTTTTACAGCTTGACTACTGGCTTTCAAAATGCCATTATAAGCTATAGTATTTATATTATGTCAGACTGCTGTTTTAAATTTAAAATGTGACTGTTTCAAAAAATACAGTCACATTTTAAATTATTTTTTTAATAAATTTATTCTTGAGGAAATAACCTCCTGCATTTCATTCTTTTCTTTTCCTATAGCAAGTGCCAATTCACTATATAATCTGTCTTCTGCCATATGAAAATATTTTTCATCAGTAGCCGTCATCTTTTTTCCTGCCGCAATTCGTTCTTCTTTTCTCATATAGAGTGTCTTTATAATTTTAATAAGTTCTTTTGGATTTCCGCTTCTGAACGCCTGTTTAAATTCATTTTCCCTAAGCTTTTCATTTGCAATCCAAAGAATATCTATATCAGGAATTTCATCAATAAGTGCCCATGCTTCATCCTTTGACAAAACATTTCTAAGCACCAGCTTATTGTTATCAATGGGACAATATATTGTACTTGATTTCGTTTCTAATGGATATAGTATATAATATTGCTTTTCTTTATCAATTCCTGTCATATCAAGAGATGTAATTTCACCGACTTTACAAATTCCATTCTGACCATAAACAACATATTCACCTTTTTCAAACATATTAACCTCCTTCTGTTTCAAAGTTTTTTGTTCTCATATGTTTATTTTATCAAAAAAAAATTTTCTTCGTAAGTAAAATTTTTAACTATATACAGTAATTATCCGCTTCCGCCATTTGCCAATCCATAAGATCAGCCAAAGTAATATTGTCTACCACGTCATTAATTGCCTTGTTTAGCTTATCCCATATTCTATATGTTACACAGCCATCAAGCTTATCACAGCTTGGTTCGTCAGAATCTACACAGGATACCGGTGCCAACGAACCCTCTGTAAGTCTGAGTATCATACCTACTGTATATTCTTCAGGGCTTTTCCTAAGAAGGTATCCACCCTGTGGTCCTCTTACACTCCTTACATATCCTGCACCATTTAACACGGCAATAATCTGCTCTAAATATTTATCAGATATTTTTTGTCTGGCTGAAATATCTTTTATACTTACCGGATTCTCATTAGAATTGCAAGCTATATCTAACATTAAAATTAATGCATATCTTCCTTTAGTAGAAATTCTCATATCTTAAACATCCTTTCAAAAACTATAATATATTATAGAATACAAATCATACTTTTACAATAGGAATAATTCTTGAGTTTAACTTTGGTTCACTGCCCACAGGAATAAAAAATGCAAAACTCATGGGATAATTACAAAATTTTATATACTTGCATCAATGTAAATTTATGGTATCATACTTTTAACGATGTAATTTTATAGATATTATTATACCCAAAATAGAAGTCATAAAAACTTAGGTATATTAATATTTCTTTATATACGTCAGTTAAATACCTGACGACGGCAACATCCGCCAAAGCTCATAAAGGCACATTACTTGGCGAATTGCTGGTAAAAATAAATTAGAAAAGGATGTATTTTTATGGAATTACAAAATTGTATCGAAACACGTAGAAGTATTAGAAATTTTAATAGCACTCCTGTTTCTGATGAGGCTGTTAAAGAATTGGTTAATGCCGCAAAATTTGCTCCCTCTTGGAAAAACACACAGGTTACACGCTACTATGCCATCAAATCTAAGGATATTAAAGAAAAACTGGTAAATGCCCTGCCTGAATTTAACCATACTGCTACCGCTACGGCTCCCGTTGTTATTGTATCATCTGTTGTAAAAAACCGTTCGGGCTACAATAGAGACGGTGGCTTTGACTCTCCAAAGGGTAAGGGCTGGCAAATGTACGACTGTGGCTGTTCTAATATGCTTTTTACACTAAAAGCTAATGAGTTAGGTCTTGGTACAGTTATTATGGGACTGTATGATGAAGAAAAGATTGGAGCTATTATAAATCTTCCTGAAACAGAAGAAATTATCTCTGTCATTGCTCTGGGTTACTATGATGAAGTACCTGCTATGCCTCCTAGAAAAGATACAGATGTTTTATTAAAAATGATGTAGAAAAGTATCATAAGTGATTTGCACAAATCACATCACTGCATCTCTTTTTAGAGAAAACACCTAAAAAAATCTTTACTTAGAATAAGATATACTGTGCATAATTTTATTCCCTCAGGCAGTCACCAAGGTGAAGCAAGCTTTACATTGGCGACTGCCTATTCTCTATTATATATCTGGGATTATCACAAAATATCTTTTCAGCTGTATCCCCACCATACTTTTTTGAAACATATTGAAAACACTTATTTAACGAAGTCACACGATTTATACTGTCATGTCCGTCAGAGGCAATAAAAGAAATAGCTCTATTCTTCATAAGCTTTTTTATAAACCTCTGATTTTTTCTTCCATTATCACCTGTCACACTTTTGGCATTGACCTGTAACAATGCTCCTCTTTCATATAGCTCATCTACTCTCTTCATATTATCATGCAGACAGGCATATCTTTCTATATGTGCAAGGACAGGAATATAACCTGAAGAGTATGTTTCATTCACCGCCTGCAATAGCTTTCCGTACTCGTCCCAAGGTGAAAATTCCAATAAAATATATTTAGAAGCTGCAAGAGTATGTATTTCATTGTTAGAAACTTTCTTCAGAATATCATTCGTATAGTAAATCTCACTTCCTAATAAAACTTCTATATCAAGCTTCTCTCTTTCTATTGCCAATTTCAATTTTTCCAATGCACTATTACATTTTTCATATTCCGCTATCACTCTGCCTATATGAAAATGTGGTGTAGCAACAATTGTGCTAACACCACTTTCATAAGACATTTTAAGCATTTTCAGAGCTTCCTCCATATTTTTTGCACCATCATCCAAATCAGGTAAAATATGGCAGTGAATGTCAATTAGTCCTTTCATACAAAACCTACTGTGCATCTATAATAGTAGATGTATACATAATGGATGAAATTTCATCATCTCCATTAATTACAAACTTAAGCTTCATATTATCATTTGTATATACATACATCCCCTGCTCATTGCTATAGTTATCTCCATATGCACTAATCATATCTTCTTTCTTATCAAATAATGACACACCTTCCTTTGTAGAAACCATATCATCATTGAAAATTATTGTAGATATATAATCCTTACCGTTTAATTCGTAGGTATCTATTTCAAAGCTTCCATATCCATACATTTTATCCAATCCCTCAAATGCACAGCTTGCAGCCTCAAAATAACTTGCCGGTTCACCTAATGCTTCTATAATAGGAGCTGCCTCCATATCCATACCTATAGTTACACCATTTCTTTCAAACACATATCCTTTTGGTGATGTTGTCTGATCATTGTTACCTCCTGCCGTAGTAGTTACGAAAGTATTGTCGTCACTATCTCCACAACCTGTAAATGCAAATGAAGAAATTGTCATAGCTGCTAACATCAATACTAAAAATCTTTTTTTCATTTTAAATAATCTCCTTGAATAAATGTATAAAAGTGAATTTATATGCCTATGTTTAATACCGGAACATATAAGTTTTCATGACTTTTATATCACAAATTATTTTCATTTTCAATATATATTAGAGTTTCCGTATTTTTTATTTTAAGGCACATGAAGTCTTGCTGCCCCTAAGCAGCGACATATTGTACAAAAAATGTAACGAAAAGCAGACTTTTCTATACAGCTTTGGAGCAATATGTTTACAAAGCTTCCAAATTATAAACTTTACAAATTTTAAAATAAAATATGTATAAACTGAATAAACTTAGGCACACATATATATACATATATATCTACTCGCCAAATACTATATCCGTAGCTCTTTCAGGATATAAACTTTTATCAAATGTAAAGTAGTTTGGATGCTCAGGATGCTCTTGTGAATATTTAATGGTATATGCCTCAACCTGCTCATCTGTCTGCATAAAACATTTATATTTATCACCCTTAACTCTCGGACTGGTATCACAATGATACCAACCATCTCCAACATTTACAAGATTCCACCAGTGATTTGAATTACCGCCTATTCTTGTAACCTGAAGATTTTCTATTCCACATCTCGTTAGTAAAACTGAATATGTAGCATAGAAGGTAAAACAATCTCCTGATCTGTTATGCAAGCCTTCATATGCGCCTGTCCATACTGAGCTTCTGTCCCCTGAGGCATGAGTATATGATATATTATTTCGGCACCAGTTCCAAAGTTTATATGCCTTATCCCACTGCGACATATCATCCGTTATAATACTATTTATAATGTTATCTGCAATCGGAGCCACATATTCTTCATTAATAACGGGTCTTTCAATAACATACAGTATTGCAGTTTCCGTTGCCATGTTTCCTGATGAATCTGTTGCAGAATAAATTACATTATAGCTTCCGGCTACTCCTGTATTAACATTTGAATTATTCACAATCAATTCTATCTCTTCATCGCTGTTGTCTGAAACACTCACATCTCTCTTAAAAGCAACATTATCTCCAACATAAATTGTAATATCTTTTACTCCTGATATAACAGGTGCAGTAGTATCCACTACCTCTACATTTACTATATATTCACTTCCCTGATATTTCACTTTCATTTCATATGTAACACCCGCAACCCTTAATTCTTCCTCAGTAACATTTTTTTCAATAGTCACTGACTGCCCCATATACGGTTTAACAAAATCGCTAATATTAATAATAGTAGTCCCCGCTTCTACAGCTATAGAGGTTTTCAGTGCTTCCGGTCTTGTTTCCGCCTCTGTTACTTTTTCAGTGGTTGTTTCCTCATCAGTAGTAGTTTCATCCCTATTTTCATCTGTTATTTTGTTACTATATTTATCATTTGTTCCGCATCCGGTAAATACAAATATAATAGCAATGAACAACAAAATTCCGTACTTAAATCTTGCCATTATTAGTTCCTTTCAATACATATACAGCTAAAAAACTTATAGCAAATTACCCTACATTATAATTACACATTTTTTTCCTGTCAATATATCATAAGCAGAGCTTATAATTATCTGCACTCGCCAAATGTAAGTGTATACTCTTACACTTAGCTCGTTGCTTATATTATACCATAAAATCACAAAGTGATTTTATGGGTCGAGTGCGTAAGCCTTGTGCTTACTCACGAAGACATTATACCATAAAATTGCTTTTCAATTTTATGGGTCGAGTGTGTAAGCTTTCCTGTAACAACAATCAAATACTCCGTCACAAATAGTAAAGCATAAAATATGCAATTACACAAAGCAACGGAGTATTCCCTTTTATTTATTGAAATCTATGTTCCATATTAAATTTATATATATCCATTAAACATCATTCCGCTATATATTGAAGTCATATATACATTATTAAAATTATAAACAGGATTTCTGTAGCTTATAAGCTTTTTATCTACATATGCCATCGGGTTAAGCGATATATTACTTGCTTTGTTTAGAAGTGCCTTTTTAAATGCTCCAAGCTTATCCAGACTATCCTTTAACGTACCTTCATTTGCAGACTGGGTAAATAATGCTTCATCTACTAATATTTTACTGTCTTCGCCAACTTTAAACCCTGCTGAATCCAATGAATCTTTATAGTAGGAAGAAATACCTTTAATATCCCTATATAGCGTTTCTGCCTCATATCCTCTTCCCACTCTGTCTTTGGCTAAATCCACCATATCATTGTACTTTTCAATAAGTTCGTTTACATTGTCAAGAATGGCATCGAAATCAGGCTTCAATCCGACATATACTTCTTTATCTCCACTTGCTGCCTTTAAGTTAACCATATACTGTTTTGCAATAGTAAAAGTATTTGAAGATGAACTCCTTTCCATACCATTTATGGTAAACTTGGCATTCTGTGGCATTTTCTCGATATTATCCAATCCCAGATGAGCAACGGCATTCCCACTCTTGCTGTTTTCATTTGATGATATTGTAAATATAGTGCCCTTGTAATTAATTTCACCTGTAGCCTCTGACTGTATTGATAATGCACTTTTTCCTTCAGAGTTTTCTACTACCTCTGCCTCAACTCCAATATTTGACCTGTTAATCAATCTGGCAAGCTTATCCTGAATATCTCTGTTAACTTCATTTGGTTTAACATTAAATTGAAATTCATAGGTATATTCTCCTATAGAAAAATCAAAAGCATATGCACCTGACTTTAATCCAACAGCATCCTGTTTTAAATAATGTCCTGTATTTACTTGATTTGTTGCTATTGATTGTATTTTAATTTTCAAACCGGAATTAACTTCATTATCATTATTTCCTATATATTTAGCAGAAATCACGTCATCATCACTGGATATGGCTTTCTTCTTTGAAAATCCTGAATCCAAGTTTTCATTTTCAGATAATTCAGATGCAATATTTGTAATCGACCTAGCTACTTCCTTCAAATCAATGGCATATTTTTTAACCTCTTCACTTTCTGATATCTTATAAAGTGAAGAATTTTTATTAATCTTAACCATTCGATTATATACATCACGCAATTCACTTTTCTTATGGGTATCGTATCTAGAAGTTTCTTTACCAACATAATTTGTCAGATAATAATTATATGCACTGTTAATCATCTGAATCACCTCCTTGTTTCAGACTATCTAGAGCGAAGCGGATAACTCCACATTATTTCTAGAATTTCTTTTTACAAAGTGCTTTCACAAAATCCATTTATACTCTTATAGTATATAATATAATCGCATTAATGTCAATGATATCTACTATTTTTCTACTATTTTCTTTCGGATTCTCCAGCCTGAAACTATAGCAAACACTACTACAATTACCACCCATACTCCTATCGGTACATTATTTATGTTAAAGCATCGAATATTAATCCACATTTGGTTAATTTCCTTACTCTCTTCATCATTAAAATACTCCATAACTACAGCTCTGTTTATAATTTCCTCTGAAGGATACTGTGCATATAGCTGTCTGTCTATCTGGTCAGCAGATGCACAAATAATATATTCATCATCTTCATTATTACCTGTGAAAAAATATCCTACCGGATAATAAATGGCTTCTTCTTCATCCTCTTCTGCTCCGTAACACCAGTCGGCATATTCAAATATTGTATCATCCTCACCGCCTGCTATAACAGAGGTATATCCTATATAATACATATTACGCACTGCATTATCAGGTCTTGAAAGAAAATTCACAAAAGCTTCCGCTGCATGCTGCCTTTTAATATTGCCATTAATGCCGGATTTAAGCATTACCCAGCCATCAAACCAGAGATTTGTACATTCCTTTGGTGCCACAAATTTTAAACATAAACCATCCTCATCTGCCTGGTCTATTGAGTAAACCGCATCTCCTGACCACTGATAATTTGCAACAATTTTTCCGGTTACCATATCAGCTTTACCACTGTCAGTTTCCAAAGCATATATATTATCCATAATATCCTGTAACAAATCCTGTACCTCACTAATAGTTTCAGTACTTACATCATTCATTACCTCTGTCAGCTTTTCTGCATATTTTTCATCGTTTCTAAAAGCCTCGTCCATAAGCAAATCTGCATATACAATTCCAAGCATGGCAAAATATGTATCTCTTACATTATCCTTTAAAGTAATCTGCCTGTTAAACTTCTTATTACTAAATACAGACCATGTAGATGCCTCCTCATATGTCACAAATTCCGGATTATATACTATTCCTGTAATTCCCCACATATATCCTGCCGCATATTTACTCCAGCTTTCTCCTCGTATTTCATTAGTCTCAAATACATCTTTTATATATGGCGATACACCATTTATATAATAATTATTATCATCCTCTTCATTATAAAAATCCTTTGAAAACTCCTGAAGCTTATCCTCTGCCATCAGCTTCATAATCATATAATCAGAAGGACACACTAAATCATATGTATCTCCCATTGTCAACTGATTGTATAAATCTTCATTTGTACCAAAGCAGGAATATTCTACTTCTACCCTCTGACCATAGGTTTCATAATACCATTCCTCAAAATCATCTATTAAAGAATTTTCTCCTATGATTTGAGTACCATTACTTAACTCAATGAGCTCTTCCTCATCCCAGTCACCCAAATCAATATATTCTTCCCAGTTGCATACACGAAGCTTTATAACATCATCTGTGCTTTTATCATTATCTGCTTTACTCATATAAACCTCTGATATTTTCGCATCTGAGTTAAACATATCAATATCTGATAAATATAGATTACCGGCTACACCTTTCATGGTATATGCTGTAAATACTGTAGCTACTGTAAATATAAAACCACTAAAAAGGCTCATATATCTCTTAATTTTTTTATTTGTCCATACACAATTTTTAGAATCAATAAATTTTATTACTTTCATTTCTTTTCCTTCATATATGTCTGATTATGCTTTATCTTTTATTGAAGCCTTTAAATTCATTACTACTACTACCAATATAACTATTACAAAAATAATAGTTGATAATGCCCACAAGGCTGTTTTGATATCTGTCTGTGAACCCTTTGTTGCATTGACTACATATGTACTTATAGTGTCAAAGGTTGCAGGCTTAGTGTAGGTAGTTATAAAATAATCATCTAAAGATAAAGTAACTGCCAATCCAAATCCTGAAACAATACCTGGTGCTATTTGTGGTATTATTACTTTTCTAAGTGCTGTAGCCGAAGATGCACCTAAATCCATTGCTGCTTCATACAGGCTGTTATCCATCTGCTTAAGCTTTGGCACAACAGACAAATATACAAACGGTGCCGACAGTACTACATGACCTATAACAAGAGGAAGATATGTACTTTTATCTATTCCAAATACTGCAATAAGTAAAATACAAATGGAAAAGCCTGTAACTACATCTGCATTTACTACCGGTACCTGATTCATGGCACCTATTCCCATCTGTGGAAACTTCTTACTATAAAATGCGCCTAATGCCCCAAGTGTTCCGAGTATTGTAGAAATAATTGCCGAACCAAATGCCAGAATTACAGTTCCTGCAATCATTTCTGTAAGCTCCGTGCTTGTAAACAGGGTCTTATAATTGTTTAACGAAAATCCATGTATTGGTCCGATATTTGCAGAATCAGTAAAGCTGTATACTGCCAATATAAGTATAGGTGCATATATAATTAAAATCACAATAATCATAAAAAATACTTTTGCAAATTTCTTCATTATATTTTCACACCTCCTCTTCCCGTATGGTCGTCCTCCTCATATTTATTTGTAAACAATGTAAATACTAAAATAATAATAAGTAATATCAATGCAATCATCGAGCCATTATGCCAATCATATGCACTGAAATAGCTGCCAATAAGGCTACCCATAATATATGTACTGTTATAAAGCATATCTAATACTACATAATTGGTCATAGATGGTAAAAATACCATAACTATACCACTGATAATTCCCGGCAAAGAAAGCGGCAGGCTTACCTTAATAAATGTTTTTACCGGACTGGCTCCCAAATCAGACGCAGCCTCAAGCAGACTGTTATCAAGCTTTAATAGTGTTGTATACATTGGCAATATCATAAATGGAAGAAAATCATATGTCATTCCGATAATTGTATTTAAAAAAGGATGAAATGCAAGATTTCCTTCAATTATTGTCAATATTTCCTTAAGTGCGGTAATTCGCAAAGTAAAGTTAATCCACATAGGTATCACAAAAATCAATACTACTGTTGATTTATATTTTATTTTACTTCTTGCAAGTATATATGCAATAGGATATGCAATTAACAGACATACTATTGTAGTCACTATTGCTATACAAAGGCTATAGAACAATGTTCCAATAGTATTCGGACTCGTAAAAAAGCCCACTAAATTATCTATAGAAAACTTACCTTCACCATTTGTAAACGCATAAAAAATAATTACAAGTAAAGGTGCAACTACAAAGCACAGCAAAAACACGCTATATGGAATACATAAATGTTTTCTGTTTAAACGTAACTTTTTCATTTTAATCTCTCCTTGTGATTAATCCTTGTAATAAATAAGTTTAAAAGGATTTGTAAAACTAATATATACCTTTAAAACTCTCCGGTTTTATAAATTCTTTAATCTGCAAAGCTGCAATCTACTTCTTAATTGAATACTGAATACTTTCTTCTTTTATCACAAGGCTTACATAGTCATCCATATTCCATAGATATTCATCATCTACTACAATATCTATATCTTCATCTGTACGAACTACATAGCTGTAATGGTCACCCTTATAGATAAGACTTATTATGTGACCACAAATTATACCTGTTTCTTCATTATCACTCATAGTAATATCTTCCGGTTTTATAGATACAATTACCTTTAACTTATCTGTATCTATTTCATCTCCATGGGCATCTATAAGAGTACCTTCCTCATTAAAGCCTGCCCCCTGTATTACCTTTGTAAGGTCGCAATTAAGTTTTCCATCTAAAAACTCCAGCTTATAATGTCTGTCAATAGCAGTTTCAATACGGTTAATCGTATTTTCCGCAAGCATTACATGAATACCATCAGGTTCAATAATGAGTCCTACTTTTGTACCTATCTCTGTTTTTTTTGTAGACTGCACAACAATTTCATTCTTTCCTGATATTATAGTTATTTCATAATGCACACCCTTAAATATAACGGATATTACTTCTCCCTGTATCATTCCGTCTTCCGGTGTAGTAATAATAATATCTTCCGGTCTTACTACTGCATCAATCATTGTTCCCTTTTCCACATCATCCAGACACTCAAAGTCGTATCCGCAAAATCTTACCTTGAGCTTATCCGTCATCACTCCGCCAAATACATTACTTTCACCGATAAAGTCGGCTACAAACGCATTTTTAGGCTCATTGTATATGTCCTCAGGTGTACCTATCTGCTGAATTTTACCCTCTGACATTACTACTATCTTGTCAGACATGGTAAGAGCTTCCTCCTGGTCATGAGTTACATATATAAATGTAATACCAAGTCTTTCATGCATATTCTTAAGTTCAATCTGCATTTCCTTACGCATCTTTAAATCCAATGCACCCAACGGTTCATCTAAAAGCAGGATTTCAGGTTCATTAACAATCGCTCTGGCTATAGCAATTCTTTGCTGCTGTCCCCCTGAAAGTGTCTGTATCTTTCTCTTTTCAAAATCCTCTAAATCTACAATTTCAAGTGCCTTTTTAACTCTTTTATTTATTTCCTCCTTTGGCAGCTTTTTCAGCTTAAGACCAAAGGCAATGTTCTCAAATACGTTCAAATGAGGGAATAACGCATATCTTTGAAACACTGTATTAATAGGTCGCTTATTAGGTGGCAGTTTACTAATATCCTTGCCGTCCAATAAAATCTGTCCCTCACTAGGCAGCTCAAATCCAGCAATCATTCTGAGAGTTGTAGTTTTACCACAACCGGAAGGTCCAAGAAACGTGACAAATTCACCTTTTTGTATGGACAGATTAAAATTACTTACTGCACTAAATCCATCCTCAAAAATTTTGGAAATATTATTTAATTCAATGATTTTATTTTCGTTTGATTGGCTCACAAAAGTTTCCTCCTTTGATAGTCTAGCTAATATAATACTATAACTTTTACAATTATCAAATAAAATCTTTACTAAATTTATAATTTCTTTTGAATGATAAGCTTAATTTTAATCTTATAGCCGCTTTTAAATATAGATTTTCCGTATTTTTTATTTTTTGATTTAAAAAGTCTTGTTGCCAAAGGCAACATAGACATCTTGCAGATAAAATCGAAAATGAAGGTTCACTTTCATTTTCGATTTTATTTGCAAGATGCTTACATCATTATTATGATGTAAGCTTTTTAAATCAAAAAATAAAAAATACGGAAAATCTACACTTTTATGCCGATTGACTATATATTTTAAAAGTGTTATTATCCTTATTTAGAAAGGAGCGACTATTATTATGGAAGATAAAAATGCAATCTCAATTAATAATTTTCATATTCCCAGATGGGATGAATTACCAAATGTAGATTTATATTTAGATCAGGTTGTAAGCTTAGTAAACTCTTGTTTATCTCCTTATATATTTTTTAATGACAGCTATAGCAAATCAGAAAATGAACTGCTTACGAAAACTATGATAAATAATTATGTTAAACATAATCTAATTGAAGCACCTATAAAAAAGCAGTATTCTAAGGTTCAGCTTGCAAAACTTTTTGTAATCTGTGTTTTGAAACAAGTCTATAGTATGCAGGATATTAATGATTTGATAAAGATTGCCATAACTGATTCAGATTTAAAAACGGCCTATGATAAATTTTGCAGATTATTTGAGCAGGCATTGTTATGCACCTATACACGAAAGGATTTTATTGATAAATATTCCAGCAGTGACAATTTATATCTGTTAAAATCTGTTTTACTTTCCTGTAGTTATAAAATATACGTTAAAAATATTGCACTCAAAAAAAAGTAAAAATAAAAAGCCACCATACCGATTTATAAATTGTTATGGTGGCTTTTATCATAATTATATAGTTTATCAGCACTGATGGAAACTACGATATTTTTAATATACATAAAATTATTTATTAATATAAAATCGTTTTATATATGTCGTAATCCTCCTGTTTGAAAACATTAAATACTATTTTTTCTATCCATGTATCGTTTTTTAAAAAATCAATTACCGTCTCCACGGCGATTTCGGCAGCTTTCTGCTGCGGAAAGTGAAACTCTCCCGTTGATATACAGCAGAAAGCAACACTTTTCAATTTATTTTCCAAAGCAAGCTCCAAACATGCTTTATAACAATCCGCTAGCTGCCTGCAATGTGTTTTTGTAAGTTTTCCTGATACAATCGGTCCAACGGTATGCAGAACATATCGGCAGGGAAGATTAAATGCAGGTGTAATTTTTGCACTGCCTGTTGGCTCATCGTATCCCTGTTTTGTCATCAGTTCATCGCAAGCCAGACGTAACCGGACACCACTAACGCTGTGAATGATGTTATCCACGCATGAATGGCAGGGTATAAAGCAACCTCGTAAAGCACTGTTTGCTGCATTTACAATCGCATCTACCTTTAATGTGGTAATATCACCACGCCACAGGATAATACGATTATTGACAGAGGTAGTCGGCAATGTATTGATATCAGTAATTCCTCTTCTCTTTACTTCCTCGCTCAGATATTCATCCTGTACCTTTAGAAATTCAGCTCCTACTGGACGAGGTAAGCGAATATTCATGAGACTTCTAAGAAGCTGTTTTTGCTCTTCTATATCGTCTGGGATTTCAATATCTCTATGTTGTGGCAATTCTAATAGCAATTCTTTAATAAGATATATTCTTTTCTCATTATGTGTCATGGCTCAACTCTCCTTTGTTTTATTTATCATTCCTTTTAATATGTTTATGGTTTCATAAATATCTGCATTAATACAGATTGATTTTTTTCTGATTTCTTCCGGAGCAAATGCTTCTCCCTTATTAATACAGGCATATGTCGCATTACACCACTTGTCTGTCATCTTCCAGAAAGGATATTTAATAATGGACGGTGTGTTATATCCTACACCCAGCTCTAAAAATAATACCTTTGTGTTGTGATGACTTCTTAAAAACAATTCGTATCTGTCTGCTGCCTGATGCCATCCCTCATCCTCTACAAAAGTACCATCAGCACGAAGATTCATGCTCATAGGTTTCCCACATTTAGGACAATAAGGAATGAATTCATCCGGTACAAGCATTTTTGCTGTAATGTTATCAGGTAAATATAAACTGCCGTCTGCAGCGATTTTAAAGCCTTGAGACTTTACCATTTTGCAAACTATTTCTGAATTATCATAAGTTTCTTCATGGCAGGGCTCACTACACTGACACAGACCATAATCTCCCTGTGTATAGTATAGCCTTTTCCTGTCAAATCCAGCCTTTTGAAAGCAGTGGTCTACATTAGTGGTAATAACAAAGTAATCCTTATCTTTTATCAACTCATACAGCTTATTATATAATGGATTTGGCGGATTCATGTAACGGTTTATATAAATGTATCTGCTCCAATATGCCCAATATTCATTAAGAGTTTCATATGGATAAAATCCCCCTGAATACATGTTTTTAAAATTATATTTATTTGAAAAATCAGAAAAATACTTGTCAAATCGTGTTCCACTATAAGTAAATCCGGCAGCAGTAGAAAGACCTGCTCCTGCTCCGATAATAACTGTTTCTGCATTTTCCAATACATACTGTAAATCATCTATGCAATTTGAGATATTGATTGTTTCTGACATCTTGAATAACATGTACCTCCTCCTATTCTTTTCTAATATATTGTAGCTTTTAATAAAAAACCTGTAAATATATTTTCTAAATCCTGATAATTCTTCCTTTTCATTTTATCAATAATAGCAAAAGTAAAAAAGTACGCACTTTTTTGTAACTAACCCTCTCTGACAGTAACTTTTGCTGATTTCACAGTTGTTACTTGTAATCTTTCTGCAGGCAAGGTTAATTTCAAGTCCGTGAAGCGATAATATTTAATACCAATCGTGCTTTTCGTTTCGGTCAAGGGCGTTGATACGGTTCATTTCGTCCTCGGTTAATTCGAAATGATAAAGCTCAGTATTCTCCTTAATGTGGTCGGGATTGCCGGAACCGGGGATTACAACAACGCCTTTTTGCAGATTCCACCGTAAAATCACCTGTGCAGAAGATACACCGTGCGTATCGG